>NZ_LZMC01000055.1 GCF_001668615.1 Mycobacterium sp. 1274761.0
CAGGAGGCGTCGGGTCCATCGCGGTCGACGCGGTGCATCGCCGGCCCGACCTCGACCTTGTCGGTGTGTGGGTGCATACGCCGGACAAGGTCGGGCGCGACGCGGGTGAACTCGCCGGTGGAGAACCGATCGGGATCACGGCCACCGACGATGCCGAGGCGTTGATCGGCCTGCGGCCGGACTGCGTGGTGTATGCGGCCAGCGGACCCGAGCGTGACGCCGGCGCGGTCCCGGATTATCTGCGGCTGCTCGAGGCGGGCATCAACGTGGTGACGACGAGCACGACGCGGCTGGTCAATCCGCACGCCTACGAACCGGCCGAGTGGCGCGAGCAACTGGTCGGGGCGGCCACGCAAGGCGGGGTGTCGCTGTACGCGTCGGGCATCGAGCCGGGGTTCGCCGCCGACTATCTGCCGCTGGTCCTGGCCACCCAGTCGTCACAGATCGAGAAGATCCACGCCTACGAGATCGGGCTGTACGACGACTACGGTGTGCCCGACATCATGAGCGACGCAATGGGTTTCGGACGTCCGCTCGACTATCAGCCGTGGATCGGGTTCCCCGGTGCGATTGCCGGCGAGTGGCAGGGCCAGATCCGGATGGTCGCCGAGGCGCTCGGCGTCGAGGTGACCGAGATCCGCGAGACGTTCGACCGAGCGGTCACCGAGCGGACGCTGGAGGTGGCGATGGGCACCGTGGAGGCCGGCACCTGCGGTGCCCTGCGGATGCAGGCGATCGGTGTGGTGGACGGTCGCGAGGCAATCGTCATCGAACATGTCACCCGGCTGGCGCCCGATGTCGGGCCGCACTGGCCGACACTGCCGAACGCCCTCGGCTACCGCGTGGTGATCACCGGTCAGCCCGATATTGATTGCGCTTTCGACGTCACCCTTCGCGATCGCCGCAAGGCCGGCATCGAAGGTATGACGTCCGGCGCGGGTGCGATGGTCGCGACGGCGATGCGCGTCGTGAATGCGGTGCCGTATGTCGTTGCGGCCGAGCCGGGTCTGCTGAGCTCGGTCGACCTGCCGCTGACGATCCCACGTGGAGCGTTCAACCCGGCCTAGCCGCAATGATTCGAGATCAACGGGCGATTCGCACCGGCAACCGCGCCCAGCCCCGCACACTCGACGTCCGCGCCCGGCTGGCATTGTCGTAGTCGACCTCCCAGTCGGTCCAACGCTTGAGCACCTCTTCCAACGCCACCCGCCCCTCGAGTCGCGCCAAGGCCGAGCCGAGACAGAAGTGCAGGCCCTGCCCGAAGCTCAGATGGCCGCCCGTGCGGTGAATGTCGTAATGGTCGGGGTCGTCGAATTTCGCCTCGTCGCGATTGGCCGAACCGTTCAGCAACAACATGTAGGAGCCCTCGGTCACCGTCTGCCCGTACAGCTCGACATCGGCGGCCACATAGCGCGCCTGCACCGGTGAGGGCGGCTCGTAACGCAGCGTCTCCTCGACCGCCGAGGGTATCAACGACGGATCCGCCGCGAGTTCGCGGCGCTGATCGGGATGGTCGCCGAGCAGCTGGCCCATGAAACCGACCAGCCGGGCCGTGGTCTCGTTGCCGGCCCCGGCGATCATTGCGGTGTAGGCGAGCACTTCGGTGCGTTCGAGCCGACGGCGAGTACCGCCGGGTTCTTCGATCTCGGCGTTGATCAGCTCCGTCATCAGGTCATCGGACGGATGCGTGGCCCGCCAATCGATGTAGTCGGCGAACAGCGCGATCGAATCCGCAATGATGGTCTCGCTGAGGTCTCCCTGCTCCGGATCCACCGTGATGCTCTGATCGTTGCGATCGCGGATCTGCTGTTGGCCTTCCTCGGGGATGCCCAACAGGTAACCGATCGTCCGCATCGGCATGAAGGCGCCGAGATCGGTGACGAAGTCGAAGCCGTCGGCGTCGCGAAGCGGATCCAGTGCGCTGACACAGAATTCGCGCACCAGGCCTTCCACCGCGAGCATGCGTCGCGGCGTGAACACACGCGACAGCAGCCGCCGGTGCAGATCGTGTAACGGCGGGTCTTCCCACAGCAGAATGCCCGGCGGCACCTCGACGCCGCTGAACAGAATGTCTGCGGTGGTTCCCTTCCCCGAACGGTAGGTCTGCCAATCGGGAAGCGCACGAGCGACATCGTCGTATCGGCTCAGCGCGTAGAAGTTGTACCTCTCGTTGAAATACAACGGCGCTTCGGCCCGCATCCGCTTCCACACCGGATACGGATCGTCATCGATTGCATGGTCGAAGGGGTCATAGTAGAGCTTGACCGTCACAGGTCCTCCCTTATCGAGGCTGGTTCGGCACGCCGGGGAACAGCTGCTCCCCCGTACCCGAGGTCACGTAGCCCAGTTGTTTGGTGACGAGGTGGGGCGCGAAAACCGCGGCGTAGAGCGCGTTCCCGATGACGATCACCGCGACGATGGACAGCACCGTCGACTGCACGCGCGTCCTGGACACCTTGTCGGCCCACATCTCGATGACGTTGCGCCCTTGCGCATCGGTGCGGCCGAGCAGGTAGGTGAAGACCATCATCTGCACGCCCATCGCGATCGCGTCGTAGATCGGGTACTGATGCAACGTTCCCTCGAACAGCCCCAGTCCCGGGATCACGTAGGCGTAGTAGAAGACACCCAAATGTGCTCCGAGGCCGGCGTTGAACAACAGCGCCCAGCAGAACCCGACCACGAGTCCTACCACGAGAAGCGTGATCGGCCTGCGCCATCCGAAGCGCGCGCTCAGCCGCCGGCCCAGCGTCGCGCCGATCACGGCGGGCAGGCAGAAGTAACCGATGTAGCCAAGTGGAACAGACGACGGCAACCCGCCCCACGTCATGTTCAACGGCCACCACGACGGCATGCGTGGGAGCGCGGGTGGGAACTGTGCGTACATCGCCCAGTCATACGGCGCCTCGATCCAGGAGAACGAAATCGCCGAAATGCAGAGCAACAGCAGCGGATGCACGCGGCGGCGACGGATACTCAGGTAGACACCGGCAGCGGTGAACAGGATGCCGCTGGCCCATCCGAAGATCACCGCGCCAGTTAGCAACGGGGTCAGCTCCGTATTCATCGGTCGCGCTCGCCGGTGGTCGTGCCGCGCGCTTCTGGGTCGAAGTACACAACCAGCACGAAGATCACGACGATCAGGCCGAACAACGTGCCCAGCATGATGAGTTGGCCCACGTCCCGCCCCCTTCCACTCTGGTAATAGTGGACACTATTAGAATCGCCTGGTCAAGGCCGACTATCGTGAGTGACCGTGTCGCAACGGCAGTCGCCAAGGACGCGGAAGGTCACCAAGAGTTCCGCGGCGCCGGTACGTAGGCCGCGCGGAGAACCGCGCAGGCTTCTACTGGACGCCGCCCGCGAATTGTTCGCGCGCAAGGACTATCGCAGCACCACGACCCGCGAGATCGCCGAGAGCGCCGGTGTCACCGAATACCTTCTCTTCCGGCACTTCGGCTCCAAAGCCGGATTGTTCCGCGAGGCGCTGGTGCTGCCCTTCACCAACATCGTCGACGACTTTGCGCGGACATGGCAGACGCTCGTACCCGAGGAGACCGACGAGGACGAGCTGGCCCGCCACTTCGTCGAGCAGGTCTATGACGTCGTGGTCGAGCATCGCGGTCTGCTCCTGACCCTGGTCGCGTCGGAGGCATTCAGTGACGAGGAGATGGGCGAGGCGGGCATCGCGGATATCCGGCGGGCGCTCGGTGTGCTCGGTCAGATCAGCGGGGAGGGCATGCAGTTGCGTGGCATGCACTCCAGCCAGCCGGACCTGCCTGCGCACTCGACGATGGCGATGATCGTCGGCATGGTGGCGTTGCGGTCGACTTTCTTCGGCACCAGGCCGCCGTCGCGCGACGCGATCGTCGACGAACTCGTGCAGGCGACGCTGCACGGCTTCCTGCACCGCGGCGACTAGACGACGCCGACCGACGTCCGCGCCCGAGCCATCGCCAACCGGACTCTGAATTCGGTGTGGCCCGGCCGCGACTCGACGCCAACAACCCCGCCGTGGGCCTCCACGATGGATTTCACGATGGCCAAGCCGAGCCCGGTGCTGTTCATGTCCCGGGAGCGCGACTTGTCCGCGCGAACGAATCGGCCGAATAGGTCTGGCAGCAGTCGTGATTCGATGCCCGGGCCGTCGTCGACGACCACGAGCTCGGCGGTGTCGGCGAGTGCGTCGGGAACTCTGCGCAACGTGGTGGTGACCGTCACGCCGGGCGGGGTGTGATTACGCGCATTGACGAGCAGGTTCGTCACCACCTGATGCAGGTGTGATCTGTCGCCGTCCAACCACATCGGCTCATCCGGCAATTCGGTCACGTATCGGTGATTCGGCGCGGTCACCGCCACGTCGTTGACAGCATCGGCGACCACCTCGACGAAGTCCATCCGCTCGATCTCCAACGCTCGTCCCTCATCCAGGTGCGCCAGCAGCAGCATGTCGTCGACGAGCGCCGCCATGCGGCGTGATTCGGATTCGATGCGCGCCAGAGCGTATTCGGTCGTCGCTGGCAGAGACGCGCTGTCTTGGCGGGTGAGTTCCGCATAGCCGTGAATCGCCGCCAACGGCGTTCGCAGTTCATGGCTGGCGTCGGTCAGGAAGCGCCGCATCCGGCGATCGGATTCCGCTCGGGCCGCCAATGCCGAATCAACATTTGCGAGAAGACGATTCAACGTCTCGCCAACGATACCCACCTCGTGGTCGGGATTCGAATCGGATCTCCTGACCCATGACGTGATCCGGTGGTCGTCGCCGGCCAACGGAATGTCGGCCGCGCTCGCCGCAGTGGCGGCAACCCGGCGCAGCGGCCGCAGTGCCTGACGCACCAGCAGTACCGTCCCGGCGGCCGCCAGGACCGCGGCGATTATGGTGATGGCCGCGACCAGCTTCACCTTCGTCGCGATTACTTCGTGCGCACTGCGTAGCGAGACCGCCGAGATGAGCCGCTCGCCGTTCCCACCGTCGACGCCGGCAATTCGGTATGCACCCATGTCGCCGAGAACGACGGTGGTGGGCTGAGTTCCGATCTGATGCAACGATTCGAGCGCGGTCACCGCTTCCTCAGGCGCCCGATGTGGTCCGTCGTCGTCGAACATCGCGGACTGCACGACACGGTCGCCGATCTTGACCGCGATGAGATTCCCTGCTGCCTGGCCCGTGTAGGCGGTCAGGCGCTCGTTGCCGTCTTTAGTCGCGACATGCTCGACGCCATAGGTGTGCTTGAAGGCGGCCAACGAGTGCATCACCTGGGAGTCGCTCATGGCGGTGACGTAGTCGCGCAACGTGGAGATGGCGAGCCCGCCGACGATCAGCACGACGATGCTCACGAGCGCCGACACCCCGAACATCAGCTGCCTGCTGAGCGTGCGCGGCCGCCACCACGGCGTGGTGCGCGCTCTCACGTGGTGGAGCGCAGGAGATAGCCCACGCCGCGGACGGTTTTGATCATGGGTTCCCGGCCCGCGTCGATCTTCTTGCGCAGATAGGAGATGTAGAGGTCGACGATGCTGGTCTTACCGCCGAAGCTGTAGTTCCATACCCGCTGGAGGATTTCTTCGCGACTGATGGCCCGGCGCGGGTTGCGCATGAGATACCGAAGCAGCTCGAACTCCGTCGCTGTGAGCTGGATGGCCTCGCCCGCCCGGCTGACCTGGCGGCTGGCACCCTCGAGGACCAGGTCGCCGACGCGCAGCGTCTCCTCGTCGACGGGTGTGGTTTCACCAACTCGCCGGAGCAGACCGCGCAGGCGGGCAACCAACTCCTCGAGACTGAATGGCTTCGTCAGATAGTCGTCGGCACCGGCCGTCAACCCGCTGACACGATCGCTGACCGAGTCACGAGCGGTCAAAAAGAGCACCGGTGTGTAGGAGTCGGCGGCGCGGATGCGCTGCAGGATCTGCAATCCGTCGAGGTCGGGCAGCATGATGTCGAGTACGACGACGTCGGGCTCGCACGATTCGAACTTGGCCAGCGCTTCGGCGCCGTCGTGCGCCACGTCGACAGCCCAGCTCTCGTAATGCAGCGCCATCTTGACCAGATTGGTCAACGCTCGTTCGTCGTCGACCAGCAGAACCCGGATCGGTGACCCGTCGACCCTGCGGATGGGCGGAAGTTGCCCGAGGACGGCGGTTCGTGGTTGGTGGGAGCGAGGGGCAACCGACAACGGCGTCATAACTCAATTTTGCGAACCCTTCAGAAAGTTGTCACGGAATTCATAGCCGATTCTCAGAAATGTCTCCCACATCCAAACCCGGCCCAGAGCGCGGTAAGCGGCGAGCATCGCTGATCTTGTTGTGGCGCAACGATATTTGCGGCCAGCATCGCTGTGCCAGACATCGTGGGCCGCACCGCCGCTGTGATCGGCACGACATTCATATGAGCCCGATATGGATTCGTTGACCAGCCCAACCGGTCACAAATACTCTGGCGCTTGACCATTGATCTTGACGGCACCGTAAGTAGCTGCCGTGCAATTGTTTTCGTCAGACCCAGTGTCAGGAGTCCGAGCTTGCTTGAATCGACCCACGCCGGCGAGGCCACCCGCCAACCCGCGTTCCAGACTCGCCTGAGGCCACTCCTCCGGTATGACGTGCCCGCTTCGCTGGTGGTCTTCCTCGTCGCTCTGCCACTGTCGCTGGGCATCGCGATCGCCTCCGACGCACCACCGCTTGCCGGCCTCATTGCAGCGGTCGTCGGCGGCATCGTCGCCGGCGCGCTCGGCGGCTCCGCACTGCAGGTCAGCGGACCTGCCGCCGGCCTGACCGTGATCGTCGCGGGCTTGGTCGCCGAGTTCGGGTGGAAGGTGACGTGCGCCATCACCGTCGCCGCCGGCGTGCTTCAGGTGCTGTTCGGTTTGTCGCGGGTCGCCAGGGCGGCCCTGGCCATCTCACCTGTCGTCGTCCACGCGATGCTGGCGGGCATCGGCCTCACCATCGCGTTGCAGCAGGTCCACGTGCTGCTCGGCGGCGAGTCGCACAGTTCGGCGTGGCAGAACCTGACACAACTGCCCGGCCAGATCATGGCCGCACACGGCCCCGACATGGCGCTCGGGTTGCTGGTGATCGCCATCCTCATCACCTGGCGCCGGGTGCCAGGACCGGTGGGCAAGGTGCCCGGCCCCCTCGTCGCGGTCCTCGCCGCAACGCTGATCGCGGCGGTCTTGGCGCTGAACGTGGACCGGGTTCAACTGGACGGCTCGCTGCTGGATGCGGTCGCGCTGCCCAGCCTGCCTGACGGCAAATGGGGAGCGTTCGCGGTCGGCGTCCTCACGGTCGCGTTGATCGCCAGCGTCGAGAGCCTGCTGTCGGCCGTCTCGGTCGACAAGATGCGGCCAGGACACCGCACCAACTTCGACCGAGAGCTCGTCGGGCAGGGAACCGCCAATATGGTGTCCGGGACGCTGGGCGGCCTGCCGGTGACCGGGGTGATCGTGCGGAGTTCGACGAACGTCAACGCCGGGGCGAAGACCCGTGCATCGGCGATCCTGCACGGGGTCTGGGTCTTGGCCTTCGCCCTGCCGTTCGCCGGCATGGCCGAGATGATTCCGATGGCCGCGCTGGCCGGCCTGCTTGTCATGATCGGTGTCCAGCTGGTCAAGCGCGCGCACATCGAGACAGCGCTGAAGACAGGAGACATCACGGTCTATGCCGTCACGGTGGCCGGCGTCGTGTTCCTCAACCTGCTCGAGGGTGTGCTGATCGGTTTGGTTCTTTCCGTCGCGCTGACGGTGTGGCGGGTCGTGCGTACGCAGATCCGCGCCGAAACAGATGACGACGGCACATGGCGTGTCGTCATCGAGGGGTCCTGCAGCTTTTTGTCGCTGCCTCAGCTCACCGGGGTTCTCGATTCGGTTCCCGCCGGAACGAATGCCACCGTGGAACTGTCGGTTGACTTCATCGACCACGCGACGCGTGAGGCCATCGACAACTGGCGTCAACAGCACTGCGCGTCCGGCGGCACCGTGCACATCCGCGAGCTCGGCGCGGTCGACATGGACAGCGCGTTGCATGGGCCGCCGGTGCGGGAGATCAAAGGCACCGACGTGCGGCCCGGCCTGATGCCGTGGAGTTCTTGGCAGAACGGACACTTGATCGGCAAGCGGCGCAATGGAACCGGGCATTCATCCGTGGTGAGCGGACTCGAGGTCTATCAGCGCCGGACGGCACCGGTGCTGCGCCCGCATATGGAAGGCCTCGCCCATGCGCAGCGCCCCGAAACGCTGTTCATCACGTGCACCGACTCGCGGATCGTGCCGAATGTGATCACCAGTTCCGGCCCGGGTGACCTGTTCACGGTGCGCAACGTCGGCAACCTGGTGCCCGCAGACCAGCAGGACGCATCGATCGAGGCGGCGATCGCGTTCGCCGTCGAAAAGCTACACGTCTCCTCGATCGTCGTCTGCGGCCACTCGAGCTGCGGCGCCATGCACACCCTGCTGTCGGGCGGCATCCCGCGCACGGCGGGTGAACAGCAACTGCACGCCTGGCTGGAACATGGTCTCAGGGCTGTGGCTGTCTACGACAACGGGCGCCATCCGTTGGCGCAGGATGCCGCCCGGGCAGGGTTCAGCGTCGTCGATCAGCTCAGCATGGTCAACGTTCTGACGCAGACCGAGGCCCTGGTGCGCCACCCTCTGGTCGCCGATGCTCATCGCTCGGGCGAGCTGGACGTGATCGGGGTGTTCTACGACATTGCCAGTGCCGCACCGTTGCGCATCCAGCCTACGTGCATCGACAGCTTCGACGCCTCGCCCAGTAATGCGGTGATGCACTGAATTCCTATGCGTGGCACATGAATTCGTGGCGATCTCCGGATCGGCGACGCTAATGTCGGAAGTGCAATGAACAGTCGCCATCCGATAAGGAGACGAAATCTTATGACAATCAAGACAATTGCGGGGGCTGCGCTCATCAGCGCAGTTGCAATCCCGCTCGGTTCCGGCGTCGCAACCGCTGCACCGAGTGGACCGTCGAACGCAAACGAAACCATTGCGCGGCTACATGCCAACGGCAACCGCGTCCTGGTCAACAAGGTCGGCACGGGGCCCCTGGAGCAGTGCACGGTGACGTCGGTGCGCACGATGCAGACCAGCCCGCCGCCGACCGGTAATCCGTTGACCGAAGTGCCCAACCTTGCCCGGCCAACCACCGTGCACCTCGGCCTCAAGTGTTGACTGGACTTTAAACCCCCCCGCGCCAAACCCGTGACAGAATCCGATGCGGTGTGTGACCTACTCGCATGGCGCAGGAGTTGAGGCCGCTAGAACCTTCCCGACCCGCACGCGTAGTCGTCGTGGGCGGAGGGTTCAGCGGCACGATGACCGCGGTGAACCTCGCACGTCTCGCCGAGGAACGCGTCGACATCACGATCGTCAACGAGCGGACGCCGCCGGGCCGAGGAGTCGCCTACCGAAGGCGCCGTCCCGAATACCTGCTGAATGTCGCCGTCCGCAATATGTCAGCTTTTCCCGACGAACCCGATCACTTCTTGGGTTGGGTACGCGAACGGCCGGAGTTCGAGGCGGTGCCGCTGATCGATCTGCGGGAGCGGTTCGTGCCCCGACAGACCTACGGTGACTACCTGAGCTGGACCGCGCAGAAGTATCTCGGTAAGAGCGCGAGCCCGTCGCCCGTCAGGTCGCGGTTCGTCGTCGGCGAGGCGGTTGACGTCGAGCCGCAGGAATTCGGCTGCGTCGTTCGCCTGGCTGACGGGACAGCGCTCGACGCCGACCGCCTCGTCCTCGCGACTGGCAACGAGACACCGGCGGCTCTTTCCGGTGCCGAAACGTTCGCCGACCATCCGGCGTGGGTCGGCGATCCCTGGCAGGCGTGGGAAGAGCTCTTGCCGCCAAGGGATTCCAGCGTCGTCATCCTCGGCACTGGTCTGACGGCAGTCGACGTGGTGATCACACTGCGGGCGATCGGGTGGCAGGGCCGCATCCACGCGGTGTCGCGGCACGGCTGGCTTCCGCATGCGCACTTCAAGGGCATCGAATACCCCGAATTTCCTCCGCAGGGAATCGATCTCGCCACGCTCGGGCTCGACGCGCTGGTGGCGCTGGTGAAGCGCCACTGCGCAACCCTGCATGAGCGCAACGCGAATCCGGCGATCATCGTGGACAAACTGCGGGCACACACCCAGCGGATCTGGGCCGGCTTCACGCCTGAGGAGCGGCTGGCTTTCGCCAAGCATCACGCGGCGCGGTGGAATGTGTTCCGCCACCGGATTTCTCCCGATATCCACGCTCAACTGACCCATCT
This sequence comes from Mycobacterium sp. 1274761.0, assembly GCF_001668615.1. Classification (GTDB taxonomy): domain Bacteria; phylum Actinomycetota; class Actinomycetes; order Mycobacteriales; family Mycobacteriaceae; genus Mycobacterium. Next base: position 10,270 of record NZ_LZMC01000055.1, read on the forward strand.
GCAGCTCACCGGGCAGCTTCAGGTGCGGGCGGGAAACATCGAGAAGCTGGTGGAGGCAGCTGACCAGATCGCGGTGCATCTGGACGACGGCGAGACACTGACCGGCGATGTGGTGATCAACGCGACGGGCCCGTCAACCCGGTTCACAGCCACGCAGTCGGTGCTGCTGCAGAACTTGCTGCGGCGAGGCCTTGTCGCCCCCGACGTAACCGACCTCGGCATCAGCGTCGATCGGGACCACACGGTGCTGACCGGCGACGGAGACCGGTCGGCATGGCTGCTAGCACTGGGTCCGCTGTTGCGAGGCACCTACTGGGAGACAATCGCGGTGCCCGAACTGCGCGTGCAGGCGCGGCGGGTTGCCGAGACGGTGCTCGACCGCGCGTTCAGCGACGAGGAGGAAGGGCCGGCGCAGCTCGAGTACATGCTGTGAACTAGCGCCCTCCGAAAAGTGGAGCTAAGGGGAATCGAAAACCGTTTCCCTCGGTTTTCATATACCCCCTGAGCTGCGCAGATATAGGTCAAAACGTAATACGAGCCACGTGAAACGACGTCAACTTACCTGCGGAAACACTCGGGCGTGTTGACGATGTCAACAACAGGGTTGCTGCTCCCCCAGCTCCCTGATGTGCTTCAGGTCCGCCAGCAGACGGCGCAGGCCGTCAAGGTTCGTGGTGTCGAGCGACGCCCTGAACCGGACCATTTGGCCGGACGGTCGTGAGGCGTCGGCGGGCAATGTAGAGGCACCACCGTTATCGACTGTGTCGATGGCCTGGCGAAACCGAGCCAACACTCCCGGAGCGCGCCCTGTTCCACACTGCGCTCTTCGGATGGCACCATCTTGTGAACTGCGATAGCGAGTTTTGGAGCGCAACTAGTGTCACTAGTCATGACTCACTCTGACGACCCGATGGTCGCTGTACGGGCGTACGTCGATGCCTTCAACAACGGTGACGCGAAGGCGATGGCCACCGCGTGCGCCGACCCGATGCAGATTCTCGACGGGATGTCGCCGCACGTATGGCAGGGACCGACAGCCGCCGAAGACTGGTACGCAGACGCACTGGCGGAAGGCGAACACCTCGGCGTGACCGATTACCACATCGGCCTGGGCGAGCCGAAGCATGTTGATGTCAACGGCGACTACGCCTACGTGTTCGTTCCCGCGACCTTCGACTACAACCGCCAAGGCAAAGCGGTTAACCAAACCAACGCAGGCTTTACGGTGGCGCTCCGGAAAGTCGACGGAAACTGGCGACTCACTGCCTGGGCGTGGTCGAAGGGCGACATGTAAGGGCGAGGCCGCGCCAACGGAATGTTCAAGCCAATCGCTACCTCGGCGTCAGGGCCGTCAGGCTGCAGGGGATTCGTCCATGGCGAGATACCGGTACACGGTGGCGCGGGAGACGCCGAGCATCTTCGCGATATCGCTTGCGTTGATGCCCTTTTCGCGCATATTGCGCGCCTTCTTGGCGGCAGCATCATCGACCTTGCGGGGGCGACCACCCTTGCGTCCGTTGGCGGCTGCCGCAGCAAGACCGGCGCGGGTGCGCTCGATCATGGTGTCGCGTTCCAGTTGAGCGAAGGCCGCCATGATCGTGAGGATGGCTTTAATGCTTTCTGTGCGCACCGGGTCGGGCACGCCGATAACTGCGGCGAGGCGCACCGCAGGATGCCTCAGCAGCGCCTCCTCGATCTCGCCTGGACCGATGCGGTAACCAGCCGAGGTGATGACATCGTCAGCGCGGCCCCGATACCAGAAGTAGCCGTCCTCATCTAGCTGGCCCAGGTCGCCGGTCAGCAGCCAGTAACCAACGAACTTGTCTCGTGTCGCCTGCGGGTTGTTCCAGTACTCCAGCAGCATGACTGGATCGGGCCGTCGGAACGCGATATGGCCCACCTCGCCCGCAGGCAAAGGGTGGCCCTCGTCATCTACCACCGCACCGATATGACCGGGAATCGGCTGGCCGAGCGAGCCGGGCTTGGGCAGCATCAGGCTCGCGTTGTGACCGAGTACAAGATTGCACTCGGTCTGACCGAACGCCTCATTGATGCGAACGTGCAGCGTCTGTTGCGTCCACTCGATGATCTCCGCACCCACTGCCTCGCCGCCCGAAATCAGCGAGCGCAGATTGAGATTGAAGCGCCACAGATTTGGCACCTGCTTCATCAACCGGAGCATCGTCGGCACTAACAGCGCATTCGTCACTTGGTGTTTAGCCATCATGTGCAAGGCCTGCTCGGGGTCAAACCCGACGGAGCGGAACGCCAGCACCGGCACGCCGTGAAACCACGACGGCATCAACACGTCCATCAACCCCGCGATCCAGGCCCAGTCCGCTGCCGACCACACCAGGTCACCAGCTTGCGGGAAAAAGTCATGCTGCATCTCCACACAGGGCAGGTGGCCGAGGAGGGCGCGGTGAGCGTGCAGCGCTCCCTTCGCCGGGCCGGTCGTGCCTGAAGTGAAGCAGATGAAAGCTGGGTCCTCGGCGGCGGTATCGACGGTGGTAAAGGTGTCTGCGCCCTTGTGCAGCAACGTCCAGAAATCTTCGGAGTCAGGACCTGCACCGTCCACGCACAGCACTTGCGCTTCGCCAGCCGCTTGGATCGCCTTGGCCAAGTTTGGCTCATCGGTGACGATGAGCTTCGCGCCTGAAGTTTGCATCCGGTATTGGACCGCATCGGCTGCGAACAGCACCGAGCACAGCACGCTGATCATGCCCGCACGCCAGGCAGCCAAATGCAGGACCGCCGCTTCGGGTCGCTGCCCCAGGAGCAGCATGATTCGGTCGCCGCGCCCAAGACCCAGGCCGATAAGCATGTTGGCGCAGCGGTTAGATAGCCCTTGCAGCTCAGCGAAGGTGTAGCGGCGCACGTTCCCGTCAGGCTGCTCATGGATCAACGCGACGCGATCCCGGTCGGCGGCCCAGCGGTCGCAACACGCCACCGTCATGTTGAAGTGCGCCGGTATCTGCCAGCGGAAGGTGTCGTAGATCTCGCGGTAGGTGGAGGCCCGCCCGATGATCATCTATCTCCTCTGTTCCTACCGGGAAAATAGCGCAGATTTCTGTTTGAGTTTGCTCAACCGCCGGGAGAGCTTTTTGACGAAGAGCACGCCCTTCGCCGGACCCAACGATGTATTGGTGTCCAGCACGTTGCGGGACTTGGTGATCGGGTCGGGGCTGGAGTTCGAAGACCGGGGTGCTCACCAACTCAAGGGCGTGCCCGGTGCCTGGCGTCTCTTTGCCGTCGCGTCTGCGTAGCAGGCCGCTGCACCGGTGCGCATCGAGGGCGATTCGGCATCCGGAGGCAGGCAAGCATAAAACTGGTTCGCTTGACCCCTTTCTCGGTGTTGGCTTACTAGGCTTCCAAGATGTGGCACCGATGAGGCGGAAGCCGTGACGAGCGAACCACCACCCGCAACGCCTAGGGGGGATGATGGGGCGGGTGCGGCCACCGGACCACTCCCGCCGCCTGGCTGGTATCCCGATCCGGCTGGCTCCGGTGGCCGGGCTTACTGGAACGGGCAGGAGTGGGGCGAGCCGCCGGAGAAGTCGCACTCATTGAGGAAGGGCTTGCTCATCGCCCTTGGCGTGTTCGTCGTCCTGTTTGTGCTCTTGGGCATCATCGGCAGTCTGATGCCCAAGAAAGGTAAGGACGAGTCAACGGCCAACAGCGGGTCGACCACCACAGCGGTCACCACGACGACGTTAGCGACACCGCCCCCGGTTGCAGCACCAGCGCCGACGTCGGATCGCCCAGCGGGTTACGTCAGCCGTGAGACCTGGACGGACGGCCCGTGGCCCCTAACCGTTGATGAAGCTGTCCTGGAATGTCAGGGCGACAATCTTGTGACAATCACAGCGGGGGAATCGAAGTACGCGCTGAACGCTGCCGCGAATGCGCAGACGGACCTACCGGACTATGCCGACGCAATCGGGGTTCCCGACCCCGCCAAGCCGGACTTCCATCTTGATGCCAAGCCCTTGATTCAGCGGGGGCTTGCGCTCTGCGGCACCTCTGCCCCTTCCCCCGCACCCACCGGCGGCTCGAATCGGCCTGCGGGACTTGTGGAACGCGAGACGTGGACTGACGGGCGCTGGCCGTTCACCGTCGATTCCGCGACCCTCTTCTGCACCAAGGGGGCCGACGGTGAACGAGTGACTGTCGTCGCTAACCGGGAGATGTACGCCCTGAACGGGACGGCGAAATCGGCAAAGCTCTGGCCACCCTTCGACCCGATTTGGGCCGATGACCCCAAAGCTCCCGGTTTGAAAATCAATGTTGGCCCGATGATTGAGCGCGGATTAGCTTTATGCAAGGGCTGACGCCGCCGAGATTACCGAGAACCCGCACGGGTTCATGCCGCAAGGCCGGACGGGGCGGCGAGCTTTCCCTGACTCCGAAACCTTGACCCGCTCCTCGGCTTAGACTTCCGCCGTGTTCTCCGAGACGCGGTATGCACTGAACGGGGACTTGCGGGTTGCCTACCGCGCGTCGGCTGAGGGTGAGCGCGACATCGTGTTCGTCCCGCAGTGGTTCACCTGTTGCGAACTTTTCGTCGAGATGCCATTCATTCAGGGTTGGGTCGAGGCTATGACCTCGCTAGGCCGACTGATTTTCCTCGACCATCCAGGCACGGGCGCGTCCGACCCTGTCAGTTCGAGCGGGCTTCCGACCGTGGAGGATTGGGCCGACAGCATCACCGCGGTACTCGACGATCTAGGCAGCCGCGAGGCGGATCTCGTCACGTCCGGTGGCGCGCTGCCGATTGCGGCTCTGTTCGCCGCCACGCACCCCTCACGTACCTTAACGCTGGTCGTGTTAGAGGGTTACGCGCCTCCCGGAACCGTGCGCACCGACGAAATCGACTCCAAACAAGTCGTGGCTCACATGGCCGCTATATGGGGCACCGGGGAGATGCACCACATCATGAATCCGGACCAGCCGTGGAACGACGAAATTCGGGCCTCGTGGGCCCGACTAGAACGCCTAGCGGCTAGTCCAGCAACCGTCGCGCGCATGCTGCCTGTGGTGGCCGCGTTGGACGTGCGGGCGATTCTTCCGACGATTCGCGTACCGACCGTGGTCGTCCAGCAAGCCGACGACGTCTTGCTCCCGGCGGAGTGGGGTAAGGACGTCGCGGACCAGATCCCAGGTGCGAAATATGTCGAGATCCCTGGACGCAACATGGATCATTTCGTGGAGCCACACTGGCGCACGTCCTTCCAAGAGATCGCCAAGTTCCTCACTGGCGAGCAGCCCGATGTAGTTGACGACCGGGTTCTCGCCACGGTGTTGTTCACCGACATCGTGGACTCGACGCGGCGGGCCGCTGACATGGGCGACCGTGACTGGCATGCGATGCTTGACGCACACGACGCCATCGTCCGGTCGCAGCTCGCCCGGTTTCGTGGTCGGGAGGTGAACACCTCCGGCGACGGTTTCCTCGCTACGTTCGACGGTCCTCAGCGGGCGATCCGCTGCGCCATGGCGATTCGTGATGCGGTGCAGGCGCTCGGTATCGAGGTGCGTGCGGGCCTGCACACCGGTGAGTGCGAGGTTCGCGGCGACGACATCGGCGGGATCGCCGTACACATCGGTGCCCGCGTGAGCGCCCTCGCGGGGGCCAACGAGGTGTTGGTGTCCAGCACACTGCGCGACCTCGTGATCGGGTCGGGGCTTGAATTTGAGGAACGCGGCGCTCACGCGCTCAAGGGTGTGCCCGGCGAGTGGCGACTCTTCGCCGTCGAATCGTAGTGCGTGATTACCGCCGCTCAGGGATGTCTACGGATGGCCGCGTGGACCGCGAAATAGCAGTTTTCGGCGATCAGACTTGTGCGAGAACCTCGACCAACTCGTCGGGATGCGAAAGCTGCAACATGTGGTCGGCTGGCAATCGAATGACCAAATCGGCGTTCGCCGCCCACGCTTCCTGAGCAGCCACCGAGGCGTCGGATTCCCGGGTAGCAATCACGTAGGTGGTCGGGTGGGTGCGATCGGGCGCGGTGCTCATCGCCGCGAAGGACGAATCGGACTGCAGCACAAAGCGTGCGAGCACTTCGCGAGCGCGGCCCCGGTCCAAGTCTGGGCAGAACGACTGCCACGCGAACTCGAAATCATCGGTGATTTCAAATGCCCCATCATTCCGCTGGGCGAACACCGGCGGCAGCACATCCCCCAAATTCAACGCCGACTGACCGCGCTGCGGCCACATCGCTGTGAGGTAAACGGTGTGCCGCACCTGCGGGTGATCGGCAAACTCGGTGATAACCATTCCGCTGTAGGAGTGGCCCACCAGCACGACGGGCTTGTCGATCGCGTCGAGCGTCTGCCGCACGTAGCCTGCATCGGCGGTGAGGTCGCCGAGCGACGCTGGATCGGTCCCAACGCTCGGTAGGCGATCCACAACGTGCGCTTCGTGTCCGGCGGATTCCAACCGCATCACCACGTCATCCCACACCCAGCCGACGCCGAACCCGCCATGGACTAGCAAGTACTCGCTCATGGCGAAATTCTGCATTCACATGGGCTCCGCAATCCCGACTTTCACCAAAGCCACGCGACGCGGTGGACCCTCGTCGAAATGCATGAGCGAGATGGCCTGCGACTGACTTTCGAGATGTGCATATGCTGTCTATTTCGCGACACGTTTGTTCATCTCGACCCCGAAGACCTGCACCCCGGCTGACTTCCCTTTCAGCGCATGCGATCCCCGGTCGAGGAGTCCAGGTGGTCGTGCAGTCAGGGCGTCGACGCACTGCTGGGTGAGAAGGATCGTGTCTCCGGTGGTCTTGGTGAGCTGCTCGACGCGGGCGGCGACATTCACGGCGTCCCCGATCAAAGTGAACTCCAGCTTGGAGCCGCCGCCGATGGTGCCCGCGATCACCACGCCCGTGTTGATCCCGATACCAATGCGAAGGTCGCCGTTGAATCGCTCGGCGACCAGACGCTGAATCAGCACAGCTGCGTTCAGCGCCGCATCAGCGTGACCCGCAAGGTCGTTGGGTGCGCCGAAGACTGCCAGCGCGCCGTCACCGAGAAACTTGTTCACATGTCCACCGGCGTCAACGACGGCAGGCACCACTATCTCGAACAAGGCGTTGAGGCGAGCGACGGTGTCCTCAGCGGTGTTGGTCTCCGCGAACGGGGTGAAGTCGCGGATATCCACGAACATTACGGTCACCTCACGCCGTTCACCGGTGAACACGTCGTCACCCTGCTCAAGCAGCCTGGTTGCAAGTGTGGAGTCAACGTAGGAACCGAACGCTGCTTGAAGTCGTTGCCGCTCAGCCAAACCGTCTTGCATGCGGTTAAACGACGCCGCCAGCGCACCCAGGTCGTCGTCTTGAACTACCGGTAAGCGTTGCGAATAGTTGCCCGCAGCAACACGTTCGGTACCGGCGGCGAGGTCGCGGATAGGTTGCATGGAGGGTGAGAAAAGCGCACCTATCGTGAGCGGCACCGCTACGAGAAGTGTCATCCCGGAGCCGACGGCAAAGGCGACCAAGGGAGTTTCACTAATCCAGCTGAAAGCGCCTCCAAGCATCACGCCCGTAGCGGCGAAGCCGAACCCGACGGTGATCACGGTCACGTTTGCCCAAGCGGCAAATGTTGGACGAGAGCGCGGCATGTAATCACCAACGCCAGAGTCGCCGACGATAGCGCGTCTGGCTGGGCGCAGCGCAGCTTCTACCAAGCTGTGCGCACCGGTGAGGACGACGGCTATCCCGATACTGCCGCCGACAATCCCCCATTCCACGAGCCGCTGCACGCTCGCCCCGGCAACTGCCCCCGCAGCGACCAATACCAGGGCGGACGCAAAAGCGCCGATAGCCACCCATCGGGCAGCGAGCCGCCGACCCCACCTGTAGGTCGCAGTGAGCGCGGTTTGTTGACAAATGTCATTACCAGCTGCCCACTGCTCGACGATACGAATCGGGCCAACACCGGGGAGGATAAGCACGTACACCATCACCACAACCCCGACTGCGGTGACGACCGCCGCCTCGACGTAGTTATCGGACTTCTCAACCCCGACAACGGCAAACGACAAAATAAGCCAGACCCACAGCTGCAAAGGAAGCCCTACTGCAAACACCGCCCAGGAATACCTCGGCCCGTACCGATCCCACGCCCACTGCCAGATGCGATCCATGTCGGGAGAGTAGGCGTCCCGCCCGTTCAACCGATGGGAAAAGGACGCAGCATGTCGTGGGCTGAGACGAACCGCGACCTGTCGGCTTCATCAGCCCATCGATGCTGGACGACTACACGTATCGCCGACAGCGGTCAACGAGTATCTGTGCCAGCCGTTCCGGTTCGCTGACCATGACCATGTGGCAGGTGTCGATCTCGATGATTTTCTGCACCCCGCCGAGGGCAGCGATGCACTGGTGTTGAATCTTCATCGAGACGGCGCGATCGCGACGAGTGAGTATCCACATGCGTGGCACATCGTCGGGCATCCCGCTGCGGTCTACCGTTTCGATCATGATGGAGGGTGATTCCTGACAAGACCGAGCCAGCGTGAACCGGCGCTGTGCGGGGGTCATGCCGTTGCAAAATACGAACCTCGCCAAAGCAGTAGGCAAACCTCCCGGACGGACCGAACGGCCTTTCTGCACTTTACGTTTCGCGGCGCGACGTGCGTACCAGCTCTGTGCCCCGGGAAACGTATCCACGATGGCGCTGCCGTTGGCTGGTACCTGCGCCGTGGCCAGGATCATCTCCCGCACCTGCGCCGAGCCGAGCTTGGTGACAACAGCCGGTACGGTCAGCCCCGCCAGCGAATGGCCGACGATTACGAGGTCGTCCAGCGCAGCATTCTCGATGTCCGACACCACCGAGTCGACCCACTCGTCGATACAAGCCGTGATCAGGTCACCGGCCTTGTTTCGCCGACCTGGCAAATCAACGGCCAGCACTTTTAGCTTCGGCTCTCTCCGTTGGATCGCGTCTACGGTTGGCTCCCAACAATCGGCGGCAAAACCGCCTCCGTGTACCAGAACCAATGAAGGGAGTGTCAAGGCGACCTCCTTCGGCACCGTGGAGTGACCGCAGGACGATCCTGCAGACACTCAGAAAGGATGTCACACGAAGCCGCAGGTCAGGCGGCATCAGCGAGCCGGGTCCGGGTCTTTCAGCTCTCAACTACTTCAAGGCTCACTCTCCAGGTCTCCGATCGCAGGATTGGATCAAGACGCCTCATCGTCGCCGGGGATCGTTCATCATCTGCGGATGGCTCCCCGCGGTTACTGCAGCTGTCCAGGGCTTCATGAATATCTGCGTCGGTCATGAACCAGCTTCTGCCGATTTTCCTGCCGGGCAACTGGCCTGAACGAAGTTTCTCGATCAGCCAGCGTTCGGAGGGTGCGCCCATCCTCGCGGCGGATGTGGCGGTGTCAAACGTGAGAGATGACAAAGCGATCCCCTGTCCTTGTGGTGGACCCTGGGGATCGCTTCTTTCGGTGTTCGCGCCGGAGGCCGACGCGATGTTCGAACCTACCGTAGCACCAGTTTTAACAACGTCAAAGGGCTTGGTATTCCCAAAAACCGATGGGACACAGCGCTGAATGTTCCCGAAAACCAAAGGGCCACAACCGGACTAATAGCGGACTTAAACTAACTACTTACTCAGAGCTGCGCCAATGGCGTCGGCTGCGGCTTCCATCGACCGACGGTCCAGATGGCCGTACACACCGACGGTGGTCTGGATCGACTCATGGCCGAGGTGCTGCTGGATCACCGGGAGTGGAACACCGGCCTGGATCATCCAGCTCGCACACGTGTGTCTCAGGTCATGAACGCGCGGCTGAAGCTCGCGTGAGATCGGATCGCCGTTCTCGTCGACCGAGGGCCAGGCCTTCTCGACAGCTCGGGACCAGACGCGGTTGTAGAATCCCTGAGCACGCACGGGACCCCCAGCTCGATTCACAAAGAGCCAGGCGTTGGAGTAGTCGAGCTTGTCGAGCGTGGCCTTCGGTACGTTGATCGTCCGCAAACTCTTCCTGGTCTTGGTGGCACCCAGCCGATAACCACCGGTCCCCTGCTTCCAGGATCGCGAGATTCGGACCGTCCCTGCCTCGCGGTCGACATCCGCAGGACGCAGTGCCGTAGCTTCTCCCCATCGAGTGCCGGAGGCCACGAGGAATTCGACAAGTGGCTGCCAGTACTCGGTGACGTTCGAGTGGAGATGACGGAACTGATGCCGCGTGAGGAAAACAATCTCGGTGGGATCGTCGTCGCGAGGCATTCCCATTCCGGTGCATGGGTTGGCCGGGATGAACCCACCGCCGACGGCGGCATTGAGCGCTCCGGCAAGGAAGCCGTGCTTGTTCGTCACCGTCTTCGCGCTCGGCACCCATCCCTTTTCGTTCGGCAGGAGCATCTGCTTGAGCCAGAGGGCGACGTGCTCTCGGTTCAGGGCTGACAACGGAATTGAACCGATGTGCTCGGAGATGTCGTTGCGGATGTAGGCCCGGTACTTCTCGACGGTGTTGTCGTCGACGCCGGTGAGGTGATCGACGTGCCGGTTGAGCCACTGCCGACGGTCATGCCCGACTTCGGCGAGATGTCGGCACGGAGGGATTCCAGCGCGTTCTTTGGGCCGAATTTCGTTGCGAGATCGCAGAATCGGGAAGCCGACTTGAAGTCCGTGAAGGACGTCGAAGTCTGCTTCCCGTTGAAGCGGTAGACGACGGCGAAGGTTTCGGTACCGTCTTTACAGCGGCGCTTGCGGAGAGATGCCATGGCATGAAGGTAAACCCACGGCGTTGACGCGGGGTGTTGACACACAAAAGTGTGTTCCCATGTCGAAAACTCTGACCTGCGGTTATTGAGTGGAGCTAAGGGGAATCGAACCCCTGACCTACTCGATGCGAACGAGTCGCGCTACCAACTGCGCCATAGCCCCTGGTCGGTAGCACAGGCTACCAGTGAATCCGCCGGCGCAGAAACCGGCTGACGGGACGCCGGATTACTGCCCCGCCGCCCGCGGCAGGTGGTACTCGCGCGCCGCGGGAGCGTAATCCAGGTGCTCGAAGATCGGGTCTTCGTCGTCGATCTCCAACACCACCGAACCGGGTCGACGCAGGCGCGACGGGACGAGGTCGAGGTCGCGGTCCTCGGTGTTCTCCACCCCGAGCCGCGAGCGGGCCATCCGCTGCAGGCGACGCCGCCGCAACCGCTCCTCGATGCGCGTCTGCCTGCGCAGATAGCCCAGGTACAGCAGCGTCACCGCGGCCACGCTGCCGCAGACGTACCACACCCACGGCGCCGAGAAGTACGCCGCAACGGCCGACGCGACCGTCGCCAGCGTCAGCACCGCGAGCATCCGCTTGCGGAACTTGTACTTGCGGGCGCTGATCGCTGCGGCCTTCGACGGGTCGTACCGCCGTCGCCGGGCGGCCACCATCGAGTCGGCGATCCGCAGATCAGTTTCCTCCGGCGCCTCCAAACCTGAGGAGTCGTCGACGTACTCGTACTTGTCGTCGGCGTGGTCGGTGTCGTGGGTGTTGTTGGCGTCTTCCTCGAGTTCGTATTCGTCGGTCGCAACCTCGTAGATCGCGGTGTCGACGTCTTCCTCTTCGGCTTCGGATTCGTTGGGCTCGTCGAAATCCAGTGTCAGCTCTTGGGATTCGCCGACAGGCAATGCGGCGACGGGCTCCTCGACCACGTCGACGTCGAGGTAGTCGGGCTCGGTGTCTTCGACTGCGGACGCCGCCAGCACCACCGACTTCTGTGGCGCTTCCTCCTCGTCGTCCTCGTCGTCGTCGTCGTAGTCGTCATCGAGCTCGTCGAGCTCGTCCTCGGCCGGCTGCCAGTCCGGATCGCTGCGGTGGCCCGACGCCGGTCCGCCTCGCTTGAGCAGTCGCGAACTGCTCGTGCTGTTGAGGACCCGCGTCGACAGGGCCACGTCGCTCGTGCGCCGCACGGCCTCGCGCTTGCTGATCAACATCGGAACCAGCACGAAGAGCCACAGCACTACGAGCGAGATCCAGAGGAGTGATTGGGGGATGCTTGGCATGGCGCCTGCTCCTTTCCCCATCAGGCTAGGTCCGTGACCAGCGCATCCGTCGGTGGCGCGCCGAGACAATTACACACCTGTAATTCATCACAGACAAGCACCAACAGTCACACATGTCACATTTGCCACAGCACTCTTAGGTTTGGGCCCTCTACGCTCACGCCCAGCTGGCGAGGCCTTCGCGCACCAGCAACGAGCTCACCGAGCCGTGCACCTCCTCGACCGTGATGCCGACCAGCAGGTGGTCGCGCCATGCACCGTCGACCTCGAGATAGCGGCGCAGCAAGCCTTCCTCGCGGAAGCCGGCCTTCGCCAGCACCGCGCGGCTCGCGGCGTTCTCCGGGCGCACAGTCGCCTCAAGGCGATGCAGCCGCACCGGGCCGAAGGCGTGATCCATGCCGAGCGCCAGCGCCGCCGTCGCCACGCCGCCGCCGGTATGCGAACGGGCCACCCAATAGCCGATCCACGCCGACCGCAGCGCGCCGTGCGTCACGTTGCCGATGGTCAGCTGACCGCTGAACTGCCCGTCGACCTCGATCACATACGGCAGAATGCGACCCTTTCGCGCCTCCGACCGCAGACCCGAACAGACCGAGGGCCACTGCGAAACGGCATGTCGCGCTTGCCAATCCATGTCGGTCGTGGGCTCCCACGGCTCCAAATGCGCGCGGTCGGCCAGCCTGATGCGGCTCCACATCGCACCATCACGCAACCGCACCGGCCGCAACCCGACGATTCCCCCGGGCACCCGAAGCGGGCCCACCCGCATTGGCCAGCCCGGGTGGGCGGACGTCGCACGCCAAAGGTTCACGACTGATTGTCGCTCAGCCGCGCTGGGCCAGGAAGGCCACGTCGACGATCTCACCGGTGCGGATCTGTTCGGCCTCGCTGGGCACTACCACCAGACAGTTCGCCTCGGCGAGCGTCGCCAGCAGATGCGACGCGCCTGGCGCTCCGCCAAGCGCCTGCACCAGGTACTCACTGGTGTCCTGATCGCGCATCAACTGCCCACGCAGGAAACCCTTGCGGCCGGCCACCGACTCGATCGGCGACAGGGCGCGCGCCTGCACAACGCGGCGCATCGGCTGCCGCTTGCCCAACGACAGCCGGATCAATGGCCGCACCATCACTTCGAACACCACCAGCGCGCTGACCGGGTTGGCCGGCAGCAGGAACACCGGCACGCCGTCGACACCGAGCTGGCCGAAACCCTGCACCGAACCCGGGTGCATCGCGATCCGGGTGACCTCCATGTCGCCGAGCTCGGCGAGCACCGAACGCACGCGCTCGGCCGCTGCTCCGCCAACCGCGCCGGCGATCACGACGACCTCGGCGCGGTTCAGCTGACCCTCGACGACATCGCGCAGTTGCTTGGGATCGGTGTCGACGATGCCGACACGGTTCACCTCGGCGCCCGCGTCTCGGCCGGCCGCGGCAAGGGCATACGAATTGACGTCGTACACCTGGCCGTTGCCCGGTGTGCGGGAGATGTCGACGAGCTCACCGCCCACGGACATCACTGACAGCCGTGGGCGTGGATGCACCAGCACCCGTTCTCGGCCGACGGCCGCCAGCAGACCCACCTGCGCGGCGCCGATGATCGTGCCCGCCCGCACCGCCACGTCGCCGGGCTGCACGTCGTCGCCCGTGCGCCGGACATATGCGCCGGACCGCACCGGCCGCAGCACCCGCACCCGCGACTGTCCGCCGTCGGTCCACCGCAGCGGCAGCACCGCGTCGGCGAGCGTCGGCATCGGCGCACCGGTCTGCACGCGGGCCGCCTGCCTTGGCTGCAGTCGGCTCGGCGTCCGTGCGCCCGCCTCGATAGTGCCCATCACGGGCAGGCTGATCTGCTCATCATCGGCGTCGTCGGCCGCGTCACCGTCGATGGAGCCGTCGCGGCCGCCGGTGATCGGGCGCACCCCCAACACGTCGACGCTGCGCACGGCGTACCCGTCGATGGCGGCCTGGTCGAAGCCGGGCAGCGGCCGTTCCGTGACCACTTCCTCGGCGCACATGAGTCCCTGCGCCTCTGCGATCGCGACCCGCACGGGCCGAGGGGCTACCGCAGCGGCCGTGACCCGTGCCTGTTGCTCCTCCACCGAACGCACAAGACGCCTTTCTCCGTCAGGGGGCCGTCGCGATGCGTCAGCAGTCGATCAGCCCGAGCCGTTCCACCAACCACCGCCGTAGATCGGGGCCGTAGTCGTCGCGCTTCAACGCAAAGTCAACCGCAGCCTTCAGGTAGCCCCCGGGATTTCCCAAGTCGTGTCGATCCCCGCGATGCACCACGACGTGCACCGGATGACCCTCGTTGATCAGCAGCGCGACCGCGTCGGTCAGCTGGATCTCGCCGCCCGCTCCCCGCGGCACCCGCCGCAGCGCGTCGAAGATCGCCCGGTCGAGCACGTAGCGGCCCGCAGCCGCGAACAGCGACGGCGCCTTGTCGGGCTCCGGCTTCTCGAACATTCCCTTGACCCTCAACACGTTGGGGTTGTTGGTGTCGGGAACGGGGTCGACATCGAAGACGCCGTACGCGCTGATCTCGTCCTTGGGCACCTCGATCGCGCACAGCACCGAACCGCCGCGCTTGGCGCGCACCTTCGACATCGTCTCCAATACGCCGGTCGGCAGCACGAGGTCGTCGGGCAGGAGCACCGCTATCGCGTCCTCGTCGGCCGCCAGCGACGGCTCGACGCAGCTGACCGCGTGGCCGAGGCCCAGAGGTTCGGCCTGAACCACCGACTCCACCTTGATGAGCGCGGGCGCGCGCCGCACTTTCTCCAGCATCGACTGCTTGCCGCGCGCCTCCAGCGTGCCTTCGAGGACGAGGTCCTCGACGAAGTGGGCGACGACGCCGTCCTTGCCTTCGGAGGTGATGATGATGAGCCGTTCGGCTCCACCTTCTGCGGCTTCGGCGGCCACCAGCTCGATGCCCGGCGTGTCCACGACGGGCAGCAACTCCTTGGGCACCGTCTTGGTGGCGGGCAGGAAGCGGGTCCCCAGTCCAGCGGCTGGGACGACCGCCGTGCGGGGAATCGAGACCTGAGGGGGTGTCATCGTTCACACATTATCGCCATCGTCTTCGGCGTTCGCCGTGTCATCGTGGACGCGTGGTGTCTGCGAGCAAGTCCGAGCTGCGGGCGGCGATCTTGGCGGCCCGCCGCGCGCTGACCGCCGAGATGCACGAAGCCGAAGCCGCCGCTCTGTGCCATCATCTCGCCGAAGCGGTCGACGCAGCGCACACGGTCTGCGCCTACGTGCCCATCCGCTTCGAGCCCGCGTCGATCACGTTGCTGGACAAGCTGTTACAGCTCGGCAAAGAGGTGCTGGTGCCCGTTGCGCGCAGCAACGATGACGGTGTGCCGCAGCCGATGCAGTGGGGCCGGTACCGCCCCGGCGGCCTCGTGCCGGCCCGACTGGGACTGCAGGAACCGCGCGAGCCGTGGCTGCCGCCCGAGGCCATACGCGAAGCGGCGGTGGTGTTGGTGCCGGCGCTGGCCGTCGACCGGGCCGGGGTGCGGCTCGGTCGCGGAGCGGGGTTCTACGACCGCACCCTGCCGCTAGCGCGGCCGTCGACGCGGTTCGTCGCAGTGGTCCGCGACGAGGAGCTCCTCAACGCGCTGCCGGCTGAACCCCATGACGTCGTGATGACCCACGCGCTGACGCCGGCGCGCGGCCTCATCGCCCTGGATGGCGCCCTGAATCAGCCGGGAATGTCGAATCCCACATAGCGGTTCTAGCACTTGAGCCGGTAGAGTGCTAAGTAGTTAGACCACCACGGAGGATTTTCGTGCCTACCTATTCGTATGCGTGCACCGAGTGCGACAACAAGTTCGATGTGGCGCAGTCCTTCAGCGACGCTGCGCTGACCCAGTGCCCCAAGTGCGACGGTCGGCTGCGCAAGCTGTTCGGCAAGGTGGGCGTGGTCTTCAAAGGCAGCGGCTTCTACCGCACCGACAGCCGCGAAGCCGCGAAGTCCAACGGCTCATCGACCAGCTCCGAGCCGACAAGCTCCTCGAGCTCGTCGGATAAGAAGTCCGACAGCTCGGGTTCCAGTTCGTCGAGCAGCTCGAGCTCGGCGCCCGCGGCGGCCGCAGCCTCCAGCTGATCCGCGGCGCTCAGTCGCGAAGTTATCCACAACCAGCCTGACGGCCCCCTCGCCGCGGTTCCGTGCACCTAGCGTGGCTGCAATGGCGCCTCGCAGGGATTCCGCACTCAACCCGTCGGTGCTGAGCCGGCTCATCCACGAGTGGCGGCCGGACTGGACACGCACCGCGGCGGCCCGCCGGGTAGCGGCGGCAGCGCTGGTCCTGCTCGCCGCCGTTGCGGCGTTTCGGTCCGATCCGCAAGGCGAGAGGAGCGATATCGTCGTCGCCGCCCGTGACCTCGCCCCCGGTGTCGAACTGACGGCCGCCGATGTGCGGATCGAACAGCGCTTGGCCGCAACGATTCCCGATGGATCGAGAACCGCCGTCGCAGACGTCGTCGGCTCCACGTTGGCCGGTCCGGCCCGTCGCGGCGAGGTCCTCACCGACGTGCGACTGCTCGGCTCCCGGCTTGCTCAGTCGGCCGCGGGTCGCGACGCTCGCATCGTGCCCCTGCATCTCGCCGACACGGCGCTGTTGGACCTGGTGCGGCCGGGCGATGTGGTCGATGTGTTGGCCGCGGCCGACCAAGCTGGACCCGGCGACGCCGATCCGCGCGTGGTGGCGACAGACGCGGTCGTCGTGCTGGTGTCGGAGAAGCAGAAGGGTCCTGGCGCAGGTGACCGCGTCGTGCTGATCGCGCTGCCCGCTCAAGCGGCCAACGACGTGGCCGGTGCGACGTTGATGCAAGCGGTGACGTTGACGTTTCACTGAACTGGTTGCTCGCCGCGACTAACGTGGCAATTCTCTTGGCCAACAACGCACGTCGACCGCAGGGAGGATCCCACGCATGTTGAAGGGCTTCAAAGAATTTCTTTCACGCGGCAATGTCATCGACCTTGCCGTCGCCGTCGTCATCGGCGCGGCGTTCACCGGGCTCGTCACCGCGTTCACCACGAAGGTGATCCAGCCTCTGGTGGACCGCATCGGCGCCGGCGGGAAAAGAGACTACGGAATCCTGAAGATCTCGCTCGGCGGAAATCCCGAACAGTTCGTCGACTTCAACGCCGTGCTGGCCGCATTGATCAACTTTCTGATCGTGGCGGCGGTCATCTACTTCATCATCGTCCTGCCGTACAGGAAGCTGCGCGAGCGCGGCGAAGTCGAGCAGGCACAGGACACCGAGCTGAGCTTGCTCACCGAGATCCGCGATCTGCTCGCCGACCAGGCGGGCGCGCCGAAGCAGACGACCGGCCCGGGCACCGGCCCAACCCCCGACACCACCAAGACCACCAGCGCCGACTAGAAAAAGCGCACACATAGAAGTAGCCCCCGGCTGCCGGGCCGGGGGCTACTTCTATAGCTAGAGAGTTACTGCATATCCCAGGGCTCGCCGTAGGTGGTGACGCTGTCACCGGTCTTGGCGATCAGCCGGGCGAACGGACGCAGCAGCACCCCGCCCGCCGCGCCGGTCACGGTGCCGTGCGCGTTGGAGACCGCAACGCCGCCCTGCGGGCCGGCCACGTCGACCGAGAAGGTCGCGACCTCTTGAATGCCGGGGCCGTTACCGAGGTCAGCGCTGATGGACACGCCGGGGAACAGGTTCGGCGTAATGACCGAGCCCAGCGGGTTGAACACGGGGAACAGCGAGGCGTCGTCGAGCAGGATGTTCGGGGTGGTGTAGCTGAAGTTGATACCCACACCCAGCGACCACGGGAAACCGATCTGGTAGCCCAGTTCCAGCGTGCCCTCGAACTGGTCGGCGCCGGGGCCCGAGACGTGGTACTTGGCACGACCGGAATGGAACCACTCACGGGTCAGGCGGTTGCGGTCCAGCGGGAAAACGCCGTTGAGGAAGGTGTCCCACTGCTGAATCGTCAACGTGCGATCCTGGCCGTCAACCAGGCTCAGCTCGTTGTCCAGCCCTGCGTGAGAGGTACCGGTGCTCACGAAAAGAGCCGCGATGGCGGCGACCATCGCGATCAGCACCCGACTGATTGCCTTCATGTTCTCCCTAGCTCTGTCTGCGGTGGCCGTGGGGCGGCACCGATCCGTTATGTGCTTGGTGAGTACGCCTTCACCACACACAACGCAAGAGTCACATGCACGACAAATGAGAAGGTCCACACGTTCTTCTTACGTTTTGCTCATCGTTGACAGGAGGAACATAACGGCAGGCCATCGGAGCGGCAACGCGTAGGAGACCACGTCACAGCGCCGACACATACGGATCAAAAGTTTGCTAGAACTGTCGTCCCGTGATTAAAAGCGGCTGTGTCGGGGTTGGGTGGACCCCTGCGGCCATGACCCTTGTCCGTCGCACTCGCAGCGCTGTGACCGGCCCCGATAAACAACCCGGCACCAGCGGTTATCAGGAATCAGCGTCTACTGAATAGTCATTCGTGGTGCGGTGGAATATTGTTCCGCAACCAGTCGTCGTGCTCGTCGTCCGCGGCAGGAGAATTGATTTCACGCTCGTCGGGCGAAGCCTGCGGAATTTCCTCGCCAAAGATCTTGTTAACTGCACCCTTTGATGGTTTAGACGAAGCCGTCACAACGCGCCCCCGCTGTGACGAACATCACACTTTGTCGCACTTTGTAGTTCACACACACGTAACTTAGGGCGCAGTTCGTAGCGGCTTGCGGCGCGTATAAGCACGCGCGCAGTTACACCGTGAACCGGATTAATTAGATCTCCAAGCTGGATAGCTGACCGATGATCTGAGTGGCCAGCGGGCTCAACGTCGCCATCCCGTCACGGACGGCTGCTCGCGAACCGGCGAGGTTGACGACCAGCGTGCTGCCGGAGATGCCGGCAAGGCCCCGCGACAGTCCGGCTTCGACGATTCCCGCCGAAAGTCCGGACGCCCGCAACGCCTCGGCGATGCCGAGAACTTCGCGGTCCAGAATGTCGCGAGTCGCCTCTGGCGTCACGTCCCGCGGCGTCACCCCGGTGCCGCCCACCGAGACCACGAGGTCGACGCCGCCGATGACCGCGGTGTTAAGCGCGTTGCGGATCTCCACCTCGTCGGCTGACACCACGACAACACCGTCGACGACGAAGCCGGCTTCATGCAGCAGCTCTGTGACTACGGGACCGCTGTGGTCCTCCTCGCCATGGGCTGTGCGGTCGTCGACGACGACGATGAGGGCCCGACCAACCAATTCGCCTGGCTGTTCCATGAGTGCCACCGTATATCTGGTCGCGGACACCGGCGCAGCCACTCTCAACCTTGGCGTGCCGGGTGCGGTGGTCACTGCTGCGCCTTACCGAGAGTCACCTGCACGGTCCGCGGCTTGCCCGACGGGTCCAGGTACGTCAGCGTGACCTTCTCCCCGGGAGCCTTCGAGCGGACGGCTGCCACAAGCGCATCAGCGCTACCGATCACCCGGTCATCGACCTTGGTGACGGTCACGCCGCTGGGCAGGCCTGCCGCCGCGGCCGGGCCGCCGCCGGTGACCTCGACGATCTTGGCGCCGTGCGTCGCCGCGTCATTGCCGACCTGGACGCCCAGCGAGGCGTGTGACGCGCTTCCGTTTTGAATCAGTTCGTCGGCGATCCGCTTGGCCTGATCGATCGGGATGGCGAAGCCCAGGCCGATCGAGCCGCTCTGCGCATCGGCGGACTCGCCGCCGAGCGTGGCGATGGCCGAGTTGACGCCCACCAGTTCGCCGTTCATGTTGACCAGCGCGCCGCCCGAGTTGCCGGGGTTGATCGCGGCGTCGGTCTGGATCGCGTCGAGCACTGTGTTCTGGTTGCGGACATCTCCGCCCGCGGCCACCGGCCGGTTCAGCGCGCTGATGATGCCGGTGGTGACCGTGCCTTCCAGGCCGAGGGGCGACCCGATCGCGACCACGTCCTGGCCGACCTTGAGGTTGGCAGACGAGCCGATGGTGATCGGGGTGAGGTCGGAGACGCCGTCGGCCTTCACGACCGCGATGTCGCTGCTGGGGTCGGCGCCGATGAGGGTGAACTTTGTGGTCCGCCCGTCGGCGAACGTGACGGTGGTCTCGGCGCCCTTCGCGGTCGCCACCACGTGGTTGTTGGTGAGGATCAGACCGTCGGTTGACAAGATGATCCCGGAGCCCTCCTCGGAAGCCCGGCCCACGTCGGTCTCGAGCTTCACGACGCTGGGCACTACCTTCGCGGCGACCTGTTCGACGGAGCCGGCGGGCAGGCTTGCCGCGGGAACGCTCGGAGCCGCGGTGATCTGGGTGCCGCCGGGGTGGCTCCCGGGCTTGGCCATCAGCGCGACTCCGCCGCCGATACCCGCCGAGACCACGGCGATGGTCAGCGCACCGACAGTCAAAAGTCCTGCGCGGGAACGCTTTTGCGGTGGCACCTGATGCTGCGGATACCGCCCGCCTGCATGCTGCGGCTGGGGAGAGCCGCGATACGGGTCGTAGGGCTGACGGTAGGTGTGCTGCGGCTGTTGGGTGGCGTACCGCCAGTCGTAGGGCTGCTGCGGATAGCCGGTGTGCCCCAGTGGACCGGTGTATACCGCCGTGCGGTCATCGCCGGGCCGGCGGCCGTGGTGTGGCGGCGGCGGTGAGTACCTCGGGTGGTTCGTCATGTCGCTACGGGCTCTTTCTACGAGTTCGAGTTCTTCGAGGTAGGACGTTCCGACAGTTCTACAACGAATTTCCGCGCCTCCACGGTGCCCGGACGGGCTGAGAATCCACTTAGAGAATGTTCGGCGCATTCCCAGCTTTCCGGTCAGTCGCGTTCGACCGGTTACCCATTGTCGGCGCCTGCCACCGCTTCCGCTTCGACCTCTGGGGGCCGTGTTGCGGAGATGGGCCGACCGGGCAGCAACGCAAATATCGAGGTGCCCGGCGGTTGTCCGCCCGGCACGGTGTCCTCCACCCGCAGCGCACCCCCGTGTCTGAGCACGACCTGTTTGACGATGGCCAGACCCAGCCCCGAGCCGGGCATCGCGCGTGCGGCAGTGGAGCGGAAGAACCGCTCGAAGACCAGCTGACGTTCATGCGGCGGGATGCCGGGTCCATGGTCGGAGACGACGAGCTCGGCATGCCCGGGGTCGACCTGGGTGAGCCGGACGCCGACGCGCCCGTTGGGCGGGCTCCACTTCGCCGCGTTGTCGAGCAGGTTGAGCACAGCGCGCGACAATCCCGCCGGGTCGCCGTACACCTGCCAGGGGACAACGTCGACATCGAATTCAATGTCGTTGCGGCGCCGCCGGACTCGCTCCAGCGATCGGTCGACGACCTCGGTCATGTCGACGGGCTCATGGACCACACCGCCCGCGTCGTCGCGGGTGAGGTCCACCAGATCGCCGACGAGCGTGGACATTTCCTCGATCTGGGCGATCACGTCTGCCCGCAGACCGGCCATCTCATCCTCGGGCAGCCGCGGTGCGCCCGGTTCCTGAGCCGCCATCAGGAGTTCGACGTTGGTGCGCAACGACGTCAACGGGGTGCGCAATTCGTGGCCCGCGTCGGTGACCAGGCGGGCCTGGCGTTCACGGGACTCCGCCAGACCCCTCAGCATCATGTTGAAAGCCTGTGTGAGACGGGCCAGTTCGTCGCTGCCGACGACGGGTATTGGTCGCAGGTCGTCGGTGCGGGCCACCCGTTCTGCGGCTTCGGTGAGCCGGGCAACTGGTCTCAGCCCGGCACGGGCGACCATGCCGCCGGCGAATGCGGCAATCGCCACGCCAACCCCGCCCACGATGAGCAGCACCGTGCCCAGCCGTTTGAGCACCTTGCCGGTGGGCGCCAAGCTCTTTGAGATCAACAGCGAGCTGCCGTTGTTCAGGTGCACTGCCAGCACGCGCTGATGATCGGCGGTGCGCAGCGACAGCAGCAGCTGCCCGGACATGACGTCCTTCTCCTGCTTGCCGATCGGCAGCGTCTGGCCCTGTTGGTTGGCGGTGTAGATGAAGCGGCCCGGATTGACCAGCATCGCGTTGACGTCGGAATAGGCGGTTCCCTCGATGGCCTTGCCGGGATCGGCTGCCAGCGAACCGCTTTCGATGAGCAGACGCGCACGGCTGTGCAACTGGTTGTCGATGTCGTCGTAGAGCGCACGCGATACGACGACGTAGACGGCGAGCGCCATCAGCACGACCACCATCGCGACCATCGACATCGCAAGCAGCATCACCCGCCAGCGGAGGGACAGCGAGCTGGGTTCGGGTAGCGCACTGGGGCGCAACGGAGGTCGAAAAATAGCCATCAGCTTTGTCGGTTCTTCGGGCAAGCCCTCATCACGGAGGTGTCTCGCGCAGCACGTAACCCACCCCGCGCACGGTGTGGATCAGCCGCGGCTCGCCCTCTGCTTCGGTCTTGCGGCGCAGATAGCCGACATACACCTCGAGGGCGTTGCCCGAGGTCGGGAAGTCGAAACCCCACA
This sequence comes from Mycobacterium sp. 1274761.0, assembly GCF_001668615.1. Classification (GTDB taxonomy): domain Bacteria; phylum Actinomycetota; class Actinomycetes; order Mycobacteriales; family Mycobacteriaceae; genus Mycobacterium. Next base: position 32,765 of record NZ_LZMC01000055.1, read on the forward strand.
CCTCCTCGAGGATGCGGCTGCGGGTGAGCACGCGCCGCGGGTTGGCGATCAGCATCTCCAGAAGCGCGAATTCGGTACGCGTCAGGCTGATCTGGCGGTCCCCGCGGGTGACCTCGCGGGTCACGGGATCCAGGCTGAGATCGGCGAACGTCATCGCCGGCGACTCAGCGCCGTCGTCGGGCGTGGTGCGACGCAGCAGCGCGCGCATGCGCGCGAGCAGTTCTTCGAGGGCGAACGGCTTGGGCAGATAGTCGTCGGCGCCGGCGTCCAGGCCCGCGACGCGTTCGGATACCGAATCGCGCGCGGTGAGCACCAGGATGGGGAGATCGTCACCGGTGCTGCGGAGTTGGCGGCAGACCTCGAGGCCGTCGAGCTTCGGCATCATCACATCGAGCACCAGCGCGTCTGGCCGATCGCTGGCAATCACGTCGAGAGCTTCCAGACCGTCCTGGGCCAACGCGACCGAATAACCATTGAAGGAAAGGGAGCGACGAAGAGATTCGCGGACGGCGCGGTCGTCGTCAACGACAAGAATTCGCACGGCTACCAGTGTTAACCCATCGCCTGAGAGTGGGCTGAGAGGCTCGCCGGAGCCGGACAGCCGGCGACATCAAACCCAAAGCGCCGGGTCGGGACTAACGGCGGTCGAGATCGATCAGACCGAGGCGGGCGGCCTTGAGCAGACGGCGCGGCACCTTGTGCTGCTGGCCTGCGACAGTGACACCGACGAGCTCGGTGCGCTTGGCCTTCCACTGCGAGCGGCGGCTACGGGTGTTCGCGCGCGACATTCGGCGCTTGGGGACAGCCATCGGTTGAAGCTCCTCTTGGGGGGTGCTGCCGCGCGAAGTACGGCGTCGGCAATTGCCCATCAGGATACCGGTGACCTGCGTGGTCGCCAAAACCGGCGATTACCGGCGGCGGCGCAGACCGGCGAGCCGCCGCACCGGCGACGGGGGCTCGGGCTCGCGTCGCGGATTTTCCCGGTCGAAATCGCGGATCATGTCGTCGATCCGGCGGTTCTCTTTGCGGAACCGGCACACGAGCCACACGGCCGTCGCCAGCACCAGCGCGGCCAGGACGATCAATGCCAGCCAGTTCATCTACCCCGAGCGTAGCCTCCGAACTGTGGTTTTAAGCGCTGATCATCCGCGCTGAGCGCGCCGTATAAGGCCGTCGCTGACGCGGGCACGGCACCTTGACGGCGGACCGGTGGTACCGGCTAACCTACCGGTTGGTTGACGCGTTGATCGACGAGGAGGACGCGTGGTATCTACGGACAGGTCGTCGGTGGTCCGCGTCGGCAACTGCTCGGGTTTCTACGGTGACCGGCATTCGGCGATGCGTGAAATGCTGCTCGGCGGTGAACTGGATTACCTGACCGGCGACTATCTGGCCGAGTTGACCATGCTGATCCTGGCCCGCGACCGGGCCAAGTCCCCCGACCGTGGCTACGCGAAGACATTTTTGTCCCAGCTCGAGGAGTGTCTGGGCATCGCGCTGGACAGCGGCGTGCGCATTGTCGCCAACGCCGGCGGGCTGAATCCGGCGGGCTTGGCCGACGCCGTGCGGGCCCTCGCGACGCGACTCAGCCTCGACGCCAAGGTCGCCCACGTCGAGGGCGACGATCTGGTGGCCCGTGCCGACGAACTGGGATTCGCCGGCCCGCTGGCGGCCAACGCCTACCTGGGTGCATGGGGCATCGTCGACTGCCTGAACGGCGGCGCCGACGTCGTCGTCACCGGCCGGGTGACTGACGCGTCGGTCATCGTCGGTCCCGCTGCCGCGCACTTCGGTTGGGCCCGCGACGACTATGACCGCCTGGCCGGCGCGGTGGTGGCGGGTCACGTCATCGAATGCGGGGCGCAGGCCACGGGCGGCAACTACGCTTTCTTCACCGAAGTCCCCGACCTCACACACGCGGGTTTCCCGTTGGCCGAGATCTACGACAGCGGCGCGTCGGTGATCACCAAACACGCGGGCACCGGCGGCGTGGTCAGCGTCGACACCGTCACCGCACAACTGCTCTACGAGATCACCGGCGCCCGGTACGCCAACCCCGACGTGACGGCGCGGATGGACAGCATCGAGCTTTCCCCCGATGGCGCCGACCGGGTGCGCATCGACGGTGTCACCGGCGAACCGCCCCCGCCGACGTTGAAGGTGTCGCTGAACAGCATCGGCGGCTTTCGCAACTCGATGACATTCGTGCTCACCGGCCTCGAGATCGACGCAAAAGCCGAGTTGGCGCGTCGACAGCTCGAATCGGGCCTCGCGGTCAAACCCGCCGAGATGGAGTGGACGCTGGCCCGCACCGATCACCAGGACGCCGACACTGAAGAGGCGGCGAGCGCCCTGTTGCACTGCGTGGTGCGCGACCCGGACCCGGACAACGTCGGCCGTCAATTCTCTTCTGCCGCAGTCGAGTTGGCGCTCGCCAGCTATCCGGGCTTCACCACCACCGCTCCGCCGGGCGCCGGGCAGGTGTATGGCGTATTCACCGCAGGCTACGTCGATGCGACGGAAGTGCCACATGTCGCCGTGCATGCCGGCGGCACCCGCACAAGCATTCCCGCCGCTACCGAAACCAAGGCGCTCGAGCCCGTCGCATCATTCGACCTACCCGATCCCCTGCCGACCGGACCGACGCAACGCGTGCCGTTGGGACGCATCGCCGGCGCACGCAGCGGCGACAAGGGTGGCAGTGCCAACGTCGGCGTGTGGGTACGCACCACCGACCAATGGCGGTGGCTGTCACACGCTCTCACAGTCGACAAGCTGCGCGAATTGCTCCCGGAAACAGCCGATCTCGACATCGAACGGCATCTCCTACCCAACCTGCGTGCCGTGAACTTCGTCATCGAAGGCATCCTCGGTCAGGGTGTGGCCTATCAGGCCCGCTTCGATCCGCAGGCCAAAGGCCTCGGCGAATGGCTGCGCAGCCGCTATATCGATATTCCCGAAAGGCTTCTGGCATGAGCAGCATCTGGCACACCCCCGAACGCGACGAGCTGCGAAAGACGGTGCGCGCGTTCGCCGAACGCGAGGTCCTGCCTCACGTCGACGAATGGGAGCACTCGGGCATGCTGCCGCGTGAACTCCACCGCAAGGCTGCCGAGGCCGGCCTGCTGGGGGCGGGATTCCCCGAAGCAGTGGGCGGCGGCGGAGGTGACGGCGCCGACGCCGCGATCATCTGCGAAGAGATGCACTACGCCGGAGCGCCTGGCGGAGTGTTCGCGTCGCTGTTCACCTGCGGCATCGCCGTACCGCACATGATCGCGTCGGGTGATCAGCGGTTGATCGACACCTACGTGCGGCCGACGTTGAGCGGCCACAAGATCGGGTCGCTGGCGATCACCGAACCCGGCGGCGGCTCGGACGTCGGACATCTCACCACCAAGGCCACCCGGGACGGCGACCACTACATCCTCAACGGTGCCAAGACCTACATCACCTCCGGCGTTCGCGCCGACTATGTCGTCACCGCCGCGCGCACCGGCGGCCCGGGCGCGGCGGGAGTGTCGTTGATCGTCGTCGACAAGGACACACCGGGCTTCGAGGTCTCCCGCAAGCTCGACAAGATGGGTTGGCGCTCGTCCGATACCGCCGAGCTGTCCTATACCGACGTCCGCGTGCCGGTCGCCAACCTGGTCGGCGCCGAAAACACCGGCTTCCTTCAGATCGCCGGCGCATTCGTGTCCGAACGAATCGGCCTCGCCGCGCAGGCGTATTCGAGTGCCCAGCGGTGCCTTGACCTGACCGTCGAGTGGTGCCGTAACCGCGAGACGTTCGGCAAGCCGCTGATCGCCCGGCAGTCCGTGCAGAACACGTTGGCGGAAATGGCGCGGCGCATCGACGTCGCCCGCGTTTACACCCACAGCCTCGTCGAACGGCAACTCGCCGGTGAGTCAAACCTGATCACTGAGGTGTGCTTCGCCAAGAACACCGCCGTCGAGGCAGGCGAATGGGTCGCCAACCAGGCGGTGCAACTGTTCGGCGGCATGGGGTACATGGCCGAATCCGAGGTCGAACGGCAGTATCGCGATATGCGCATTCTCGGAATCGGCGGCGGCACAACCGAAATTCTCACCGCGCTGGCGGCAAAGTCGCTGGGATACCAGTCATGACGACACTGGCGTCGACCTTGGATTCGCGTTCCTCCGCCTACGCCGAAGCGGCCGAGGCAATGGCGGTCAAGCTCGCCGAGCTCGACGCCGAGCACGCCAAGGCCCTGGCCGGTGGCGGCGAGAAGTACGTCAAGCGTCATCACGACCGCGGCAAGATGACCCCGCGCGAACGCATCGAAATGCTGGTCGATCCGGATTCGCCGTTCCTCGAGCTGAGTCCGCTGGCCGCATGGGGCAGTCAGTACACCCTCGGGGCGAGCGTGGTGACCGGTATCGGCGTCGTCGAGGGCGTCGAGTGCGTTCTGGTGGCCAACGACCCGACGGTCAAGGGCGGCACCAGTAATCCGTGGACGCTCAAGAAGACGTTGCGAGCCAACCAGATCGCGTTCGAGAACCGGTTGCCGGTGATCTCGCTGGTGGAGTCCGGGGGTGCCGACCTGCCCACGCAGAAGGAGATCTTCATCCCCGGCGGCCAGTTGTTCCGCGACCTCACGCGGCTCTCGGCTGCCGGCATCCCGACCATCTCGCTGGTGTTCGGCAACTCCACCGCGGGCGGCGCCTACATCCCGGGCATGTCCGATCACGTCGTGATGATCAAGGAGCGCTCGAAGGTCTTCCTGGCCGGGCCTCCGCTGGTGAAGATGGCGACCGGCGAGGAGTCCGACGACGAATCGCTGGGCGGCGCCGAAATGCACGCCCGCACATCGGGTCTCGCCGACTACTACGCCGTCGACGAGCTCGACGCCATCCGGATCGGCCGTCGCGTCGTCGCCCGGCTCAACTGGCACAAGCAGGGTCCTGCCCCGACGGCGGTCAGCGAGCCCCGCTACGACGCCGAGGAACTCCTCGGCATTGTGCCGTCGGATCTGCGCATCCCCTTCGACCCACGCGACGTGATAGCACGCATCGTCGACGGCTCGGACTTCGACGAGTTCAAACCGCTCTACGGGTCTTCGCTGGTGACCGGGTGGGCGAACCTGTACGGCTATCCCATCGGCATCCTGGCTAACCACCGCGGCGTGCTGTTCAGCGAGGAGTCACAAAAGGCCACCCAGTTCATCCAGCTCGCCAACCGCGCCGACACACCGTTGCTGTTCCTGCACAACACAACCGGATACATGGTCGGCAAGAAGTACGAGGAAGGCGGGATGATCAAGCACGGCTCGATGATGATCAACGCCGTATCGAACTCGACCGTTCCGCATATTTCGCTGCTGATCGGCGCCTCTTACGGCGCCGGGCATTACGGCATGTGCGGACGCGCCTACAACCCGCGCTTCCTGTTCGCTTGGCCCAGCGCCAAATCCGCGGTGATGGGCGGCGCGCAGCTGGCCGGCGTTTTGTCGATTGTCAGCAGGGCAGCCGCCGAGGCCCGCGGGCAGCAGGTGGACGAGGAGGCCGACGCCGCCATGCGCGCCGCGGTGGAAGGCCAGATCGAGGCGGAGTCGCTGCCCATGGTGTTGTCGGGAATGCTCTACGACGACGGCGTCATCGATCCGCGGGACACCCGGACAGTGCTCGGAATGTGTTTGTCCGCCATCGCCACTGGCCCGATCAAGGGGACGTCGAATTTCGGCGTCTTCAGGATGTGACTCGCATGATCACTCGAGTTCTGGTCGCAAACCGGGGAGAGATCGCCCGCCGGGTGTTCGCCACCTGCCGTCGTCTCGGAATCGGCACGGTGGCCGTCTACACCGACCCCGACGCCGGCGCACCGCACGTCGCAGAGGCCGACGCAAGGGTGCGCCTCGACGGCCGCAACGGCTACTTGGACGCCCAGCAGCTGATCGCGGCGGCTCAGGCGGCAGGCGCCGACGCGATCCATCCCGGTTACGGATTCCTCTCCGAGAACGCTGATTTCACGTCTTCGGTGTTGGACGCGGGCTTGACGTGGATTGGGCCGCCGGTCGCGGCGGTGGCGGCCATGGGGTCCAAGATCGAGGCCAAGAAGATGATGGCTGCCGCGGGTGTTCCCGTGCTGGACGAGCTCGATCCGGACGCCGTCACGGCCGACCAGCTGCCCGTACTGATCAAGGCGTCAGCGGGTGGCGGCGGCCGGGGCATGCGCGTCGTACGCGAACTGTCGGAATTGCCTGCGCAAGTGGAGGCTGCTCGGCGCGAGGCGCAGTCGGCGTTCGGTGATCCGACGGTGTTCTGCGAGCGCTATCTGGCCAGCGGCCACCACGTGGAGGTTCAGGTGCTCGCCGATGAGCACGGCACCGTATGGGCGGTCGGCGAACGCGAATGCTCGATCCAGCGCCGCCACCAGAAGATCATCGAAGAGGCGCCGTCGCCGCTCGTCGAACGCGTTACCGGCATGCGGGACAAGTTGTTCGACGCGGCACGGTTGGCGGCGAACGCTATCGGCTACACCGGCGCAGGCACGGTCGAGTTCATGGCCTCCGGCTCGGACGACGGGGCTGGTGACTTCTTCTTCCTCGAAATGAACACCCGCCTTCAGGTCGAGCACCCCGTCACCGAGCTCACCACCGGGCTGGACCTCGTCGCGCTGCAGATACTCGTCGCCGACGGCGGCAGGCTGGAACCGGAGTCGCCGTTGTCACGCGGCTACTCAATCGAGGCGCGACTGTATGCCGAGGATCCCGCCAGGGGCTGGCAACCGCAGGCCGGACCGGTGCATCGTTTCGATGTACGTGATGCCACAACGTCTTTCGGGCTGATCGACGGCCTGGGCGTGCGGGTGGATACCGGCGTCGAGGACGGTTCTGAGGTGTCGGTGTTCTATGACCCGATGCTGGCCAAGATCATCTCTTACGCGCCCGGTCGACGACAGGCGGCTGCCCTATTGGCTGATTCGCTCGCGCGCACCGCTATTCACGGTGTGCGCACCAATCGCGACCTTTTGGTCAACGTGCTGCGCCATCCCGCCTTCCTCGACGGCGCCACCGATACGGGGTTCTTCGATACCCACGGCTTGGCTGAGTTGGCCATGCCGCTGGCCGGTGCGCGCGCGTTCGAGTTGTCGGCGCTGGCCGCGGCGCTGGCGGATGCCGCTGAGAACCGACGTACGGCGAAGGTTTCCGCGGCGGCGCCCAGCGGTTGGCGCAACGTGGCGTCGACATTTCAGACGAAGTCGTTCGGCACCATCGGTGGCGAGACCCATGAGGTCCGGTATCGCTTCACGCGCAACGGCATCGAGGTGCCAGGACTCGACGGGGTGCGGCTGGTGTCGTCGTCGCCCGGACACGTGGTGATTACCGTTGACGGCGTCGACCGGCCGTTTGCCGTCTCTCGCTACGGCCCAGATTCTCAGGATGTCTTCGTCGACTCCCCTTTGGGCCCAGTGCAACTCACGGCGCTGCCGCGGTTCCCCGACCCGGCCGCTGCGCTCGCGCATGGCTCACTGTTGGCCCCGATGCCGGGTTCGGTGTTGCGCGTCGGCGGCGCGGTGGGTGACACCGTCACCGCCGGCCAGCCATTGATCTGGATGGAAGCAATGAAGATGGAGCACACCGTGGCCGCGCCGGGCGATGGCGTGCTCGTCGAACTCAACGTTGAGCCCGGCCAACAAGTAGACGTCGGCATGCAACTAGCACGAGTACTCGACCGTGTAGACGATCCTCAAGGAGATTGACAGTGCAAGGGTTCATCGAGGGCGAGGAGCGCCAGGCGCTCCGAAAGGCCGTGGCCGCTATGGCCGCGGAGTACGGCCAGGACTATTACCTGGAGAAGGCGCGGTCCGGCCAGCATACCGACGAATTGTGGGAAGCCGCAGGCAAGCTCGGCTTCATCGGAGTGAACCTGCCGGAGGAGTACGGCGGTGGCGGAGCAGGCATGTACGAGCTGTCCATCGTCATGGAGGAGATGTCGGCTGCTGGCTGCCCCCTGCTGCTGATGGTGGTCTCCCCCGCGATCAACGGCACGATCATCAGCAAGTTCGGCACCGAGGAGCAGAAGCGTCGGTGGTTGCCCGGTATCGCAGACGGGTCGATCACGATGGCGTTCGCGATCACCGAGCCCGATGCGGGCTCGAACTCGCATCGCATCACAACGACCGCCCGCCGCGACGGCAGCGACTGGATCCTCAACGGCCAGAAGGTTTTCATCTCCGGGGTTGATCAGGCGCAGGCGGTGCTGGTGGTTGGCCGCACAGAAGACCATAAAACGGGCAATCTCAAACCGGCGCTGTTCATCGTGCCCGCCGACACCCCGGGCTTCACGTGGACGAAGATCGACATGGAGATCGTCAGCCCGGAAAGCCAGTTTCACGTATTCCTCGATGACGTCAGGCTGCCGTCGGACGCACTTGTCGGCTCGGAGGACGCCGCCATTGCCCAACTGTTCGCCGGGCTGAACCCCGAGCGAATCATGGGTGCGGCCAGTGCGGTCGGCATGGGCAGGTTCGCGATCAACAAGGCGGTCGATTACGTCAAGACGCGTCAGGTGTGGAAGACGCCGATCGGAGCACACCAAGGGTTGTCGCATCCGTTGGCGCAGAACCACATCGAGATCGAGCTCGCTAAGCTGATGATGCAAAAGGCCGCGACGCTGTACGACAGCGGCGACGACGTGGGCGCGGCCGAGGCTGCGAACATGGCCAAGTATGCGGCGGGCGAGGCGTCGGTGCGCGCGGTCGACCAGGCGGTGCAGTCGCTCGGTGGTAACGGGTTGACCAAGGAGTACGGCATCGCTGCCGCGGTGACCGCCTCGAAGCTGGCCCGCATCGCGCCGGTCAGCCGTGAAATGGTGCTCAACTTCGTAGCGCAGACCTCGTTGGGTCTGCCACGCTCGTATTGATGAGCACGCTGGTCCATTACGCCGTCGACGGTGCCGTCGCGCGGCTCACGCTGGATTCACCGCACAATCGCAACGCATTGAGTTCGACTCTGGTCGACCAGTTACGCCAGGGACTGTGCGACGCGTCGGACGATTCGTCGGTGCGGGCGGTAGTGCTGGGCCATACAGGGGGGACGTTCTGCGCGGGCGCCGACCTGTCAGAGTCTTCGGCGGCAAGCGGTGGCGACCCGGCCGAGACCCTCGCCGCCAATGCGCGACAGCTGGTGTCGGTACTCCGCGCGATCCTCGAGATGCCGCAACCCGTGATCGGCGCGATTGACGGGCATGTCCGAGCCGGCGGCCTGGGGCTCGTCGGGGCGTGCGACATCGTGGTGGCCGGACGCAACAGCACGTTCGCGCTCACCGAGGCCCGCATCGGGGTGGCGCCGTCGATCATCTCGCTGACGCTGCTGCCGAAGATGTCGGCGCGAGCCGCTGGGCGCTACTTCGTCACCGGGGAGAAATTCGGCGCCGAGGAAGCCGCTGAGATCGGCCTGGTGACGATTGCGGCCGACGACATCGACGTCGCGGTCTCGGAGTTGACGGAGCAGATCGCGAAGGGCTCGCCGCAGGGTCTCGCGGCATCGAAGGCATTGACAACGGCTTCGGTATTGAATGCATTTAATGACCGCGCCGAGGCCCTGACCAGGCAATCTGCTGAACTTTTTGTCTCCGACGAGGCCCGCGAGGGGATGCTCGCCTTTCTGCAGAAGCGGCCGCCGAGCTGGCTTTCTAGCAACTGACGAGCGGCCTTCTACGGCAAAGCAAGTTTGCCAGCGGTATCGCTAGGGGTCGTCGGCACGGGTGGCGCAGCGGCCTTCGCATGCCATCGACATCCGTTTAAGTACCAACACAACGGCCGGTATTGGACGGTTGTCGATTATTCAGCCCAGACCGTCGGCGATGCTCAATTTGAATGGGCGTTCACCTGCATGTTTTACGGGTTCGCGCGGATTTCAGGGGCCAGCAAACCAAGTTTGCTGGATCGTTTCAGACAGCTTCTGGGCGAGCGGAACGCGCTGACGTCGGAGATAATAAGGCAGCACTTGCGCAATGTCGTTGATCATGGGCTATATTGTGTTAACTGAGCGGCGAGCAACGGCAGACCGATCAAGACTTCAAACAGGGAGAAAGAATGAAGATCAAGTCCATCGCGGCCGTTGGCGCCATGGGACTCGGCTTGGGCGTCGCCAGCTTCATCGCCGGCACTGGCACCGCATCGGCCGACCAGTGCGGCACGCCACCCTTCGGGCTGCATCCGGCCAATATCGCGTGCGTGACCAACGCGGAAGTCGGGGACTTCTTGCGGACCACCAGCCCGCAGTACAACATCGATGTCTTCCTGCACGGTCAGAACGAAACAGCGGGCGACCCCTCGACGAACAACGGACTTGGCATCCTCGACCAGCCGAAGACGTTCGTAGATAGCGTCGGAGAATTCTTGGGCGGACCGAAGGCTCCGGACCCAGCACCTGAGTCCGGAAGCGGCTTCTAAGCTTCGTCAAGTCAACGGGCACTTGCGCACAGCGCAGGTGCCCGTTTGCTTTTGCGCGTAGGCTCGCTTTTCGATGGTTCGAGAAGTTCTCGTCACAGGCGCCACCGGCACGCTCGGCCACCGAGTGGTTTGCGAGGCAACGGAAGCCGGCCACAAGGTTCGTGCATTGAGCCGCAAGCCCCACGTCGGCTACACCGGCATCAACTGGGCGCAGGGCGATCTGCTCAGCGGCGACGGCATCGACACCGCGCTCGAGGGCATCGACACCGTCATTCACTGCGCCACCCAGCCCACCGGCGGCAAGGACGTCGTCGCCGCCACTCAGCTCATCTCGGCCGCGCGCCGTGCCGGAACCACGAACATCCTCTACGTGTCGATCGTCGGGATCGACCGCATTCCCCTCCCCTACTACAAGACCAAGCTCCGCGTCGAGGAAGCATTGGCCGGATCTGGGCTGGGGCACACGATCATTCGCGTCACCCAGTTTCACGACCTCATCGCGACGATGTTCTCGGCCCAACGGTTCTCGCCGGCGTTGCTCGCGTTCAAGGGCGCGCGCTTCCAACCCATCGACACTCGCGACGTCGCGACCCACCTCGTCTCTCTCATCGACAACGGGCCGGCGGGACGCGCCGATGACATCGGCGGCCCCTCGGTGTTCGCCCACACCGAGCTCGGGCGCATGTACTTGAAGGCACGCGGCAGCCGCCGGCCTGTCCTGCCGTTACCCGTGCCGGGAGGCATCGGCGCCGGGCTACGATCCGGCGCCAACCTCGTTCCCGCAAACCCGGTAGGGAGTATCGGTTTCGCCGAGTACCTCGCGCCAACTACATGATCTTCCTGTGCATACCTATTCCCGCGTCGTAGGCTCACTACCGATGAGCACACCAGCGTCGCGAAACCGATCGGAGCCCGCCGCGGACACCGATCGGATCCAGGCAGCCCACCTCCTCGCCGACGCCGCAGCCCAAGGCCGCCTCCCGATGACCGAATACGAGAACCGGCTGACCAAGGCGTACGCCGCGAAAACCTACGACGAGCTGGAACGTCTGAGCGCAGACCTGCCGGGCGCGGCCTCCACCACCCGCCGAGGGGCACCGCCTCACCCGGCTCCCTCGACCCTGCTGCTGGCGATCATGAGCGGATTCGAGCGCCGCGGCCGCTGGAACGTGCCCCGAAAACTCACGACCTTCACCCTCTGGGGCGGCGGGGTCATCGATCTGCGCTACGCCGACTTCACCTCTCCCGAGGTCGAGATTCACACCTACTCGATCATGGGCGGCCAGACGATACTGGTGCCGCCCGAAGTGAACGTCGAGCTCAGCGGCCGCGGGATCATGGGCTCATTCGACCAACTCCAGTTCGGCAAGGGTGTGGCCGGCGCCCCGCGCGTGAGGGTTCGCGGCTTCTCGCTCTGGGGCAAGGTGGCCGTCAAACGCAAGAAGCGCAAGACGAGCTAAAGACCGGATACTTCCGGCGGCGGTTTAGGTGCACTGCCGGAAACCGAACACCGGCGCTCCACTGCTCGGGTCACCTTTCAAGTTGCATTCGCGGACGGGAAGAACGTTGCCCAGTCGGTCGGCGGGCGACGTGTTCACAACACCCTTGAACGAACCGTTCGAGCCGGTGCCGACGGTGTATTCGTACTTGCCGGTCTTGTCGTTGTACTCGAGATCACCCCTCGTGCCGAATGTCTGGTGATATCCGGTGCCCAGCGGAGAGTCATCGAGAGTCTTGTTGATCTGCGTCGATTGGTTGAAGACCGAGTCACCGAACTGCTGAGCCGCGCGAAGACCCGGCGCAGGGTTCTTCAAATCGGGACGCCCTACTGAGTTGCCCGGCGTTTCGGGGTTGATCTGTGTGTCGGCCTTGTCCAGATTGACGTCAGTCAACGCTGCCGCCATACCGGCCGGCGCGAAAGCGGCAAATGTCCCGCCCGCGGCTAAGCCGCCGATAAGGGTCCTCGCACGGACGGATCGTTCAGACATGCGCCGATGCTTTGCCAACTGCCGAGTGCCCTTCATGAAAGCAGCCACCCCTCAGGCGGCTTGATCAGATGAACGTAACGCACCCGCCTTCAGTTGTCCTGCGCAAATGCGTGCCATCCGAACGCGATACTCGGCCGCGCCCAAACTCTTATCCACAGTTGCGCTTCTATCCACAACCTTCCCACGCACAGTGTTGTTGGAACACATGTTCGAATACCGTGGTGGTGTGAAGAGCACGCAGCAACACGAGATCCGCGCCGCACTCGATGCAGTCGACGCGGCTTACGCACGGCTGCGCGCCGCCACCAGCGACTCCGTCGGCAACGCGTTCCGGGTGGAAGTCGCCGAACGGCTGGAAACCCAGCACCGGGTCAACCGCGGGCAGATGTACCGGTTCTTCGGTGAGCTCATCGACCCGCCCGACGGAGCCGACGACCCCGACCTGCCTGCGGGCACCGTGATGTGCAAGCTGCTCTGGCAGCGGCTGCGCATCACTTCGGGCGACGTCAAACACCGGCTCGCGATCGCCGCCCGTATCCGGCCCCGCCGGTCGCTGACCGGTCCATCGCTGTCTCCTGAGCTGCCCCGGCTGGCCGAAGCCGTCGAGAGCGGGGGCATCGAGGAGAAACACATCGACGCGGTCTGCAGAGGCATAGACGAACTACCAGCGGCCCTACATCACAAGAAAGACATCACCGAGCGCATCCTGGTGGCGCACTCGCAAAAGCAAGACGCCAACTACGTCGCGAAACTGGCCCGCGACATCGCCGAGCACCTCAACCCCGACACGGAGTTCGACGAACAAGATCGCAGGCGCCGCAGCGGAATCAGGATGGGCCGCCAACGCGCGGACGGCATGAGTTACCTCAGCGGCTGGGTCGACCCCGAAACCCGCTCCTACATCGAAGCCGCAGATGCCGCTGTCCGCCCCGGCCGCCACCAAGCCGAGGCCGACGGGCATGTCGAGGTTCAGCCCGACGCCCGCAGCGCCCCACAACGCCTGCACGACGCGATCAAGCTCGGCCTGCGCGCTGCGATCTCCGCCGGTGCCTACGGCCAACATCGCGGGCTACCCCTCACCGTCATCGCCACCACCACCCTCGCGGAGTTGAACCGAGCCGCCCACGCCGTCAACAACCCATCGATCCCGATGCCGCCGGCGGCACGCACCGGCGGCGGGTCCACGATTCCGATGCGCGATCTGATCCGCATGGCCGCCAACGCGATCCACTACCTCGCAGTGTTCGACGACCATTCCAACCGGCCCCTGTATCTGGGCCGCACCAAACGCATCGCCACCGCCGACCAACGCATCATCTGCTACGCCTACTACTGTGCGACTGACATACTGGTTGTATGGGTACAGCACGCAGCACAAAGTCGCAGCTCAGAGCGGCGATCTATACGCGCATCTCCGCAGATCAGACGGGCGAACGCCTCGGCGTCACCCGTCAGCTAGAGGACTGTCTGGCGCTGGCCGACCAGCTCGGCTGGGAGGTTGTCGCCCGATTCGATGACAACGACATCAGCGCGTTCAACGGCAAAACCCGCCCAGGGTTCGAGTCACTGCTCGATGCCATGAAACGCGGCGAGATCAATGCGCTGATCTGCTGGCACACCGACAGGCTGTACCGGTCGATGAAAGATTTGGAACGGCTCATCGACATCGCCGATACCGCGCAGGTGGCGATCCGCACCGTCAACGGCGGTGACCTCGACCTGTCCAACAGTTCGGGCCGCATGATGGCCCGTATCCTCGGGTCGGTGAGTCGCGCCGAATCTGAGCACAAAGGCGAACGGCAGCGACGGGCCAACATCCAGCGGGCAGAGGCGGGAACGTGGCGCACCGTCAACCGCCCGTTCGGCTACACCACGACCGGTGAACCCTTGGAGCCGGAAGCGACAGCGTTTCGCGCCGCCGTGCACGACGTCCTGGCGGGCAAGAGCCTCCGCAAAGTGTCGATGGAATGGAACGCGGCCGGGCTGAAAACCACGCTGGCGGGTAAGCAACGAACCGAAAAAGGTCTAACGAAAATCAACAGCGGCCAGTGGAACTCTCAACGCGTCCGGCGGCTGTTGATGAATCCGCGCTATGCCGGTCTGATGGTGCACCGCGACAAAGAAATCGGGGCAGGCGATTGGACGCCGCTGATCGATGTTGACACCCATCGCGGGTTGGTCGCCTATCTGAGCGAACCGACACGCAGAAAATGCACATCGTTTGAGCGCAAATACATGGGTGCCGGTGTGTATGTCTGCGGGCGCTGCGGCGGGCCGATGAAGTCAGCGATGCCGGGTGGTCGCAAAAGCTCCGCGTACGTGTGCCGAGACCATGCACACGTGCTGAGAGGTGGCCAAGTGTTGGACGACTTTGTGAGCGAAATCGTGGTGCGCCGACTGTCGCAACCCGACGCACATTTGTTGCTGGACAGCACCGAGATTGATGTCGACGGCTTGCAGACCGAACGGGCTGGGTTGCAAGCCCGACTCGATGAGCTAGCCGACGCGTTCGCCGAAGGTGACATCAACGCCAGTCAGTTGCGCACCGGCACCGCCAAACTCCGCTCCAAACTTGCGGTCATCGACTCCCAGCTGTCCGACGCTGCCCGTCACGACCCGGTGGCTGGTTTGATCGCCGACCGCAAGCGTGTGCAGCAGCACTGGGATGACGCCTCTGCGTCGATTCGCGGGCAGGTGATTGATGCGTTGATGACGGTCACAATCCTGCCGCTGCCGAAAGGTCGGCGCACTGATCAGCTGACACCCGCCCGTATCGCCGAGCTTGAACGCGACGGGCAGTATGTGCGCATCGACTGGAAGCGTTGATTTCCGAGCCCCCAGCGCGCGCCAGCCGCCCGTCCGCCGCTCGCGAACGGGTTTGATCTTGCATGCTGCTGGCAACGTCGTTCAGTAGACGGTGGGTGGGCAGAGCTTTGTACGTTGTGAATCTGTCATGGTTGGGGGCCGCAACCTCTACCCGCCGTTCAAGGTGACCGCGCAGACCGGCCCACGGGTGTTGAGACAACAGCACCAACCTGGCGGTCGCCGTCCCCCTCAAACTGACCCACCCTGGCTCGCGGCACCCAGCGCGTCTGTAGCTAGCCAGCACAGACTGTGCACGTCACCGTCATTGGTGACACACCTAGCGCGCAGCCTTCATACGGCGCATCGAGTGGATTAGCGTTCGCCGTTATGGACGAACCGTCAGGTCCCGGCGCCCCGCGGAACACCCCGCCGGAGGGATTCGCAGTCCCCCCGTCGTTCCGCTTCGAAGCGTCGGTCACCGTACGCAACTACCTCACCAATCAACAGCTGTGGACGGCGAGGCGTGAAGCATGGCTGTGCGGCAAGCGTGAGGACACGCTAGTTGCCGCTGGCAACAACAACGTCGACAGGTTGCACCGGTCCCACGCGATCATGGCCATCTTCTCGGCCGTCGCTTTCTTGGAAGCGTTTGTTAATGCGATCTGGCAGGACGCCTCCGAAAAAGCACCGGGTCAGCACAGCTCGTACACCGAGGGTATCCCTGACGCCGGGATGGCGACGATGCGCGAGTTGTGGAATGGCAAAGACGGGGCCGAACGCATGATGAGCGTGCTTAGCAAGTTTCAACTGGCGCTGGTGTGCGCGGGTCATGATCGCATGGAGGACAACGCGGAGCCGTTTCAGAGTGTCGACATACTTGTCGACCTGCGAAATACCTTAGTGCACTTCAAACCACACACACAGGGCGATCCTGAGGAAGTTGGACGCCGTCTACGGAAACTGGTGGCTGGCCTCGAATCGAAGATCACGCCCGAGCGCCAGAATCGGCAGAACGTATCTGGCTGGTATCCGAACAAGGTACTCGGTGCGGGGTGCGCCGCTTGGGCGTGCGACTCGGCTATAGCGTTCGCGAGGGATTGGCATGCTCGCATGGGGTTGAACCACGACTTTGAGGAGCGTTACCTGTTGCCATCGGAACCATTCCAGGTAGACGACTGAGACTTCGGGGTCTATAGAACCCGAAGTTAAGTCATGCCGTCGTCCCGCGATCTTCTCGCGAAACACGCCCTCCATCCCGCTGAGCGGGACAGCATGGCGGACGGCGGCAAGGCGTATCGAATATAAATTTCGCTCTGTACGAACGAGTTTCGTTGGAGCTACCCTGCCAGCCATGACCACCTGGTATGACATCGCCGACCAGCTCACGCCCGCGCAGGTTGCCGAACTGCGAGACATCGAGCGGCAAGGGCGTTCGCCGGACAGAATGCTGATGTACGCGCGCTACTACGCCGCATTAAACCTTGAGTACATCACCGGCTGGCCAGAGCCGACCCCGCCGCCGCCGGGCTGGTGATGTTGAGCGCGGTTAGGTCCGTTTCGCGATGGCCAGCAGCGACGCCGCGATGGATTCCAGCAGCGAAGGAACGCAGTCGCGGGTGGCGTTGGTGCGGGCGTCATCCAACGAGTGCTGCGCGCGCTGGATCAATTCCCATGCGGTATCAATGTGGTCGAGGTTGTCGATGTCTATGTGTGTGCACATGATTCGTCGTTTTCCGGTGTGAACCCTGTGCGGGGCCGGGGTCAATAGGAGGGAAGCCCCCGACCCCGCAGAGGTGGCTCACTTATGCCTGCAACAACCTGAAGGCGTTATCGACAACGCTGTCCGAACCTGTTCTCGCCCATAAGAACATGCCACGCTGGCCGGTCGGCCTGCGGTTGGCACCAAACAGATTTGGGATCAACTCCAAGGTGCTCGGGAAGCGGTCGACAATTACGAAGTGCTCAAACGAGCCGTACACCAAGACGTAATTGGTTTGCCCAGCGTCGATCACCGAATCCATGTTGGACAGCTCGTTTGCTGTGCGGCCCAGCAGTGTTGCCGGGTTGTCGTGCAAACCGGGGAACCGTAACGCACCGTTGGCGGTCTCCATCTGACGCAACATGTTGTGAATCGGCAGTGCCGCACACCATTGCGCATTCGTGGAAAACCTTGGCGGCAAAGCATTTTGGAGTGCGTACACGTCGCCCGCCACCAGCGTATCGGGGGTTGCGGTGTTGACGACCACCGTTGGTGACGACGCCGCCAACGCTGTGATGATGCCGGTTGGTTGGCCAGTGCCGCTGCCCGTGGTGTACGCGGTCGCTGACAATTGGTCGAGTCCGTCGACCAGCAGCTTGCCTATCTCTTGTGTGAAATTGGTGGCGTCCTGCGCGATCTCGTAGGAGAACGGGATAAACGCCGACTGCTTGAAAACGGGAATGCTCGGCTGTGCAAAAGTCGGGCTAGCGTCGGACGCTTCCGCTGCCTCAGCCAGCCATTCGGCGGTGACACCAGCGCTAGTGACGCCGTTCCACGTGTCGCTGACCGTCTGCACCACCCTTGAGATTTGACGTAGCGGGTTCACGTTGCCCGCGCTGGTGATCAGCACAGCCGGATCAAGCTGTAACGGACTGAGATAGCCACCCGCACTATCGACGGTGGATAGGGCGCGGGTTTCGGCTCGCAGCTGTTCGACCCGCCGGAACGCCTCCTGCTCCTGCGGTGTCCACAACAGGTGACCACGGTTCGGGTCGGCGACCAACCTGGAAAACGCCTTCAGGTAGTCGCGGCTGCCCGTGGCCTGCACCACGCGCGCTGTCCAGTCCTGCTCGATTGGGCTGCCGGTGCGGGTAAGCGCCTCAACAGCTTCGGCGCTACGCGCGGGCAGCTGGTTGCCGTCGACCAGGCCATCCAACACACGCATCGCGGCGGTGCGCTGACCGCGCATGTGTGGACGTGGGCCGTCGTCGTCGTCGTTGCCCGTCGTTGAATCCCGCTCGGTGCCGGGGATCACCCGGTAGCCGCCGCTGTCACCGTTGCGCCCAACACTGGCGAGCTGGTGCCGTCGCTCCAAAGTCTCGCGGCGCCGATTGGTGGCGTCGAACTCGTCTCGGAGGCTTATAAATTCCTGCTCGTCCCGCTTGCTCAAGCGGTGCTTACCGCTCAGCTGTTCCAGCCGCTCGGCGATTGAATGAAGTCGGTCAACCGCCTCCGAGTGGGTGAGTCGGCGAATTTCGTCGGTGTCCATAAGTCATATCTCCTAAGAATCAAAACGCATTTCGGGGAAAGGCCGATTCCCCCGCCCGCGCGGCCAGAAAGGATTAAGACACCGCGCAGGCGGGGGTAGACCGGCCAATAAGGCCGTGAAAACGCTGGTCGCTGGCTCTTGAATCCCTTGGAGGGAACGCGGTCTCAGGAGACCGGGCGGCGCTACCTGCGTGTGGCGCGGCACCCCTCTCGGGCCACCGGGCCGGGGACGGGTGTGCGTCTCTAGAACACACACGCATCCTTAACTCTGAAGATTACCACCGTCTTCGGGGTAAAACTCATCCCACAGCTCGCCGTGCTCGTCGTAGTGCTCGGCTTCGCTCAGCGGCGTATTCTCAGTCATTTGCCCAACCACCTTCGCAGTGTTCGCGACCGCGCGATGCCCAGCTGCGCGGCTATCTGGACCTCTGACTGACCGGCAGCGGCGGCGTCGCGAGCGGCTGCCATCGCGTTCTGGGTCGCCACTGCTAGTGCTTGACGGGCAAGTGTTAGCTCCGCGCTCACAGCGCAAAGCCGCAGGTCAGTGTCGCTGACCGGATGTATCTCCCGCATCTTGGCCATGTTGCTCATGCTACACCCGATTCTAGTGGTCATTAAGGCATGGAATTCGTTGGCACACAACGTAACCCCCTCTTCCAGCGCCCATTGGCCCGTCAAGGGGGTTTTGCAATTTTGAGACGGCATATGCCGAGACGACGGGTCGTTCACTCCTGAGCTGCCTCCCTCGATTGACTCCTCCCCCCCTTCTCGGGTGGCTTTGGGCCGCAATGGATTCCGGGGCGGTCATCGTAGCCTCGTCTTGCCGCGCTGCGCCTCTGCGCGCGTCTTCCGGTCATGACATGGGTGGCAGAGCGACTGCAGATTTTCCCATGCCCACTCGTCGCCGCCTTCGGCGAGCGGCACGATGTGGTCGACGGTGACCGCTGGTCGCCTGCATCCCGGCCATTGACATCGTGGGTTGGCGTTGAGTTTGGCGGCGCGCAACCGCTGACCGCGTGCACCGCGCGATGCTCTGGGCTTGGTGCCTTCCCACGCCGGTCGGCACGGGCACCGCCTGCCGGTGAAAGCTTTTCGGCAACGGGCACAGATTCGGGGTGCTGCGCTGGGCATCAGCGCCTCCGCAACCGAAGCTCAAGCCGAACCATCGGGTCGATCACGGTTCGCACATACAGCTTGAACAGCCACGAGTGGCGATGCCCGTCGATGAGGCTGTTGCCGCACAGTTGGCAGGTCATTCGTTGTCACCTCCATTCGTGTTGTCTTCGTCCAGTAGCCGCTCAATGTCGGCGTCGATGTCGTCAGCCACGAACTCGGCGTCGGCGTCAAGTGGGCCGTCGCCGCACAGCAGGTCGCGGTGCACCAGGGCCAATGTCCGACCCCCGCGCACGAACTCGATGGCCTCACCCTGCGGATGCATGGTTACGCCTGGCACCCCGTGCTCGATGTCGTGTGCGAACCGCTCGGCCCGGTCTGCCGGGTCGAGGGCCGACCATGCGTTGGCGATGAGCTGGCGCACCTTCTCGGGGTTGAGGTCGTTTACATCGGTCATTGATCTTGTTTCCTTCCGTTGTTTCTGCGTTGGCCGCTGTCGCTTATCGCGACAGTGTGTGATCTTGAGTCCTGAGCGATCTGGGGGACAGCGCGGGCACTTCCGGCGGTGGGCGGCGGCGAGTTGCGCTCCGCATTGGGCAGCCCGCCATTGGTGGCAGGTCGCGCTCGTTGCTTGACGAGCTGAACCCGGTTTTGGCTGACGGGGTCACGAGCTGGTGTTCTGCCCGACCCCGTTAACCCGTCCAACGAGCTGTGACGAGCTGACGAGCTGGACGTGTCAGCGGCAGGATTTCATGGCGCGCTCCTCGACTGGTGACGGTCTCCTCGCGCCCGGCACAGGATCATCCTGTGCCAATGTTTCTATGTTAGAGCGACAATGGGGTTTACCCTGTGCCGCCTGTGCCACCACCGTTGATCTGCGACTTTGCAAGACCGGTGGCACAGGATGATCCTGTGCCACTACCGACCATCGCCATATGGCACAGGTGGCACAGGCAAAAGTCCAATGCCTGCGTAGAGGCGAAGTCGACCGCCGTCAACCCTCGGCTGAATCACCTTTACTTCGGGCACAACCGCGTGCAAGTCGCGACCGAACGTCGACTTAGCTCCGGTGGCGTGACCGTTGTCCCACGCCCATTTCTGATAAGCGCTGTACAGATCATCACGACTGACGCTCTCGTGCGGGCCACGAACGCAGCAGTCGCGAACGAACGCCGACATGGGCGAGGCGAGGTCCATCATCAGATTCGCGGCGTCCTGCGACGATTGCGGGACAGTAAATTTGCCGTTCCGGTAGAGCCGATCCAACCCCTCCAACGCCCACGCCAAGATGCCGGGCAGCTCGACGGCCAGGCGATCATCGAGCGTGCGGTCCTCGCGGCCCAGAAACGATTCGGTCGTTTGCAAGATCAGCATGCGGTTGGCGATGGCACCGGACATGTCGCGGAACTTGGGCAACTCGTTGGAAAGGATCACAAACCGCGTCGGCAGCCTCCCCGACCAGGGGTCGCGGAACTTTCGGTCGACAGTCAGCATGTCTTCGCCAGTGATCGACAGCAGGCGTTCCACCACCGTGTTCGCCGGTATATTGCCAAGGCGCGCATCGGATATGATGCCCAGCGGCTTACCCAGCAGCGGCGATAGACCGAAGTTGGTGCCGAGGCTCGCCAAAGTGGGACCAGCGACATGTCCGCGACCCAGTAGGGCGGTCAGCAGGCGGGCGATAGTGCCTTTACCTGATCTTGTTGGGCCGATAACGACAAGCATTTTTTGCATGTCAGTTCGACCCGATAGCACGTAACCGAAAAACTCTTGAAGCAAAGCAACAGATTCTGCGTCATCAGCCCACAACGACTTCAAGAACGCCAGCCACGTCGCTGGCTCGGGCGCGTCTCGGTGGTAATCGAACGGCACAGCAACAAGGTTGAAGAACGCCGGTGTGTGGTCGTAAAGCTGTCGATTCGACAGACTGAGTAAGCCGTTGTCGCATGAAATGATCTGGCCAGTTACGTCTTCCGCGCCCGCGCTATGTGCGACCCACGACGGAGGATCAATGTCGCGGCTCAGGTGACCGATTGCTTCCATCGCTTCGACAACGTCAGCGACTTTACGCCGAGACGGATTCCACGGAAGGCGTTCAACGGAAGTCTTTTTCGCGACCAGGTAATCAGCATTGTCAAGTACTTCGTAGATTGTGCTGCGAATCTCGGCAACGTCGACCTCCATCCAATGCGTGATGTCCCAACGCATCCAACCTCCGCGCCAAGCCAATAGGGTGCGCACACCGTCGCTGGTGAGGCTCTCGTAAAGCTGACTCGCCACTTCGTACGGAGCATCGGGCGGTGGAAACAGCACACGTGCATTGGTTCCCGTCGACGGCGGCTCATTATCACTGGCATACCTGCCGCTCTCGACGATGACCTTGCCACGCGCAGCGTCATCGCTCACGGTCATGACGCCCGCCTCGGAATGTAGTACCTCGCCCTGTTGTAGACAGATTGGATGACCGGCGTCCAATCCTGCGATGCGCGAATCTCTCTGGCGGCATCGACATACGCCTCCTGACAGGTTTCCATCCGCAAAGCCCAGTGCTGGGCGGCGTCGAGAATCGCGGCCAGCTTGCGCGGATCGTTCTCGGCGAGGCCGCACCATGCCGGGGTGCCGACCATTGGCCAGTCGTCGGTGAGTCGTGCGGCCACGTACTCGTGCACGCTCCACCACGAGACCTGTTGGTTTTCTGGTATTGTCATCGTTGCCTTTCAGATGGCTGTGCCCCGCTGGTGTTGGTGTTGCGCCAGCGGGGCAATTTTTTGAATCATGTTGCGCGGCAGTCAGATGCGTCATTTGTCGCACCTGTCCGCAGCAGTGCGGAGATGCGGCTTCGCTGCTCGTCAGTCAGCGGCGGCGCTGCTCCGACAATGCGGTCTATCCCGTCGCCGGTGGCTTGGTGCTGGTGGGACATACGTTCTCCCAGTTGTTTCGGGTATGAAAAAACCCCGCGCCGATTGCGGCCGGGGTTGTATCTAGGTGAACTGCTTATCTATTCATGCGTCACAGGCCTGAGAATCTGATCTCGAACTTCGCTGAGATCAAAACGCAGAAACCGACCACCAAGCCGGTAGCCGGTGATCTTCCCTTCGCGCAACCAGCGCTGCACCGTGCCGGGCGCGACACCTAAAGCGGCGGCAGTCTCGTTGAGGGTCGCCAGTGGGTCGCCGGTCTTCATCGTGTTTTCCTCTCGGCCAAATTGTGGGCATGAAAAAGCCCCCAGGAGCGAAAAGGCTCCGTGAGGGCAGCGTCAACTGAATTCTGTAGTTCCAACCCGTCAAGGCATTTCGGCCTGGTTTAGAACGACGGGCGCGTCTGATCACCAAGACTAGTTCCAACCCGGTAAGGGCATCTCGGCCTGTCGTCTATCCACCGGGCGCTGGTGATCGGCTATGTTGCGTTACGTCACGCATTCAACGCTACCCACGCGTTTCGCGTAGTCAAGCACCAGTATCTAGTCTGCACAGTTGCGCCCGCGACCGCGGCTGCACCCGACCGGGCTGCACCGAACCCGGCTATCACTGCGAGGTCAACCACGACCCAGCCTGGGCCACCGGCGGGCGCACCGACGCCGACTGCCTGTTCTTCGACTGCGGCCCCGACCACACCCTCGTCACCAAGGGACTGCTCCAGACCAAAGTCACCGACACCGGCCGACTCGCCTACACCGACGGCACCGGCCCACCCGAAATCAATTACGCACACCACCCCGAAGAACGATTGCGCGAGCTCTTCGACGACGACGATCCCTAGCGGACGCCACCGCGTCTCAACACGCAATGACGATTACCTGTTAATCCAGTGCGTAAACGGACCTGTTAGCGGCGACGTCGGGACCGCAGATAATCGCCGACGACCGCGGCGCCCAGACCGTCCAGATCGGGCACGACCACGCGGCCTTCGACACGCCGCGCCACTTGATCAATGAACCTCGCCAAACCCGGATCGTTACCCAGCCGGAAGATCGTGATCTGCGCGCCCAGCCGCGCCATCTCATCGAATCCCTTGACGGTGTGCGCGATCGTCCGCGGATGCGGCGGGTAATCAAAAAAAACCGCCGTACCCTCGCGGTCGCCGAAGTTCTCCAGATGAGCCGTCGGCTCACCGTCGGTCACGACCAGCACGACCGGCTGCGCGTTGGGATGACGGCGCAAGTGCCGACCCGCCAACGCCAACGCATGGTGCAGATTGGTGCCCTGCTCGTACACGCCTTCCAGTCCGGTCAGCTCGGCAGCGGATACCGTTCGCGCGTATCGGCCAAACGCGATGATCTGCAACGCATCCGACCGGAACCGCGTACTCACCAAGTGGTTGAGCGCCAGCGCCGTGCGCTTCATCGGCAACCACCGGTTCTCCATCACCATCGAGAACGAGGTATCCACCAGCAGCGCCACCACGGCCTGCTGACGCGTCTCGGTCTCCGACACCTCGACGTCCTCGACCGTGATGCGGATCGGCATCTCCGCTACGCCGGTACCGGCCTGCCGCAGCACGGCATTCGTCAACGTCCGCGTGACGTTCCATGGCTCGGTATCTCCGAACTGCCACGCCCGCGTCGCACCCGTCATCTCGCCGGCCGCACCGGCCCGCCTGGTCTCCCGTTCACCATGCCGGCCCGAAAGCTGTTGCGCCACATCACGCAAGGCAGTCTGGCCGAGCTGACGCATCGCCTTAGGCGACAACCGCCACTGCCCGTCGGAGCCACGGTCCAGGAAGCCCTGATCCATCAGCGCCTTCTCCAACTCCGCCAGCGTCCGCGCGTCGACAGCCGCCTCCTCGCCGAGTTGGCGGGTCAACGCCTCGAGGTCGACGTCCTCCATCGTCGCGCCCGCATAACTCTGCGACAGCGTTTCGGCGAGCTGCTCCAGCTCGGCGATGTCGGCCATCGCCTGCGCGCCCTCGCCCATGCCCAGCGGATTGTCTCCAGAGAACCGCGACGACCCCGTCCAATCCTCACCCGGTCGCGCCGCCTGCAGATGCGCGTCCAAACGGTTCAACGCGTTCATCAACGACGGCGACCCGAATGCCTGCTGCGCCAACGCATCCAGCTCGGCACGCTGATCAGCCGACAGGCTATTGCGGAACCTCTGAGCCGCCGCCGCCCGCTGCGCCAGCGAGTCCAGCAGCTCGTCGACGTTGCTCGGGTTCTCCGGGAAGAACTCGCCGTGCTTGCGCATGAAATCGTCGAAATCGGCTTGCGTGTCCTCGCCGCGAGCATGCTTGTCCAACAAATCATTCAGGTCGTCAAGCATCTCGTTGACGCGCTGACGGTCCTCATCGGTGGCGTTCTCGAGGGCCTGCTTCATGCCGGCGAACCGCTGGTCGAGCATCTCGCGGCCCAGCAGATCCTTGATCTGCTCGTACTTCTCGCGCGCCTCCTGGCTGCGCCACTCGTAGTCGGACAGCTCCTGCACGGCCTTGGCCGGCGACGGCGGCAGCGACTCGATGCGCATCTCCTGGAACCGGGCGTCGTCGTCGAGGGCGCGCGCCAACTCCTTGCGTTCGGCCAGCACCGCCTCGTCGAGCAGCTTCTTGATCTCCTGCAGCGTCCCGTCGAGGTTGTTGCGCTGCAGCAGTTCCCGACGACGACGGTTCGCCTCGGCGGCCAGCTTGTCGGCACCACGCATGTTTTGCGTACCGCGCCGCAGCAGCTCCTGCAACGCGCGTCGCGGCGACGAGCCCTCCATCACGTCCTGCCCGATCGCCTCCAGCGCCTCGCGCAGATCGACCGGCGGCGCCAGCGGATCCGGTCCGCCGGTGTAGCCGGAATAACGGGACGAGCGCCCGTGCCCGCGTCTAGCCATAGACCGTTTCGCCCTCGCCGGACACCTTGTCGATGCGCTTCGCCAAATACAGTGCCTCCAAAGCCAATTCGACGGCGGCGGCGCGCTGACCGTCCGACTTGGCCCCCAGCCGCTCCTGTATCTGGGCAATCGCGGGCACTTCCGGCACCACGGCCAGCACGTCACGCGCCGAGACCCGCTCTCCCGTCGTCACCGCCGTGCCGCCCTCGATGGCGACCACCAGCGGACCGACGTCGATACCGCCCAGCAGCCGCTGCGCGGTGTCAGCCGTCGCGCGCCGCAGCAGATGCTCGAGCACCGCCTGCTCGCGGCCCTCCTCACCAGACTCGAATTCCAGCTTTCCGCGCAGCACGTCGATCACCGTGCCGAGATCGACCACCCGGGCCACCGGGTCCGTCTCGCCCAGGATCGCCGAGCGGTGCCGCGCCGCCGCGGCCACCGTCTCCGCCGCCGCGATCGCGAACCGCGCCGACACACCTGACCTCTGGTCGACCGAGCTTGACTCGCGTAGCAGTCGCGCGAAGCGCGCAAGGATCTGCAGCAGATACTCCGGCACCTCCGCAGCCAGGTGCGCCTCCTGGCTGATGACGCCGACCTCGGCGGCCAGTTCGCGCGGATAATGCGTGCGGATCTCGGCGCCGAAGCGGTCCTTCAGCGGGGTGATGATGCGGCCGCGGTTGGTGTAGTCCTCGGGGTTGGCGCTGGCGACGACCACCACGTCCAGCGGCAGCCGCAGCGTATAGCCGCGTACCTGGATGTCCCGCTCCTCCATGACGTTGAGCATCGACACCTGGATACGCTCGGCGAGGTCGGGCAGCTCGTTGACTGCGACGATGCCGCGGTGCGCCCGAGGGATCAGGCCGTAGGCGATGGTCTCCGGGTCGCCGAGGCTGCGGCCCTCGGCCACCTTGATCGGGTCGATGTCGCCGACCAGATCCGCCACGCTGGTGTCCGGCGTGGCCAGCTTCTCGAAGTACCGCTCGCTGCGATGCCGCCACTCGATGGGCAGGTCTTCACCGGACTCTGCGGCCCGCCTGATGGACTCGGGGGTAATCGGCGTGAACGGGTGCTCTCCGAGCTCCGAGCCCGCGATCACCGGCGTCCACTCGTCGAGCAGACCGGACAGCGCGCGCAGCAGCCGCGTCTTGCCCTGACCGCGTTCACCCAGCAGCACCACGTCGTGGCCTGCGATCAGCGCCCGCTCCAGCTGCGGCAACACGGTGTCCTCGAAGCCCAGGATCCCCGGCCACACATCGCGACCCTCGGCGAGGGCGGCCAGCAGGTTCTCGCGGATCTCCTCCTTGACGCCCCGCTCGCGATGGCCGGAGGCGCGCAGCTCACCGAGGGTGCGGGGCCGGTCATTAGATGATGTCACCACTCCACGCTACGACGAGTGGCGACAACGGGCAGCGGTTGCCCTCTGCGCGAACGTTGGAATGCAGCTAGGCGTCCGACGGCGGCAGCATCTGGAAGCCGGTCATGATCGTCTCAGCGTCGCGCTTGTACGTGGGGTTGTCGGGGTCGGCGCTCTGCACCGTCATCGTCATCGCGAACGTCATGTCCTCGGTCTGCATCACCGCGGTCAGCACCCGCGCCGGGTGCGGCCGCAACATGCCCAGCTGCGGCGTGGTGTAGTCGATGGTCTCGGCGGGCAACTCGCACAGCGTGCCCTCCGAGACGCGGATATCCGTTGCCCCGATCGCGGACTTCAACGCTTTGTGCTGCGCGTCGAACACCTCTTCCGGCTCCGTGTGACCACGGTGGCTTTCGAGCGTGACGACGGCCGTGGGCGCAAACCCGTCCTTGGCCAGGCCTTCGTTGCGCATGGAGAACCGGATCAGCTCCGAATCCATCATCGTCACCCGGTCCCAGCCGTCGGGCTGCGGGATCTTCATGACGGGCTCTTGATCGTTGTGGTCGGGGATCGGCGTCATCGGCGCGTCGACCGCTGTGCAATCCGATGCTGTCGCACCCGCCTTGCCCATGTCGGGCGCCGCGACCACGCGGGCGTCGCTCACCACTCGCGTGCACGAGGCGCACAACACAACGGCGGTGGCCCCCAGGACCACTGCCGCCACCCGCCTCACCGTCACCATGGCCCGCAACCTATCAGTGCGCGAAGTGCCGCGCCCCGGTCACGTACAAGGTGACGCCCGCCTTTGCGGCCGCCTCGGTGACGAGTTCGTCGCGCACCGAACCGCCGGGATGCACGATCGCCTTCACCCCGGCGTTGGTCAAGGTCTCGAGGCCGTCCGGAAACGGGAAAAAGGCGTCGGAGGCGGCGACCGCGCCGCGCACACGGTCACCGCCGCGCTCCACCGCGAGGCGGGCCGCGTCGACCCGGTTCACCTGGCCCATGCCGACGCCGACGGTGGCGCCGTTGGCCGCGACGACGATCGCATTGGATTTCACCGCCCGGCACGCCCGCCACGCGAACCCCAGGTCGGCCAGCGTCGCCGGGTCGGCGGGCTCTCCGGTGGCCAGTGTCCAGTTGATCGGGTCGTCGCCGGGCGCGTCGAGGGCGTCGCGCTGCTGCAGCAGCAGACCGCCGCTGATCGGCCGCACGTCGATTCCTCCGACCAACGGCTCAGACGCGACGAGAACCCGGATATTCTTCTTGCGCGCAAGCACTTCCACCGCACCGTCTTCGTAAGCCGGCGCGATGATCACCTCGGTGAAGATGTCGGCGACGGTTTCGGCCATCTCCACGCTGACGGTGGTATTGGCCGCGATGACGCCGCCGAATGCGCTCAGCGGATCGCACTCGTGGGCTTTGCGATGCGCGTCGGCCACCGACTCCGAGGAGATCGCGATGCCGCAGGGGTTCGCGTGCTTGATGATCGCCACGCACGTCTGCTCGTGGTCGAACGCGGCGCGCCAAGCCGCGTCGGCGTCGGTGAAGTTGTTGTACGACATCTCTTTTCCGTGCAGCTGCTCGGCCTGCGCCAGACCGGGCCACGCGGTGTCATCGCTGTAGAGCGCCGCCTGCTGATGCGGGTTCTCCCCATAGCGCAGCACACCGGTACGCCGCCAGGTGCCGCCGAACCAGGCCGGCAGTTTCTGCGCGGGCTCCTCCGGAGCCAGCGTCTCCCCCATCCAGCTCGCGACGGCCACGTCGTACTCGGCGGTGTGACGAAAAGCCAATGACGCCAATATCTTTCGTTCAGCCAGCGTGAACCCGCCTGCCCGCACCGCCGCCAGCACTCCGTCGTAACCCAGCGGGTCGACGACAACGGCAACGCTGGGATGGTTCTTGGCCGCCGCCCGCACCATCGACGGACCACCGATGTCGATCTGCTCTACGCACTCGTCGACGTCGGCACCGGATGCCACCGTCTCGCTGAACGGGTACAGGTTCACCACGACCAGGTCGAACGCCTCAACACCGAGTTCTTCCAGAGCGGCGGCGTGCTCGGGCTTGCGTAGATCGGCGAGCAGGCCGGCGTGCACCCGCGGATGCAGCGTCTTGACGCGGCCGTCGAGCACCTCAGGGAAACCGGTCAGCTCCTCCACCGGGGTCACCGGAACACCGGCTGCGGCAATGGTTTTCGCTGTCGAACCGGTTGAGACGATCGCGACGCCCGCCTCATGCAGGCCGGTAGCGAGTTCAGGCAGGCCGGTCTTGTCGTAGACACTGACCAACGCCCGTCGAATCGGTTTGCGTCCGTCCGTCATCCTAGAAATGCCTTTCGTCCAGTCCATGTCACTCCGCGCGTTGCCACCGCGGCCAGGACATCCACCAACAGTCTGCGTTCGACGACCTTGATCCGCTCATGCAGGGTGGCTTCGTCGTCGTCGTCGAGCACCGGTATGGGCTGCTGGGCCAAGATCGGCCCGGTATCGGTGCCCGCGTCCACCAAATGCACGCTGCAACCGGTCACTTTGACCCCGTACGCGAGCGCGTCGGGCACGGCGTGCGCACCCGGAAACGACGGCAGCAGCGCCGGATGGGTGTTCAGGATGCGGCCGAGGAAGCGCGAAAGAAACTTGGTGCCAAGGATTTTCATGAAACCCGCCGACACGATAAGGTCCGGCTCGTGCGCGGCCGTGGCATCGGTGATGGCCACATCCCACGCGTCGCGGTCCGGGTAGTCACCCAGCCGCACCTGGTAGCTGGGCAGCGACGCCGCCTCGGCGACCTCGACGGCCCGACAGTCCCGGTCGACGCCGACGGCGACGATGCGGGCGGGATAGTCGCCGACGGCGGACTCGAGCAGGGACTCCAGCAGCGAACCGGTGCCGGAAGCCAACACCACCACCCGGGCCGGTGCGCTCGGGGGCACACGGAGGGGTTGCTGCACGCGTGCAGCCTAGTCGTCGGACGGACGCGGCCGGTCGCCAAGGGGGCCCGGCGTGGCAGCGTCGTCGTCGTCGATGAACTCGAGGTCTTCTGGATCGGGCAGGTCGTCGTCGACGTGGGGGCGGCCCACCTGCGCCGTCGACACCGGCCCTTCGTCAGGGGGCGTCGCGAAGGGCGGCTGGAATTCGGTGGGCCCGGCGTCGGGTTCCGGTGCGAACACCGGCTCGAGCTCCGGTTCGGGCTCGAAGGCGGGCTCGAACTCGTCGTCCTCCTCCCGGACACCGGCTTGGTCGACATCGACGTTGTGGCGCGATCTACTTTCACCTTTTCGCCCGAACTCACGTTTGGGCGCACCAGCCGCGGCGGGCGCGCGGCGGGCGATGCCGCCGGCCATCGCCACGGTCAGCCCCCCGATCGCCACGAACCACAGGAACACCGCCGGGCCGAAGGTGCCCTGGTCGACGCCGACATGTCCGAAGTTGCCGAGCTCGCCGCCGCCGGCACAGCCGAGCAGCGCCATCGCCGCCGCCGCGATCACCGACGCGAGGACCAGCTTGCCCAGCGCGGGCAACAGCGGCAGAGGCCGTCGTCCACACTGCTGGCCGACCACCACAGCCGAGGCCGCGCCGACGATCAGCAACGCAACCCACACCGGGCCCAGCGGTGGCGTCGGGAGCGCCGCGAGCACCGGCAGCGCAGGGATGTCGCCGCCGAACACGGTGAACGAGCTGAACGTCGCGATCCCGACGTGCGCGCTGGAGCCCACGGCGACGGCCGAGGTCCCGACGATGACGTTGGGCGCATACAGCGCCGACAGCAGCGTCAGGCTGAGCTGGCCGAAGAACGAGTCGGTGATGGCATACGCCTCGTGCATCGTCGACCAGTGCACGACCAGCGACAGCGACGTCACCGCACCCGACAGCCCGAACAGTGCGAGCACGCCCGCGACCGCGGGCCTGCCCGCGTCGGCCACCCACGGCGGCAGCCCGGCGGCGCTCACCAAGCGTCGGCCTGCGCGTGACCCCACGCCGATGGCCGCGCCGATCGCATGCACGGCCAGCACGCCGGCGAAAGCGCGCAGCGCGTTGGGTGTCTGCAGCTGGGTCAGCACCGACGAGGCGTCGTGGATAACCGCCAGCGAAATGGCCGCGATCAGCAGCGGGCCGCCCACGGCCGACGCCACGATCCAGCGGATGATGAACCAGGACCCGTTCGGCGAGGTGGCCCCCGCTGTGGTGCGCGCGGTCCCCCAGACCATCGCCAGCACCGGAAGAAGCGGCATCACGCCCAGCTCGCGGCCACCGATGGAGATCGGCACCTGGTGTACACCCAGCCACATGCTGGCGATCGCGCCGGCCGCGCCGGTCATGTCGCTGTTCGCGATGAGCAGCTGCAGCAGCACTACCGCGGCGATGATCACCAGCGCAACCGCCGAAGGGCCGAACGCGACCCGGAACAGATCGCGAGCCTGGCGACTGCCGACCGACCTGTTCTCCACCACTAGCGGTATAGCAGTTCTTTGCTCGCGTGCGCGGTATTCACGCACGCGAGGCTAAAGACTACGACGGCGTATTGCCGGACTGATTCGGCGAAGACGACGACTGCTGCCCCTGGCCAGGCCCCTGTCCCGACGGACCCGAGGAGGCCGGCGGCTGGCTGTAGGTGGGGAAACCGGTCGGCGGGGTTGCGGGGCCGCCGTGCTGGCCGATCGCCGCGAAGCCTCCGGTGGAGGGCTGGCCGCCGGAATAGCCGCCGCCGTACTGGCCGGGGTAGGGCGGACGCTGCTGCTGTTGCGGGCCGCCCTGTTGCGGTGCGTGCTGACCGTAGTACTGGTTCGGCTGGCCGTAGGGCCCGTAGTTGGGCTGCTGCTCGTACTTCGGCTTGGGCGTCGGCGCGGTGATGATGCCCGAGTCGAGCAGCAGCGCGCCGATGGCGACCGCGGCCTGCAGGAAACTCAGCAGGATCACGACGTAGAGGGCCCAGCCGATGCTGACGCCTTCGGGCTTGAGGATGAGCTCGGCGAGCACGAGGAGGAAGCCGAGCACCGCGATCGCCGCGATGATGCCGACGGGCGCCTTCTGCCGTGGCAGCAGGGCGGCCGCGGCGATCAGGCCCGATACCAGCGCGGCGACAACTGCCAGGTCGAGGCCGCCGGTGGAGGCGCTGGCGCTGCCGCCCTGCGGGAAGTCGCTGTTCTCGACCGTGAACTGGTCACCGAAGTGGAACAGGTACACGAGCAGACCGAGTACGGCGACGGCCGCGAGCAGGATGAACGGCAGCTTGCTCGGACCGGCGGCCGTGGAATCGGCAGCCGACGTCGACGGCTGCTGTTCGATCTTGCCGAATTGATGGGTGGGGGCGCTGAACTGAGTCGTCGGCTGCTGGCTGGGCGGGTAACCGGAGCTACTGGGCGGGTAGGTCATGACCTCTCCTGCTTTTGGTTGGACGTCGCTGCGCGCGACGCTGCGTCGGAACGCCGTTCACGGAACTCGCGAGTTGGAGATCGCAAAAAGCGATTCGACACCACGCTAGCGCACGCTGCGTCAAGCAGATACGAGCACCGGAGCCCCGGCGCCCTCCTCCTCGGCGTTCTCGATCTCGCGCACCAACGGAAGCACCCGCGAACCGAAGTAGGAGATCTCCTCCTGGAAGTGCAGGAAGCCGCCGAGGATCAAATCGACGCCCCTCTTGCGATAGGCCGCAATGCGTTCCGCGATCTGTTCGGGCGTTCCGATCAACTGTGTGCGGAAGCCGTCGTTGTATTGCACCAAGTCTTCGAAGGTCGAATCGGCCCACATGCCGCGCTTGTCGGCGGTCGAATTGCCAGCTTGTTGTACGGCGGCTTTGAAACCTTCCACAGCCGGACGGTTGGCCTTGGCCACGATTTCGCGCAGAGTCTCCTTCGCCTCGGCCTCGGTGTCGCGGGCGATGATGAAC
Organism: Mycobacterium sp. 1274761.0; assembly: GCF_001668615.1. Taxonomy (GTDB): domain Bacteria; phylum Actinomycetota; class Actinomycetes; order Mycobacteriales; family Mycobacteriaceae; genus Mycobacterium. The sequence continues at coordinate 65,381 of NZ_LZMC01000055.1, forward strand.
CCGTTGAGCCCGAACTTGACCTCGCGGCCTGCGTCGCGCGCATGGTCGCGGACGTCGACGACCTGTTCGGTCACGCCGTCGAAGTCCTTGCCGTTGGAGAAGTACCAATCGGCGTGGTAGCCGCCGTTGCGCCGTGCGGCGGTCGAGTTGCCGCCCTGAAAGAGCTCCGGGTTGGGCCGGTCGGGGGTGTTCGCCGGTTTGGGTTTGAGGGTGAAGTCGTGGATGCGGTAGAAGTCGCCGCGAAGATCGACGTTGTCTTCGGTCCAGATTTTGCGCAGCACCTGCAGGAACTCCGCGCTGCGGCGATAGCGCTCGTCGTGTTCGAGCCACGGCTCCCCGAGGTGGGTGAATTCGTCCTTGAACCAGCCGGAGACGACGTTGACGGCGAAGCGGCCGTTGCTGAGTTGGTCGGCGGTGGCGCCCAGCTTGGCCAGCACGGCTGGGTGCCACAGTCCCGGGTGGACGGCGGCGATCACCTTGAGGCGTTGGGTGGCCAGCAGCAGCGCCAGGCTGAAGCTGGTGGACTCGTGCTGGTACTCGGCGCCGTAGCTGGCCTCGTAGCGGACCTGCGACAGGGCGTAGTCGAAGCCGTTGTTCTCTGCGGTCTGCGCGAGCTTGACGTTGTAGTCGTACCCCCAGTCGGTGCGCTGCTCGATGTCGCTGGTGACCAGTCCCCCGCTGACATTGGGCACCCAGTACGCGAATTGGACATGATCTGCGATCCGTTCGGTCGTCATGGTGTGCCATGACAACAACTTCGCCACGGATCGTCGCGGGTAAGGCTCTCGTTGAAGGAAAGTCACACTTCGACGATCGGCGTGGCCGGGATGCCGTTGAAGCGTGATGACGTGACCGACGTATAGGCGCCCATCATCGGGCTGACGACAATGTCGCCGACGTCGAGGGCCGGCATCGGGTAGTCGCGGGCGATGACGTCGGCGCTGTCGCATGTCGGCCCGGCCAGAGTCACCGCTTCGCAGCCGCCGACACCGTCGACCAGCTCGCGCAGCGCCAGAATCGGCGGATGCACGTCCTCGGTCATGACGTTGGAGTAGCTGCCGTATATGCCGTCGTCGAGGTAATGCCATTGACGCCCGTCACGCACGGCGCTGCCGACAACGCCGGTCAGCAGCGTCATGGCATCGGCGGCGAGGAAGCGGCCGGGTTCGGCCAGCAGGGTGAACTGGTCACGGCGGCCGCCGAGGACCTCGTCGACGACGGCGGAGATGTCGTCGATTGCCGGCACCGGTTGACGGTAGCCGACCGGAAACCCACCGCCGATGTCGATGGTTCGCGTTGTCACTCCGAGGGTTTCGTCGATGTGGCCGATGAGCTCGAGCGTCCCGCGCAGGGCTTGCCGATACGCCTCGACGGACGTTCCCTGGCTGCCGACGTGAAAGCTGAAGCCGCCGAAACGAACTCCCGTCGCCAGCACCTGTTTGACCACCAGTTCCGCCTCGGCAGGCGCGACGCCGAACTTCGTCGAGAGGTCCGATTTCGCTGTCGGGTTGGGGAACGCGAGCCGCACGAGCACCTCGATGTCGCCGGGCAGACCCGTGAACTTCTGCGCCTCGAGGGGATTGTCGACGACGAAGGTACGCACGCCGGCGATGTAGGAATGGTCGATGTCGGTCAGCTTCTTGATCGGGTTGGTGTTGATGCAACGGTCGATGGGAAGGCCGAGCTCACCGATGGTGTCGACCTCGGCCTTCGTTGCGACGTCGAAGCCGCAACCGTTGGCGGCGACCGCGCGCAGCACGGCGGGGTGCGGCAACGTCTTCACCGCGTAGTGCAGCCGGAAGCCGGGTAGGCGCGAAGCCAGCAGCCGGCATTGCTCGACGACGCGGTAGCGGTCGAGCACCAGCAGCGGAGTGCCGTGCTGTGCGACGAGGGCACGCCAACCCTCGGTGTCGCAACGGGTTTGCAGCGTGTCACGCAGCTGCGACCGCAGTGACGGTTCCATCGTTGACCCCCCTTCGAGGCTGCGAGCGCGTTGCCAGCAGCGACTTGAACTGCTCGTAGCTGAAGATGGCCAGTACGTAGAACCCGATGTCGGAGAACAGCTTTCCGAAGATCCAGCCGGCGACCACGCTGTCGAACATGATCGGACCGAGGTAGTAAGCCAACGGCCGGATCGCGATGCCGTCGATCAGCTCGGCCGGGCCGAATTCGATTGCGACGCTGCGAAACGCGAACAGGTTCGCCAGCACCAGACGCGCCGGTATGGGCCGGCTCTGGTACTCGCGGTAGGCCCAACGGATCGCATTGGTGTAGGCGACAGCGTAATAACCGGCCGATGCGCCGACCGTCGCGGTGATCGCTGCGGCGGCCATCGATCCGGTCAGCAGATAGGCGACGGCTGCGCCGCCAAGCTCGCCGATGGTGCCTGCGATTTCACACGGCAGATAGCGACGGACCCACTCCCCCAATTTTCGACGACTGTTGCCCCCGACCTTCATGACTTCGAAGTGTCGGGGCGCGCGTCCCGCACGTCGCGAGTAAGGCACTACCCCAGTCATCCTGTGACGAGCGCCACAACGGGTGCGACCGCAATCTTCACGTGCGGTTCATCTGCGGCTGTGCACGTCAAACGCCACCCGGCCTTGCCGCCGTGACTGGAACACGTTCTAATTCTGGGTATGGACTATGGGCTCGTACTCTTCACCAGCGACCGCGGGATCACCCCGGCTGCGGCCGCCAAGCTGGCCGACGACCACGGCTTCACCACCTTCTACGTGCCCGAACACACCCACATCCCGATCAAGCGCGAGGCCGCTCACCCGACCACCGGCGACGAGTCGCTGCCCGACGACCGCTACATGCGCACCCTTGACCCGTGGGTGTCGCTGGGCACCGCCTGTGCGGTGACCTCCCGCGTGCGGCTGTCGACGGCCGTCGCGCTGCCCGTCGAACACGACCCCATCACGCTGGCCAAGTCCATCGCCACGCTGGACCACTTGTCGGGTGGCCGCGTCAGCCTCGGTGTCGGGTTCGGTTGGAACACAGACGAACTCGCCGACCACAATGTGCCGCCAGCCCGTCGACGCACCATGCTGCGCGAATACATCGAGGCCATGCGCGCGCTGTGGACCCAGGAAGAAGCCGAATTCGACGGCGAGTTCGTGAAGTTCGGACCGTCGTGGGCCTGGCCCAAGCCCATTCAGTCGCACATTCCGGTGCTGGTCGGCGCGGCGGGCACCGAGAAGAACTTCAAGTGGATCGCCCGGTCTGCCGACGGCTGGATCACCACCCCGCGCGACTTCAACATCGACGAGCCGGTCAAGCTGCTTCAGGACACCTGGGCCGCCACCGGCCGCGACGGCGCACCCCAGATCGTCGCGCTGGACTACAAGCCAGACCCCGAAAAGCTGAACCACTGGCGCGAACTCGGTGTGACCGAGGTCCTGTTCGGCCTGCCGGACAAGCCCGAAGAAGAGGTTGCCGACTACGTCGAGCGCCTGGCGGGCAAGCTCGCGGCGCTGGTCTGAGCCGACCGCAGCAGGACGACGAACGCCTGCGCCGCCGCGTCAACGCCTGGGTCGTCATCGGTGGCGACGAGGTCGAGCAGGAGCCCGCGGGTGACGGCCAGCCCCAGCCTCACCAATGCCGGGTCGGCTGCACCGCCGGTCTTCGCGTCCACTTCGGCGAGCCAGGAGTGGACGGCACCGGGCAGCATGCGCGCGAACGGCTTTTCGCCCTGCGCGCCGCGCGCGTAGCACTCGAAGAACAGCCGCTCGAACGGTCGCAGTTCGGGCCGCCGCAGATCGGCCCACATGGCGGCCATCGCGTCGGCAGGCTCGCTGTCCCCCTCTGGTAGGTCCGCCATCTGCCTGGCTTCGACCTCATCGACGATCGCGAGCATCAGTTCGTCACGGGAACCGAAGTGGTGCAACAGCATTCGGTGGCTGGTGCCGACCGCTTCAGCGATCTCACGCAGTGAGCGGTCACCGATGCCGCCCTCGGCGAAAGCGTCGATGAGGTCGTCGAGCAACTGTCGACGCCGCTCGATGTCAGGAGGTCGAGCCATTCAATTGCTCGCTGCGCGCCTTGAGGCCCTCCGCTTCGAGTTCGAGGTAACGCTTGGTGGTGCGCCGCATAAATCGGGCGACCAACGCGCCGATCGGGCCCTGCTGGTCGAGCCGTTGCCGCACCCGCGTGCGGTCACCATCAGGGCTGACCTCGTGCACGGCGACGGTGCGACCGCCGGGTGAGCGCAGCTCCCACGTCCACGAGACGCCTCCGTCGACCGCGGTCACGACCCAGACCAGCTTCGGCAGCCGGGGCTGCTTGATCTCGAACCGCTTCCCGACCGCGAGGCCGGGCCCGTCGAGCGCCTTCAGGCTGGTCACCGACGTCGTCCACTCCGGCCAGCGCTCGACGTCGGAGAACACGTCCCAAACCAGCTGCGCGGGAGCGTCGATGCCGATGGCGCTGTCGGTAATCATGTACCAGATGGTACAAGAACTGTCGACGGGTGGGAAGGCACTAGGCCAAGTGCGCGCGGTTGCCCTGTTCGGTGGTCGTCACGATGATGCGGGCGCCGAGCGGATCGCCATCGGACAGCAGACCGAGAAGGTCGTCGTCCTCGGTGAGCGCCATGAACCGGGAGTTGTCGGCCACGAGCCTGCCGACGATGACCCCGGTACGCACCGGCCAGTCGTAGCGCACCGAGTAGGTCTCGACCGTCGCCGGGCCGTCAGCCTTCTCCGTCACGGTCACGGTCGGCAGCGCGGCCACCTCATCGTTGAGCACCGCGCTGCGGTCGGCGCGCCAGTCGATCGGCAGCGTCGAATAGATGCCGACGGAGTACTTGCTCATCGTGCCGCCGTTGGCCCCGACCAGGCCGAATTGTCCTGGCCTGTCACGCATTTCGGCGACAGTCTCGGCGATGGCATGAAGCGAGTAGCTGTTGCCAGGGCCGCCGAAATACGGCAGGCCGCCGGTGAGTGTCAGCCCGCGAGGGTCGTCGCCGTCGATGCCGAGCGCTTCGCACATGACGAACACCGGAAACGGGAAGCAGCTGTACAGGTCGAAGGTGGCGATGTCGTCGACGCCGATTCCGGCAACCCGCAACGCTTCTCGGGCCGCGTGCACGGTCGCGGGACTGGCGCCGAGGTCGGCGCGTTCCAGCAGGCCCTGTTCGACCATGTCGGAATGGCCGTGCAGATACACCCACTTCTCTTCGGGCACACCGAGTCGACGCGCCGCCTCCACAGACATCATCACCGCGGCGGCACCCTGGTTGACCTGATCGCGGGCGACGAGCAACCGCGGATACGGGTCGCAGATCATCCGGTTGTCGTCGGTGACCGTGACGATCTCGTCGACCGAGCGTTCTACGGGTGACGACGAATACGCGTTCTTGGCAGCGACTTTCGACAACGGTGCGAACAGCTCGGCCATCGCGCGCCGGTAGTCGGCGACGCTGAGTCCGAGCCGGCCGCGGCGCGCGTTGTCCAGCAGGCCGTACTGCACGGGCGCACCCGTCAGTCCGTGTGTGATGGTGTATTCGCTGACATATTGGAAGATCTGGTGGCCGCGATCCTCGAGCTGGCCGTCGATGTGCTCGGTGAAATCGGGCTTGTCGTCGCGTTTGGCGTAGTAACGCAGCGTCGAGCCGTTCTCCGAGCCGATGATCATCACGACGTCGCGCTCGCCGTTGGCGATCGCCGTGCCGAATTCGGTGACCAGCTTCTGCGGCCCCTGGCCGCCGACGGGTTCGATGACCGACCGGGCGGGCTGCGCGCCGAGCCGCTGCATCACCGAGCGCGGGTAGTTGTTGGACTTGCCCAGCGGCGCGGGCATGCCCGCGGAGATCTCGAACTGCCGCAGCCCAACGACGGCATCGACCGCCTTGGCGACCTCGTCAGGGTTCGCCCCGGTGTCGGCCAGCGCCGATTTGGCCGCCTCGGTCGCCAGCTCCACCGCGGACATTCCGCGGTAGCCGGGGTCGTCGATGCTCTCGGTGAACTGACCGACGCCGACGATCACCGGTGTGCGCGGGTCGACACCCATGACAAACCTCCTGACGACTGTTAATTCGTCAGGCTAACCGAAATCTGGAACGTGTTCCTAATCCAGCGGCGTCTGTCACACCCCGGCGACGGGGCTACAGGCTCTGCAGGATTTCGCGGGCCAGCTTGGCGGTTTCCGAGGGCGTCTTGCCGACCTTGACGCCCGCGGCTTCCAGGGCTTCCTTCTTGGCGGCCGCGGTGCCCGACGAGCCGGACACGATAGCGCCGGCGTGGCCCATCGTCTTGCCCTCCGGCGCAGTGAATCCCGCGACGTAGCCGACGACGGGCTTGGAGACGTTGGCCTTGATGTAGTCGGCCGCGCGCTCCTCGGCGTCGCCGCCGATCTCGCCGATCATCACGATGATCTTGGTGTCGGGGTCCTTCTCGAACGCCTCGATGGCGTCGATGTGGGTAGTACCGATGACCGGATCACCGCCGATGCCGATCGCGGTCGAGAAGCCGAAATCGCGCAGCTCGTACATCATCTGGTAGGTCAGCGTGCCGGACTTCGACACCAGCCCGACGGGGCCGCTGCCGGTGATGTTGGCCGGCGTGATGCCCGCCAGCGCCTCACCCGGCGTGATGATGCCCGGGCAGTTGGGCCCGATGATTCGGGTCTTCTGACCTGCCTCGCCGTTTTTGGAAATGTTGTAGGCCCACGCAAAAGCGCTGTCCTGCACCGGAATTCCCTCGGTGATGACGACCAGCAGCGGGATCTCGGCGTCGATGGCCTCGATGATCGCGTCCTTTGCGAACTTCGGCGGCACGAAAACGACCGACACGTCGGCGCCGGTCTCCTTGATGGCCTCGGCGACGCTGCCGAACACCGGCAGCTCGACGTCCTTACCGACCTGATCGACATGCGACACGCTAGTGCCGGCCTTGCGCGCGTTGACGCCACCGACGACCTGAGTGCCGGCCTTGAGCATCAGCGCAGTGTGCTTGGTGCCCTCACCGCCGGTGATGCCCTGGACGATGACCTTGGAGTCCTTATTCAGAAAAATCGACATAGGTTGCGTCCCTTACTTGTTCGCCAGCTCGGCGGCTTTGTCCGCACCGGCGTCCATGGTGTCGGCCTGGATCACCAGCGGGTGGTTGGCATCGGCGAGGATCTTGCGGCCTTCGTCGACGTTGTTGCCGTCGAGCCGGACCACCAGTGGCTTGTTGGCCTCGTCGCCGAGCATTTTCAGCGCGGTCACGATGCCGTTGGCCACCGCGTCGCAAGACGTGATGCCGCCGAACACGTTGACGAACACGCTCTTGACCTGAGAGTCGCCCAGGATCACGTCGAGGCCTGCGGCCATCACCTCGGCCGAGGCGCCACCGCCGATGTCGAGGAAGTTCGCCGGCGTCACGCCGCCGTGCTTCTCACCGGCGTACGCGACGACGTCGAGCGTCGACATCACCAGACCCGCGCCGTTGCCGATGATGCCCACGGACCCGTCGAGCTTGACGTAGTTGAGGTCGTTTTCCTTGGCCTTGAGCTCCAGGGGATCGGTCGCGTCGCGGTCCTCGAACTCCGCGTGCTCGGGGTGGCGGAAGTCGGCGTTGGCGTCCAGGGTGACCTTGCCGTCCAGCGCGAGGATCTGATCGTCGGGCGTGCGCACCAGCGGGTTGACCTCCACCAGCGTCGCGTCCTCGGCGATGAACACCTCCCACAGCTTGGCGATGGTCACCGCGGCGGCGTCCAGCACCTCGGCGGGCAGGTGGCCCTTCTCGGCGATCTCGCGGGCGAAGGTCTCGTCGACGCCCTTGGTCGCGTCGACGGGCACCTTGGCCAGACGGTCGGGCTTGGTCGCGGCGACCTCTTCGATCTCCATGCCGCCCTCGACCGAGCACATCGCGAGATAGGTGCGGTTGGCGCGGTCGAGCAGGAAGGAGATGTAGTACTCCTCGGCGATGTCGCTGGCCTCGGACACGAGCAGCTTCTTCACGATGTGGCCCTTGATGTCCAGGCCGAGGATGTTCTGCGCGTGGGTGAACGCGTCGTCGGCGGTGGCCGCGTACTTCACGCCGCCGGCCTTACCGCGGCCGCCGGTCTTGACCTGCGCCTTGACCATGACCGGCTTGCCGATCTCCTCGGCGATGGTCTTGGCCTCTTCGGCGGTTGTCGTCACGCGGCCGGGTGTGGTGGGCACGTTGTGCTTGGCGAACAGCTCTTTCGCCTGGTACTCGAAAAGATCCATCAGCTCGCTGTCTGTTAGAGGTATTGATGACCGAGTCGGGCTCGGGGGAACTTTATCGACCCGAATCGTGAACCTCGGCACCGCCTACCGGTCATGTGGCAGAACTCACCCGTACGTCTCGGGTGATACAAGTCACAATCCCCGATGGAATAGCCTCTGCGGTTGCGACCAACATTGGCGTTTGGTTAACGTCTACCGGTCGAGATAACGTTCTGATCACGACTAGAAGGATATTTTAGGTTGGCGGCGCATCGTTCGTTCCATTCTCCAGCAGGAGGGGCGACGAACGCACACCGCAGAGGGACAGACCTCGCGCCCGCCGAGATCACCGACATCATTCCGTTCAACGAGTTCGGCAAGCTCGATGACCTGGACTTTCAGAGCAATTCGGCGTTCGACCGCGAGTGCCAAGTCATCAAGGCGCCGGAGCTGGACGACCTCCTCGACACCGACGATCTGATCCCGCTGCGGCTGGCCGTGCCGTCGGAGTTCCGACCCGAGCCGCCCGACGAGTCGACGCCGACGCGCACCGCGCGGACAGCGCGGACAGCGACACGCGCCTACCGCGACAGCAGGACCGACGTCAGCGACGGCGTCGCGGCCACCGACATCCTCGACCTGAGCGCCCGTCGCGCGGCCCAGCACCGCAAGGAGACCGCGAGCGCGGTCAAGGGCCGGCTGATGATCGCCGCGATGGCCGCAGGCGCCACCGCGGCCGCCGCACACTCGGTGATCAACAAGTCCGACACCTCCACCGCCGACACCGTGCTGGCCGCCGACCAGTCCGCCATTGCGGGCGCTGGGATCTCCGGGTCCAGCGGCGGGATGCAGGTGATCACCGTCGCCTCGGCCGCCAACTCCGCGGTGCACGCCGAGGAGATCACCAAGGCCGCGGCGTTCGCCCAGGAGCGGGCCGAGCGCGAGGCCCGATTGCAGCGCCCGTTGTTCGTGATGCCGACGAAGGGCGTCTTCACGTCCGGGTTCGGGTACCGGTGGGGCGTGCTGCACGGCGGCATCGACATCGCGAACTCGATCGGCACGCCGATCGTCGCCGCCGCCGACGGCGTGGTGATCGACGTGGGTCCGACCGCCGGCTACGGAGCGTGGGTCAAGCTGCGGCATGCCGACGGCACCGTCACGCTGTACGGCCACGTCAACACCTGGACGGTCAGCATCGGTCAGCGCGTCTGGGCCGGCGATCAAATCGCCACGATCGGCAACCGCGGCAACTCGACTGGCCCGCACTGCCATTTCGAGGTGCTGTTGAACGGCACCAACCGCATTGACCCGGTCGGCTGGCTCGCGCAACGCGGGCTGTCGCCGGGGACGTACTCTCCGTAAGTGTGAGTGATCCGGACCTTCCTGCTGAGTCCGATGTAGATCCGTCTCCTCCGTCCGATGGGGTGTCCGCGCCCAAGACCGGCATCATCCGGCGTGCGCCGACGGGATCCTTGCCCGCTCTCGACGATCCGAGCACCACGCACATCGGGCACATCGGCACCGGCGACCACCCCGAGCATCAGACCACCTACATTCCGCGGGCCAGGCCGCTGTCGATCCGCGGCCGCCACGCGGCCCGGCCGAAGACCGCCGCCGCCACCGCGGTGTTCGCGATCTTCAGCGGCTGGGCCACCGGTGTCATCGCCACCGATCTGATCACCGGGTGGTGGGCGTCGGACCGGCTGTTCTGCGTCGCGGTCGGATTCCTCACCTTGGTATCGGCGGCGGCGCTGATCAGCGGATTGATCGCGCTGCTGCTGCGGCGCCGGATGGCCCGGCTGCTGGTCGTGGTGGGCTCGGTGATCGGGCTGATGATCTTCGCGAGCCTGTTCATCGCGGGCGCGAAGCTGGCGCCCGTGGTCTACGCGATTCCCGCGCTGCCCGCGGTGACGATTGTGCTGACGCTGCTGCCCGCGACCGCCCGCTGGGCCCGCCCCTGAGCCCTACAGCTTGCTGATCGGCGCGTGGTTGTGCATCAGCTTGACGCGGCCCGCGCTGCCGAAGTCGATCAGCGACATCGCCGATTCGCCCATGCCGGATACCTCTTCGACGCGGCCCAGGCCGTACTTGTCGTGGGTGACCCGGTCGCCGGGCTCGAGCACGATCAGCGGACGCTTGCCCGCGGCGGTGCGGGTCGGCGACGGCCTTCTCATATGGTCGGGCGTCCCGTAACGGCCCGCGTTGCCAACGGGCGCCGAGAGGGATGACGGCGCGGTGTCGGTGCGCCGCCAGTCGATGAGCTCTTGGGGGATCTCGCGCAGAAACCGCGACTCGGGGTTGAGCATCGGCTGCCCCCACGACGAGCGGACCTTGGCCCGGCTGAGGTAAAGCCGTTGGCGCGCACGGGTTATGCCGACGTAGGCCAACCGCCGCTCCTCGGACAGTTCGCTTGGGTCACCCAGCGCCCGCATGTGCGGGAACATGCCGTCCTCCCAGCCGGTGACGAACACGACGGGGAACTCGAGGCCCTTTGCGGTGTGCAGCGTCATCATCGTCACCACGCCGGCGCCATGCTCGGGCAGCTCATCGGCGTCGGCGACCAGCGACACCCGCTCCAGGAACGCCGCCAGCACACCGGTGTCGGGAATGTCTTCGTCGTCCAGATCGGTGCCGAGCGCCTGCGCATTGGCTAGGTCGGTGCTGAATTCGTGTGCGACACTGACCAATTCGTTCAGGTTGTCCAATCGGGCCAGATCCTGCGGGTCACTGGAGGCCTCCAGCTCGGCGCGGTATCCGGTGCGGTCGAGCACCGCATCAACGACGCTGCCGAGCTCATCATCGAGCTTCCCGCGCAGGTCGTCGAGCAGCTCGACGAAGCCAGCGATGCACTTCTCCGCGCGGGTGTTGAGCATCGGCACCTTACCTTCGGCGGCGGCCTGCAGCGCGTCGTTGAAGCTCAACCCGGTGTTCTCGGCGTAGACGGCAACGCACGCCTCGGCTCGGTCGCCGATGCCGCGCCGCGGCGTGTTGAGGATGCGCCGCATGCTCACCGCGTCGCCGGGGTTGTCGAGCACCCGCAGGTAGGCGACGATGTCGCGGATCTCTCTGCGCTCGTAAAAGCGAACGCCGCCAACGACTTTGTACGGAATGCCCGCACGGATGAAAACCTCTTCCAGCGCGCGCGACGAGTTGTTGGTGCGGTAGAACACCGCGACGTCGTTGTAACTGAAGCCGTTATCGGCCAGCGCGTCGATCTCTTCTGCGACGAAGCGGGCCTCGTCGTGCTCGTTGTCGGCGACGTAGCCGACGATCAGCTCGCCTTCCCCCGCATCGGTCCACAGCCGCTTCTCGCGACGGCCGCTGTTGCGGGCGATCACGGAGTTCGCGGCGTTCAGAATGTTCTGCGTCGAGCGGTAGTTCTGTTCGAGCAAAATCGTTGTGGCATTGGGGAAGTCGCGCTCGAAGTCCTCGATGTTGCGTATGGTCGCGCCGCGGAACGCATAGATCGACTGGTCGGCGTCGCCCACCACGCAGAGCTCGGCGGGCGCGACGCCATCGACGGTTTCAGTCCCGACGAGCTCGCGCACCAGCACGTACTGCGCGTGGTTGGTGTCCTGATACTCGTCGACGAGGATGTGCCGGAAGCGCCGCCGGTAGTACTGCGCGATCTGCGGGAAGGCCTGCAGCACTGCGACCGTCTCGCCGATCAGGTCGTCGAAGTCCAGGGCGTTGGCTGCCCGCAGCCGTCGCTGGTATTCGGCGTACACCTCGGCGATGATGCGGGCCAGGTCTTCCTCGGCCTCGTGCGCCTCGGCGGCGGCCTGCTCGGGCCCGATGAGCTCGTTCTTCAAGTTCGAGATGCCGTTGGCCAGCAGCCGCGGCGAATACCGCTTGGTGTCCAGGCCCATGTCCTTGCCGATCATGAGCAGCAGGCGGCGGGAGTCGTCAGCGTCGTAGATGGAGAAGTTGGAGTTCAGGCCCGGCAGCAGCGAGGCCTGATTGCGCAGGATCCGCACGCAGGTGGAGTGGAACGTCGACACCCACATGGACCGAGCCCGCGGGCCCACCAACCCCACGACCCGCTCGCGCATCTCGGCGGCCGCCTTGTTGGTGAACGTGATGGCCAGCACCTGCCCGACCCCGACCTCACGGGCGGCCAGCAAATAGGCGATCCGGCGTGTAAGGACCGCCGTCTTGCCCGATCCGGCGCCTGCGACGATGAGCAGCGGCGACCCTTCATGCAGCACCGCCTGGCGCTGCTGCGGGTTCAGCCCTTCGAGAAGCTGGTCAGCGGTGTCGTTCGGCGAGGGATGGCTCAAGTGCACAGTCATGTCTGCCCCATAACTTACCGCTGCGTTGAGACATTCTTTGCCGTGACTGCGGCAAAGATGTCACACTTGTCCAAGTGCTCAGTCCACTCGAGTCCGGCGAACTCGCCTCTTGTGTCAGGCCCGCAACGGCATGAGACCACAACCCCCACACAATGAGGAACCAGAAATGTCTATCGAAACGGAAGCCGTGCCTGACATCGACGATCTGCGTCTGGAAATCGACCGCCTGGACGCCGAGATACTGGCCGCAGTGAAGCGTCGCACCGAGGTGTCGAAGCTGATCGGCAGGGCCAGGATGGCCTCCGGTGGGACCCGGCTGGTGCACAGCCGCGAGATGAAGGTCATCGAGCGCTACAGCGAGCTCGGCCCCGAGGGCAAAGACCTTGCGATGCTGCTGCTCCGCCTCGGCCGCGGCCGGCTCGGGCACTGACCTCTCCGCTCCCCGCGATTTCGGCGTGAAAACCCGCGGTGAGCGCGGGAAATCACGCCCGGATCGCTAGCGCAGCGCGTCCTCCAGCCACGGCGTCAACCATTTCACGGCTTCCGGGGTGGGATGAAGACCGTCCATCCGCATCCTGATCCCGTCGACCCTGTTCGTGTAAGTGCCGTTGGGGCACAGCTTCTCGTTGAGATCGAGCACGGTCGCGTTGCGGTACCCGCCGACGATGCGGCGCAACAACGTGTTCCACGCGTCGACGCGACCGGGCTTGTCCTCGGGGTACAGCGACCCGTCAAGACGCTCCCCGCGGCGGCTGTACGGGGCGGTCGTGACGACGATGCGGGCACCGGTCGAGCCGAGGATGTCCATGGCGCGGCGCAGTTCGCCGCTGAGGTATCCGTCGAAGGCGGAGTCGCCGACGTGTGTCCAGATGCCTTCGTTGACGCGATCGACGGTCTCCCAGCGGCCGATGGTCAGCAGCACGACGTCGGGTTTGGCGTGGCTGATCCGCTGGGCCCACCGTGCAGGCCACGTCTCGCATTCGGGCTTCTGCGTTAGGGTCTCGCCGGTCGACCGGTACGGCCCGCCGCGGGCAATGCCGCAGCCGATCGTGGTGAAGTCCAGGAACTTGAACCCCGGCGTCGGCGGCAGATACCGCATCATCGTCCACGCCATCGAGTCGCCGAACACTGCGACCGTGCGGGTGCCGGGAGCCATCCGCGCCGTGCCCCCGACTTCGACGGGCACCTCCGGTTGCACGGCGGCGGCCAGCACGTCGGGGCCTTGCGGGCCCGCGTCGCCCTGCCGGATGCCGACCGGTACGACGACCATGGTGGCGACGGCCGCGGTGGCCAGCGTCGCGGCGGCCAGCCGCAGTTGCGGCACATGCAGCGGCCGCCACCGCTTTACCGGCTGCTCGATCAGCCACCACGACATCGCGGCGACCGCCACGGTCGCGACGGCGCGAATGGCGAACAGCGGCAGGCCCGTCAGGCCCGTGCGTTCCCCGTTGAGCACACCGAACACCGGCCAGTGCCAGAGGTAGACGCCGTAGGAGATCATGCCCAGCCACACCAGCGGCGGCAGGGCGAGCGCGCGCGCGACGAGGCCGCGCTGTTCCAGCGCCACCGGCGCGACGACGAAGACGGCCGCGACGGCCACCACGACCAGCAGCCCGCGACGGAACTCGCCCGCGCTGCCCGTCGCGAAGTGCGCGACGACGCCGAGCATCATCAACCCGATCACCGGCAGGATCTGCGCGACCCGGCGTGCCGAGCGCGGCCTTATCTGCCTGCCGTAGCGCGCTAGCGCCGGCCAGTCCGTCACCAGCAGCGCCGCCGCGCCCGCCCCGACGAGCAGCGCCTGCACGCGGGTGTCGGTGCCGAAGTAGACGCGGTTCAGCGAGGCGTCGTCGGCCAGCAGGCACGCCTCGAGCGCCGACGCCACCGCGCCTGCGACGGCCAGCCCGCCGATGACCAACCGCACGGCGCGCAGCGTCGGAAGGGCGTCGCGGCGCCTGGCGAGCAGCGCGAGCCCGACAGCGACGGCCACCAGCACCAGCGGCCAGACCAGGTAATACTGCTCCTCCACCGCCAGCGACCAGGTGTGCTGCAGCGGTGACGGGGTGTCACCCTGGGTGAAGTAGTCGGTGTGGCGAAAAACGAAGAACCAGTTGGCAACCCAGAAAAACGCGGCGACGGCGTCGTCGCGCACGGCGGCGACCGCATCGGACGGGAACAGCTCGCGCAGCACGACGACGGCGAGCACCATGACGATCAACGCGGGCAGCAGCCGTCGCGCGCGTCGCACCCAGAACCCGCGCAGGTCGATGCCGCCGGTGCGGCCGAGCTCGTCGAGCAGCAGCGAGGTGATCAGGAAACCGCTGAGCACGAAGAACACGTCGACACCGATGAATCCCCCGGCGACGCCGGGGATTCCGCCGTGGTCGGCCAGCACCAGCGCGACGGCCAGCGCGCGAACGCCGTCCAGCGCGGGGATTCCGGCCGCGCCGCCACTGCCGCGGCGAGGCCGGTCAGATGCCCTCGGGGCACCCCGATCGATGGCGCGCTCGGGCGCCGCGACCCACCGCTGGCCACTCACTGGTGGAATCTTTCCTGCGCAAGCAGACGCAAAAGCGTCCGACACGCCGTGTGTGGCCGGTTACTTCGTGAGCGCGATGTACTTCGTCTCGAGGTACTCCTCGATGCCCTCGAATCCGCCTTCCCTGCCGAAGCCCGATTCCTTGACGCCGCCGAACGGCGCGGCGGGGTCGGAGATCACCCCGCGGTTCACCCCGACCATTCCGGACTCGATGGACTCTGCGACGCGCAGCGCACGGTCGAGGTCGCGGGTGTAGATGTAGGCGGCCAGGCCGTACTCGGTGTCGTTGGCGGCCGCGATGCCCTCTTCCTCGGTGTCGAAGCCGGCGATCGGCGCGACGGGGCCGAACACCTCCTCCTTGAGGATGCGGGCGTCGGCGGGCACGTCGGCCAGCACGGTCGCGGGATAGAAGTTGCCTGGACCGTCTGGTGCCACGCCGCCGACGGCGACGGTGGCGCCGCGCGACACCGCGTCGGACACCAGTTCAGACACCGTGGACACCTGCTTGGCGTTGATCAGCGGGCCGAGCGTCGCGGATTCGTCGATGCCCTTGCCCAGCTGGAACTCGCTCATCCGCTTGACCAGCTTTTCGGTGAACTCCTCACGAACCGCGTTGGCGACGTGGAAGCGGTTGGCGGCCGTGCATGCCTCGCCGCCGTTGCGCATCTTGGCCAGGATCGCGCCCTCAACCGCGGCATCGACGTCGGCATCGTCGAACACGATGAACGGCGCGTTGCCGCCGAGCTCCATCGACGTGCGCAGCAGCGCGTCCGAGGATTGCTTGACCAACATCTTGCCGACGCCGGTGGACCCGGTGAACGTCAGCTTGCGCAGCCGGCCGTCGTCGATCAGCGCCTTGGTCACGCCGCCGGAGTCCGTGGTCGGCAGCACCGACAGCACGCCCTTAGGCAGGCCGGCCTCATCCATCAGCTTGGCCAGCAGCAGCATCGTCAGCGGAGTCTCCTGCGCGGGCTTGACGATCATCGTGCAGCCCGCAGCCACTGCGGGCCCGATCTTGCGGGTGCCCATCGCCAGCGGGAAGTTCCACGGCGTGATCGCGTAGCAGGGGCCGACGGGCTCCTTGGTGACGATGATGCGGCCGCTGCCTGCGGGGCTGGGGCTGTAGCGGCCGTGGATGCGCACGGCTTCCTCGGCGAACCAGCGGAAGAACTCTGCGCCGTAGGTGACCTCACCCATGCTTTCGCGGAGCACCTTGCCCATTTCGAGGGTCATCAGCGTCGCGAGGTCCTCGGCGCGTTCGGTGATCTTCTCGAACACCGATCGCAGCACCTCGCCCCGTTCGCGCGGCGGGGTGGCCGCCCAGTCGGCCTGCGCCGCTGCGGCCGCATCGAGCGCGGCGATCGCGTCCTCGGCCGTGGCGTTGGCGACAGAGACCAGCACCGAGTCGTCGGACGGGTCGAGCACGTCGAACGTCGACGAGCTGTCCTTGATGGGCTGACGCTCCTCACCGCCGATCCAGATGCCGGTGGGAACAGACTTCAGCAGGGCTTCAACTTCCCGGGTATCCATAAGTCTCTCTTACACCTTTGTTCACACGCCCGCACTAACCTCTTGAGGCATGGGCGCCCAGACGCAGCAGATACCCGACATCACCGCCACTCAAGCGTGGCAAGCGCTTGCGCGTCATCATGATCAGATCCGTGACGCGCATCTGCGCGAGCTGTTCGACGAGGATCCGGATCGCGGCTCGGAGCTGACGTTGACGGTCGGAGATCTCTACATCGACTACAGCAAGCACCGAATCACGCGTGACACCGTGAAGCTGCTCATCGAGCTCGCCCGGGCCGCCGGCCTCGAACAGCACCGCGACGCGATGTTCGCCGGCGTGCACATCAACACCTCCGAGGACCGAGCGGTACTGCACACTGCACTGCGGCAGCCGCGAGGCGCCGAGCTGACCGTCGACGGCCAGGACGTTGTAAGCGACGTGCACGAGGTGCTGGACCGGATGGGCGAGTTCACCGATCGGCTGCGCAGCGGCGAGTGGACCGGCGCCACGGGCCAGCGGATCACGACCGTCATCAACATCGGCATCGGCGGCTCGGACCTCGGCCCGGTGATGGTCTACAACGCGCTGCGCCACTACGCCGACGCCGGCATCTCGTGCCGGTTCGTGTCGAACGTCGATCCCGCCGATCTGGTGGCCAAACTGGCCGGACTCGACCCCGCCACAACGCTTTTCGTCGTCGCGTCCAAGACGTTTTCGACACTGGAGACGCTCACCAACGCGACGGCCGCGCGACGCTGGCTCACCGACGCGCTGGGCGACGCGGCGGTCGCCAAGCACTTCGTCGCGGTGTCGACCAACAAGAAGCTGGTCGACGATTTCGGCATCAACACCGACAACATGTTCGGGTTCTGGGACTGGGTCGGCGGGCGCTACTCGGTGGACTCGGCGATCGGGTTGTCGGTGATGGCGGCCATTGGCAAGGAGCGATTCGCGGAGTTTCTGGCCGGATTCCACATCGTCGACGAACACTTCCGCACAGCACCGCTGGAGGCGAATGCGCCTGCGCTGCTTGGCCTCATCGGCCTGTGGTACAACAACTTCTTCGGCGCACAATCGCGCGCGGTGCTGCCGTACTCCAACGACATGGCGCGGTTTGCCGCCTATCTGCAGCAGCTGACCATGGAGTCGAACGGGAAATCCGTGCACGCCGACGGCACACCCGTCACCACCGACACCGGTGAAATCTTCTGGGGTGAGCCGGGAACCAACGGCCAGCATGCGTTCTATCAATTGCTGCACCAGGGCACGCGGCTGATCCCCGCCGACTTCATCGGGTTCAGCCAACCGACCGACGACCTGCCCACCGCTGACGGCAGCGGCAGCATGCACGACTTGCTGATGAGCAACTTCTTCGCCCAGACCCAGGTGCTGGCGTTCGGTAAGACCGCCGACGAGATCGCCGCCGAAGGCACGCCGCCAGAAGTGGTGCCGCACAAGGTGATGCCGGGCAATCGGCCCTCGACGTCGATCCTCGGCACGCAGCTGACCCCGTCGACCATCGGCCAGCTGATCGCGCTCTACGAGCACCAGGTGTTCACCGAAGGTGTCATCTGGGGCATCGACTCGTTCGACCAGTGGGGAGTCGAGTTGGGCAAGACGCAGGCCAAGGCGCTGCTGCCGGTGATCACGGCCGACGCGTCGCCGCCGAAGCAGTCGGACAGCTCAACCGATGCGTTGGTGCGGCGCTACCGCACCGAGCGCGGCCGCAGCGCCTGAGCCTGCTTTTCGTCGAAACGATATTCCAGCACGCAAAGTTCGAGAGAGGGCGTGCTGGAATTCCGTTTCGCGG
The DNA here is from genome assembly GCF_001668615.1 of Mycobacterium sp. 1274761.0. Classification (GTDB taxonomy): domain Bacteria; phylum Actinomycetota; class Actinomycetes; order Mycobacteriales; family Mycobacteriaceae; genus Mycobacterium. The sequence goes on from NZ_LZMC01000055.1 coordinate 83,711, forward strand.
AAAAGACGCCGCGCGAGCGTGTCTAGGCGAACGGCTTGGTGAGCCGCGGCGGCAGCAGCTTCATCACCTGCACCAACGGCGCCCACGGCCAGAACGGCACCGCGGCACGGCCGGATTCCCGCTCGATCGCGTTGACCATGGCCTTGGTGCCGGTTTCGTTGTCGACCATCAACATCGTCGACGCCGACTTGGCTGTCATCTCGGATTCGATGTAGCCGGGCTCGAGGACCGTTATCTTGATCGGCCCGTTCGGGTACTCGGCGCGCAGCGACTCGCCCAACGAGGACACCCCCGCCTTGCTGGCGGCGTAGGCGGCCTTGACGCCGGGGACACCCTTATTGCCCAGCACCGACGAGATCAGCACGAGGTGGCCGCCGCCGGCGTTGGTGAACATCTCGATGGCCGTCTCGATCTGCACCAGGGCGGCGATCAGGTTGGTCTCGATGGTCGCCTTGTTGGCCCACAGCTTGCCCGAGCCCAGCCGGGCGCCCTTGCCGATACCCGCGTTGACGATGATCCGGTCGATGCCGCCCAGCTGATCCTCCAGCTCGGCGAACACCTTGGGTACCTGGTCGTGGTCGTTGACGTCGAGCGCGGCGACCGCGACGTTGATGCCGGGGTGCCGCTGGGTGAGCTCAGCCTTGAGCTCCTCGAGGCGATCGACGCGACGGGCGCATAGCGCGACGTCGCGGCCCTTGGCGGCGAACGCCCTGGCCATGCCCGCACCCAGACCGCTGCTGGCACCGGTGATCAAGATCTTCTGCCGTGTCACCCGGATAGCCTAAGCATGATGGGCGCATGACCCGTAATCGAAGAGCTGTTCTGCTGCTGACCGGACTGCTGATCGGCCCGCTGCCCGGGGTCGCGTCTGCCGAGCCCGCCGGTCCGCTGTACCGGCTCGTCGACACGGCCGCACAGCGGCTGGCGACGGCCGACCCGGTAGCGGCCTCCAAGTGGATCGACGGCGGCCCGATCACCGATGCGCAACGCGCCGATCAGGTCCTCAACGCCGCCGCCGACGACGCCACCGCCCACGGCGTCGACCCCGGCTATGTGCGGGCCGTGTTCACCGACCAGATCCACGCGACCGAAGGCGTGGAGTACATCCGGTTCGCACAGTGGAAGTTCGATCCTGCCGCCGCACCGACGTCGGCCCCCGACTTGGCCCAATCCCGCGCCGCGATCGACGGCTTCAACACGGTGATGGTGGATGAGATTGCCTTGCAATGGAATTCGCTGCACAGCCCGTCTTGTCCCACCGACCTGCAACGAGCAGTAGAAGCGGTCGGCGCCAGCAGGCAACTGGACGCCCTCTACCGACAGGCCTTGTCGTCTGCTACACGCTCGTATTGCGGGCTCAGCTAAGCGAACGGGCAGCCTCAGCCCTACTTCACACCGGGAATGCGACGAAGCGCCTTCAGCCCCACGGTCATAACACGGGCATACCGGTCGGCGCGAATCCATGACGGCGCACCGACGGGCAGCACCCGCTCGGTCGCGATCGTCTGGGACTCGGTGTACTTCAGGATCCCATGCTCGCCATGGCGGCGCCCCACCCCGGAGTCCTTCATGCCGCCCATCGGCGCGTCGACCGATGCCCACGCCGCGGCATAGGCCTCGTTGACGTTGACGGTGCCCGCTTGCAGGCGCGCAGCGACCCGCCTACCGCGGTCCGGATCTGAGGTCCACACGCTGAAATTCAGTCCGAATCGGCTGTCATTCGCCTTCGCGATCGCCTCCTCCTCTGATTCCACCGGGTAGAGCGAGACCACCGGGCCGAAGGTCTCATCTTGATACGCGTCCATCCCGTCGCGCACACCGGCCAGGATCGTCGGCTCGTAGAAATACGGGCCGATGTCTGGCCTGGCCTGCCCGCCGGCGAGCACCGTCGCGCCTTTGGCAACCGCGTCGTCGACATGCTGCGTGACCGTCTCCAATTGTTTTTCGTTGATCAGCGACCCCATGTCAGCTGAATAGTCAAGGTTTGCAGTGAGTTTCATGGCCTTCGTAGCGGCGACGAAGCGATCGACGAAGTCGTTCCACATGGTTGTCGGCACGTAGATGCGTTCGATAGAGATGCACAGCTGGCCGGAGTTCGAGAACGCTGCCCGCACCGCACCACGCGCAGCCTTACCGACATCGGCGTCGTCGAGCACGAGGAGGGCGTTCTTTCCGCCCAGCTCCATCGAATAGTCGATCAACCGCTCGGCGGCTTGCTTGGCAACCGTCCGGCCGGTGCTCGTCGAGCCGGTGAACATCAAATAGTCGGCCTCCTCGATGATCGGGCTGCCAAGTTCCGAGCCTGGTCCGGTGACCGTTTGCACCAGGCCGGGCGGCATGCCTGCCCGCTCGAGCATCGCGACGGCCCATAGATGCGAGAACGGGGTTCTGTCATCCGGTTTGGCCAGTACCGCGTTGCCGGCGACAAGCGCTGGCAGTGCGTCGCTGATTCCGAGGGTGAGTGGATAGTTCCACGGTGAAATGACGCCGACCAGCCCCTTCGGATGATGGTGTTCCCACACCTCCGTGAGCATCAACTGCACACCTTGTCGACGCTTGGGCCGTAGGTAATCCTCGGCGGTGTTGGCGTAGTAGCGCGACGTGAGCGCGACATCGATGACCTCTTCGAAAGCGTGCCTGCGGGCCTTTCCGTTCTCCAGCTGGATCAGATCGAGCACCTCGTCCTGATGAGCCAGCACCAAGTCGTGCAGTCGCACCAGCACTTCGGCGCGTTCGGATATCGGTCTGGCGGCCCACCGCGCCTGCACTTCACGAGCGCGGCGTGCGGCCGCGGCGACGTCGGCGGCGGTGCAGTGTGGCACCTTGCCGAGCATCCTGCCCGTCATCGCGTCGGTGATCTCCCGGTGACGGGAGGCGTCGGCAGCGGATACCCGTTGCGCCAGGTCTTTCAGCAGCGGAGCGATGCGAGTGGCGCTGCCGGGAGTCTGCAGTGTCGTCATGGCGTTGCTCTCCAAACAGGGTCGGTTCGGCTTCGTCGCGGCGTCTGTGTGCCATGGACCGATTCGAATGGCGCGCCGATGATCGTGACGCCGACGCGGGTTTTCTGTGCTATGGCTGCGGGTTGCCCAATCGAGTCCGCGTTAAGCGCCTTTCTCAGAATTACACAAGCCACTACTTGAGCAGCCGCGACATCCGCCGGTCCGCGAGCACCTTGCCGCCGGTCTGGCAGGTCGGGCAGTACTGAAAGGACTTGTCGGCGAACGAGACTTCGCGCACCGTGTCGCCGCACACCGGGCACGGCAGCCCGGTGCGGGCATGCACGCGCAGCCCGGATCGCTTCTCCCCCTTCAGCGTCGCGGCCTGCTGGCCGACCGACCGCGACACCGCGTCGGTGAGCACCGAGATCATCGCGTCGTGCAGCGACGCGAGCTGTGCCTCGGTCAGCTTGCCCGCGGTCGCGAAGGGCGACAGCTTGGCGACGTGCAAAATCTCGTCGCTGTAGGCGTTGCCGATACCGGCGATCACCTTCTGGTCGGTGATGACGGTTTTGATGCGGCCGTTCTGCCCTGCCAGCGCGTCGGCCAGCCCTTCGAGGCTGAGCGACAGCGCGTCGGGGCCCAACGAGGCGATCTGCGGAATCGACATCGGATCGCGGACCAGCCACACCGCGAGGCGTTTCTGGGTGCCGGCCTCGGTGAGGTCGAACCCCGGAGCCGCAGCGGCGGCGACATCAGACCCCGGAGCCGCAGCGGCGGCGACATCAGACCCCGCGCCCTCCCCTGCCGTGCCCAGATGAACCCGCATCGCGATCGGCCCTTTGCCGGGCTTCAGCGGCGCCGCGGCGAGCTTGTCCGACCAGCGCAACCAGCCCGCCCGCGACAGATGGGTGATCAGATGCAGGCCGCCGGCCTCCAACCCCAGGTACTTGCCCCACCGGTTGGCGCCCTCCACTTGCTGACCATGCAGTGCCGTCGTCGGCGGATCGAACGTCTTGAGCACCGACAGCGCCGCGACGTCGACGCGGCCGACGGTCAGTCCGACGGCGTGCCGGCGCAGATGATCGGCGAGCGCTTCGACCTCGGGAAGTTCGGGCATGGTATTCAGTCTGCCCGCACGACGAGTGACAGCAGCCAGCTGACGACCGACAGGACGATCGCCGCCCAGATCGCCGTCCACCAGAAGTCCGCGATGTAGAGGCCCCAGTGCGTGGTGTGCTCGGTGATCCGCGAGGTGATCCACAGCATCAGCGCGTTGACCACGATGTGGAACAAGCCGAGCGTCAGGATGTAGAGCGGAATCGAGATGACCGCCACGATCGGCTTGATGATCGCGTTGACCAACCCGAAGATGACCGCGACGACAAGGATGATTCCCACCCGTTGCAGGGTGGTGTCGCCGCCGACGAACTCGACCCCCGACACGACGAGCGTGACGATCCACAACGCCAGCCCCGTCAGCGCCGCCCGCAGCAGAAAAGCCACCATGGCGCTCAGTCTGCCGCGCGCAGCAGATAGGTGTCCATGATCCAGCCGTGCCGAGCGCGCGCCTCGGCGCGCATCGTCTCGATTCGATCCCCGACATCGCCGACGGTGCCCGACGCCAGCATCTCGTCGGGAGTGCCGAGGTAGGCGCCCCACCAGATGCGAGTCTGCGGTGGGCAGTTCTGGAAAGCGCAGTCGCCGTCGAGCATGATCACCGCGCTGCCCGCCAAGCCGTCTGCCGTCAGCCGCCGACCGGTCGTGATCAGCACGGGTTCGCCAATGTCGTTGAGCGGTATGCGATGTCGGGCCGTCAATGCCTGGATCGCGGTGATCCCCGGGATGACGTCGTAGACGATCTCCACTCGCGATGCCACCGCATCGAGGATTCGCAACGTGCTGTCGTACAGCGACGGGTCGCCCCACGCCAGGAAGGCGCCGACGCCATCGGGCGGCAGTTCTCGTTCGATCGCATCGGCCCACACCGCTGCGCGCGCTGCATGCCAATCGGCGACGGCCTGTCGATATTCGGTGTCGGTGGCCCGCGGCGGGTCGGTCAGTTCGACGAACCGGTATCCGGGATCGGTGATGAACCGCTCGCAGATCAGCCGTCGCAGTGCGACCAGGTCGCTTTTGTGCGGCCCCTTGTCCATCGCGAAGAACACCTGGGTGTCGTTGAGCGCGCGGACGGCCTGCGCGGTCACGTAATCGGGATCGCCTGCACCGATACCGATGACGTGGATCCGACGAGTCACGCCCGTGAGTATGCGCTACTCGTCAGCCCCCCTGCTGAGGCGGAGTTCCTCGGCGCGCTTGATGTCCTTCTCCTCTGCTTCTTCGCTCTTGTCGAGGCCGCGGGTGTCACGCGGCGGCAGCTGAAGGTCCCGCTCGGCACGCAAACCGGCCTGCAGTTCGCGACCGCGTTCCAATTCTGCGTCCAACTCGGCGCCGAACAGCAACGCCAGGTTGGTCAGCCACAGCCAGAGCAGGAACACGATCACCCCGCCCAGAGCGCCGTAGGTCCTGTTGTAGCTGCTGAAGTTCGCGACGTAGAGGCCGAACAGCACCGACGCCACCAGCCAGACGACGATCGCGAAGCCGGCGCCGACACTGATCCATCGGAACCTCGGCTGCTGCACATTCGGCGTCGCGTAGTAGAGCACGGCCACGGCCAACACGACGAAACCCAGCATCACCGGCCACTTCACGATGCTCCACGTCGTCACGGCCATCGGCCCCGCGCCGATCGCGTCGCCGACCGCCTTGGCGACCGGACCGCTGACCGCCAACATCACCGCCGTCGCGGCGGCCAGCACGAGACCGCCCAATGTGAGCACCAGCTGCAACGGCCGCAGCTTCCACACCGGGCGGCCTTCCTCGATCTCGTAAATGCGGTTCATCGCGCGCCCGAACGCACCGATGTAGCCCGACGCCGACCAGAGCGCACCCAACAGGCCGGTCACCAAGGCGACACCGGCCGTCGGTGATTGCACCAACTGCTCGACGGGTTGCCGCAGAAGATCCATTGCGTCGCTGGGAACGATGCTGGATGCGGTATCGAGCACCGTGTCGATCGTTTGTCGTCCATTGCCGAAAACGCCGAGCAGCGAGACTAATACGAGCAGAGCGGGAAACAGGGACAGCACCGCGTAATAGGTGAGCGCTGCAGCCAGATCCGTGCACTGATCGTTTTGAAACTCGCGGAAGGTTTTCCGAAGCACGAAGCGCAGCGACGGCTTGGTGAGATCGGTCGGCGACTCGGGCTTGCGGGGGTCGTCGGGGTCGGGTGGCTGGCTCTGTTCGGTTTGGTCTCGGGTCTTGTCGAGGGCCATGCCGTCCGTTACCCGGCGACGACGAGGTCAAACCCGCCCACGAAGTATCCGGTACCGCGGGTATTGACATCTTTCCGCCGCCATCCTTACCGTTGAGGCACAGCACCTATAGAGGGAGACGCGGATGACCGCCTCGATGAGGCAGCAGCCAGCACGTCAGCAGTTCGCCGGCCGTCTACTCAACGGCTCGGTGAAGAAGTCCTATGCGCCCGTCGTCGACATCGACTGGGATACTCCGCTGGACCCGGACAAGTTCTTCCTGCCGCCGCGATGCGTCTCGTTGTACGGCACCCCGATGTGGGACGAGATGACCCGCGAACAGCAGATCGAGCTGTCGCGACAGGAACTCGTCAACACGCTGTCGGCGGGCATCTGGTTCGAGAACATTCTCAACCAGGCGCTGCTGCGCAAGATCATGCATCAAGACCCGACATCACGTGCGGTCCATTACGAACTGACCGAGATGGGCGACGAGACCCGTCACATGGTGATGTTCGGCAAGGCGATCGAGCGCGTCGGCGCCAAACCGGTATGGCCACGCTGGTGGCACCGGGTCATCATCAACGCGTTGCCGTTGGGGTTCAAGGGCTCGGTGCTCTGGGGTGCCGCGCTGATCGGTGAGGAGATCTTCGATTCGCTTCAACGCCAGATGATGGACGACGACGAGCTGCAGCCGATGGTGCAGCGGCTCATGCGGATTCACGTGACCGAAGAAGCGCGCCACATTCAGTTCGCCCGCGACGGCCTGCGCAAGCGGACGCCGACCATGGGTCGGTTCACCCGGCTATGGGTGTCCAACCTCAGCGGGATCGGCGGCTACTTGTTTCGGTATCTGTTCACCAGCAAGATTCCGTATCGTCGGGTCGGACTCGACGCCGACCGCGCGCAACACCTCGCGCGCACCAGCCCGCATCGCCATGAGGTCCACGTGAGCGGCTTCGCCCCGCTGGCCGCGTTCCTTGAAGAGGTTGGGCTGATGGGGCCGATCTCTCGCCGGATGTGGCGGCGTAGCGGCTTTCTGCCGCAATGACCGACGACATTGTCGACGTTGCAGTCGTCGGGCTCGACCGCGCCCGAACCCGGCTGCGCGAGGCGGGCATCGTCGGCATCGCGGACGTGGGCGGTTGCGACCTCAGCGCCTCGTCGTTCGATGAGGCGACGCACGCCTGGACACTGTCGTCCGGCCGCGCCCGAATCATCGTCACCGACCAAATACGTTCTGGCCGTGAGCAGCTCGCGCCCTACCTCGGCGTGGCGACCCACGGTGTGCCCAACTACTTCATGGTCACCGGTACCGGCGACCTCGCCGACGCACAGATCGATTACATCGCCGAGTGCCTTGAGGTGATGCAACGCACGGGCAGCACCCGCATCGAGGTGCTGTTCAGCACCCAACGCATGTTTGTACGCCGCGGAGCCGCCGAAGCCGACAGAGCCGACGCCGCGTACTGGCGCCGGATGGCAGAACTGGCGCCGAGCTCGTTCGACCTCAGCGCACACATCGGTGTGGTCGACGACATCTATGACGGCGCAGCCACGCTTCATGCCGGGGGCGCCGCACTGCAGGCACGGGTGCGACTGTCGGGACACGTCGACCCTATCGACGGCCGATACCACTGGCAGGGAACGGTTTTCGCCGAACTACCCGAAGCGGTGCAGTCCCCGGCGGGAACACTGACGGTCGAGGACCGAAGCGCCGAATGCCGAATCACCGAACGCACCCAGCAGGGCTGGATCTCGGTGGCCGGTGTCGGCACGCCGCCCTATGAGCTGGATGGCGTCGAGGCCGTCGTACCGCTTCGGTAGCGCAGCGCAGCACCCAGCAGCACGAAGGCGAAGGCCGCGCCGACAACCCCGGACACCAGCAACGGCAGTCGGCCGTCCACACCCCACAGCAGGCCGGCCCACAATCCCGCGATCAACACGGCGAAGCCGCTACCGCCCTGAAACACGCCCTGTGCGCTGCCCTGCAGGTCGGAGCCGACCAGCGACGAAATCCACGCCTTGCCAACACCATCCGTGCACCCTGTGAAGAGCCCGTAAACCCCGATCAATAGCCAGGCGGTCACGGTGTCGGTGGTCAGCCCCAAGCCGACATAGCCGACGGCGAAGAACACCAGCCCGATGCCGAAGACCGCCGGTCGCGGCAACCGGTCAGCCAGCAGTCCGGCCGGATAACTCGACACCGCATACACCAGGTTGTAGCCGACGTAAGCCAGGATCACCTCGACGATCGAGAAGCCAATCTCGTTGAGCCGCAACAGCAGCAGCGCATCCGGAAAGTTGACGACGCCGAAGGCGATCAGCAGCGCCGTCACCCGCCAGTAGCGCTGAGGCAGGTCTCGGATGTGGGCAAAGATCGCCTTCCGCTGCGCGGGCAGCACACGCCGCGTCTCGCGCGCCAGAAAGACCAAAGCCACGCTGAGCACCCCAGGGACGACGGCGACCCACAACAGCGGCGCGATCTGATGATCGAGCAGTTCATAACCCGCCAGGCCGAGCAGTGGACCGACCACGGCACCGAAAGTGTCCATGGCACGGTGGAATCCGAACACCTGCCCACGAGCGCCGGCGTCGATGCCGTCGACCAACAGCGCGTCGCGCGGCGCGCCGCGCAGCCCCTTGCCCAGACGGTCGACCACTCGCCCGGCCAGCACCCCCGGCCATGCGGTGGCCGCCGCGACGATCACCTTGCCCAGCGCGGCCATGCCGTAACCGGTGGCGATCAGCGGGCGCCGCGCATACCGGTCACCGCACGGGCCGGCCGCAAGCTTGGTCAGCGACGCGGCCCCTTCCGCGGCACCCTCGATGGCCCCGACGACCGCAGCAGGCGCGCCCAGCACCGAGGTCAGATAAATCGGCAGCAGCGGATAGAGCAGCTCGCTGGCGGTGTCCTGCAGGAACGAAACAGCCGACAACACCCGCACATTGCGGGTCAGCCAGGTGCGCACCTGCTACATCGTCCCCGACGCGCTAGCTGAGGTCTTCGTCGGTCAGTGCCGCAAAACCCTTCGCTTGGCCACGGGCTAACGCAGCCCGCACCAGCCCGACAATGACGCCCTGCACTGCGGCGGCGATGAACACCTCCCGCGTCGAGCGACTCAGGTCTTTCGGATCCGGTTCCTCGTCCTCCGGGTTCACTCGCTGCCAGATCTCGGTGAAGATCTTGCCCGCGACCAGGCCGCCCAGCACGCTCATGACGACCGAGAGGGGCTGGTACAACGATTTCGACGCGCTCATGGCCACCGTCGTTCCCGCCTGGCTCGCGGCCGAAACACGCTGGCGTCAATTAGAACACGTTCTAGTATTCACACCGTGCGGTTCACCTACGCCGAAGCGATGACCGATCCTTCGTTCTACGTGCCCCTGGCCAAGGCGGCCGAGGCCGCCGGGTACCACGCGATGGCGATCGCCGACAGCATCGCCTACCCCTTCGAGTCGGATTCGAAGTATCCCTACACGCCTGACGGCAACAGGGAATTCCTCGACGGCAAGGCGTTTGTCGAGGCGTTCGTGCTTGCCGGGGCGCTGTGCGCGGTGACCACCACGATGAGGTTCAACTTCTTCGTGCTGAAGCTACCGATCCGTCCGCCCGCGCTGGTGGCCAAACAGGCCGGGTCGCTGGCGGCGGTCTTCGGCAATCGCCTCGGCCTCGGTGTTGGCACCAGCCCATGGCCGGAGGACTACGAGCTGCTGGGCGTCCCGTTCTCCAAGCGCGGCAAGCGGATGGACGAATGCATCGAGATCATCAGAGGCCTGACCTCGGGTGACTATTTCGAGTTCCACGGCGAGTTCTACGATATCCCCAAAACCAGGATGACGCCCGCCCCGAACGAGCCGATCCCGATCCTCATCGGCGGGCACGCCGAAGCCGCGCTGCGCCGCGCGGCCCGCTGCGACGGCTGGATGCACGGCGGCAGCGGCCGCAAGGAACTCGACCGTCTGATCAACCGGCTCAACGAGATTCGCCAAGAAGAAGGCCGGACCGGACCGTTCGAAATCCACGTCATGTCCGCCGATGCCTACACGCCCGACGGCATCAAGCGGCTCGAAGACAAGGGCGTCACCGATGCCATTGTCGGCTTGCGCAACCCCTACATCATGGGCACCGACACCGAGCCGCTCGAGACCAAGATCCGCCATCTCGAGACCTTCGCGGAGAAGGTGATCGCGAGAGTGTGAAAGCCAGGGTGTGAAAGCCAGAGTGTGAAAACCGGGCGCAGTGAAGGTTGCGCTAGCGTGGCCTGGGTATTCACCTCGCAATGGCGACTACCGATGAAGACATCGACGGCGGCGCACTCAAGGGGGTAGTGGCGGTCGGCGCATCCGCAGGCGGCGTGGAGGCGTTGACGAACCTCGTCGGAAATCTACCGACGGATCTTCCATACGCCGCGCTCGTCGCCCTCCACATGCCTCCGGGGGCGCCGAGTGTGCTGGCCAAGATCATCGACCGCGCCGGCCCGCTCCCCGCAGTCGCAGCAGAAGACGGAATGACGCTGGAAGCCGGACACATCTACGTAGCCGTGCCCGATCGTCACCTCCTCGTTCACGACGACCGGGTGGCGCTGTCCGAGGGTCCGACAGAAAACGGCCACCGCCCCGCGATCAACGCGTTGTTTCGGTCGGTTGCGCTGAACTTTGGGCCACGCGGGCTCGGGGTCCTGTTATCGGGCGTGCTCGACGACGGGGTGCGGGGCGCCGCGGATATCAAGGCAAGGGGCGGCACCACGGTCGTGCAAACCCCCGACGACGCCCTGTTCCCCGCGATGCCCATCAACGCGTTGCGGGCGGGTGTTGTGGACCACCAGGCCCCTGCGGTCGACATCGGGCCGCTGCTCAAGGACTTATCCCAACGAGTTATCGAGGACCGGGATATGGAGCCCGACACCACAATGGAATTGGAGAACCGTATCGCTATGGCGCGCCGGTTCTCCCCGCAATTCACAGCCGATGAGCTGGGTCCGCCGTCGGGTTATACCTGCCCGGACTGCAACGGATCACTGACGATAATCAGCGATCAGAACTACCGCTGCCGGGTGGGGCATGCCTGGACGGCTGATGCGCTGTTGAGCGCCAGAGACGACGAGATCGACACTGCGCTGTGGACAGCGGTTCGCAGCCTGCGGGAAAAAGCCGATCTGTCCAGGAGGCTGGCTCACGACGTCGGCCCCGGTGAACTGGCCAGCCGCTACGTTGCCCTGGCAGAGGAAGCGGAGAACGCGGTAGCCCTGTTGGGTGAGCGGTTGGCGGAAAACTCGCCTGCTGAGGGAGAACGTGGTGCCAGCTGAGCAGGCCTGCTCGCTGATGGTCAGCACTCATTCATATCGGGGTGCGTCCGTCCTCGCGGCGTGCGGCACCCTGGACAGCGCCACCTATCGCACACTGCGTGACACGATCATCAAGGCAGCACTCGACGAACCGATGGCCGTCATTGTCGACGTCGACGATCTGGCTGTTCCTGCGGGATCCGCGTGGGCCGTTTTCACCAGCGCGCGCTGGCATGTCGACCGCTGGCCGGAAATCCCGATCATTGTCGTCTGTAGCCATGCCATGGGCCGCGCGGCGATCGCAAGGAACGGCATCACTCGGTACGTACCGGTCTACGCCTCGGTCGATGACGCGATGGCGGCCCTCGGCAGTTACTCGCGGCGGCATCGGCGGCGCGCCCGAGCCGCCCTGCCCCAGGGCCCCGAAAGCCTGCGCCGATCGCGGGAATTGGTGGAGTGCTGGCTGACGGCATGGTCCAAGGCTGAGCTCGTGGCCGTGTCGAAGATCATCGTGACCACGCTCGTCGAAAACGTGCTGCAGCATACGGACGGCCCCCCGAGCCTCCGGCTGGAATCAAAGGATGACACCGTGGTGATCGCGGTCGAAGACGGCTGTCGGACGCCGCCGGCGCTGCGAGAGACGCGGTTGGCGGCCGACATGCCGACGGGCCTGAGAATCGTCGGCTTACTGACCCGGCTCTGGGGAACCTTGCCCACCCCGTCCGGCAAAACGATATGGGCGGTCATAGGTCCGGAGAATCGGCTGTAAGCACGAGTATGTTTCGGTTGGGGCGCCTCACAGGAAGCGCCGGGACGGACCTAGATTGGACGGGCAAACGGACGAGGCGTTCGAGGCGTTACTGCGGTATATGCGCGACTCTCGTGGCTTCGACTTCACCGGATACAAGCGCACGTCGCTGATGCGCCGGGTTCGACACCGGATGGACGGCGCCGGCTATGACTCCTACGAGCGATACCTCGACGTGTTGCAGGTAAGTTCCGACGAGTTCTCGGCCTTGTTCAACACGATCCTGATCAACGTCACCGCCTTCTTCCGCGATCCGCCAGCCTGGGATTACGTCCGTGACGAAGTCGTTCCAGCGATGCTTGCCGAGCGCGGACCAGGCGACCCGATTCGAGTGTGGAGCGCCGGCTGCGCATCGGGTCAGGAGGCGTACACGCTGGCGATGATCCTGGCGGAGGCGATGGGAGTCGACGACTTCCGCCAGCGGGTGAAAATCTATGCCACCGATGTCGACGAAGACGCTCTGACCGAGGCGCGGGCGGCCGCATACGACGCCAAGGCCGTCGACTCCGTACCGCCGGGATTGCTCGAGCGCTATTTCGAACACGTCAACGGGCGCTACGTTTTTCGGAAGGATCTGCGCCGGGTGGTGATCTTCGGGCGCAACGACTTGGTGAAGGACGCGCCGATCTCGAGGGTGGACCTCGTGGTCTGCCGCAACACGTTGATGTACCTCAACGCCGAGACCCAGCGAAACGTCCTCGGGCGCTTACATTTTGCTCTTGCGCCCCAAGGGACGCTTTTCCTGGGGCATGCCGAGATGCTGCTGAGCCACGCCGACCGCTTCGCGCCGTTGAACCTCAAGCACAGGATCTTCCGCAAAGCAGCGGGTTCACACCGCGGCATCGATCGGTACGAAAACGGGACCGTCATGTACGAAAGACACGGGGATCTCCCGGGACTGTCCCCGATTCGCGAGCTCGCCTTCAGGGCGAGCCCGGTCGCGCAGATCGTCGTGACCGGCGAGGACACCGTCGCGATGATCAACCAGCAGGCCGAGGCGACCTTCGGGCTGTCGGCGCGCGACATCGGCCGGCTGCTGCGGGACCTGGAGCTGTCGTACCGACCGGTCGAGCTGCGCGCCTACCTGGAACAAGCGAAGGTCGAACGACGATCGGCAAGAATCCCGGATGTCCAATGGCAGCGACCCGGCTCCGAGACGGTCTGGTTCGAGATTCACATCAATCCGCTCATCGACGCCGAGAATGGCCTGCTGGGCACCTCGATCGTCTTTTTCGACGTGACAGCGACCAGGGCACTGCTGGACAAGGTTGTCCAGACGAACCGTCAGCTGGAGGCCGCTTACGAAGAACTGCAGTCGACCAACGAAGAGCTCGAAACGACCAACGAAGAACTGCAGTCGACGGTGGAGGAGCTGGAAACCACCAACGAAGAACTGCAGTCCACCAACGAAGAGCTCGAAACGATGAACGAGGAACTCCAGTCCACCAATGACGAGCTGCACACGATCAACGACACGCTTCGTGAGCGCAGCGGGGAGCTCGAGCACGCCAGATCGTTCGTCGATTCGCTGGTGAATTCGATTCGGCTGGGCATGACGGTGGTGGACCGCGAAATGCGCATCGTGGCGTGGAACCGCGGATGTGAGGAGCTCTGGGGCTTACGCAGTGACGAGATCACCGGCGCACCGCTGCAATCGCTGGACATCGGATTGCCGATCGAGGCCATCAAGCCGCTGATCGGCAAGGCATTCGTCGACCCCTACGGCACCGAGGAGGCGACGGTCGATGCCGTCAACAGGCGGGGAAAAGCCATCCGGGTATGTGTCACGTGCAGTGCGTTTCGTTCTCCGGAAGAATCCATCGACGGCGCGCTGCTGCTGATGGAGGTAGACGGCTAGGTTTTGCTCAGCCGTGCTCACGGTCCCAGTCCTGTTGGTGTTGCCGGTCTAGGTCCTCGGCTGCGTAATCGATTTGGGCTGCGTTCTCGTGCCGAAACGCCTCGTCCCTGTGATGTTCGGCGGCATCTTGATGGGCTTCCCCCGCGCCGTCTCCGGCGAGGATGGCCGCCTGCTCGTGTGCCGCCGCCGCTCGAAGGTGAGCGCGGCCGGCCGCCACGTGCTGCTGCGCGGCGGCGTGATGGGCGCGCCTGGCGCGTTGCAGCGACTCGCGAGCGCGTCTCTGCGCACGGGCGACAGCGTCGGTACTCGTAGGAACACCACGTTCCAGTTCTTCACGCCGCACCCGCAGCTCGTCGGCGCGTGCACGCGCCGCCTCGGCACGCGAAGCCGCGGAGTCGTCCTGCGAACTCGGTGGGGTGCTCATATCACCTCGCTCGTCGTCAGCTCCGCAGCGTTTCGTGGGGACTGCACCCGTAGGTTTCGCGGTACAACACGGCGAATCGACCTGTGTGCATGAACCCCCACCGCGCGGCGATGGCGGTGACAGTGGTGTGCAGCCTGTCGGACCGGATCAGGTCTTGGTGGGCGCGGTGCAGCCGCACGCCTCGCAGGTATTGCAACGGCGTGTTGGCTAGGTGTTTGCGGAACATGTACTGCACGGCCCGCGGAGTGAGGTGAACGGCGTCGGCGATATCCGCCAACCCAATGTCGTTCTCGACATTGGACTCCATGTACTCGATTGCGCGCCCCAGCAGCACCGGTCTGCTGTCCGAGTGGTTGTAGGGTGATTCCTCGGTCGCACGGGCCGGAAATGCCGCCAGAGTCACCGCTGCGAGCAACCGGCTGGCGTGGCCGATGACCAACGGCGTAGCCAGAGCGTCGTCTGCCAGCACATTGTTCTTCACGTAGTTGACTGTCGATATCCACAATTGAGCCGCAGCCGCGTTGACGGGCCGGAAGTCGTCGAACCGTACCGACGGCATGCCATGGCACGGCGGAACGCCGGTCATGGCGCTGGTGACCACCGCCGGATCCATCACAAGCGCGGTGGCGGACAGGTCCTCGGCATGCGCGTAGTGCGGCAGATCCGGTTGCGACACCATGGTGAGCTCGCCGCTCGACGCCTCGCCCTTGATGCCGTCGCAGTTCCCTTCGAGCCGACCGTCGTTGACCCACGTGGCAACGACGCTGCCCAGCGGATCCGGAGAGAACTCGGCATCTCCGGGCAAGCGGATGTCGTCGATCGCGAAGGTGCCGACGTCGACCCGTTCGTGGATCATCCGTTCCTCAGGCTCGCGCGCACGGTTCTCCTGCAGACGCAGAAGTGCGCCGTAGGTGCGTTCCAGAACCGCGCGGATCTCAGCCGCATCCGATTCTTCTGTCCGTGTTCGCTCTGGCGGGTGCATCGCGGTGCGTGCCGTCATTATGCGTAACTCACCTGCTTAAGGCGGTTATCGACGAGGCTTCCTGGTTGAGCCCCCCGGCACCTCTCAGAGTACCCAGCAGCGAGCACATTTATCAGATTGTCGGCGGACGGCGCGGCCGGCCCAAAGAGTAGCGTCCCCAATCGTGGGTTTCAGCGATGCGGTGCTTCTCCTCGCGTCGGACCCGCCAGCCCTGCTGCCGGCTCGGCAACAAATGGCGCTGTCGCTGGGCTTCCACATCGTCCTGGCCTGTTTCGGCGTGGCGTTCCCCGCGATGATCTACGTGGTGCACCGGCGTGGCATCGTCCGCGACGACCCGGCCGCGTTGGGGTTGGCGAAGCGTTGGGCCAAGGTGTCAGCGGTCCTGTTCGCCATCGGCGCGGTGTCCGGCACCGTGCTCAGCTTCGAGATGGGACTGTTGTGGCCGGGGCTGATGGGCAGGTTCGGCGACGTCCTCGGCCTGCCCTTTGCGTTTGAGGGGCTGTCGTTCTTCGTCGAGGCGATTTTTTTGGGCATCTACCTCTACGGCTGGGGCCGCATGCCGCCGCGGCGCCATCTCGCGATGCTGATTCCCATGGCGGTGTCCGGTGTGGTCGGCACCTTCTGCGTGGTGGCGGTGAATGCCTGGATGAACAATCCGGCGGGCTTTGCGATCCGCAGTGGCGAGGTCACCGACATCAACCCGTGGCGGGCGATGTTCAACGACGGCGTGTGGATGCAATTCCTGCACATGTGGCTGGCGGCGTTCATGATCGTCGGCTTCACGGTGTCGGGCGTGTATGCCGCCGGCCTGTTGCGCGGACGCGACGACGCCCATCACCGTCTCGGCTTCACCGCGCCGTTCGCCTTCGCTTCTGTCGCGGCGATCGTGCAGCCGATCGCCGGCCACATCCTCGGCATGCGCATCAACGACACCCAGCCGGCCAAGCTCGCCGCCTTCGAATTGGCCGAGACCACAGAAAGCCCGGCCCCTTTCCGGCTCGGAGGGGTGCTGGTCGACGGAGAGGTCCACGGTGCGCTGGAGATCCCGCGACTGGGCTCCGTCATCGCGCGCAACTCCCTGGATGCTCCCGTCCCCGGTCTGGACACCGTGCCGAGGCAAGACTGGCCGCCGGTGAACGTCACGCATCTGGCCTTCCAGTCGATGGTCGTGCTCGGCACTGTGTTGGCGGCGGCCGTTTTGTTGTACTGGCTGTTGCGGTGGCGCGGCCGTGATCTGATGAAGAACCGCTGGTTTCTCCGATTCGCAGTGATCGCCGGTCCGTTGGCGATGTTGGCGGTCGAATTTGGCTGGGTTGCAACGGAAGTAGGCCGGCAACCGTGGACGGTGTGGCAGATATTGCACACCGTCGACGCGGCGAGTCAGTCCGCCGGCCTGTGGTGGAGCTACACCGCGGTGCTGGTGATCTATGCGGGCATGGCCGTCGGCGCCTGGGTGGTGTTGCGATCCATGGCGCGACGCTGGCGCGCCGGCGAAACCGACCTACCCAGTCCTTACGGTCCGCCGAAGGAAGAGCCGGTGCGATGACCCTGGCGTCGGTCGTGGCGATGGCGATGTTCCTCGGTGTCGTGGTGTACGCCTTGTTCGCCGGGGCCGACTTCGGTTCGGGCTTCTACGATCTCACCGCGGGCTTCGATGAGCGGGGCAGCCAGTTACGCACACTCGTCGACACCAGCATCGGGCCGGTCTGGGAGGCCAACCACGTGTGGCTGATCTACATCCTGGTGATGTGGTGGACCGGTTTCCCCGCCACCTTCGCCGCCGCCACCACCACGTTGTTCATCCCGTTGAGCCTGGCGTTGACCGGAATCGTGTTGCGGGGCGCCAGCTTTGCGTTCCGCAAGTACTCCGAGACATTCGCCCAGGCCCGGCTGTTCGGGGCGATTTTCGCGTCGTCGTCGGTGATCACACCGTTCTTCTTCGGTACCGTCGCGGGCGCTGTCGCTTCAGGTCGGGTGCCCGCGGCCGGTTACGGCGACCGGATCGGTTCGTGGCTCAACCCGACGTCGCTCGTCGGCGGATGCCTGGCCGCGGTGACGTGCATCTTCCTGGCCGGGGTTTTCCTCACGGCCGACGCCGACCGCGCCGGTGACGACGAGCTCGCCGGTCGCTTGCGCATCCGTACTCTCGCAGTGGGGATCGCGACGGGCATCGTCGTGTTCGCCGGGCTCTATCCAGTCACCCACGACGCGCCGACGTTGAGTCACGGTCTGCGGACCGCGGCGTCGCCGTTGTTGGCGGTGGCTGCAGTGGCGGGGATCGCGACACTGGCTCTGCTGTACCGCAGACGCTTCTCGCTGGCGCGCATCCCGGCCGTCGCGGCCGTCGGTTCGGTTGTCATTGGATGGGGTGTGGCCCAATACCCGTGGCTGCTGGTCGATCAGGTCACCATCTACGACGGCGCGGGCGCGGACGCGACGCTGGTTGGCCTGTTGGTCGTCGTCGCGTTGGCCGGCGTGGTCGTGCTGCCGGCCCTGACCTACCTGCTTCGGCTGACGCAGCAATGGACCCGCGCCTGAGTCGGGCTCCCTTTCTTCGCGAGCGTGCGTGTCTGCTGCGCGACACGCCGCAATATACCTGCAGTCATGCACGCTCGACGCACGCCACGGTGCGCTAACCGCTCGCAGCGGCCGCCCTGGCGCGTTCGGTCATCGACGCGACGACGCCGCCGTCGTTGAGGATGTCGGTGCCGGTGAGGTAGCCGGCCTTATCGCTGGCGCAGAAAGCGAGAAGGTCGGCCATCTCCTCGGGCTTGCCCCACCGCGGCACCGCGGCGTCGGCGACCATCGCGCCGGCCCCGGCGTTCGCTTCAAGCTGGCCCATCTCGGTGTCGATGGACCCCGGCGAAACCGACAGGACGCGGAGGCCCTTGGCGTTGAACCGTTCACATTGCGCGACGCTGTACCACCGCACGAAGCCCTTGCTGATGGCGTAGGCGATGCCGGAGCGGGCTTGGGGGTCGTCTCCGGCGATGGCGCATGCCTCGAGCATGGCTTTCATGAAGGCGTCCCGATCCTGCAGGGCTAGCGGGAATTTCGTTGCGGGAATGAGGCTTTCGGGCAGCAGGTGAGCGGCCATCGACGCCACGTTGACGATTGCGGCGCCCTCGCCCGCTATTGCGTAGAAGCTCTCGTTGACGTTGAGCGTGCCGATGGCGTTGGTCCGCATGACGTATTCGGCGTTTCCCATGCTGGGACTCACACCCGCGGTGTGGATGACGGAGGCGACAGTGCCGAGGCCGGATGCGGTATCGAAGAGCTTGTCGACGGCCGCGCGGTCCGTGACGTCGCAGTTGACGGCCGTGGCGCTGATCCCCAGATCGTCCAACGCGGCGACCGCGCCGTCGAGCCGGTCCTGCCGCACGTCGGCGAGGACCACAGCGTGGTCGCGGCCCACGACCTTCGCCGTTGCGACGCCCATGCCGCCCGCGCCACCGGTGATCACCGACACTCTGCTCATGGCGGTCATGCTATGCGACCGCACAGCGCGTACTCTGCGCGCGTGGCCGTCACTGTCGAAGAGCTCGTCGTGGCCGATCCAGGCGATGCCTGGGTCCGGGCGGGCTTCAGCGTCGACTCCGAGGCCGTGTGCCGGGTCGGCGGTGTTCGGATCCGGCTGGCGGCGACATCAGGCACAGGCATCCTCGGGTGGTCGTTGGGCGGGCTGCCGCCGGACTTCTCGTTGGGTGACCTCGACGGGATACCGACGACTCGAGCCGGGACGGTTGCGGGTGCGCCGCATGAGCACGCCAACGGCGTGGTCGCGATCGACCACGTCGTGCTGATGTCTCCAGATCTGAATCGGACGGTCGAATCGCTGGCCGCGGTGGGCGTGGAACCTCGTCGGGAGCGCGACGGCGAACTCGGCGGCCAACCCATCCGCCAGATCTTCTTCCGATTGGGAGAGGTGATCATCGAGGTCGTCGGTTCGCCGGAGACGGCGGCCGAAGGTCCATCGACGCTGTGGGGAATCACCTACGTCGTTGCGGACATCGACGCAGCCGCCGCGTTCTTCGGTGAATCGACAACGCCGGTCAAGGACGCCGTGCAGCCGGGGCGACGCATCAGCACGCTTCGGCATCAGCAGTTCGGGATCTCGGTGCCGACGGCGTTGATCTCGGCGCGTCGCTGAGCCGGGCCAGCCGGCCCCGTGCCTATCCTCAGCGCATGATCGACCCCGCCGACATCGTCGTGATCCATACCGATGGCGGCTGCCGACCCAATCCCGGGCCCGGCGGGTGGGGCGCGGTGCTGCGCCAGCGTGAGCATGTCCGCGAGATGAGCGGCGGCGAGTTCGGCCCGACAAGCAACAACCGCATGGAACTGACGGCGCCGATCATGGCGCTCGAAGCCCTCACCAGACCCGTCGTGGTGCATCTCTATACCGACAGCACCTACGTTCGCAACGGCATCACCAAGTGGGTTCACGGCTGGGTGCGCAACGGATGGCTGACCGCCGCAAAGCAACCGGTGAAGAACGTCGATCTGTGGCAGCGACTTCAGGTCGCCTGCGCGCGGCACCAGGTCGAGTGGTTCTGGGTGAAGGGGCACTCGGGCGTCACCGACAACGAGTTGGCCGACGTGCTGGCGACGCGGGGTCTGCAAGAAGCGGTCAAGGCCTATCCGAGCCTCTAGTGCTCGGGCGGTAGAAGCTCGCGACCGACCGACGCGGTGGCGTTGACGTCGACCTGTTGAACGGGGAGCAGCCCGATCTCGGCTATTGCTCCGGTCAACTCGACTGTCACCTGATAGTTGAACCGGTGAAGCTTGCCGCCCTGCACTGCAACAACGACTTTCATCACCAGGACCGGAACCCGCGGACTATTCCTGAAATCCTGATCGACTACCTGGACGCTGGCTCGGTCGACGGCAACGGCATCGGTGCGATCTAGGTGTAGTTCCTTCACTCCCACACCACTTCGTCGGGCGTCTTGTCCGGGCGGAGGCCGCGCCAGCTCGGCTGACGCAGCCGATCGTCGCCGGTGCGCTCGCTATAGCGCACCTCGCCCACCAGCTCCGGCCGCACGAACGTCACCCCCTTCGCGTCTTGCGTGGAAAGCCGTGCGTTGAACGGTGACCCGTCGGTGTGCAGTGGTTTCAAGGCCTTCTTCAAATTGGCGAGGTCCTTCTCCGTGAAGCCGGTGCCCACCCGTCCGACGAACTGCAACCCACCGGCCGGATCAGCTGGGTCGGGAATGCCGAGCATGAGCGCGCCGATGCCGCTCGACCGGCCGCCTTCCCCCTGTCGCCAACCGCCGATGACGACTTCCTGAGTGTTCCAGATCTTGTCCTTGATCCACGAGGACGAGCGCCGGCCCGGTTGGTACGTCGAGTCCCGTTTCTTGGCAATCACTCCCTCCCAACGGTTTTCGCGGGCATACTTCAGCGCTTCGGGGCCGTCGCCAGGCAGCGGGGGCGGCACGATCAGGCCGTCGCCGTCGGCCAGCGCCTCCAGCAGCCGCCTACGGTCGGAGTACTTGGCCCGCAGAAGTGACCGCCCGTCGAGCTGCAGAATGTCGAAGGCCCAGAATTCGACGCGGGTGGAGCGCTTCCGGTTCTGCATCTCGTTGAAGCTGGGCACGCCGGACTCGTCAAGCGCCACCGCCTCACCGTCGAGGATCACGTGATGGTCGGCGAGATCGGCTGCCAGCGCCTCGAATTGGCGAAACTCGGCGGTGACATCGCGACCGCGGCGTGACCGGACGCACAGCTTGCCGTGGTCGGCGTCCACCAGGACGCGATAGCCGTCCCACTTGCCCTCGAACGCCCACTGAGTCTTCTTGAGCCGCTGCACGGAGCCCTCGGTGGCCAGCATCGGCGCGAGATCGCCTGCGGTGGGATGCTTCTGCTCCTTCATGCGGTGCGCCAGCCAGTTCTTGCCGTCGGTCTGGATGAGCGCGTATCGACCGTCGATCTTCTCGCCGTGCAAGGTGACGATCACCTCGCCGCCCTTCGCGGGGCCGTCAGGCGGATTGTCGTTGAACTTCTCGGCTTCGTACGTGCCGGTGTCCCAAACGAACATCTTGCCCGCGCCGTATTCACCCTTGGGGATCGTCGCCTCGAACGTCAGGTATTCCATCGGATGGTCTTCGGTGTGCACCGCGAGGTGGTTGACCGACGGCGTATCGGGCAGGTTCTTCGGCACCGCCCACGACACCAGCACGCCGTCGCGCTCGAGGCGCAGGTCGTAGTGCAGTCGCCGGGCGTGGTGCTCCTGGATGACGAAGCGGTCGTTGGCGCCGGATTTCGGCTTCGACTTCGGTACCGGCTCAGGGGTTTTCGACGGGTCGCGCATGCTGCGGTACTTCGTCAACCGGTCGGGTATCGGGACCGCCTCGTCGAGCCCGGCCAGCAGGTCGCCGTCTTTGGCGACGCGCTCGAGCACCTCGTCGAAGCGCAGGTGCCGCAGGTCGGGATCGGAGATCTCGTCCCATGTCCGCGGAGCGGCGACGGTCGGCTGCTCGCGACCGCGTAGCGAATAAGGCGCGATCGTCGTTTTCGACGCGTTGTTCTGGCTCCAGTCGACGAAGACCTTTCCGGTGCGCAGGCTCTTGGTCATCGTCGACGTCACCAGCTTGGGCATGGCCTTCTCCAGCTGTTGCGCAACGCGTTTGGCGAGCACGACCGCGCCCTGCGAGCTGACCGGCTTCTCCAGCGGGGCGTACAGGTGCAGGCCCTTGCTGCCGCTGGTGAGCGGATACGCCGTCAGCCCGATGTCGCTCATCAGGTCGCGTACTTCGGAAGCCACCATGCAGAGCTGCTTCATCGTCACGCCCTCGCCGGGGTCGAGGTCGAACACCAAGCGGGTGGCAGGGCCGGGTTTGCCCTCAACGAACTGCCACTGCGGCACGTGCACCTCCAGCGAGGCCTGCTGACCGATCCAGGCGAGCCCCTCGACGGTGTCGATGATCGGATACGTCGTCGTCCCCGATCGATGGGTGACGCTCTCGCGCGTCAGCCAATCCGGCGCGGAGCTGGCGAGTTGCTTCTCGAAGAACGACGGCTCGTCGACGCCGTTGGGCCAGCGCTTTCGGGTGACCGCGCGGCCTGCGATATGCGGGATCATCACCTCGGCGATGTTGACGTAGTAGTCGAACACGTCTCCTTTTGTGACGGCCCTACGCCGTCCGCCCGTCGCCGGATACAGCACCTTATCCGGGTTGGTCAGCTTCACCCGGCCGAATCGATCCACCACGCCAACGTAATACCCGTTGTACCGTGGAGTGATGAGGCGAATCATCGCTGCCTGCCTGCTGGTGGCCTCCAGCGCGGTGTTCGGGGCCGCGACCGCGGCCGCGGACCCCGAGGATCTCGTGCCGTTCTGTTCGGGCGATCAGACCCCGATGGACAACAACTGCAAGCCGGCTCCCTCGCAGGTGTTCACCCATGACGCCGGCGGTGCCAATCCGCAGGTCGGCTACGGCACCAACCCGGGCGTGGAACCCGTCGTCTAACCCCTTTTCGCCGACTTCTGCGCCAGGGTCGTAGATCGTCCGCTCAGTTCAAGCGGTCGCCGGTCTTCGGGTCGAACAGGTGCACGGCACCCTCCGGCGACTTGCGTAGCTTGATCGACTCCGCCAACTTCGGCGCCGTCCGCGGATTGCACCGCGCCACCAATTCGATGCCGGAGCCCGAGCCCACGTGGGTGTAGACGTAGGCTTCGCTGCCGAGGTCCTCGACCAGGTCGACGACGACGTCCACGCCGCCGTCGGAGGAGATCTCCAGCGATTCGGGCCTAATCCCGACGGTGACCTCCGATAGGCCGGCATCGGTCACCTTCGCCAGATCCGCCCGCTCCAATTCCATTGTGTTGTCGCCGATCTTGACGCCGTCCGCAGCGACGGGCAGCGTCACCAGGTTCATCGCCGGCGAGCCGATGAAGCCCGCGACGAACGCATTCGCCGGCCTGTCGTAGAGCTCGTTCGGCGCCGCGAATTGCTGCAGCTTGCCAAACCGCAGCACCGCGACGCGGTCGCCCATCGTCATCGCCTCGACTTGGTCGTGGGTGACGTAGACGGTGGTGGTGCCGAGACGCCGCTGCAGGGCGGCGATCTGGGTGCGGGTCTGCACGCGCAGCTTCGCGTCCAGGTTCGACAGTGGTTCGTCCATGCAGAACACCTGCGGCTCGCGCACGATCGCACGACCCATCGCCACGCGCTGACGCTGACCACCGGACAGCTTGGCCGGTTTGCGATCCAGGAACTCGATGAGGTCGAGGATCTTCGCGGCCTCCTCGACCTTCTTGCGACGCTCACTGGCGGGCACGCCGCGCAGCTTGAGCGCGAAGCCCATGTTCTCCGCGACCGTCTTGTTCGGGTAGAGCGCGTAATTCTGAAACACCATCGCGATGTCCCGGTCCTTCGACGGCACACCGGTCATGTCCCTGCCGCCGATCTCGATGCTGCCCTCGTCGATGTCCTCGAGCCCGGCGAGCATGCGTAGCGCTGTACTCTTACCCGAGCCCGACGGGCCGACCAGCACGATGAACTCGCCGTCGTCGATGTCGAGGTTCAGCGAATCGACGGCGAGCTTGTCAGAGCCCTCGTAGATACAGGTGGCGTTCTTGTAAGTGATTGCAGCCATTCGTCTTTCTCCTCTACTTGATCGCGCCGAACGACAGGCCGCGCACCAGCTTGTTCTGCGCGAACCAGCCGCACAGGATCACCGGGAGCGCGGACATGGTCGCCGCAGCCGACAGCACGGCCCAGTACTGGCCTTCGCCCGCGATGAATCCGACGAGGTACACCGGCATGGTCGCGGCGTTCACAGCGGTCAGATTCACCGCGAAGAAGAACTCGTTCCACGCGAAGATCACACAGATCAGCGCGGTCGCGGCGATACCGGGTGACACCAACGGCAGGATGACCTCGCGCACCGAACGAGAAAGGCTCGCGCCGTCCAGGCTGGCCGCTTCGAGCAGCTCACCGGGCACCTCCAAGAAGAACGACCGCATCATCCACACGGCGATCGGCAGGTTCATCGACGTGTAGAGGATGACCAGCGCCCAGATATTGTCCAGCAGACCGATATTGGACACGATCACATACAGCGGCAGGATGGCCGCAACGATCGGCAACATCTTGGTGCTCATGAAGAAGAACAGTGCATCCTGCGTCTTGCGCACCGGCCGCAATGACAGCGCGAACGCCGCAGGCACACCCAGCAGCAACACGATCAGCGTCGAAAGTCCAGTGGCGAAGACCGAATTCAGAAACGCCGGGCCGATGCCCTGATCGAACACCGCCGTGAACTGATCGAGGGTCGGGGTGAAGAACAGCTTCGGTGGGCTCGTCGCCGCGTCGGCCTCCTGCTTGAACGCCGTGAGCACCATCCAGAACACCGGGAAGAAGAATGCGAGGCCGGCGAGCCACGCCACCACTGTCCACGGGCTGAACTTGCGGCTCTTCTTCTTCGGCGCTGTCGCCGTCGTTGTGGTCATGTCAGACCGCCTCTTCCTTGCCGCTGAACGACTTGAATATCAAGCGCAGAGCGAAGCTCGCGATGATCATCGTGAAGATCACCACCACGACGCCCATGGCCGCCGCCTGCCCCATGTCGAAGCCGAGGAATGCCCGCTGATAGATGTAGAACGGCAGGTTCGCGCTGGCGATACCCGGTCCGCCCTGCGTCATCATGTAGATGGCGTCGAACGTGTTCACCAGATAGATGGCACCCAGCACGACACCCAATTCGATGAACCGCCGAAGGTGCGGCAGCGTCAGCTCGCGGAAGAGTTGGAACGCACCCGCACCGTCGACGCGCCCGGCCTCCAAGATGTCACGTGGCATGGACTGCAGACCGGCCAGGATCAGCAGCATCATGAAGGGGGTCCACTGCCAGATCAGCACGACCATCACCATCGTCAGCGGGAACTGACCGATCCAGTCGGCCTTGTCGATCCCCACCAGCGACAGCAACCAATTGAGAATGCCGTTCGTCGGGTCGAGGATGGTGGTCTTCCAAATCAGCGCCGCGGCAACGGGTGTGACGAGAAACGGGGTGATCAGCAGCGTGCGCACGACGCCGCGGCCGAGGAACGCCCGGTCGAGCAACAGGGCGAGCAACAACCCGAGCACCGCCGAGGCCACCACGACCACGACGATCAACACCACGGTGTTGATCGCGACCGTCCAGAACTGGCTGTCCTTGACCACCGCGATGTAGTTCTGCAGCCCGACGAACCTGCGCGACCCGGGTCGCACCAGGTTCCACGACAGCGTCGAGTAGTACAGCGTGAACAAGAACGGGATCTGGGTGACGACGATCATGAAAATCAACGCCGGAAGCAGCGGGCCGCGCCGTCGCCAGCCCTCGGCGCGACTCACTCCCGCGCCTTGGCGTTCTCGGATCTTGCGAACCCGTTCGGCCGCGGCCTGTTCGTTGGCGGTGGCCTCGGTATCAGCGGTAACGGTCATCACTTCTCCTGATAGCTTCGGCCGACGACCTCGGCGTATTCCTGTGCCTGAGATACCGCTTCGTCAACCGACTTCTGTCCGGCGATCGCGGCGCTGACCTGCTGGCTCACCCGCGTGCCCAAATCCTGGAACTCGGGTATGCCGACGAACTGCACGCCGGTGTAGGGAACGGGTTGCACCGTGGGCTTGTTCGGGGTCGCACTCTCGATCGACCGTAATGTCAGCGGTCCGTAGGACTTCGAGATCGCCTGGTATTCGGGCAGTTCGGTGTAGGTCGACGTTCGGCTGCCCGGCGGCACCCGCGCCCAGCCCAGCTTCTCGCCGACCAGCTTCATGTAGTTTTTGTCGGTCATCCAGGAGACGAATTTCCATGCGCCGTCGGGGTTTTTGGCGCTCTTCGGGATGCCGAGGGCCCAGGTGTAGAGCCATCCCGAGTTCTGCTTTTCGGCGATCGGCGCGGGCAGGTAGCCGATCTTGCCGACCAGGTCCGGGTACGTCTTGGGATCCTCGAGAACCGAAACCGCCGACGTGGCGTCGTACCACATCGCCGTCTGGCCCTGGCCGAACAGGTTGGCGCATTCCTGGAAACCCGTTGACGAGGCGCCCAGTTCGCCGGCCTGCTTGATCAGGTCGACGTAGAAGTTGACGGCCTTGCGCACCTCGGGGCTGTTGAGTTGGGCGTTCCAGCTATCGTCGAACCATCGGCCGCCGAACGTGTTGATCACAGTGTCCAGCGGCGCCAGCACCTCGCCCCAACCGGGCTTTCCGCGCAGGCAGATACCGGCCCGGTCGTCGGTCTTCACCGTGTTCGCCCACTGGGCGACCTCCTGCCATGAAGGCTGGTACTCGGGGTTCTGCGGCACCTTGATGCCGGCCTGCTCGAAGAGGTCCTTGCGATACATCAGAAATGACGACTCGCCGTAGAACGGGACGGCGTACATGTTGCCCTCGTACGACAACGATTCGCGCAGCGACAAGATGAAGTCGTTCTCGTCGTAGCCGGGCGTCTTGCGGGCGTAGTCGGACAGGTTGCGCAGCCAACCGTCGCGCGCCCACTGCGGTGTCTCGAAGTTGCTGATCATCACGACGTCGAACTCGCTGCCGCCCATGGCCGTTGACATGGTGATCTTGGCGCGCGCCTGGTTCTCCGAAAGCGTGATGAACTTCAGCTTGGTGCCGGGGTTCTTGGCCTCGAAATCCGTCGACAACTTCTGCGCATCCGTCATCTGCGAGTTCGACACCAAAGCGATGGTCACTTCGTCGGACGATGCGCCCAGGCTGCCCGCCCCTGCGCAGCCGGCGGTGAGCAGCA
The DNA here is from genome assembly GCF_001668615.1 of Mycobacterium sp. 1274761.0. Classification (GTDB taxonomy): domain Bacteria; phylum Actinomycetota; class Actinomycetes; order Mycobacteriales; family Mycobacteriaceae; genus Mycobacterium. The sequence goes on from NZ_LZMC01000055.1 coordinate 111,066, forward strand.
GAACGCACGCCGATGCACACGCCGTCACTCGTCGTATCCCTATCATCTTTCGGACCTCCCTCAGCGCTGTGCCAGCAGCCAACGGGCACAGTCGATGTCGCACACCAGGAGCCTCGCCAGCCGTCCGCGCAGCGCGGCGAGCGTGGCCTGATGCTTGGCCGCGCCGCTGGAGATCAAAATCGTCTTCTGGCATGCCTTGACGTCTTCGAGCGGAGCCGACACCGCACGCTGGGCGAGCTCGGAGTCGACGGGCTCGCCGTCGGCGTCGAAGAAGCGGCCCCCGATCTCGCCGACCGCGCCACGCGACACCAGTTCGTCGAGCATTCGGGTGTCGAGGTAGCTGCCTTCGAACAGCGTGCCCGCCGTCGATGGGGTGCCGACGCCGAAGATCATGACGTCGGCGTGCCTTCCGGCCTCCAGTGTCCGCGAAATGACGGAGTCGCTGCGCATCGATGCCACTGTCGAGGGGTCGGCGTACAGCGGCGCCGGAAGCCGAATCGTCTGCGCGCGAAGCACATCCGCGCATCGGCCGAGGATGAACTCGGTGCCGGTTTGATACGCGGCGGTCGACATGGCGCCGTCCAGCTGAACCACCGCGCGACAACTGGCCACCCCCGGCGTCAATGCCGTCGCTACCGCCACCGTCTCGGGACCCCAGGTGAAGCCCATGACGTCGGTCGGGGTCAGCCGTCGCATGAGCAGCGCCGCGGCCGCACGGCCGACGCTCGCATATGCCGCAGGCCGTCCCGGTGTACCGACATCGATGCCGCTTCCGGCGACGACGGCTTCGGTCAGGCCATACCGCAATTCGAGTTCGCGTTCCTCGTCGGCGTGCAGGTTGTCGCGCATATCGGGCGGGACGACGATCTCGATGCGGACCAGCCCCTTGGCCTTGGCCCGCCCGATCAACCGTCCCGCAGTCGGCCGGGACACACCGAGGCGGCTCGCGATCTCGGCCTGCGTGAGCCCGTCGAGGTAATAGAGCGTCGCCGCGCGCAGCGCCAACCGGAGGTCCTCGGGCGCAGGAGGGCTGCCTGCGGTAGCAGCCATGCGCTCGGTCGTCGTCGACACGGATTACCCGCCGTTCTTCTGCGGACTGTGAGCATATGCTCAGGGGCGCGAGTAGATGCTCATCACGTTAGCATGGTGATTGTGACGCACACAACACTCAACCGATCCGCGATGAGCCAGATCCCCATCGCGAAACCCGCGTACGACCGTGGAGACGTTGGCGTGGGCATCGTGCATTTCGGGGTGGGCGGCTTCCATCGCGCTCATCAGGCGATGTACATCGACCGGCTCCTGGAGAACGGCCCCGACTCCGTGCAGCAGTGGGGCATCTGCGGGGTGGGCGTCATGCCGGCCGATCGCAAGATGAAGGAGGTGCTCGACGCCCAGGACGACCTCTACACGCTTGTGCTGGAAAACCCGGACGGCACCCGTGACGCGCGGGTGATCGGCTCGATCGTCGACTACCGCTACGCCCCCGACGACCCGGTGGCGGTGGTCGAACTGCTGGCGGCGCCGTCGACGCGGATCATCTCTCTGACCATCACCGAGGGCGGCTACAACGTCGACACCATCAGCCCGGACGACGTCAGCGTGTTCGGTCTGGTCGCCGACGCGCTCGCCCGGCGCCGCGACCGCGGGATCGCCTCGCCGACGATCGTGTCGTGCGACAACATCGAGGGCAACGGCGACGTCGCGCGCGAGGCGTTCACCGCTTACGCAGAACGCGTCCACCCCGGGCTGGCGCAGTGGATCTTCACGCATACGCGCTTCCCCAATTCGATGGTCGACCGCATCACGCCGGTCACTACGCCCGAGGTGATCGACAACCTGAAAAGCGAGTTCGGGGTGGACGACCGATGGCCCGTGGTGGCCGAGCCGTTTACCTCGTGGGTGCTCGAGGACGACTTCTCCGACGGCAGACCGCCTTTGGAGGACGTCGGCGTCCTCATGGTCGACGAGGTGCGGCCGTATGAGTTGATGAAGCTGCGGCTTCTCAACGCCAGCCACCAAAGCCTGTGCTATTTCGCCTATCTCAGCGGATACCGATTCGTTCACGATGCCGCCGCCGACCCGCTGTTCGCGGAGTTCCTGATGCGCTACATGGATACCGAGGCGACGCCGACCCTGCTTCCGGTGCCCGGCATCGACCTGCCCGATTACAAGAAGACGCTGATCGAACGGTTCGCCAACCCCGGCGTGCGCGACACCATCGCACGGTTGTGTTTCGCATCGTCGGATCGCATCCCAAAGTGGCTGCTTCCCGTCATCCGCGCGAACCTGGCCTCCGATGGACCGATCCGGTTGTCGGCGGCGACGGTGGCCAGCTGGGCGCGCTACGCCGAAGGCGTCGACGAGCAGGGCGAGCCCATCGATGTTGAGGACCAGCTCGCCGACACCCTGGTGCCGCTGGCCCGCTCGCAGCGCGACAATCCCACCGCATTCATCGAAAACACGGATGTCTTCGGCGATCTCGCAACCTCCGGTCGATTCGTGGAGGCCTACACCTGGGCGCTGGAGTCCCTCCATCGCGACGGCGCGCGGGCCACGCTAGAAGCCTTGATGAAGGACGCCCCATGACCGACCGGGCGCTGGTCATCGGCGAAGCCCTGATCGACATCGTCGAGCGCGATGGCACCATCACCGGCGAACACGTCGGTGGCAGCCCGCTCAATGTCGCCGTCGGCTTGGCCCGGCTGGGCCGTGGCGTCGACTTCCTGACCCACATCGCCGACGACCACCGCGGGCGCCGCATTATCGCCTACCTTGAAGCCGCTGGCGCCCAACTGGTTTCGGGAAGCACAACGGCGGCGCGGACTCCGACCGCGGTAGCCACACTCGACGACGACGGCAAGGCGCAGTACGCCTTCGACATCGACTGGCAGCTCGCGGGCACACCAGAGGTGGCGCCGCCGCTGGTGGTGCACACCGGGTCGATCGCGACGGTGCTCGAGCCCGGCTGCCGGGCGACGGCTGCACTGCTCGACGCCTACCACGTCTCGGCCACGGTCAGCTTCGACCCGAACGTACGGCCGGCGCTGATCGCCGACGACGACCAGGCACGCGGCCGGATCGACCGCATCCTCGAACGGTGCGATGTGGTGAAAGCCAGCGACGAGGACCTGCACTGGATCGACCCGAACCGCGCGCCCGAGCAGGTGGCGCGGACATGGCTTGGGCTGGGTCCGGCGATCGTCGTGGTGACGATGGGCGAGCGGGGTGCTTTCGCGGCGTGTCAGGCCGGCGTCGCGCGGGTGCAGGCCTACCCGGTCGAGGTGGTCGACACGGTCGGTGCGGGCGATGCGTTCATGACGGGGCTGATCGACGCCCTGTGGTCACTGCAGCTGCTCGGTGCGCAGCGGCGGGCGGACCTGCGCCGGATCGGCGTCGACACGCTGACGGCCGTGCTGCAGACCGCCACGATCTCCTCGGCGCTGACGGTCGCACGCGCGGGGGCTGACCTGCCGGATCGAGCCACCCGGGACGCGGCATACGCTTCGCAGCTGACTGATTAGGGAATACTGGAGAAATGCGGTCCATTTGGAAGGGCTCGATCTCCTTCGGACTGGTGAATGTTCCCGTCAAGGTCTACAGCGCGACCGAAGACCACGATCTGAAGTTTCACCAGGTCCACGCCAAGGACAACGGTCGGATCCGCTACAAGCGGGTGTGCGAGGTGTGCGGCGAAGTCGTCGAGTACCGCGACATCGCGCGCGCGTTCGAATCCGACGACGGACACATGGTGGTGATCACCGACGAGGACATCTCGACATTGCCGGAGGAGCGCAGCCGCGAGATCGAGGTCGTCGAGTTCGTGCCGGCCAGCGACATCGACCCGCTGATGTACGACAAGAGTTACTACCTTGAGCCCGACGGCAAGTCGTCGAAGTCCTATGTGTTGCTTGCCAAGACCCTTGCCGAGACCGATCGCGTCGCGATCGTGCACTTCGCCTTGCGCAACAAAACCCGGCTTGCGGCGTTGCGCGTCAAGGACTTCAGCAAGCGCGACGTGATGGTCATCCATACATTGCTCTGGCCCGACGAGATCCGCGACCCGGATTTCCCGGTACTGGACAAGGAAGTCGACATCAAGCCGGCGGAGCTGAAGATGGCCGGACAGGTCGTCGAGTCGATGACCGACGACTTCCACCCCGAGCGCTTCGAGGACACCTACCAGGAGCAGCTCCGCGAGCTGGTAGAGGCGAAACTCGAAGGCGGAGAAGCATTTACCGCCGAAGAGGCTGAGCCCAAGGAACTCGACGAGACCGAGGACGTGTCGGATCTGCTCGCCAAGCTCGAGGCCAGTGTCAAGGCACGCCGCGGCGGCGGTTCATCCGGTGACGGGCAGGCGAAGAAGGCTCCGGCCAAAAAGGCGCCCGCGAAAAAGGCTGGAGCCGCGAAGAAAACACCGGCCAAGAAGGCCGCTAAGAAGGCGCCTGCGAAAAAGGCTGCCGCCAAGAAGTAGCGGTCAGCAGCCCAGGTGGTTGATGCTGGCGATGACGATTTCCCACGCGGCCGACGTTGAGATTCCGAGATTCTTGCTCACCCGGATGACGTTGTCAGAGGCGGGGATGCCGCTGCGCGCACCGGAGCAGGCCTGGTTGCCGGCCGACAGCAGTTGCGCCTCGCTCAAGAAGGTGTAGCGCGGCTGCAGGCTCTGCAAGAAGCTGCTGCTGTCGGCGGCTGCGGGCCCTGCCCATCCGATAGCCGCGGCGCTTGCCGCAACGGGAACAGCGAGCGCGCCGATCCTGCGGGCCCACTTGGCAGTGGCTCGGGTGTCGGCTTGGCGCAGCAAGGACCTACTCCTATCCAGGAAGAATCATGCGAATTCGTGGGGTTATCCCCGACAGTAGCACTGATTTCGTTGGTCAAATCCCCCTCACCTGCGGTTTTCCACCGTTTTTGTGACGGGATTAACTCTGAATCCGCAATGGCGCCTGGGTCACAACGGTCGGCGGCTGATATCAACTAGAACGTGTTTCAGAAACGCGGCATGTCGCCGCCGCAGCCTTGTTACGGTGTCGCCCGGCGAGAGAAGAGAGGCTGACGTGATACTCGACAAATTTCGGTTGGACGACCATGTCGCGGTCGTGACGGGAGCCGGGCGCGGGCTGGGCGCCGCGATGGCGGTCGCGTTCGCGGAAGCCGGTGCGGACGTGGTCATAGCGTCGCGCACGCAGTCGCAGCTCGAACAGGTCGCCGAGCAGGTCGAGCGCGCCGGGCGACGGGCTCACATCGTCGCGGCCGACCTTGCGCACCCCGAGGACACCGCCAAGCTGGCCGACACCGCGGTCGACGCGTTCGGCAAACTAGACATCGTCGTTAACAACGTCGGCGGCACGATGCCGAACACCCTGCTGACCACGTCCACCAAGGACCTCAGAGACGCGTTCACCTTCAACGTCGCGACCGCCCATGCCCTGACGACCGCAGCGGTGCCGCTCATGCTCGAACACTCGGGCGGCGGCAGCATCATCAACATCACCTCGACCATGGGCCGGCTGGCCGCCCGAGGTTTTGCGGCCTACGGCACGGCCAAGGCCGCGCTCGCGCACTACACGCGGCTGGCCGCTCTCGACCTGTGCCCCAAGATCAGGGTCAACGCGATCGCCCCGGGGTCGATCCTCACCTCGGCACTCGACGTCGTCGCGTCCAACGACGAACTCCGCAAGCCGATGGAGCAGGCGACACCACTGCGACGCCTCGGCGATCCGCTCGATATCGCCGCCGCCGCTGTGTATCTCGCGTCCCCGGCGGGTGCCTTTCTGACCGGCAAGACGCTCGAGGTCGACGGCGGCCTTACCTATCCGAACCTCGATATCCCCGTCCCGGATCTGTGAGGAGGCGAACGTGACATTTCGCGTCGCATTGATCGGCACCGGCAACGTCGGCAAGCCGGCATTGGTTCAGTTGATCAACGATCCCCGGTTCGAGTTGACCGGTGTGTGGGTGTCGTCGCAGGCCAAGGCCGGCAAGGACGCCGCCGAACTCGCCGGGCTGGACGGTTCGACGGGCATCACGGCGACCAACGATCTGGACGCCGTGCTGGCGACCGAGCCGGAATGCGCTGTCTACACCGCGCTCGCCGACAACCGGCTGCCCGAGGCGCTCGACGACTACCGGCGAATACTGTCGGCAGGCGTCAACGTCGTCGGCAGCAGCGCGGTATTTCTGCAGTACCCGTGGCACGTCCTGCCCGAGGAGTTGCTCAAGCCCATCTCCGACGCCGCCGAAACGGGCAAGGCGAGTCTGTTCGTCAACGGTATCGACCCCGGCTTCGCCAATGACCTTCTGCCCCTTGCCCTTGCGGGCACCTGCCAGCGCATCGAGCAGATCCGGTGCATGGAGATCATCAACTACGACACCTACGACAGCGCCGACGTGATGTTCGGCGTCATGGGCTTCGGCAAACCCCTCGACGAGATCCCGATGCTGCTGCAACCCGGCGTGCTGAGCCTCGCGTGGGGTTCGGTGGTGCGCCAGCTCGCGGCGGGCCTCGGCATCTCTCTCGACGAGGTGAACGAGACCCACGTCCGCGAACCCGCACCGGAGGACTTCGACATCGCGGCCGGGCACATAGAGAAAGGCAGCGCCGCGGCCCTGCGGTTCGAGGTGCGCGGGATGGTCGACGGCAACCCCGCCGTCGTCTTGGAACACGTCACCCGATTGCGCAACGACCTGTGCCCGGACTGGCCGCAGCCGGCCCAGGAAGGCGGTTCGTACCGCATCGAGATCACCGGCGAACCGACCTACGCCATGGACCTCAGCCTCAGCAGCGCCAACGGCGATCACAACCACGCGGGCCTGGTCGCCACAGCGGCCCGGGTCGTCAACGCCATCCCCGCCGTCGTGGCCGCTCCGCCAGGGATCAGGACCACTCTTGACTTGCCCCTGATCACTGGGAATGGGCTGTACGCTGGCGGTACGTCGGGCTGACATCGATAAAGGACCTGCCTATGCGGACTCCCCTGTTTTACGTGATTCCGGTGGTGGCAGCGTCCGTCGCAACGGCGATGTTTGCGGCCGCACCCATCGCGGCCGCCGAGCCGGATTCGACCCTCCCGCAGTGCACCAGCGTCGGTGGAGACCAGAGCGTCGGCACCGCCACCACCGAGTGTGAAACGCCGGGCAATGTGCAATTGAATGCCACGGCGCCGGATGTGCCCGTCTACCCGTATCCGTGGGACGACGAATTCTATGGACCCGCGCTGATCATCGGCGGCGGTAACTGGGGTCCGCACGGCGGCGGTGGCGGCGGCCACCGCTAGCCGAATTTTGTTTTCTTGGCCCGTAGAGGAGGCCAACCCATGCACAGCAAAACCCGCTATCTGGCAATGCTTTTGGTGGCGGCCGGGGCGTCGGCGGTAATCGCCGTCGCGCCCATGTCCGCTGCAGCACCCCAGTGCACGAACACAGGACCGAACACGACGCAGTGTGAGACGAACGGCAGCACCCAGATTGTGACGTCGCCGCCGGCGAACAACAACTACCCCTACTGGGGCTTCCCGATTATCGGCGTGGGAGGCATCGGCATCGGCTGGTAGCCCGCCGTAGCGGCAGGCACACTGTTTCGGTTAACCTAACTTTTCTGTTCGACAACCCGGATAGAAGGTGGTCTGTTGCTGCGCGAGCCCGGTACGAAGCTGCGTCCGAGCTGGCTGCTGCTCGGCCCGGCCTTCGTCGCCGCCATCGCCTACGTCGACCCGGGAAACGTCGCGGCCAACATCAGCGCCGGCGCCCAGTACGGCTTCCTGCTGGTGTGGGTGATCTTTCTGGCCAACGTCATGGCCGGGCTCGTGCAGTACCTTTCGGCCAAACTGGGGTTGGTCAGCGGACGCACACTGCCTGAGGCCGTCGCCGGACGCTGCCGCACCCCCACGCGCATCGCCTTCTGGTTGCAAGCCGAATTAGTCGCAATGGCAACGGATCTCGCCGAGGTCGTCGGCGGCGCGATCGCGTTGAACCTGCTGTTCGATCTGCCGTTGTTGGTCGGCGGTGTCATCACCGGGACCGTGTCGCTGTTTCTGCTCGCCGTACAGAACCGCCGCGGGCAGCGAATGTTCGAACGGGTGATCAGCGGGCTGCTGCTGATCATCGCGATCGGGTTTCTCACCAGCCTCTTCGTCGAACCGCCGGCGCTTGCCGACGCGGCCGCGGGGCTGGTCCCTCGGTTCCAGGGGGCCGAAAGTGTGCTCCTGGCCACCGCGATGCTGGGCGCGACGGTGATGCCGCACGCCGTCTATCTGCATTCCGGGCTGGCGCGCGACCGGCACGGCCACCCCGATGCGGGTCCGCAGCGCACATGGCTGCTGCGGGTGACGCGGATGGACGTCGGGCTGGCGATGTTGTTGGCGGGGGCGATCAACCTGTCGATGGTCCTCGTCGCCGCCACCAACCTGCAGGGCCGCGACAACACCGACTCCATCGAAGCGGCGCACTCGGCCGTGCGCGATGCGCTCGGGCCGACGGCCGCGCTGTTCTTCGCGATCGGGCTTCTGGCGTCGGGGCTCGCGTCGACCTCGGTCGGCGCCTACGCCGGCGCGATGATCATGCAGGGGCTGCTGCGTCGGTCCTACCCGCTGCTGGTGCGTCGCCTGGTCACGTTGATCCCGGCGCTGGCGATCCTGGCCGCCGGCCTCGACCCGAGCCGCGCGTTGGTGATCTCACAGGTCGTGCTGTCGTTCGGCATACCGTTCGCGCTGGTCCCGCTGGTGCGACTGACCAGCGATCGCGATGTGATGGGCGAGGACACGAACCGTCGGCTCACCACGGCGCTCGGCTGGGCCGTGGCGGCGACGATCACAGTGCTCAACGTGGTGCTGATCTACCTGACCGTCGCGGGTTGATTCGCCGCGGTCGATAAAATGCGATACCGATGCCACGCCACAGCTACTTCGCGTACGGGTCGAACCTGTGCGTGCAGCAGATGGCGCGCCGATGCCCCAACGCCGCCGATCCGCGACCGGCGACGCTGGCCGACCATGACTGGCTGATCAACGAGCGCGGAGTCGCTACCGTCGAGCCGTTCGACGGTGCACAGGTCCACGGCGTGGTGTGGCAACTCGACGACCATGACCTCACGACGCTGGACAGCGCCGAAGGCGTACCGGTGCGCTACCGCCGCGACTGGCTGACCGTGCACACCGACGAGGGACCATCGCAGGCCTGGGTGTACATCGACCACCGCGTCGATCCTGGGCCGCCGCGGCCGGGATATCTCGAGCGCATCATCGACGGCGCACTTCACCACGGCCTGCCGCACCGCTGGGTGGAGTTCCTTAGGCGGTGGGATCCGTCACAGTGGCCGACGCCCCGCGACCACTCGGGTGTCGATGCGCCGCAATCACTTTCGCAGTTGCTCGCCGACCCAGCCATCGTCGAGGAGAGCAGGCTGCGGTCACGGTTCGGCTTCATGGCCATCCATGGCGGCGGCCTGGAGCAGATGACCGACGTCATCGCCGAACGGGCTGCGGACGCTGCAGGCGCGTCGGTGTATGTGCTGCGGCACCCGGAGCACTATCCGCACCATCTGCCGTCTGCTCGCTACCGGTGCGAGGAGTCGCAGCGCCTTGCCGAGTTCCTCGAGCACGTCGAGGTCGCGATTTCCGTGCACGGGTACGGCCGGCTGGGTCGAAGCACCCAGCTACTCGCAGGCGGCAGCAACCGCGCGCTCGCCGCGCATGTCGCCAGACACGTCGACGTCCCGGGCTATCAGGTGGTCACCGAGCTCGCCGCCATCCCCCGCGAGCTGCGTGGGCTGCATCCCGACAACCCCGTCAACCGGGTGCGCGGCGGCGGCACCCAACTCGAGCTCTCGCCGCGGCTGCGTGGCCTGAGCCCGCGCAGCGCACCGCCGGAGGAGGACGGGCTCTCGCCATCGACGTCCGCCCTGATTCAGGGACTGGTCGCCGCCGCGCACAGCTGGAAGCTCACGACTGCGTGACGTCTTCCAGCGTCGCCGCGGCGGCCTCGGCGAGAACGTCACCGACGTCGCGGCGGCGCTGCCAGGCCCGCCGCTGGCGCATCGCGCCGTTGCCGTCGGCGACGATGCGGGTGAGTTCGCTGCGCACCAGGTCGTAGTCGCCGACCTCTTCCAGCGACGGCCGGATGTGTTCGACGAGTCGGCCGAGCAACTCGGCGGCCGGCGTCGAGGCGTGGCTTTCGGCGAGGTCGATCGCGTCGCCGGCGAGGCCGTCGCGCGCCGACTTCCAGTACGCGGCGCGCAGCGCATACGGCGACAGCGGTGCGAGGTTCTCGCCGCGCTGTTCGGCGTCGAGCGCGGCCATCACGCAACCCCTGATCAGTGCCGCCAGCAGCACGGACTCGGCCACGGTTGCGGGCACGTCGGCCACGCGGACCTCGATGGTCGGAAAGTTCGCCGACGGGCGCACGTCCCAATAGACCATGCCCGCGTCCAGCATCGCTCCGCTGTCTTGAAGCATCCGCACGACGGCGTCGTACTCGTCGGCGGACTGGAAGTGCGGCGGCGGCCCGGCGCTGGGCCAGCGCTGCCACAGGATGCTGCGCCAGCTGGCGTAGCCGGTGTCGGCGTTGCGGTAGATGGCCGAGTTGGCGGTCACCGCCAACAACAGCGGCAGCCAGGGCCGCAACCGGTTGCTCACCTGGATCGCGGCGTCGCGGTCGGGCACGGCGACGTGCACATGGCACCCGCAGATGCCCTGCTCGTGGGCGATCATGCCGAACCGCTCGCCGATCTTGCGGTAGCGCGGGTTGTCGGTGATCGGGAATTCGTGCGGCACCGTCGGCGGCAGTCCGACCGAGAGCAGCCGTGTGCCGTCGGCGTCGGCGGCCTGCGCGGCGATGCGCCGCAGCCGCGACAGCTCGGTGCGCAGTTCGTCGGTGGTGGTGGCGACGTCGGTCGTCGTCTCGAGCTGGCAGCTGGTCAGCTCGAGCTGCAGCTTGACGCCGCTGCGTTTGGCGTGCTGCGCGACGGACTCGTTGCGGCCCACGGGTTCGCCGGTGCCCGGATCGACGAGGAGGAACTCCTCCTCGACACCGAAGGTGGGATGACTGGCCACGAGTGCCTCCAAATATTGATCCGGCCCGTCGGAAAACTTTTCACGACGGGCCGGATCGCGCGGTGGCTCCATATGCGGTTCTATCCGCCGGGCCGACAAGTCTGGCGGCTCATTAGTTGCCCGCCGGCTCGGATTCCAAACATACGATCCGAGGGTGACTAGAGAGTTTCGGTTCGGTGTCGGATTGCGCGTCGCAACGTCGCTGTCGTCGGTGCAGGAGGAGGCACGCCGGGCCGAGGACCTCGGCTTCGACGTGCTGCACCTGCCCGACCACATCGGGGCTCCTGCGCCGTTTCCGACGTTGATGGCGGCCGCCGCAGCGACTGAGACCCTGCGGATGGGCACGTTCGTGCTCAATGCCAGCTTTTACAAACCTGCGCTTTTGGCGCGCGACGTGCAGGCGCTGCGTGACCTTTCCGGCGGCCGGTTCGAGCTGGGGTTGGGCGCGGGCTTCGCGCAGCACGAGTTCGAGGCCGCCGAGCTGCGCTACCCCAGCGCCCGCGAGCGCGTCGAGTATCTGGCGCACATGACCGAGTACATGGGCGGGCACCTGCCGGACGTGCCGGTGCTGATCGCAGGTAACGGTGACCGGTTGCTGACGGTGGCGGCCCAGCAAGCCGACATCATCGGGCTGACCGGCGGCCAACCCATCACCGCGACGATGGATCCGCTCGCCGAACGGATCGACTTCGTCCGGCGCGCGGCGGGCGACCGCTTCGACCAGCTCGAGCTGAACATCGCGGTCACGGCCCTACCCCGCGACGGGTCGGGGCGGCCTGACCTGTCGATCACCCGGCGGGCGTTGCCGCACCTGTCCGACGAGGAGCTGTTGGCGACGCCGGCGGTGCTGTCGGGTTCCACTCGCGAGATTGCCGACACCATTCGCCGATACCGCGACACCTATGGCGTGAGCTACGTAATAGTGCAGGACAAGCACGCCGAGGCATTCTCAAAAGTGATCGCTGAGCTGCGGTAACCGGCCGCGTTGCGGGTTTGAACCGCCGCCGTGCGGGAACAGCTATGTGTCATGGAAATCGAGCAGGCCGCCGGGGTGGTTGTCGCGCTGCGGCAATGCACTCTGGCGGAGGCATTCGACGAAATCCTGCAAGCCGCGCGGCGCCACCACGTGCCGCCGGTGCGGATGGCGCGCGGGCTGGTAGCGCTCGCCAATCACAGCGACCCGCACGACCACCACGGGCTCGCCGCGGCGCGCTACGAGTGGGGTGCGCTGATGGCAATGGCGGTGTCGTCGTGATGCGGCAGGCCCGTCGGGCTGCCGCCGCCGTGTGGCACTGTCCCAACACACTGGCCTGCTGGTGCCGACATGCCTACCCGCAGTGGGCGCCGCGATCGGGCCACGTGGCGCTGGTTGCCCTGTGCGGGCAGGAGGGCTCGATTTTGGAGAACAGGCTCTCATCGCCGCGTTCAGCGCATTAGTACCTGCGGCCGCGCAGCGCGTCCTTCACCCGTTCGCCGGTCTTGCGGACCCGGGCCCGGAGCTCGTCGACGATGCCATCGTCCTGCATCCGCGCGTCGCCCGTCGCCTGCCCGAGGCGTTGCTTCGCGCGGCCGGCAATCCGGTCGAATTCGATTCTGGCTTTACGTGTTGCACCCATGGCTGAGGGGTTGCCGCTGGGCAGCGGGAGGAAACACGCCTGCACGGTAAGCTCCCAGCGTCCCGCCCTCGTAGCTCAGGGGATAGAGCACGGCTCTCCTAAAGCCGGTGTCGCAGGTTCGAATCCTGCCGGGGGCACTTCTTCACGGCGGCGTATCGGGGTCCGACCACAACGTCAGCCTGAGAGCGTCGCCATGCATATATAGCCGCGACGGCGTTCTCAGCGTGACATTGTGTCGGCACGCGGATGGCGTCAAATGCTCAGCTCGCGCCGCGCGTATCGATGACGCGCTCGGCGATGTCCACCAGGCGGGTGTTGCTGTCCTGCGAGAGTTGGCGCAGCATCTCGAACGCACGCACGTCATCGACGCCGTAACGCTCCATGATGATGCCCTTCGCCTGGCCGATCCGGTCGCGCGTCGTGAGGGCCGACTGCAGCTCCTCCCCCTCACGGCTGGCCATGATCGCGGCGGCGGCATGAGCGGCGAGAACCGTGCCGATGGTCTCGTCTTCGCCGTCGAAGGCGTGCGGCTTGAACGCGAACAGGTTGAGCGCGCCGGCCGTCCGGTCCGCCGTGTACAGCTTGAACGACAAGCCGCTGAGCACACCCAGCTTGACCACGGCCGGTGAGTATTTCGGCCAGCGCTGTTCGGTTCTGAAGTCGTCGGTCCGCACGATCACTTCGTCTAAAGCGGCCTGCACGCACGGACCCTCGTTGAAGGTCATCTGGAGTTCGTCGAGCTGCTGCGGCAAGTCGGTGACCCCCGCGAGCGAGTCGAACCTGCCGCCCTTGCCGATCATCAGTATCCCGGCGGTATCGGTGCCGGGGATCAACTCCATCACCGCGGCGGTGACATCGGCGAGCACGTCATTGACACTGCGGGGCCCGGCAACCGTGCGCGCCAAATCGGCCATTCGCACAGCAAGATGATGGTTCGGGTGCTCCGTCATGACCCTTAGTGTTCCCCATGGCCAGTCAGCGCACGCGGAACCGCCCAATTGCGCTTCGTAGAGCGGATGATCAACGTTTGTCACCAAGCCAGCTTGGTAATGCTGCGGGGCAGGTGAGAGCTGCGGTCGACCGCTGCGCTCACTGAGGTCTCGTCGGTTCAGACCAAGAGCCGACGGGGCCGCCTTCACACCATCGGTATAGCGCCTGCGGTCACTCTGTTAGTTGTAGTAGCGTGTCGCGGATGGACGTCGAGGTTGTCGGCAAGTTTCTCTCGACTCTCGCCGAAGACGATGACCACCCGTACCGCACCGGACCGTGGCGCCCTCAAAGCACGGAGTGGGACGCCGACGATCTCACCGCTGTCGAGGGTGAGATCCCGCGCGACCTCGACGGTGTGTATCTGCGCAATACCGAGAATCCACTGCATCCCTCGCTGAGGTTCTACCACCCGTTCGACGGCGACGGTATGATCCACATCGTCGGCTTCCGCGATGGAAAAGCCTTCTACCGCAATCGTTTTGTGCGCACCGATGGGCTGCTGGCCGAGGGTGAGGCCGGCGGCGCGCTGTGGCCGGGCCTGGCCGAGCCAGTGCAAATCGCCAAGCGCGACTACGGCTGGGGCGCGCGGACACTGATGAAGGACGCGTCGAGCACAGACGTCATTGTGCACCGCGGCACGGCGTTGACCAGTTTCTACCAGTGCGGCGATCTGTACCGCGTCGACCCGATGACCGCCGAGACGATCGGCAAGGAAGATTTCAACGGCGGCTTCCCGGTCGACTGGGGTGTGTCGGCGCATCCGAAGGTCGACCACGCCACCGGCGAGTTACTGTTTTTCACCTACAGCAAGCAGGCTCCGTACATGCGGTACGGCGTCGTGGACGCCGACGATTACCTGGCTCACTTTGCCGACATTCCACTGCCCGGCCCGAGGCTGCCGCACGATATGGCGTTCACCCCGAATTTCGCCATTCTCAACGACTTTCCGCTGTTTTGGGATCCCAAGCTGCTCGAAGCCAACATCCATCTGCCGGGCTTCCACCCCGACATGCCGTCGCGGTTCGCGGTCATCCCGCGCCGCGGCGGGCCTGCCGACATCCGGTGGTTCGAGGCCGAACCGACCTTCGTGCTGCACTTCACCAACGCCTACGAGGACGGCGACGAGATCGTGCTGGACGGCTTCTATGAGGGTGATCCCGCGCCCGTGGACAGCCTGACAGGATCGAAGTGGCACAAGGCATTTCGTTTTCTGGCCCTCGATCGGCTGCAGACCCGGCTGCGGCGGTGGCGGTTCAATTTGGTTACTGGCGCCACCACCGAGGAGCAGCTGACCGACAGCATCACCGAGTTCGGCATGATCAACGCCGGCTATGGCGGCCGTAACTACCGCTACGCATACGCGGCGACCGGCAAGCCGGGCTGGTTCCTGTTCGACGGGCTGGTCAAACACGACCTGCGCACCGGCGCCGAGGAGCGCTACTCGTTCGCCGAGGGGGTCTACGGCAGCGAGACGGCGATGGCGCCGCGGATGGGCAGCACCGCCGAGGACGACGGCTACCTGGTGACGCTCACCACCGACATGAACGACGACGCCTCTTACTGTTTGGTGTTCGACGCCGCCCGGGTCGCCGACGGCCCGCTGTGCAAGTTACAGCTGCCGGAACGGATCTCCAGCGGTACTCATTGCACCTGGGCCGACGGCTCGACGTTGCGGCGGTGGCGCAGCACCGACACCGCGCCCACGGCGATCGGCCTGTAAGTGGAGCAGTCCGGTTCCCGGCCAACCGAACTGGCGGCCGGTGACACCAACGCGGTGGGTCGGATGCTCGCCCAGCTCGGAGACGAGTGGACGCTGCTGGTGATGCAGCAGGCGCTGACGGGCGCACGCCGCTACTCGGACTTTCAGGAACGCCTGTCGATTTCGAACGCGGTGCTGTCGAACCGCCTGCGGTCGTTGACCCGCGAGGGCCTGCTCGTCGCGCAGGCCTACCAGACCAAACCGCCGCGGTCGGAGTACCTGACCACCCCGCGCAGCCGGTCACTGTGGCCGGTTCTTGTGTCGATCTGGGACTGGGAACGGCGGTGGGTCCCCGATCACGCCAAGCGCCTGCCCGAGATGCGCCACATCGCCTGCGACACGGATTTCGCGCCACAGACGACGTGCCGGTCGTGCGGGGATGCTGTGACGGACAAGGACGTCGTCGCGCGATGGGGTCCCAGCGGATCATGGCCGCGGTCGATGCCTGCGGCGGCAACCAGGCGGCGGTCGTCGACCGAGGCGCGCCAGGCCGGCCAGTTCCCGCAGACCATGAGCGTGCTGGGCAACCGGTGGGGCTTCGCGCTTCTGGTCGCCGCGTTCGTCGGGACGAGCCGGTTCACCGATTTTCAGACCCAGCTGGCCGCGCCGCCGGGATCCATCGCCGACCGGCTCTTGATCTTCACAACGAACGGCGTGCTCGCGGCGACGGACAACCGGTATCGGCTGACCGAGAAGGGCCGGGCCCTGTTTCCGGTACTCGTCACCGCTCTGCAGTGGGCGCAGCGGTGGTTCCGCGCGCCTGAGGGCCCGGCGGTTGTGCTCACCCACACAACATGCGGACGGCGCTTCAGCGCCGTCCTGACCTGCGACCAATGCACCCTGCCGCTACGCGGAACACATGTCGTCGGGGGCTAGCACTCCCCTAGCGTGAGTGCTAATATCGCGGTGCACAGTGATTTGGCTGCCCGCCAGGGTGGCGGGCTCTGAGTCGATGTAGGAGGTGAATTGCTGTGCTCCGCTTTGATCCGTTCAGTGACCTTGATTCTTTGACCCGGGGCTTGCTGACCAGCCAGACCGGATCAAATCGCACTCCGCGCTTCATGCCGATGGACCTCTGCAAGATCGATGACCACTACGTGCTGACCGCCGACCTGCCCGGCGTCGACCCCGGTTCGGTCGACGTCAATGTCGATAACGGCACGCTGACCATCTCCGCACACCGCACCGCACGCAGCGATGACAGCGTTCAGTGGTTGACCAGTGAACGGTTCTTCGGCACCTATCGGCGTCAGCTATCGCTAGGCGAAGGTGTTGATACCGGCCAGATCTCGGCGACCTACGAGAACGGCGTCCTAACGGTGACGATCCCGATGGCCGAACGCGCGAAGCCACGCAAGATCGACGTCGCACACGGCGGCAGCCAGAAGAGCATCACCGTCGACGCCGAATAGTCAGCCACCGCGACGGTCGCGGCGCTAACCGTGGCGATTCAAGCGAAACTGCAAATGCCGACGCACGGTTGGCCATTCGATATCGAGTATCGAGTACACCACGGTGTCGCGCCGCGTCCCGTCGGGTAACAACTGGTGGCTTCGTAGCACACCGTCGAGCTTGGCGCCGAGCCGCTCGATGGCGGTGCGGCTGGTGAAGTTGAAGAAGTGGGTCCGGAATTCGACTGCGACACAGCCGACTACGTCGAACGCATGGCTCAGCATCAGCAGCTTGGTCTCGGAGTTGATACCGCTGCGCCGCGCCGACGCGCCGTACCAGGTGTTGCCGATCTCCAGCCGCCGGTTGGGCGCATCGACGTTCAGATAGCTCGACGAGCCCACCACGGTGCCGTCCAAGCGCCGCACCACAAACGTCAAACCCGCGTCGGGCCTCTGCAGCCCGAGCCGCATGTCTACCCACTGCGCGGCCGACTGCGGCGACGGTGCACCCGTGAACCACAGGCTGCCGACGTCGCCGTCGGCAGATGCAGCTGCAATCTCTGGAATATGGTCGTGGGTAAGGGGTTCCAGCGTCACCCAGCGCTGACCGGTCAACGTCACGGGTTCGACGAAACCGCTCACCGCCGAGGTCCGGCCGACGCCCACGCCACCACCATCGCCCACACCGACAGCACGATCGCCACCGCGGTCGCCGCCGCCGCGATGTAGAAGCCGTACCCCGCGGCGACCGGTGGATGAACGTGCAGGCGGTAGTACCACATGGTCAGCACCGCGATCAGCACCGAGATCGCCAGCGCCGCAGACGATGCCACCCGCTCCGACAGCCCGCGCGCTGCCATGGCACCTGCAACGATCAGCGTCGACGCCAGAAGCGCGATCAGTTGTCCCGCCCCGAAGCGCGGCGGCAAGGACAGGCTGCCGGCCACACCACCGACGGCGTTGGCGCGCCCACCGCCGGCCGCCCCGGTGGTCAGCCATGGCAGCCACACGGCGACCGCGAGGATCGCGGCACACAACGCGACCAGCCAGCCCGGGCTCAGTCGAACCATGCCGATGAGACTATCGGTTATGACGCGCCGTCCAATAGACGTCACGTTCGGTGCATCGTCTCTAGGGTGAGAGTTCGAGACGACGCGAGGGCGGTAGGGCGATGAGCGGACTTCCCGACTGGGCGCAGCAACTCGACCTGGCGCCCCATCCCGAGGGCGGCTGGTTTCGGGAGACGTGGCGAAGTGGGCTGACGATTCCGCAGTCCGCGCTGCCGCCCGACTACGCCGGGTCGCGTAACGCAGGCACCGCAATCCTTTTCCTGCTAATGCCCGGCCAGCAGTCGGCGTGGCACACGGTGCGCAGCGCCGAGCTGTGGCTCTACCACCGCGGCAGCCCCTTGCTGCTCGAGTCCGGCGCCGAACAGGACAGTGCTGCAACGTATCTGCTCGGCGGCGACATCGTCGCGGGCGAATACCCGCAGTTTCTCGTGCCGCCGGGACACTGGCAGCGGGCCCGGCCCCGCGATGACGAGCCGTCGTTGGTCAGCTGCGTCGTCGTGCCCGGATTCGACTACGGGGACTTCGCGCTGGCCGCGCCTACCGACTGAGCAGCTCCACGGCGGCGGCCACCAGCGCACCGTTGTCAGCGGCGGGCGACCCGTCGGGCAACAGCAGCGTGTCCTCCAAGCCGATCCGCGCCTGCACTCCCCGCTTACCGGCATGTTCCAGCAGCGGCCAACAGCTTTCGTCAAAACCGTGCAGCAGCGCCGGGGCCGTCGAGCCGGCAGCCAACACCTCGCCGAGCACATCGTCGGCAGTCGCGATGTCGCCGTCGGGACCGAGTTCCACCATCACCCGCATGCAGTGGGCGGCAAGCTCCGATTGCGCCCACGACGTCGCCGCTTCTGCGTGGAAAATGCCTGCCTCGATGCCGACGCCCATGGACAGCAGCAGGCGAGCCAATTCTTGCGACCCGGGTTCGTGCCAGTTCACAGACGCGAAGTCCGGCAATACCGGCCACGCCTGCACAGCGCGCAGCCGCTCGTCGGGGTTTGGCAGCGCCCAGAACCCGGTGGTCACCCCGAGCGGCAGACCGGGTGCCGCCTGCCGGACCGCCTCCACCGCCGCCGCGACGACGTCGGGCTGTATGGAGTCGACGCCGTCGGCAGTCTTGGGGTGCATGTGCACAGCCTGAGCGCCCGCCCGGTGCGCGGTCACAGCCGCGGCGGCCAGCTGCTCAGGTGTCACCGGCAGATCCGGATGCTGGTCGGGGGTGCGGGCGCCGTTGATGCATGCCTTGAGGTAGGTCTTGGGCGTGGGCATGCGTCCATCATCGCCCTTCGAGTGGCGCCGTTGCGCAGTAGCGTGCTCAGGATGGGCGGCCACACGATCGTCTGCGGCGGCGATGCCCTAGCCATGCGCATCGCCGAGGAGCTGACGGCCGCCGGTATGACGGTGGTGCCGCTGCAGGATCCCAAGGGGCTGGCGGCCGCGGGGATTCAACACGCCGATGCGGTGGTGTGCGTCGACGACGACGATGCGGTCAACCTCGAGATGGCGCTTCTGGCACGGCAAGCCAATTCAGGCGTGCGTGTCGTGGCCCGCCTCACCAACACTGTGCTTCGCGAGGCGATGGGGCAGGACAATGGCCCCGGCGCGATCCTCGATGTCGCCGATCTGGCCGCCCCGGCGGTGGTGGAGGCGTGCTTGGCGCGTACCACGCACACCATTTCGGCGGCGGGCATCGACTTCGTCGTCTCGGGCACCGACGCGCCCGGCGCCGCCACATTGCGTGAGATGTACGGCGATCTGGCGCCGGTGGCGGTGATCTACGGCGAGAGCTCGGACGACCCCGGCGGCGTGGTCGTCTGCCCGGGCCGGGATTTCGCCGTCAACGAAGGCGACTGGACGGCGATGATCGGCACCGCAGAGGAGTTGGCGGCACAGGGCATCGCCGTGCCGAAACCATTGCCCCGCGCCAGGACTCGGAGAAGTCCTGCACGCCGCCTGGTCGACGCCGTTCGGATGCTCCGCGACGATATCAACCCGATGTTCTACCGGGCGTTGGCCGTTTCGGCCACGCTGCTGATCTGCTCGACAGTGCTGCTGCGGCTCGCCTACCGCAATCCACGGGGCATGACGTGGATCGACGCCCTGTACTTCAGCACCGAAACCATCGCAACCGTCGGCTACGGCGACTTCAGCTTCGTCGAACAGCCGACGTGGCTGCGGGTCTGGGGCATCGCGCTGATGTTCGCGGGCGTCACCACCACCGCGATCCTGGTCGCCTTCATCGCCGACGTGCTGCTGTCGCGCCGGTTGGCGCAATCGGCGGGACGCCGACAGGTGCGGCACCTGCGCCACCACGTCGTCGTGGTCGGCCTCGGCTCGTTCGGCATCCGGGTGGCCGGTGACCTCACCGCGGAGGGGTATGACGTCGTGGCGATCGAACGCAACGAGGACAACCGGTATCTGGCGGCCGCACGTGAACTCGGCGTCCCAGTGATCTTCGGGGACGCGACGCTGCGGCAGACGCTCGAGGCGGCGCGTGTGCAGGAGGCACGAGCGGTGGCGGTGCTGACCCAGGACGACATGGTCAACATCGAAGCCGGAATCATGTTGCACGAGATGCTCGCCGCGAAGGAAGAGCACGTGCCGATCGTGTTGCGGGTCTATGACCGCGTGCTCGGCGCGGCGGTGGCGCAGCGGTTCAAGTTCGACGATGTGCGTTCGACGGTCGAATTGGCCGCGCCGTATTTCATCGGCGCCGCACTGGGTTTGCAGGTGTTCGGCACGTTCTCGGTGGGCCAGCGCTCGTTCATGGTGGGCGGCGTCGACGTCACCCTCGGCAGCGACCTCGACGGCATGCGGATGGCCGACATCCCGATGCGAACCCGCGTCATCGCCATCACCCGCCCCGGCACCGCGCCGCAACTGCATCCGCGGCGCGGTGCGCGGCTTTCCGCAGGCGATACGGCGTACCTGGTGGGCCCCTATCGCGAGCTGCTGGATGCCCTCCGCAAGGGCCAACGCGCCACTAGGGGGTGACACCCAGGACGCGCAGGGCGTTGCGCTTGAAGATCAGCGGCAGCACGTCGGGCTTCATTTCCAGCGTCTCGAAGTCACGCCGCCACCGGTCCACCTCGATGTAGGGGTAATCGGTGCCGAACAGCACCTTGGTGCTCAGCGCCCGGTTCGCGGCGCGCACGAGTTGGGGCGGGAAGTACTTCGGCGACCAGCCCGACAGGTCGATGTAGACGTTGGCCTTGTGCTGGGCGATCGCGATCTGCGCGTCCACCCACGGCACAGCGGGATGCGCCATCACGATGGTCAGCTCGGGAAAGTCGGCGGCGACGTCGTCGAGCAGCATCGGGTCGGAGTACCGCAGCTTGACGCCGTGGCCGCCCGGCAGTCCCGACCCGATGCCGGTTTGGCCGGTGTGGAACAGCGCGGGCAGGCCGGCCTCGGCGATCGCGGCGTACAGCGGGTAGTAGGCGCGGTCGTTGGGTTGAAAGCCCTGCAGGCTCGGATGGAACTTGAAACCCTTGACGCCCAAGCCGATTTGGGTGTGCAGCTTGCGCAGGGCCTCGTCGCCGGTCAGCGGGTCAACACTGCCGAACGGGATCAGGATGTCGTTGTTGCGGGCGGCACCGTCGATCAGGTTCTCGATGTCGTTGGGCGCATGCCCAGACACCGTCTGCGCGTCGATGGTGAACACCACCGCAGCGGTGTTGCGCTGGCGGTAGTAATCGGCGAGGGAGTCGACGGTCGTCGGCTCCGAGGCCAGCTTGAAGTACTGCTTGGTCGCCTCGAGCAGCCCGTCGTCGTAGGCGCAGTGGCCGTGGTCGTCGGCTTCGACGTGAGCGTGGATATCGATGGCGTCGATGCCGTCGAAATCGATGCCGTAGGTGTAGATCTCGTCGGCCATAGCTGCTCTCCCTCGTGATTTCGGCGTGAAAACCCGCGCTGAGCGCGGCTAATCACGCCGAAATCGCGGACTAGGCCGGCGCGAAGACGGCCTTGAACTTGTTCAGCGACTCGCGGATATCGCCTTTGAGCGCGGCCGCGACCACCATGCCGATCGGACCGAACAGCGCCGGGCCGCCAAGATGGACGTCGAAGGTGACCGTCGACCCGTCACCGGCGGGCTTCACCTTGCCGAGCAGCTTGACCTTGACGCCGCCGACACCGTCGCCGTTGAGCGTCATCGCCTCTGGCGGCTTGAAGTGGACGATGGTCCACTTGATCCGGTTGGGCATGCCCTTCACCTCGACGATCGACTCCACGACCGTCCCCTTCTCCAGGGTCTCGGGCAGCTTGCTACGCCACACCCGGTGAATGCTCAGCCACTCCTTGTAACGCGAGAGGTCTGAGGCACACTCCCACGCCTTGTCCGGTGGCAACGGCACGTCAACGGAGACAGATAGCTTGGCCATGCGTCAGGGGGTCTGCGGATCCGTCTTGTCGACGGCCTTCTTGGCCGCCTCCTGCACCTTGTCGACCTGGCTGGCGTACTTGCCCTCGGTCTTCTTGTCGACGAGGTCACCGGCCTTGTCGATGGCCGTCTCGACCTTGTCGGCGTTTTTCGATACCAGGTTTTTGACCTTGTCCAGAAATGCCATGGGCTCAACCCTACAAACTACTTCCACAGCCGTCGACGGTCCCCGATGACGGCGCCCTGCACCCACCATGCCGCTTCGATGAGCGCCGCGCCGGCGACCCCGATGGCCAGCGCCGTTGACGTCACGGTCAGGTTCGACGGGTCCAGCATGAACGCCTCTTGCGCAAGGGGAATGGAGAAGATCACCACGTACGCCAGACCAGACACCGACACCAACCCCACCCGCCACCACTGATAAGGGCGCGCGACGACGGCCAGCACCCACAGCGAGGTCACTAACAACGTGATGAGCGCCGCCGTCGAGGCCTGCGTCTGTTCTGCCTCGGTGGCGTCGCGGCCCTGGTATGCCGCCAGATACGACGCGAATGTGGCCGCGCCGACTAACAGACCCGACGGCAGCGCCGACGACAAAACCCGTCGCACGAAACCCGAATGAGCGCGTTCGTTGTTGGGCGCCAGCGACAGGATGAACGCCGGAATGCCGATGGTGAACCAGGCGGCGATCGTGACGTGGATCGGCTGGAAGGGATACAGCAGCGGGTCGGACCCGAACACCTTCGAGGCCAACCCCGTCACGCCGACCAGAACCGCCAGCAGCACCGAGTACACCGTCTTGGTGAGGAACAGATTCGACACCCGTTCGATGTTCCCGATGACGCGACGGCCTTCACCGACGACATACGGCAACGTCGCGAACCTGTTGTCCAGCAACACGATCTGAGCGACGGCCCGCGACGCGGAGCTTCCCGCGCCCATCGCGACGCCGATGTCGGCGTCCTTCAGAGCCAGCACGTCGTTGACGCCGTCGCCGGTCATCGCCACGGTGTGACCGCGCGACTGCAGCGCGTGCACCATGGCCCGCTTCTGGTCGGGCCGGACCCGCCCGAAGGTCGTGCACTCCTCGATGGTGTCGGCCAACTTGTCAGGGTCGTCGGGAAGTTCGCGGGCGTCCATGGTCTCACCCGCGAGGCCGAGTGAACCCGCCACGGCACCGACCGACACGGCGTTGTCGCCGGAAATGACCTTGATCGAAACGCTCTGCGAAGCAAAGTAATCCAGGGTGTCGCGGGCGTCGGGACGGATGCGCTGTTCGAGGACGACCAACGCGACGGGTGTGACGGCACCGGGCGCGTCGGCGTCGTCGACCGGCAGATCGCTTGCCCCCACCAGGAGCACCCGCAGTCCCCGGCTGCCGATCTGCTCAGCCCGCTCGGCGGTGGGCGACCCCGGGTCCAGCAGCACATCCGGTGCACCGATCACCCAGTTGCCGTGCTCGCCGTAGGACGTCCCACTCCATTTGGTGGCCGACTTGAACGGCGCGGCCGCGGTCGCCGTCCAGCCCGGCGGCATCTTGTAGGCCTCCGCGATGGCCTGCATGCTGGCGTTGGGCCGAGGATCGTCGGCGGCCAACTGTGCCAACACGTTTCCCACATCGACCTCGTGGAGCCGCTGCAGGTCGGCCACCCGCATGCCGTTTTCGGTCAGCGTGCCGGTCTTGTCGGCGCACACGACGTCGACGCGGGCCAGGCCCTCGATCGCGGGCAGTTCATTGACCAGGCACTGCCGCCTGCCCAGCCGGATGACGCCGACGGCGAAGGCGATCGAGGTCATCAGCACCAGACCCTCGGGCACCATCGGCACCAGCGCGCCGACCATGCGCAGCACCGAGTCCCGCCAGCCGGCCTCGGTGGTGAACAGCTGCGTGTAGATGATCAACACGCCCGCCGGAATCAGCAGATACGTGATGAACTGCAAAATCCTGTTGATGCCGCTGCGCAATTCGGATTTGACGAGCGTGAACTTGCTGGCTTCCTCGGCGAGCTTGGCGGCGTACGCTTCTCGGCCGACCCTGGTCGCACGGTATGCGCCGCTGCCCGCGACGACGAAGCTGCCCGACTTGACCTCGTCGCCGGCGTCCTTGGCGATCGGGTCGGCTTCGCCGCTGAGCAGCGACTCGTCGACTTCGAGGTTGGCTTCTTCGACGATGTCGCCGTCCACCACGATCTGGTCGCCGGGGCCGAGCTCGATGATGTCGTCGAGCACGACCTCGCCGGGCAGCATGGCGCTGGCCCCAGACTGCCTGCGCACCAACGGCTTTGCCTGTCCGACGATCGCGAGCTTGTCCAGCGTCTGCTTGGCGCGCAGCTCCTGGATGATGCCGACTGCGCTGTTGGCGATGATCAGCAAGCCGAACGCGCCGTTGATCACCGAGCCCGTCGACAACACGATGATCAGCAACACGCCGAGGATCGCGTTGATCCGCGTGAAGACGTTGGCCCGAACGATTTCCGATACGCTGCGCGCGGCGCTGGTCGGGACGTCGTTGGTCTTGCCTTCGGCGATCCGTTGGGCTACCTCGGTATCTGAGAGTCCTGCGGCGGCAGCGGTGGCGGCCGGGTTCATCGCGTAAAGGTTCCCTTGCCGTCGTCGTCGTAGTACTCCAGCGTCAGCTTGTTCCCATCGAACGTCGCCTTGCCGACCGAGCCGGGCGGGGAGTTCTCGCTCACCCACTCGTAGGTGAAGGAGTTTCCATTCCAATTCATCAGCGGCACAGAGAGCTTCGACCCCAGCTCGAGGTGCAGATTGCCGTCCTTCTCGCTGACGCGGGCGGGACCCCAGTAGTCGTTGTGGTAGGTGCCGACGTAGGACGACCGCGGCGCCGACGGTGCGGGGTTGGCCGGGGGTTTCTGGCCGACGAGCGAGCCGACGGGCTTCTCCATCGGCGCCAGCAGGCGGTTGTAGAGCCCGAACCAATCCTCACGCACCTCGCCGAACTGCACGAGATCGGCGAACTGGGCGGTGAGCGCTTCCGGTACACCCGACGGGGTGGCGTTGGTCAGCGCGATGATCGCGACGTCCGCCGACGGCAGGACGACGAAGTTGGTGCCGGCGCCGAGCTCGAATGCGCCGGAGTGGCTGAGCTCGGTGCGCGCCGCCGAGGTGGTGCCGACGTTGAACCCGAAACCGTAGAAGCCGCTGCGCATCGCTGGCTCGCTGGCGGGGCTCGACACGATCTGCGGGGTCACCGCCGGCAGCAGGGCCTTCGGGTCGACGATCGGCTTACCGGCATAGGAACCGTTGGCGAGCACCATTGCCAGCCAATGCGTCATGTCGTTGACCGACGAGCTGGCACCGCCGGCGGGCGCTTCGGGGTCCGCGTTGCGGGTGTCGAGCGGTTCGTATTTCCCGTCGACGTGAAGGTGGCCGATGGCGCGGTTGGTGCGGGCGGCGTAGTCGCCGAACCGGAAGCTGGTCGACGGCATGCCGAGAGGCTTGAGCAGTGCCTCGTCGGCGAGCACGTCCCACGGCTTGCCCGCACCGGCCGCAACCGCCTCGGCGGCCGACGTCAAACCGAAGTTTGTGTAAGCGTATGAAATTCGAAACGGCGCCAACGGTTGGTTGCGCAGTCGGTCGAGGACATAGCGGCGGTCGTATCCGAGGTCCTCGAGCTTGTCGCCGGCGTGGTCGGGCAGCCCGGACCGGTGCGAGAACATGTCGCCGATGGTCACCATCTTGGTGACCACGGCGTCAGACAGCCCGAACCACGGCAACTTGTCCACGATTGGCGTGTCCCATCCGATTGCGTTCACACCGACCTGATGGGCGACCACCGTCGACGAGATCGATTTGGACACCGAGGCCAACTGAAACACGGTGTCTGCGTCGACCCTGTCCCCCGTCTTGACATCCCTGACTCCGAATCCCTTGGCGTACACGGTCTTTCCACCGTGCACGACGGCGACCGCCAGGCCGGGGATGCCGGAGCGCTTCATCAGGTCGTCGGCGATGCCGTCCAGCTTTGCCACGGCGTTGTCGACGGCGTTGTCCGGCAACGGCATCGCGGGCACGAGCGGCGGCGGCACATCGGAGAGCGTCGGCTTGGCGTCCTCGGCCGCGGGCTTCGCGTCGTCGCCGGAGTCACCGCCGCACGCCGCCAGTAGGGACATCGCCGCTGCGAATACGATCACTCGGCCAACCGCCAGACGCGCTGCCATCACAGGCAGCACGCTAGCGGGTTTCGCGCACGTGAGGAGCGCTATGACTTTCGCGCACGTGAGGAGCGCTATGACTCCAGCTGCCACCACGGGTGGAAGGGCTCCGAGTCCTCCGAGTCCGATTGCGGCCACCCTGGTATCAGCCGCTCACCCGGCCGGGGCACCGTCACCTCGACGCCTGCGGGATCGGCGGCGTTGAGCAGTCGTTCGATGGGCTCGGCCCACGGGTGGGGAGCCAGCCGGAAGGTGGCCCAGTGGATCGGCAGCAGCAGGCCCTTACCGGGTTCGGCGATGTCGAGATGGGCCCGCACAGCATCCTCGGGGTTCATGTGAATGTCCGGCCACGCCGGATGGTAGGCGCCCACGGGTAGCAGCGATACGTCGAACGGGCCGTGATCGTTGCCGATCTCGGCGAAGCTCTTCGTGTATCCGGTGTCGCCGCCGAAGAATGCCCGGTGGCGCGGACCGCTGATCACCCATGACGCCCACAGGGTGGTGTTGCGGGTGAACAAGCGCCCCGAGAAGTGCCGCGCCGGCGTGCACACCAGCGTCAACTCACCGATCGTGTGGCTCTCATACCAGTCCAGCTCGACGATGCGGCTGTCGGGGATTCGCCACTTGCGCAAATGGGCTCCGACTCCCAGCGGAACGACGAACGGCGCCCGTTGGCTGCGGGCCAGGGCGACGACGGTGTCGAGGTCCAGGTGGTCGTAGTGGTCGTGGCTGATGAGCACCGCATCCAGCGCGGGCAGCGCCTCCAGCGGCAGCGGCACATCGTGCATCCGCTCCGGGCCCACGGTTCGCGACGGCGAGCACCGCTTGCTCCACACGGGGTCGGTGAGGACGCGATAGCCGTCGACTTCGACGAGGGCCGAGGAGTGGCCGTACCAGCTGATGGCGAGGTCGACCGGTGTGGTGTCCGCCTTCGCGGGCACCGCCAGTGGGATGGGCTTGCGCGGTCGCGTCCGGTCGCGGGAGCCGAGCAGCTCGCGCAGCAGCAGTCGCTGCTGCTCGCGGTTCAGGCTCAACGTCGATGCCGGTTCGAGGTTGACGAACACCCCGTCTTGGAGGTGGGGCGATCGGCGGGCAACGGGCCAGATCTCGTCGGGACGCGCGCCGACGGCGGTCGGCGAGCCCTGCAGCGCCCGCAGCGCCCAGCCGCTGGCTGCGACGGTTATAGTCCCGACCGCGAATCGCAGGGCGGCGCCGATCATCGACCCTCAGGCCCCCTTGAAGTTGGGCCGCCGCTTCTCGATGCGAGCGACCTGCGCCTCGATGACGTCCTGACTCTTCCAGGCCCGATCGAACAGCTCCTGGTGCTCGGGCCACGGCTCCTCGTAGGCGCCGTCGTCGTTGAGGACACGTTTGGCGTGCTGCAGCGCCAGCGGCGCGAACCCCGCGATCTCCCGTGCCCAGGCCTGCGCATCGGCCAGCGTGCCGATGCGGTTGGCCATACCGGTCTGCAATGCGACGTCGGCGGTGAGCCGCTCGGCACCGAACAACATGCCGCGGGCCCGGCCCGCCCCGACCAACGAGGTGAGCCGACGGATGCTCCAGTTATCAAGCGCCAAACCGTATTTCGCGACGGGAAACTGGAAGTACGCGTTCGGCGCGACGACCCGCAGGTCGCAGATCAGCGACAGGATGACCCCGGCCCCGATCGCGGGCCCGTTGATCGCACCGATGACCGGTACCGGCGCCGCGTCGATCGCGAGGTTCAAGGCCTTGGCCTTGTCGGGCAGTTTCTCGGCCATGCCCGCGGCATCGGTCAGGTCGGCGCCCGAACTGAACACGTCACCCTGGCCGGTGAGCACGATCACGCGAATGTCCTCGGTCGAGGCCTTCTCCACCGCTTCGCGCAGGCTGTCGACGAGCTCGACGTTCAGCGCGTTGCGGCGCTCGGCGCGCTGCATCTCCAGGGTCAGCACGTCACCGTCGCGGGTCACACCAATCATGAGTCCAGCCTATATAGGGTCGTCATGTGAGCCGGATCGGCGCCCTTGCGCTACGGGATGCCGTGCTGGACGACGGGTCCTTTCACAGCTGGAATGCCCCGCCGGTGCCCGTCGCGAAAAGCTCCGATTACCGCCGCGCGCTGGCCGACGCCGAGGCCGCAACGGGGTTGGACGAATCGGTCATCACCGGCGAGGGCCGCGTGCACGGGCGCCGCGTGGCTGTGGTGGTGTCCGAGTTCGATTTCCTGGCGGGCTCGATCGGGGTAGCCGCCGCCGAGCGGGTCACTGCGGCTGTGCAACGGGCCACCGCCGAGCGGCTGCCGCTGCTGGCGTCGCCGAGCTCGGGCGGCACGCGGATGCAGGAGGGCACCGTCGCGTTCCTGCAAATGGTCAAGATCGCCGCGGCCGTCGAGCTGCACAAGCGGGCGAACCTGCCGTTCCTGGTCTACCTGCGGCACCCCACCACCGGCGGTGTGTTCGCGTCGTGGGGGTCGCTGGGCCACATCACGGCCGCCGAACCGGGCGCGCTGATCGGGTTTCTCGGCCCGCGCGTCTACCAGCACCTCTACGGCGAGCCGTTCCCCGAAGGCGTGCAGACCGCCGAGAACCTGCAACGCCACGGCGTCCTGGACGCCGTCATCCCGCTGGAGCGCCTGCGCAGCGCGCTGGACCGGGCGCTGCGAGTGGTCGCCGACCCGCCCGGGCCACCACCGCCGGCGCCGCCGGCCGAGCCGTTGCCCGACCTGCCCGCCTGGCAGTCGGTGCTGGCCTCGCGGCGGCCCGACCGCCCCGGCGTCGCGCAGCTGCTGCGGCACGGAGCGACGGAATGGACGTTGTTGTCCGGCACGGGCTTCGGTGAGGCGGCGACGATGTTGCTGGCACTGGCCCGGTTCGGGGGCCAGCCCGCGGTGGTGTTGGGTCAGCAGCGGGGAGGCGAGCTCCTCGGCCCGGCCGCGCTGCGCGAAGCCCGGCGCGGCATGAGCCTGGCCGCGGGGTTGAAGCTGCCGCTGGTGTCGGTGATCGACACCGCGGGACCGGCCCTGTCGACGGAGGCCGAGCAGGGTGGGTTGGCCGGTGAGATCGCGCGCTGTCTGGCCGAACTCGTCACGCTCGATACGCCGACGGTGTCGGTGCTGCTCGGGCAGGGCAGCGGCGGCCCCGCGCTGGCGATGGTGCCTGCGGACCGGGTGTTGGCGGCGCTGCACGGGTGGCTGGCACCGCTGCCACCCGAGGGCGCCAGCGCGATCGTCTACCGCGATATCGAGCACGCACCGGAACTGGCTGCGGCACAAGGCATCCGGTCAGCGGACCTGCTGCGCGACGGCATCGTCGACGCCGTCGTACCCGAGCTTCCCGACGCCGCCGATGAACCAATTGGGTTCAGCGAGCGCCTGTCGGCCGCCATTGCCGGCGAACTGTATCGGCTACGCACGGTTCCCGGCGACGTCCGGCTCGACGCGCGGCTGACGCGCTACCGCCGCATCGGCCTGCCCGATGACTAGCCGCCGAGCTCGGAGATCGTCGAGTCCAGCAGGGCCGCCTGCTCGGCGAGGTCGTGATCGGACGCCTCCGCGCCGCCGGTGCGCTTGATCAGGTCGTCGCGCGAAATCACCTGCAGCGCACCGCGATACTTCTCGGAACCGGCTTCGCGCGGCGTGATGATCTCGGTGCGGCCTTCGATCAATACCAGCCGAGCCTCGGGGTCGTCGTGCTGCAGCAGTTGTTTCACGTCGTCGACGGAGATCGCCATCAGTTTCCCCGTCCGGTTTGTTGTTGCAGCCGGTCGATCAGCTCCGAGGCCTGGGCCTTGGTGAGGTTGTCGGGCACTTCTTCGCCGGCCTCCTGGGCCAGGGTGTTGAGGTAGCTGCGCTGCGGACCCGTCATGGGCTCGTCTCCGGTCACCCAGTCGGACCGGTCTTTCTGCGGGTTCTCCTGCGGCGCGGTGCCGGCATCGTCAGTCATGGAGCTAGCTATGCCCGCTGACGGTCCGCTTTAAGCCGCCTGGAGATAGCGCTGCACAGTCGGTCCGAGCCACGTCACGATCTCCTCGTGCGACATCTCCACGATCGGAGGTAACCGCAGGACGTAGCGGCACAGTGCCAGGCCGAGCATCTGCGTGGCCACCAGGCTCGCGCGGCGTTCCGGCTGCTCGGGGTTGATGCGCGCCACCACGGGCACCAGTTGCCCGGTGAAGATCTCCCGCATCCGTTCGGCGGCGTCGGCGTTGGAGGTACTTGATCGAAGCAGCACGACGAGCGCCTCGTCGCGTTCCCAACGGTCCACGAAGTAGTCGACGAGTCGCGCGCCGACGTCGTCGCGGTCGACGTCGGCCAGGTTGGGGATCTGCAGGTCGAAGTCCGCTGCCGCGGCGAACAGCTGGTCCTTGCTGCCGAAGTACCGCATCACCATCGACGGGTCGATGTTGGCCTCGGCGGCGATGGCCCGGATCGTCGCGCGTTCGAAGCCGGATCGGGCGAAGCGCTCCTTGGCCGCGGCTAGGATCACCGCCTTGGTTTCCGCAGCTGATCTTCGCATGCCAACAAGTGTATGCCAACAGTTGTTGACATCGCGCGATTGCAAGTGCATAGTTATGCCAACAAGTGTTGGCATTGCAAAGGAGGCCATGATGAGCAGCGCTTATGACACCGATGTCCTGGTGGTCGGAGCAGGGCCGAGCGGGCTGACGCTGGCCGCCTCGCTGATCCAGCGGGGAATCTCGACCATCGTCGTCGACCGGCAGCCGGCGGGTGTGAATACCTCGCGCGCCGCGGTCGTCAACGCCCGCAGCCTCGAGGTGCTGGAGAGCCTCGACGTCGCCCGCCGTTTGGTCAAGGAAGGCATCGAGGCGCCGCGGTTCAGCATCCGCGACGGTGCGCGCGTACTGATTCCGATCGACTTCGGGTCGTTGCCGACCGCCTATCCGTACTCGTTGATGGTTCCACAGTCGACGACCGAACGGCTGCTGCTGGAACGGCTGGTGGAGTTGGGCGGCTCGGTCGTCCGGCCCAAGACGCTCACGGCCGTCTCGCAGAACGCCGACGGCGTGACGGCGACGTTTGACGACGGTGCCGTCATTCGCGCGCGCTACGCCGTCGGCGCCGACGGCCTCCACAGCACGATCCGCGAGCACTCGGGCATCGGCTTCAGGGGCGGCGCGTACGACGAGTCATTCATCCTCGCCGATGTGCGACTGGCCGGTGAGACACCCGACGGCGAGGTGCGGCTGTACTGGGCGGCGGCCGGGCTAACGGTCGTCGCGCCGCTGCCCGGCGATGTCTTCCGCATCGTCGCCCCCGTCGCCGAGGCACCCGAAAACCCTTCCGCCGCTTTCGTTCAGGAGATCCTGGACAGTCGCGGAACGGGCCGGGGCCGGATGGTTGTCACCGACGTCGTCTGGGGTTCGCGCTTCCGGATCCAGCATCGCGTCGCCGACACCTTTCGCGCCGGCCGGCTGCTGCTGGTCGGCGACGCGGCGCACGTTCACAGTCCGGCGGGCGGGCAAGGCATGAACCTCGGTATCCAGGACGCCGTCGCCCTGAGCGAGGCCCTGGCAGCAGTTCTCGGCGGCGGCCCGGAGTCGTTGCTCGACGACTACAGCACGCAACGGCGACCGATAGCGCAAGCCGTCGTCACCATGACCGACCGGCTGACCCGACTCGCGACGCTGCCTCGCACCGTCCGCCCGCTGCGCAACGCCATCTTCCGGGTCGTCGGCCGGATTCCCGCAGCCAATCGGGCGCTGGCCTGGCGGCTGAGCGGGCTGGTCTACCGCTGAGCGCGTTGAGAGTGCCCGCACCCGGCGTATCAGGCCAGCGACTGGAGCCAGGCCCGGTGCAGCGCCGCGTAGCGGCCTTCGCTGCGGTGGATCAGCTCGCCGGGTGGGCCGTCTTCGACGATGCGGCCGTGCTCGAGAACCAGCACCCGGTCGGCCACCTCGACCGTCGAGAGCCGGTGTGCGATCACCAGAGCCGTTCGATCGGCCAGCACCGTCTCCAACGCCCGCTGCACCATCCGCTCGCTGGGGATGTCCAACGACGACGTCGCCTCGTCGAGGATCAACACCGCCGGATCGGCGAGGAACGCCCGCGCGAACGCGACCAACTGACGCTGGCCCGCCGAGAGCCGGCCGCCGCGCTTGGCGACGTCGGTGTCGTAGCCGTCGGGCAGCACATCGATGAAGCGATCCGCGCCGACGGCAGCCGCCGCCGCCCGCACCTGCGCGTCGGTGGCGTCGGGTCGGCCGAACCGGATGTTGTCGGCGACGGTGCCGTCGAACATGAAGTTCTCCTGGGTCACCATCACGACGTGGCGGCGCAACTCACTCTGGGCGATGTCGCGAAGGTCGACGCCGTCGAGGGTCACCGCGCCTGACGTCGGGTCGTAGAACCGCGCGATCAGTTTGGCGATGGTCGTCTTACCCGCACCCGTGGTGCCGACCAGCGCGACGGTCTGGCCCGCCGGCACGATCAGGTTCAGCCCGGGCAGCACCTCGCGGCCGGTCACGTAGGAGAAGTGCGCATCGCGGAACTCGACGTCACCGCGGACCGACGACAGCGGCACCGGATGCGCGGGATCGGAGATGCCGGGCCGTTCGGCGAGCACACCCGCGAGCTTTTCCAGCGCCGACGCTGCCGACTGAAAGGTGTTGAAGAACTGCGAGATCTCCTGCATCGGTTCGAAGAACATCCGCAGGTACAGCAGGAACGCGGCCAGCGTGCCGATCGTCATCTGACCGTGCAGCACCCGATAGCCGCCGTACAGCAGCACCACGCCGGTGGTGACATTGCCGACCAGCTTGACACCCGGCATGAAGATCGCCAGCAGCCTGAAGGTCCGTTCATTGTCGACGCGGTACCGGTCGGCGATGTCTTCGAAGATCTGCTGGTTGCGCGGCTCGCGGCGGTAGGCCTGCACGGCTTTGATGCCGGTCATCGTTTCGACGAACTGGACGATCACCAGCGCCGCGCTCTCGCGGACCCGGCGATAGGTCTTGGCCGACTCGGCGCGGAACCACCACACCAGCACAACCAGGATCGGGAACGCCGCCAGACACATCAACCCGAGCCGCGCGTCGAGGGTGACTAGCAAAATCGCGGTGCCTACCAGCGTGAGCACCGCCGTGATCAGGCTGTCGAAACCGGTTTCGAGCATGTCCTGAATGGCCTCGACATCGTTGGTCGACCGGCTCACCACCCGCCCGGAGGTGTAGCGGTCGTGGAAGGCGATATCCAACCGCTGGAAATGCCGGAACACCCGCCTGCGCAATTCGAGCAGCACCTTCTGGCCGATGCGGCCCGACCGGTGCAGGAAGAACATGCGGCTGACGGCCTGCACCACCACGACCGCGCACAGGGCACCGACGATCGCCATCAGCGTGCGGGCGGATCCGCCGTCGATGATCGGCGGGATGCCGTGGTCGATTCCGCGCTGCACGAGCAGCGGAACAGAGAGGCGCGCGGCGTTTTCCACCACGACGATGACGGCCAGGAATGCGACCGCCCAGCGATACGGCTTGAGCAGCGAGCCGAGCAACGCGCGGGCTTCACGTCGACGCGGCAGCGCTTCGTCGATCGGCAGGTCGTCGTCGCGTTGTTCGTCGAAGCGACCGCGCCACGTTTCGACAGTCAGCTCGGAATCGTCGGGCGTGTCGATCGGGGTGGTGTCGGTGGCGGTCATCGGCGCTCGGCCTCGCTCGTCACGTACTCACGGTCGCGTGGCTTGCACGCACGGTCAGCGGCCTCGTGTTCCCGATAGGCCTTGCCTAGCCTGCTGCGGTTCTCGTCGTCCTCCCACGCGCAGGCGCGTTCGGCACGGTCGTCGAGCTCGTCGTCGGCGGCCAGCAGGTAGCGGTACTGCGGCACCGTCGCGAGAAGTTCGGAGTGGGTGCCGACGTGGGTGATGGTGCCGCCCTCCAGCAGCGCGACCTTGTCCGCCAGCAACACCGTCGAAGCCCGGTGCGCCACCACGATCCCCGTCACCGAATGCAGCACGCGGCGCAGCGCCTCCTCGACGACGGCCTCGGTGTGCACGTCGAGAGCGGACAGGGTGTCGTCGAGCACCAGGATCTTCGGCGCGGCGAGGATGGCCCGGGCCAGCGACAACCGCTGACGCTGCCCGCCGGACAAACTCATGCCCTGCTCGCCGATGCGGGTGTCCAGCCCGAACGGCAGGTCGTAGACGAACTGCGCCGCGGCCACCTCGATGGCCTGCGCCAGCTCCTCGTCGGTCGCGTGCGGCCGCCCCAACCGCAAATTCTCGGCGACCGACATCGAAAACAGCGTCGGGTCCTCGAACGCGGTCGCCACGGCTTGCCGCAGCGCGGGCAACGACAGCTCGCGGATGTCCCGGCCGTCGATGCGGATGGCACCCTCGGTCACGTCGTAGAGCCGCGAAAGCAGGCTGGCGAGAACCGATTTGCCCGATCCGGTCGAGCCGACGAGGGCCAGCGTCTCGCCGGGTTCGACGGTGACGCTGACGTGGCGCAGTGCCCAGTCATCACTATCCGGAAATTTGAAGCCGACGTCGACGAGTTCGAGCCGGCCGCCACGCGGCGTCCGCGCATCGGCGCCGTCGGTGATCTCCAATGGCGCGTCGAAGATCTCGGCGATGCGGTTCGCCGCGGTAAACGACTCCTGGGTCATCGACAACAGAAAGCCGAGCGACGCGATGGGCCACACCAGCGACAGCATCATCGTGATGAACGCGACCAGCGTGCCCATGGTGACGTAGTGGTGACCGGCGGCGTATGCGCCGACGCCCAGCACGACGATCAGGGTCAGGTTCGGGATGATCTCCAGCAGCGTCCAGAACTTCGCCGACACCGACACTCGGCTGACCTGGGTGTCGTAGAGGTTGGTGAGCTGTTCGTCGAATCGGTCGTAGACGTAGTCCTCGCGGCCGAACGACTTGACCACCCGCAGACCGAGCGCGGACTCCTCAACATGCGTTGCGACGTGTCCGGATTGATCCTGCGCCAGCCGCGACAACCGCGTGTACTCCCGCTGGAAGTGCAGCACCGTTGCCGCGATCGGCACGATCGAGCACAGCACGACCACGCCCAGCGGCCAGTACATGGTCAGCAGGATCGCGGTCACGACGGTGATCTGGATGACATTCAGCAGTAAGAAGAGCATGCCGAACGACATGAAACGGCGAATCGTGCTGAGGTCGTTCATGATTCGCGACAGCAGCTGCCCTGACTGCCAGCGGCCGTGGAACGACATCGGCAGGATCTGCAGCCGAGCGTAGAGGTCCTTGCGGATGTCGGCCTCCACACCCATCGTGCTGCGGGCGGCGAGCCACCGCCGGATGAACCACAGCACCGCCTCGGAGATGCCGACGCCCATCGCGGCGGCGCCGAGCAGCCAGAGGCCGTGCTGATCCTGCCGGCGCACCGGCCCGTCTATGACGGCCTTGGTCATCAGTGGAATCGCAACGGTGGCACCGAGGCTCAGCAGGGCGACGGTGATCATCGCGATCCAGCGCACGCGGTAGGGCATGAGATACGGCAGCAGCCGCCAGAGATCCGAGCTGGCGCGCCGCCGCGCCGGGGGCGGCGCCACGGAGTGCGACGCGCGCAACGTATCCAGTCTCGGTTCAGTCAAGGTAGGTCTCATTATCCGCTGGGCGGCAAATCAATATCGGGTTCCAGGCTCTCACGCGGCTACGACATCTTCGCGGTCTGCTTGCTTGCCGAACTGGGTTTCGTACAGCTCGGCATAGCGACCGCCGCGTGCGAGCAACTGCTCATGGTTGCCGCGCTCGACGATGCGGCCGTCCTCGACGACGAGGATGGTGTCTGCCGCGCGGACGGTGGACAGCCGGTGGGCGATGACAACGGAGGTGCGGCCGGCCAGCGCTTCACCGAGCGCCTGCTGGACCGCGGCTTCCGACGCGGAGTCCAGCGAGGCGGTGGCCTCGTCGAGCACCACGACCCGCGACCGGCCCAGCAGCAGCCGGGCGATGGTCAGCCGCTGGCGTTGGCCGCCGGAGAGCCGGTAGCCGCGCTCCCCCACGACGGTGTCGAGGCCGTCGGGCATCGCCCGGACGACGTCGGCCAGCCGGGCGCGTTCCAGCGCCTGCCACAGCTGCTCGTCGGTCGCGTCCGGCGCGGCCAGCCGCAGGTTCGACGCGATCGATTCGTGGAACAGGTGCCCGTCCTGGGTCACCATTCCGACGGTCTCTTTGAGCGACTCGAACGTCACGTCGAGCACGTCGACCCCGTTGAGTTTCACGGCGCCACTGTCGACGTCGTAGAGGCGGGCGATCAGTGACGCGATCGTCGACTTGCCCGCACCCGACGAACCGACCAGGGCCACCATTTCGCCCGGCTGTGCGGTGAACGAAATACCGTGCAGCACTTCGTCTCCGCCGCGAACGTCGGTTTCGCTGAGCACTGCGACCTCTTCGAGCGAGGCCAGCGAAACCTTGTCAGCCGACGGGTATGAGAACCGCACGTTGTCGAACTCGACCGACACCGGGCCGTCGGGTACTGCGACGGCTCCCGGCTTCTCCTGGATCAGCGGTTCGAGGTCGAGGACCTCGAAGACACGCTCGAAACTGACCAGCGCGCTGGCGATTTCGACGTGGGCGTTGGCCAGCGCGGTCAGCGGCGAGTACAGCCGGGTGAGCAGCAGAGCGAGCGCCACAATGGAGCCCGTCGGCAAGTGCCCTCCGATGGCGAGCACACCGCCCAGCCCGTAAACCAGGGCCAGCGCGAGCGCCGACATCAACGTCAGCGAATTCATGAACACCGACTGCAGCATCGCGGTGCGCACGCCGATATCGCGGACACGGCCGGCCCGCACGGCGAACTCGCGCGACTCGGTGACGGGACTGCCGAACAATTTTACCAACGTGGCGCCAGGCGCCGAAAAGCGTTCGGTCATCTGGGTATTCATCGTCGCGTTGTGGATGGCGGCTTCGCGCGAAAGCTGCGCCATGGTCCGTCCGATCCAGCGTGCGGGCACCAGGAACAGCGGCATCAA
This sequence comes from Mycobacterium sp. 1274761.0, assembly GCF_001668615.1. GTDB lineage: Bacteria > Actinomycetota > Actinomycetes > Mycobacteriales > Mycobacteriaceae > Mycobacterium. The sequence continues at coordinate 148,438 of NZ_LZMC01000055.1, forward strand.
CAGCAGCGACAGCAAGGTGACCTGCCAGGAGATCCTCAGCATGACGGCCAGCGTCAGGGTGAGCGTGACGACGTTGGTGATGACGCCGGAGAACGTGTCGGAGAACGCGCGTTGCGCGCCCATGACGTCGTTACCGAGCCTGCTCACCAGCGCGCCCGTGCGGGTGCGGGTGAAGAACGCGACCGGCATCCGCTGCACATGGTCGAACACGGCGGTGCGCAGATCGAGGATGAGTCCCTCACCGATGGTCGCCGACAGCCAGCGCGTCACCAGCGCCACGCCGGACTCCGCGACGGCGATTGCAGCAATCACTGCGGCGAGCATCACGACGACACCCCCGGCACCCCTGCCGATCTCGTCGACGACCCGGCCCGCTAGCAGCGGCGTGGCCAGACCGAGCAGCGCGCTGACGACGCTGACCGCGACGAACACGCCCAACCTGCGATGGTGACGCCCGGCGAAGCGCCAGATCCGCCGCAGCAGCGTGCGGTCGGCCAGCAACCGCAGATCGCCGCCCTTGGCGTGCGTCTGCCGGTACAGCGTTTGCCGGGCTACCGTTTCAAAGCTCATCGATTCACCGTAAAACCTCAACAATGGATGAGGTCAACGACTTCCCAGGCGGTCGTGCGGCTAAACCCGGTGGGTGATGCGAGCGAGGTCCGTCTCGATGTCCGTGACCGTGGACGCATCGATCCCCCACGGTTGCTCCACGCCCACATGCGTGTCGAGATCCCAGAGCACACACCGCTCACCGGGCGCAGCGACCATCGACCACGCGATGACCGTGCGACGCAGTTGTTCGCCCATTGGGTCGGCGGGAGCGTTGTCGGGTGCGCCGCCTTCGGGATGGTGGTGCAGGAAACGGCCGTAGGCCTGCTTGCAGAATGCGGAATACCGTGCGGTGCAGAGGATGAAGCCGTGCCACGCCTCGTCCACGGCGTGCGATGGCATCCCGATGATCTGGTTGTCGCGCAACGCCGCCGCGCAGCAGCGCAGCCATTGCCGCAAACCTTCGTCGATGAGCTCCCGGGGTTGCCATGGGCACGTCTTGAATACCGCAGGGGGCAGATCGAGCGCCGCAACCACGGCATTGGCTCGATCGATTAGATTCATGCGCCGGTGACGTATGCCGATACTCTACGTCGTTCTGGCAAACCGTCGTAGCATTCGCCCATGAGCGGCAACACGGTCGCGGAGATCATCGGCGGAGCACTCGTCGGGATGCTGTTGGTCTTGTTGGTCGTCAAGGCCAGGCGCGCTCGACACTGCACTGAACCCGCGCCGATGCGCGAGTCGCCCCCGCGTCCCGCACCGCGGCCGCAAGGCCGCCCACCCGTCCCCCTTTACCGGGGCCGTCCGATCACGGATCGCCGCTCGCTGTGGGCTCTGCGATACAGCGCCGGCGGTGCGGCGACCGCCGCCACGTGGTCGGCGGGCTCTGGTCTTTCTCTGCCGAAGAAGGACGGCGTCGGTGATCCAGTCGCAGGGTGCAGCGGCAGTCCGGGAATGACCGGCGGCTGCGGCGGCGGAATCGGCTGCGGCGGCGGAGTCGGCTGTGGCGGCGGAGTCGGCTGCAGCGCAGGTGGCTGTGGCGGCGGTGGCGGCGGATGCGGGGGCAGCTGATGGGTGATGCAATTCTTGCGCTGGTGGTCATGGCAGCCGTAGCCGGGGGCTTCGTCTGGCTGATGATCGTGATCAACAATCGGCACAACCGGACTCGCGCAGAACGCCGCGCCCGCTGGGCCGCGCTGGGTCTGGGTGAGGGCGCCGCCGGTGGAGCCGCAGCCGGCACCGTGAGCTACGGCGCGGGAGCTTGCGGAGGAGGCGCCGCAGGGGGATGCACTGGTGGCGGCGGTTGTGGAGGCGGTGGCTGCGCAGGAGGCGGCGGCTGTGGCGGCGGCGGATGCGGGGGCAGCTGACCGACGGTCAGATCACCCCGAGGTATCCGATCACGCCTGCGCCGAGTACGACGATCAAAGGGTTGACGTTGGTGAACACGAAGATCCCCGTACAGACGGCGGTCAGCAGATAGGCCCGCCAGTCGTGGTCGGCGGCGCGGCTCATCACCATCGCCGTTGCCAGGATCAGGCCGACCGTCAGCGGCGCGAAGCCCTTCTCGACCGCGGCGCGCAGCTTCGAGCGCTGCGCCTTCTGCCAGAACAGCGTGAGCACATACACCAACGTCGCCGCGGGCATCACCATGGCGACCGTGGCGACAACGCCCCCGATGATCGCGCCGGGAATGCCGCCGACTTCCAGCCCTGCCCCATAGCCGACGAGCGCGACGATCAGAATGCTCGGCCCCGGCGCGGCCTGCGAAATCGAAAACACGTCGGCGAACTGTGAGTCGGTCAGCCAGTGATGGCCCTTCACCGCCTGCATGTGCATCTCGGGCAGCACCGCATTGCCGCCACCGATCGACAGCAGCGACAGCGACGCGAACAGGCCGGCGATCTGCAGGTAGGTGCTCACGCGGCGGCACGCTTTCTCGGCCACGCCCAAACCAGCGCGACCGGCGCGACGATCGCGAGCGTGACCGGAAGTGGCCAGCGCACAAGGCCATTCAGGATGAAGCAGGCAAGCGCCAGCAGCAGCGGCATCAGCGAGGTCAGGCATTTGCGGCCGGTCTGGATCACCATCGCGATGGTCAGCGCCACCGCGGCGGCCGACGCCCCGTGCAGAACGCTCTTGACCGCGGGCACCTCCTTGAAGCGGAAGTAGATGAAGCCCATCAGCAGGACGAACGCCAGCGGCAGCAGGGTCAGCCCGATCAGCGCCGCCACGGCACCGGAGACGCCTTTCATCTTGGTGCCGACGAACACCGCCATGTTCACCTGGTTGGCGCCGGGCAGGATGCGGCACATCGTCATGGCGCTGAGGAACTCTTCCTCACCCATCCAGTGCTTCTCGACGACGAGGACCTCCCGCGACCAGGCCGACAGGCCGCCGCCGAAAGACGCGAGCGCGATGTGGTTGAACGTCGTTGCCAATTCGAACAGGGAGACCGAGACCGCGGTGGGCTCGTCTTCTCCTCGCGTGGGGGTCACTCGTGGAGGAGATCGTGGTCGTGCGGGAAGTCGTCCTCCTCGTGGTGGGCGGAGTCCAGCGGGTCCGGCGCGTCGTAGTGATGTGAGGCGTCCCAGTCGGAGTCGAACACCTCCTTCAGCCGGCCGACGGTCTCCGGGTCGTCGGTGAGGATGCCCAGCTCGCGACGAAGATCGAAGGCGCTTCTGTCGATGTTCATCGACCCGACCAGGGCTCTGGTGTTGTCGACGATGATCAGCTTGGCGTGCACGCGCAGGTTCTTCTGCTTGTGCACCTTGACCCCGAACCGCTTGAGCGTGCGCAGCGACGCGAAGGTGTCGAGGATGTCCCATTCGCTGATGCCGTGCTTACCGCCGCACAGCACGTGCACTTTGACGCCGCGGTGGGCCGCCGCGGCCAGCCGCTCGAGGATCACCGCGTCGACGAATTTGGGATGCTGCACATCGAGCCGGTGTTCGGCCATGTCGATGAACTGGGCCATGTGGTAGCGGGAGTTGGCGTTGCTCCACAACAGCCCTTCATAAATTCCGGGTCTCCAGTCGAGGTGGTCCCAGTCGGCGTTGAAGACCTCGACGATCTGCGCCACGTGGCACGGGTTGTAGGTGATCACGCCGTAGTCGCGGGTCAGCGTGAAGTACTTCTCCATCAGGTTGAAGGTGGCGACGAGGGCCGCCTTCCCGTCGACGACGATGGACTTCTCGTGCGTCACGTAGAACTTGGAGCTGGCCCACTGGACGGCGATTCCGGCTTTCTGGAATTGCTCGTACGTTTCGTCGTTGGCCCGATCACCGCCCGACCGTTGCGCGTTGAGCATGACTCGAACGTCGACCCCGGCCCGCTTTTTGGCAATGACGGCGGCGATCAACGTGGGTTCGGTGAACGTGAATTGTTTGATCAGCAGTGACGATTCGGCCGAGTCGATGAACCCGAGAACCGGTTCCACGCCGTCGTCGGGTTCGACGATCAAGCGGGGAGGGGGCGTCAGCATGGTTTCGGGATGCTAGCACCGCCGAATAGGCGGCGCTTTGCTATCGATGAACGTTCACCTTCGCCGTGACACGGCGGTGACATGACCGAAGCGAAGGTGATAGCGGCCCGGTCTTGTGCCTATCCCAATCGGCGTGGCGGATCAGGCAAGATGGCGTGCATGGACAGTAGTTCGGTATCTCCACGGGTACTGGTTGTCGATGACGACGACGACGTGCTCGCGTCCCTGGAGCGCGGGCTGCGGCTGTCCGGATTCGATGTCGCGACAGCCAAAGACGGCGCCGAAGCGCTGCGCAGTGCCACCGAGACCAGGCCCGATGCGATCGTGCTCGACATCAACATGCCGGTGCTGGACGGCGTAAGCGTCGTCACCGCCTTGCGGGCGATGGACAACGACGTCCCGGTCTGTGTGCTGTCGGCCCGCAGCTCGGTCGACGACCGGGTCGCTGGGCTCGAGGCCGGCGCTGACGATTATCTGGTCAAGCCGTTCGTGCTGGCTGAGCTGGTGGCCCGGGTGAAGGCGCTGCTGCGACGCCGCGGCGCGACGGCGACGTTCTCGTCGGAGACCATCTCCGTGGGCCCGCTCGAGGTCGACATTCCCGGCCGCCGCGCCCGCGTCAACGGCGTCGATGTCGACTTGACCAAGCGCGAGTTCGACTTGCTGGCGGTGCTGGCCGAGCACAAGACCGCGGTGCTGTCGCGGGCCCAATTGCTAGAGCTGGTATGGGGTTACGACTTCGCCGCCGACACCAACGTGGTTGACGTCTTCATCGGTTACCTGCGCCGCAAGCTGGAGGCCGGCGGCGCACCGCGGCTGTTGCACACCGTGCGCGGGGTGGGGTTCGTGCTGAGGCAGCAGTGATGAGCGCTTGCGCGAAGAACAGGCAGCAGTGATGAGCGCTTGCGCGAAGAACAGGCAGCAGTGATGAGCGCTTGCGCGAAGAACAGCCAGCAGTAGTGCGATGGCCCCGCTGTCGCGGTTCCTGCGCCGCACGCCCTCGTTACGCACCAGGGTGGCGTTCGCGACAGCCATCGCCGCCGCGATCGTGGTCGGCATCGTCGGCACCGTCGTGTGGATCGGCATCACCAACGACCGCAAGGAACGACTAGACCGTCGTCTCGACGAAGCGGCCGGGTTCGCGATCCCCTTCCTGCCGCGCGGGCTCGACGAGATCCCGAAGTCGCCCAACGACCAGGACGCCGTCATCACCGTCCGCAAGGGCGACCAGGTGACCTCCAACTCCAATGTGGTGCTGCCGCAGCTGCCCGCGGGGTACGCCGACACCTACGTCAACGGGGTGCGGTACCGGGTGCGAACGGTCGAGATCCGCGCGCCCGAACCGATGTCGGTGGCCGTCGGCGCCACCTACGACGCGACGATCGCCGACACCAACAACCTGCATCGCCGCGTGCTGATCATCTGCACGTTCGCGATCGGGGCGGCGACGTTCGCCGGATGGCTGCTCGCCGCGTTCGCGGTGCGTCCGCTGAAGCGGCTCGCCCAGCAGACCCGCCAGATCGACGCCGGTGACGAGGCGCCCGACGTCGAAGTCCGCGGGGCCACCGAGGCCGTCGAGATCGCCGAGGCGGTCAAGGGCATGCTGCAACGCATCTGGACCGAGCAGGACCGCACGAAGGCGGCCTTGGCATCGGCGCGTGACTTCTCGGCGGTGTCGGCACACGAACTTCGCACGCCTTTGACGGCGATGCGCACCAACCTCGAGGTGTTGTCGACGCTGGACCTGGGCGACGAACAACGCAAGGAGGTCATCAACGACGTCATCCGCACGCAGTCCCGCGTCGAGGAAACACTGAGCGCGCTGGAGCGTCTGGCCCAAGGCGAACTGTCGACCTCCGATGACCATGTTCCGGTCGACATCACCGAACTGCTCGACCGCGCCGCCCATGACGCCATGCGCGTCTACCCGGATCTCGACGTGTCACTGGTGCCGGCGCCGACCGTGATCATCGTCGGGCTGCCCGCGGGCTTGCGGCTCGCGGTGGACAACGCGATCGCCAACGCGGTCAAGCACGGCGGCGCCACCCGGGTGCAGCTTTCGGCGGTGAGTTCGCGGGCGGGCGTGGAGATCGCGATCGACGACGACGGCGTCGGCATTCCCGAAGAGGAACGCGACATCGTGTTCGAACGCTTCTCCCGGGGCTCTACGGCCTCGGCGTCGGGGTCGGGCCTCGGTCTGGCGCTGGTGGCACAGCAGGCCGAATTGCACAGCGGCACAGCGTCATTGCAGGCCAGTCCGTTGGGCGGAGCGCGGTTGTTGTTGCGGCTGCCGGGCCCACGCTAATTGTCGTCGCCGACCCTGCCGATCACCAGGAACAGCGTCAGCACCAGGCCGAGGACGAACGCCACGGCCACCAGCCACCAGTTGACGTCGTGCATCAGCGTGTCTCCACGCTTGGCTCCTCGCTTGTCGCCGTGACCACCACACCGGCGATCAGCCAGGCGACCAGCGAGCCTGCAACGAATGCCATCAGGTACCACAGCCACTGGATGACGAAGTCCATCTATCCCACCTGAATGTTGTTTACAACGCGCATGTTCGGCCACGCCGCCTTGACCGCCGACTGGACTTCGTTCCTCGAGTCCTCGGCCGGCGCGTGACCGCTGAGAGTGACGGTGTCGCCCTTGAGCTCGAAGCGGAAACCCGTGATGTCGACGGCCGAGCCCAGAATCGAGCCAAGGGCCGCGAAATCAGGTGCGTTGCCGCCCGGCTTGACGGTGATGTTGTCGACCAAGGTGATGCCGGAACCGAACGCCAGCTTGAGGCTCTGGGACAGCGACGTTTTCGCCTCGACGCTGGGAAGCTCACCGCCGAGCGTGAAGCCGTTGCCGGTCTGCGCAATCGACAACGGCGCGAAATTCGTCTGCGGTGGCGTCTGGGCTTCGGTGCTCGTGGGTGCCGTCAGCGTCGCCGATGGGTTCACGCTGGCCGCGCCGGCATCGACCTCGACGTCCGGTGTTCTCATCGCCGCCCACCCGATCACGGCCAGCAGCAGCGGTATTGACACCAAGGCAACGAACCAGGCCGCGCCCAACCGGTGTCGGACATAGCGGTGCGCCATGTCGATCAGCGAACGTCCAGCAGGTCGATGATGAAAATCAGCGTCTTGCCCGACAACCGGTGGCCGCCGCCCGCCGGTCCGTAGGCCTGGGCAGGTGGGATGGTGAGCCGGCGCCGACCGCCGACGCGCATGCCCGGGATACCGTCCTGCCAGCCCTGGATCAGGCCCCGCAGGGGTAACTCGATCGACTCGCCGCGGTTCCACGAGCTGTCGAACTCTTCGCCGGTGTCGTACTCGACGCCGACATAGTGCACGGTCACCGTGCCGCCCGGCACCGCTTCCGCACCGTCGCCGACCGTGATGTCTTCGATGACCAGCGAGGTCGGTGCCGGTCCGTTCGGAAATTCCACCTCGGGTTTAGTCGCCACGGTGGGCTAGGTTACGCGTCAATCGCGTTAAGCCCGACCGTAGGAGCGGGCACACTGGATTCGTGGCAGCTGAAAATAACCCCCTGGCCCGTATCCGCGAACTCGTCGACGAGGAGCGCGAGTTGCGGGAGCGCTTGCAGCGGCATGAGATAAGTGCAGATGAGGAGCATTCCCGTCTGCGTGCGCTGGAGGTGGAGCTCGACCAGTGCTGGGACCTGTTGCGGCAACGCCGCGCGCTGCGGGAGACCGGCGGCGATCCCCGCGAAGCCCAGGTGCGACCTCCGGATGAGGTCGAGGGCTATCTCAATTGATCACCGATCCGCGCTGCGACGTGGTCGTGGTCGGTGGTGGGCACAATGCCCTGGTTGCGGCCGCTTACCTGGCCCGAGCCGGTCGGCGGGTGCGGATCCTCGAACGGCTTGACCACGTCGGCGGCGCGGCCATATCGGCGCATGCGTTCGAAGGCGTCGATGCCCGGCTGTCGCGGTATTCGTACCTGGTCAGCCTGCTGCCGCGACGCATCATCGACAACCTCGGGCTGCGGGTGCGGCTGGCGCGGCGTCGTTATTCGTCGTACACGCCCGATCCGGCGAACGGAGGGCGGACCGGGCTGCTCGTCGGCCCGTCAACCACGTTCGCCGCGGTTGCCGCCGCTGCCGACGCCGAGCCGTTCGCCTCGTTCTACCGGCGCGCGCGAACCGTCACCACTCGGCTGTGGCCCACGTTGACGGCACCGCTCATGTCGCGGTCGGATGCGTTCAGCCATGTGGTGGCCGGCGGGGACGTAGACGCGGAGTCGGCGTGGGAGACGTTGGTCTGCGAGCCGATCGGGCATGGCATCTGCGAAGCCGTGGACAGCGATCTGGTCCGGGGTGTGATGGCCACCGACGCGTTGATCGGCACCTTCGTCCGTCTCGACGATCCTTCGCTGCGGCAGAATATCTGCTTCCTGTATCACCTCATCGGCAACGGCTCCGGGGAATGGAACGTGCCGATCGGCGGGATGGGCGCAGTGAGCGGCGCGCTGGCCGCTGCGGCCGCCGGCTACGGCGCCGAAATCACCACCAGCGCAGAGGTTTACGCGATCGACCCGGATGGTGAGGTGTGTTATGTGCGCGACGGCCGCGAACACCGGGTGCACGCCGACTACATCCTGGCGGGCGTGACGCCGGCGGTATTGGCGCAGTTGGTCGGTGCTGCGCCGCCGGCCATGGCGCCGGGAGCACAGGTCAAGGTGAACCTGCTGCTCCGGCGCCTACCGCGGCTGCGCGACGAAACCGTCTCCCCCGAACAGGCTTTCGGCGGCACATTTCACATCAACGAGAACTACAGCCAGCTCGATGCCGCGTACTCCCGTGCAGCCGGCGGGTCGGTCCCCGACCCGTTGCCGTGCGAAATCTACTGCCATTCGCTGACCGACCCGTCGATCCTGTCGGAGGAGCTTGCGGGGTCGGGCGCGCAGACCCTGACGGTGTTCGGCCTGCACACGCCGCATCATCTGGCGGCAGGGGCGGATCCCGATCGGCTGCGCGAAGATCTGACGTCGGCGGCGCTTCACTCGCTCAATTCCGTGCTCGCCGAACCGATTCAGGATGTGCTGATGGAGGACGCGTCCGGCCGGCTCTGCATCGAGGCAAAGACCACCCAAGACCTGGAGCGCACGCTGGGGATGACGGCGGGCAACATCTTCCACGGTGCGTTGGCGTGGCCGTTCGTCGAGGATGATGAGCCTCTGGATACCCCTGCCCGGCGCTGGGGTGTGGCGACCGATCACGAGCGAATCCTGTTGTGCGGATCTGGTTCTCGCCGAGGTGGCGCAGTGTCAGGACTCGGCGGCCACAGTGCGGCGATGGCGGTGCTCGACCAGTAACCGCCCGAACGCTATTTCTCGGTCACCTTGCTCAGGATCGCTTCCAGCTTCGACAGCTCGGCTTCGTCGAGATTTAGCAGGACTTCGGGCGCGGGGTCGTCGGTCGCGTCGATCGTCGCCACCATGTCGCGACCGGCGTCAGTCAGCGACACCACCTTGCACCGCCGATTGGTCGGGTCGGTCTCCCGCACGACGAGGCCGCGCTCCTCCAGATCGTTGACGGCCACGGTGGCCGCAGGCGCGTCGATTGTCGCCGCCTGTGCGATCTGCTTGACCGTCATGGGTTGGCGGGCCAGCCGGCTGAGAATGCGAATCCGGCTGAACGGCAAACCCGTCCGCTCTATCACCGCACGTTTCCAGCTGTCGCGGTTGTCGATCACCAGCGCGGCCATTGCGCGCCAAACGGTGTCGGCCAACGGGTTAGCGGACATGGACACCCTCCCACTGCGACGGGTCGATCAGCGGCGCCAGGCGCTCGGCCGAGCGGGTGGCGCGCGCGGAGGTGGAAAAGACACCCAACAGAAAGATCGTCACACCCAGAGCCGCGCAGATGTACCACAGCGGCCGGGCGGCGATCGCGAAGTCCGCACCCGTCGCGGCCAATGCGGCCCCGGCGATCGAACCGCACAGTGCCACACCGAGACTGACACCTACCTGTCGGCTCGTCGACGCCACAGCCGAGGCGGCGCCCGCACGATCGGTCGGCATGCCGCTGACCGCCGCCGTGGTGATCGGCGCGTTAACCATCGAGAAGCCGATGCCAAAGACGGCGAAGATCACCAGCAGCTGCCAGACGGCGGTGGTGGCGGTCAGCCGCGTGAGCATCAACGTCGCGGCGGTGATCAGGGTGCCAGCGACAAACAGCGACGGTCTGCTGCCGAAGCGGCCCACCAGGCGGCCCGACAGCGGTGAAAAGATCAGCGCGCCAACAGCAACCGGCAGATAGATCAGCCCAGTGTGCATGGCCGAGAAGCCGCGCAGACCCTGCAGGTACAGCGACATCATGAACAGGAACGCCCCCCAGGACGCAAACGCGCACACCGCGATCATCGTCGCCGACGCGAACGGAATGCTACGGAAGAACCGGAGATCGATGAACGGGTCGTGACGCCGGGACTCATAACGCAGGAAGGCGATGAACGCGATCACCGCGATGACGGCAACACCGACGATGCGCACGTTGGTCCAGCCCATCCCCGGCCCTTCGATGAGGACGAATACGACGCCGAACAGAAACGCCATACCCAGTGCTTGTCCGATCGGGTCGACGTCGCGCATGGTGGTCGACTTGGATTCTGGCACGAAGATCGCGGTCAGCAGGATCGCCGTCGCGCAGATCGGCAGGTTGATCCAGAACACTGCGCGCCAGTCGACGTACTGGATGAGCGCCCCGCCCACTATCGGGCCCAGCGCCATCGAGATGCCGACGACGCCGCCCCAGACGCCGATTGCCCGCGCGCGTTCAACCCGTCCGCGGAACACCTGCGTGATGATCGACATCGCGACGGGGTTCATCATCGAGCCGCCGATGGCCTGTAGCAGGCGGGCGCCGATCAGCGTCTGGATGTTCGGTGCCAGGCTGCACAGCAAGGATGCGACCGCGAAGACCGTCAGCCCGATCTGGAACGTGCGCCTGCGGCCGAAGCGGTCGCCCATCGCGCCGGACAGCAGCAGCAGCGAGGCCAGCACCAGGGTGTAGACGTCGATGACCCACTGGATCTCCGAGGCCGACGCGCCGAAGTCGGCGCGGATGCTCGGAATCGCGACGTTGACGATCGTCGCATCCATCGACACGATCAGCAGGCTCAGGCAGCAGGACACCAGGATGATGGCCTTGCGCCGAGTGGTGACCTCGGTTTCATTCACACAACTATTGTGGAACTACAACTATCTACAGGGCAACCAGGACCGGCAGTGAAATGTCTCTCAGCTGACGCAATGTCACGCTGACAGCGCCTTCGCGGCCATATATGCACGGCGACGCTCTCAGGCCGACGTTGTAGTCGGAAAACGCCTAGCGGGCGTCGAGGGGCTGGTAGTCGCGCTCGGTGTAGCCGGTGTAGATCTGGCGCGGACGGCCGATCTTGCCACTGCCCTCGTCGTGCATCTCACGCCAGTGCGCGATCCAGCCCGGCAGCCGGCCGAGCGCGAACAGCACGGTGAACATCCGTGTCGGGAAGCCCATCGCCCGGTAGATCACGCCGGTGTAGAAGTCGACGTTCGGGTACAGCTTGCGTTCGATGAAGAAGTCGTCGGTGAGCGCGGCTTCTTCGAGCGTCTTGGCGATGTCGAGCATCTCGTCGTCGCCGCCGAGCTTGCCGAGGATCTTGTCGGCCTGCTCTTTGACGATGCGGGCCCGCGGATCGTAGTTCTTATAGACGCGGTGGCCGAAGCCCATGAGCTTCACGCCCTCTTCGCGGTTCTTCACCTTCTTGATGAACTCGTGGACGTCGAAGTCGGCCTGGCGGATCTTCTCCAGCATCTCGAGCACGGCCTGGTTGGCGCCGCCGTGCAGCGGGCCCCACAGCGCGTTGATGCCGCCAGAGATCGAGGTGAACAGGTTGGCCTGCGACGAGCCGACCAGCCGCACCGTCGACGTCGAGCAGTTCTGTTCGTGGTCGGCGTGCAGGATGAACAGCATGTCGAGCGCCCGCACGATCTCGGGGTCGACCTCGTAGGGCTCGGCGGGGAAGCCGAACGTCATCCGCAGGAAGTTCTCGACCAGGGTCAGCGAGTTGTCCGGGTACAGGAACGGCTGGCCGGCCGACTTCTTGTACGCGTACGCCGCGATGGTCGGCAGCTTGGCCAGCAGCCGGATGGTCGACAACTCGACCTGCTCGTCGTCGAACGGATCGAGCGAGTCCTCGTAGTACGTCGACAGCGCGTTGACCGCGCTGGACAGCACCGGCATCGGGTGCGCGTTGGCCGGGAAGCCGTCGAAGAACCGCTTGAGGTCCTCGTGCAGCAGGGTGTGCCGCTGGATCCTGGTGGTGAACTCGGCCAGCTGCTCCTGGCTGGGCAGCTCTCCATAGATCAGCAGGTAGCTGACCTCGATGAAGTTGGACTTCTCGGCGAGCTGTTCGATGGGATATCCGCGATAGCGCAGGATGCCCGCATCGCCGTCGATGTAGGTGATGGCGCTCTTCGTCGAAGCGGTGTTGACGAAGCCCTCGTCGAAGGTGGTGTAGCCGGTCTTCGCCAGCAGCGACCCCAGAGCGATTCCGTCGGCGCCCTCGCTGGCCCCGACGATGTCCAGCTCAAGCTCGCCACCGGGATAGTGGAGGGTGGCGTGCTCGTCTTTTTCTGCCACAGGAATCCCTTCTTCGCTCAGCGAACCGACTCTGCCCCTCAAAAGGTAGTCCCATTCTGGCAATCGCGCCCACGCGGGGTCAGCCGGGGTCGGACTAGCTGCGCCTGGCTACCGAGATGTCGTCGATCAGGCCTACGAACTGGGCGAACGTTTCCTCGATCCGGTCCACGGCGTCGTCGATGTCGACGCCCCGCCAATTCGTTGCCATCCCGAGGTCGGCCAGCGCGGTCATGATGATCGCCGCCCACGACGCCGCGACCAGCCGCAGTGCGCGGTCCTCGAGCCCGACACCCATCCGCTTTGCCAGCTCGACGTTGACCGCGTGCGGACGGAACTCCATCGTCGCCTGCCGCAAAGTCGGCGACGACATGATGATGCGCAGCGTGCACATCAACCGCGGGGCGGTGAGCCCGCCGATGCCCGCAGTCTTGGTGTTGCGGTACATGGTCACCGAGGCGCGACACAGCGCCTCCAGGTGATTCATGTCCTCCGGTAGCTGCGCCAGCTCGGCGGCCGCGACGTCGATGGCATCGTCGACCAACGCCATGCACACCGCTTCTTTGGTGGAGAAGTAGCGGCTGAAGGTGCGGGGCGACACGTCGGCCATCGCGGCGATCTGCTCGACGGTGGTCTGCTCGAACCCTTGCCGTTCACATAGCTGGATGGCGGCGTCGATCAGGGTTGCACGGGTGCGCCGTTTCTTACGTTCGCGCAAACCGAGCGCAGCTGACTCCCCCGAATCATCAGGCACGCCAGGATGTTAACTCGTCGCCGAGGTGACGACCAACGCAAGGGTGCGGCGCGCCGCTGTTAGGCAACGTCACCGTCGGTGATCTGTTCGCTGGCCGCCGACTGTTCATCAACGCCGGCTCGACTGACCCGGTATCGCACGAATGCCGGCGCGATCAGCACGGCGATCACGACGCCGACGACGACCAGCACGCCACCGCCCGCGGCGGCCGCAACGGTGCCGACCGCCGCAGCGGCGCCACCATGGGCGGCGTCGGCGAGCCGTGGGCCGCCCGCGACCACGACGGTGAACACGCCCTGCAGCCGACCGCGCACCTCGTCGGAGGCGGCCTGCAGCAGGATCGTGTTGCGGAACGCCGCCGACACCAGATCTGCGGCGCCACCAATCACCAGGCACAGCAACGCAATCCACAGCATGGCACCGGTGTGCCCGCTGGCGAACCCGACCGCGACGCCGAAGCCGATCATCGCTGCTCCCCACACCACGACGGCCCAGACCACGGCGAGTCCCTGGCGTCGCACGCGGGGCAGCCAACCGGAGAACACCCCGCCGAGGACGGCGCCAACGGAGATGGCCGCGGCCAGCAGCGCCATCGTCGAACCGCCTTTGACCGGGCCGCCGAAGCTCTCATGGGCCATCTGAGGAAACAGCGCCCTTGGCATGCCGAAGATCATCGCGATCAGGTCGACGACGAACGACATCAACACCACGGTGTTTCCGGCCAGATACCGGAACCCGTCGAGCACTGCGGCGAATCCCCAACCCGCCGAACTCTGCCCGGCGCCGCTCGGCGGGATCGGCGTCAGCCGCACCGTCGCCCAGATCGGTGCGGCACATGTGATCGCGTCGATGAGATAGAGCGTGGACAGGTCCACCCAGCGCAACATCACCCCGGCCAGCAGCGGCCCGACGATGGCGCCGAACTGGAATACGGTGAAGTTCAGCGAGCTTGCCGCGGGCAGTTGATCACCGGGCACGATCCGCGAGATCGCCGCCGAACGGGTCGGCGAGTTCACCGCGAAGAACGCCTGCTGCACCGACAGCAGACCCAACACCACCCACACGTTGTCCATCGACGCCGCGGCCTGCAACCACAGCAGAAGAGAAGCCACAGCCAGACCGGACGACGTGATGATCAGCAGCACGCGGCGGTCCATCGCGTCGGCCCATGCACCGCCCCACAGCCCGAACACCACCAGCGGGACGAGCGCGAAGATCCCCGAAAGCCCGACATAAGCCGAGTTTTCAGTGATCGCGTAGATCTGCACGGGCACCGCAAAGATGGTCAGGTTGGCGCCGATTACGGTCGGTATGCCGGCCACGAAAAGCCGGCGGAAGTCCGGCGTCTGCAGCGGAGAGAGATCGGCGAAGAAACGTCTCACTAGGGCTGCAGCCGCTCGACGCCATTGCCGGTGACCCGGATTCTGTTGTGCAGGCGGCTTTCCCGGCCCTGCCAGAACTCGACGACCTCAGGGGCGATCAGGTATCCGCCCCAGTTCGGCGGCACCGGAACCTCGTCGACGTTGGCGAAACGTTGTGTCACGTCGGCCAATTGGCCGAGCAAAGCGGCACGCGAGGCGATCGGCCGCGATTGGTGCGACGCCCAGGCGCCCAGCTGCGACCCGCGTGGCCGGTGACGCCAATAGTCCAGGGTCATCTCTTCGGGCACCTTCGTGACGGGGCCGCGAACGTGCACCTGGCGGCCGAGCAGATACCACGGAAACGTCGCCGACGCGTACGGCGTGGCAGCCAGTTGCGTGCCCTTGTCTGAGTCGTAGTTGGTGAAGAACGTGATGCCGGCATCGTCCACGCTCTTGCACAACACCGTCCGGGTGACCGGCCTTTGGTGATCATCGACGGTGCCGACGACCATGGCGTTGGGTTCGGCGACACCGGCGCTCTCGGCGTCGGCTAACCACTTGCGCAACAAAGCAACCCAACCCTCGGCGACCCAGTCGGTGTCCAGGTCGGGGCTGCCGTCCTTCTCGACCGAGCCGTACTCCACGCGCATGGCGGCCAGTCGCTCGTTTTCCGGGGTAGCCACCGGGCCAACGCTACGCCCCGACAGTTCGGCGGCTTGTTACCGACCGGTAGCGAGCAGTGACGGTCCGGGTGCGAGAATCGCTCCCATGACAGCAGTACCGGACGATTTCGTTCCCGGCCTCGAAGGCGTCGTCGCCTTCACCACCGAGATCGCCGAGCCGGACAAGGACGGCGGCGCACTGCGCTATCGCGGCGTCGACATCGAAGACCTGGTCGAGCGGCAGGTCACGTTCGGCGATGTGTGGGGCCTGCTGGTGGACGGCAAATTCGGTCAGGGGCTGCCGCCGGCCGAACCGTTCCCGTTGCCGATCCACAGCGGCGACGTCCGCGTCGACGTGCAGGCCGGTTTGGCGATGCTGGCGCCGATCTGGGGTTATCCCCCGCTCTTGGACATCGACGACGCCACCGCCCGCGATCACCTTGCCCGCGCGTCGGTGATGGCGCTGTCCTATGTGGCGCAGTCCGCCCGCGGCATCTATCAGCCTGCCGTCCCGCAACGCATGATCGACGAATGCACAACCGTCACAGCGCGTTTCATGACGCGCTGGCAGGGTGAGCCGGATCCCAGGCATGTCGAGGCGATCGATGCGTACTGGGTATCGGCCGCCGAACACGGCATGAACGCCTCGACGTTCACCGCCAGGGTGATCGCCTCGACCGGCGCCGACGTGGCGGCCTCGCTCTCAGGTGCCGTCGGCGCGATGAGCGGACCGCTGCACGGCGGCGCGCCCGCACGCGTTATCCCGATGCTCGAGGAGGCCGAGTGCACCGGCGATGCGCAGGCCGTCGTCCGCGGTGTGCTGGACCGCAAGGAAAAGCTGATGGGCTTCGGCCATCGGGTGTACCGGGCGGAGGACCCGCGCGCCCGGGTGCTTCGGGCCACCGCCAAGCGCCTGGATGCGCCCCGCTACGAGGTCGCCGCCGCGCTGGAACAGGCCGCGCTGGCCGAACTGCGCGAGCGTCGACCCGACCGGGCCATCGAAACCAACGTGGAGTTCTGGGCGGCGGTCATCCTCGACTTCGCGGAGGTGCCCGCCACGATGATGCCCGCGATGTTCACCTGCGGCCGCACCGCCGGATGGTGTGCGCACATCCTCGAGCAGAAGAAGCTGGGCAAGCTGGTCCGACCGTCGGCGGTGTACGTCGGGCCTGCTCCGCGCGGCCCGGAATCGGTCGAGGGCTGGAACGAGATCGCGAAGGGCTGACCCGGTGGCGGCGACGGTCTCGACGTTTGCCTCGGCGGCGCGCAGCTTCGCCGGCCTCGTGCCGCGCATCCCCGGCGAGGCGTGGGACGGGCCCGGGCTGGGCGAGTGGGACCTGCGGGCCCTGGTCGGGCATGCGTCGCGCTCGCTGATCACTGTCAGCTCGTATCTGCAGACCACGGCCGAACGCGAGGACGTGGCGACGCCGCAGGACTACTACGTCCACATCGCCGACTACGTCGCGACCGCGGGCGCCGAGGCCATCATCGAACGCGGCAGGCAGGCGGGCCGCGACCTGGGCGACGACCCGCTGCGCACCATCGACGGCCTGGTCGAGCGCGTGCTGGGCGAGCTTGCCGGCGCCGGAGACCCGCTGATCGAGGTGATCGGCGGGCTGGGCGTGCGATTGCACACCTACCTGCCGACTCGGACGTTCGAGCTCGCTGTGCACAGCCTGGATATCGCACGAGCAGTGGGTCTTTCGCTCGAGCTACCCGCCGAGGTGCTCGACGAGGCGGGCGTGCTGGCGACGCGTATCGCGCTGGCGACGGGCCGGGGCGACGAACTGCTGCTGGCGCTGACGGGCCGCACGGCTCTTCCGCCAGAATTCTCCGTCGTCTAACCGCGATGAGTTTTCCGCGCGCGGATAGTCGGTAGTAGCGACCACCCACGAGAGGAGACATCATGGCCATCGAAGTACAGCCTGCAGTGTTGCCGCACCTGGTCGTCGACGACGCCGCCGGTGCGATCGACTTCTACGTCAAGGCATTCGGCGCCGTCGAACAGGGCCGCGTGCCCGGGCCCGACGGCAAGCTGATCCACGCCGCCGTCAACATCAACGGCTCGATGGTGATGCTCAACGACGACTTCCCGGAGATGAGCGGCGGCAAGTCGATGACGCCGAAGGCGCTCGGCGGCTCGCCGGTCACCATCCATCTTGTCGTCACCGATGTCGACAAGAAGTTCCAGCAGGCGGTCGACGCCGGGGCCACCGTCGTCATGCCGCTCGACGACATGTTCTGGGGTGACCGGTACGGCGTGCTGCAGGATCCGTTCGGGCACCAGTGGTCGTTGGGTCAGCCGGTGCGTGAGGTCAGCATGGAGGAGATCGAAGCGGCGGTGAAATCGCAGTAGCCGAGGGCGTCTCAGCGACGCAGTCCGGCCAGCACCCGCTGTGGAAGAGACGGCGCCGGGGCGGTGGCCGCGGCGGCCAGCATGTCGGTGACCGAGGTGAACTTGATGCGCGGCCGCTGTCCACCGCCGCGGGCGATTTCCGCTTCGTCGATGGCGTGCCACCCCGCCGCGTCGACGACGTCCGGGCGCCGGCTGCGTACCAGCTTGTCCAGGGCTGCCGGCTTGGCGACCGGGTCGACCAACCGTCCCGCGTTGTAGTCGTCGACCAGGCGCTGCACCGTCTGCTGCGCACACGACTTGTTGGTGCCGATGAACCCGGTCGGTCCGCGCTTGATCCAGCCCGCGACATAGCTGCCCGCCACCGGGTGGCCGGTCTGGGGGTCGACGACGCGACCGCCGTCGTTCGGCACCACCGCGGCGCCCTCGTCGAACGGCAGAGCGCGAATCGGCTTGCCGCGGTAGCCGATCGAGGTCAGGATCAGGCCCGCATCGATGCTGCAGCTGTCGTCTGTCCCCGTGTGTGCGAACTCGATCCCGGTGGCGCGATCCGCGCCAAGGACACGCCGGGGTGTCAGGTTGTAGGCCAGCCGGATCCTCGGCCGGGTGACCGGTGCCGAGGCGTCGGGAAGCTTGGACAGGATCTCGAGTTTGTTGCGGGTCAGGGGATCTGCGGCGCCGGCCAGGTCCCGCAACACCAGCTCGTGGTCGGCCGAGTCGAGCACCACGTCGCACGTCGACGTCAGCCCGATGAGTTCGGGCAGGGTGAACGCGGACTGCGCCGGGCCGCGGCGGGCCGCGATCACCACCTCGGTGACCTGTGACCGTCGGAGCGCTGCCAGCGCATGGTCGGCAATGTCGGTGCCCGCCAACGCATCCGGATCGGACGTCAGGATACGCGCGACATCGAGCGCCACGTTGCCGTTGCCGACAATCACCACCCGCTCATGACCCAGCTCGACCGGTAGATCGCGGTATTCGGGATGGCCGTTGATCCATGCCACCAGTTCGGTGGCCGTGGCGGTGCCGGGCAGGCCGATGCCGTCGACTTCGAGCCTGCGGTCGTCGGGCGCCCCGACCGCATACAGCACGGCGTGATGGTGGGCCAGCAGGTCGGCGTGCGACAGATCCGATCCCACCTCGACGTTGAGAAAGAACGTGAACCCGGGCAGCCTGGTCATCTTGTCAAACAGACGGGTGACGCGCTTGGTGCTCTGGTGGTCGGGCGCCACACCCGCGCGCACCAGACCGTAAGGGGTCGGCAGCTTCTCGAACACGTTGACGCGGACACCCTTTTGCGTGAGCAGCTCGTCGGCGGCGTACATCGCCGCCGGACCCGAGCCGACGATCGCCACGGTCAGCGGAACCGCCCCGCGCGCAGATACTTTCGGCGCGTCGATCACCGGCGCCAGCTTCGACGTCGGCGGCAGCTTCTGGCCCGCAGGCCGCGGCGGATAATACGCCGCGTTGAGCGCGATGAACGGCAGCTGCGGAGGCTCGAGTTTGGTGTCGGGGGCGATTGCGCCGACAGGACACGCGCTCACGCACGCGCCGCAGTCGACGCAGGCGACCGGGTCGATGTAGAGCATCTCGGCGGTCGCGAAGCCCGGCTCGTCCGGCGACGGGTGTATGCAGTTCACCGGGCAGGCATAGACACAGGACCCGTCGCTGCAGCACGACTGGGTGATCACATGCGGCATGAGGACGCTACCTAGGCGGCGGCGACGTGCTGGCGCTGCGGCTCGCTGCGATAGCGGCTCGGCCTGCCGTCGATCTTGCAGAACCGCCACATCAGCTTGGCGACGGGATTGATCAAACCCGTTTCGCGGCAGAGCATCCGGACATCACCGAACATGTCACGCAGCATCTGCCGAGACTCTGGCGATTTGAAGAACACTTCCTTGCGCACCGAGCGCGGAATGTCGAATGTCTTCCAAAACGCCCGCGGGGGAACGATGATCGCCGAGCACAGGATCCGCATGGTCAGCGGGACGTAGAGCGACAACCAGAACCGCTTGCGCCGCGGCAGGTGCGGCACTCGCTTGCGCAGGTATTCGTGCGCGAACGAGATGTGCCGGGCTTCCTCGGCGACATGGATCGCCATCACGCGTTCCATGATCGGATGCAGTGTCTTCCCTTCGCGCAGAACGTTCTTCTGCGTGTGGTCGATCGGCTCCTCGCCGGCGAGGATGCCGAACCAGAACGGGATCGGCAGCGGACCGGCGACCAGCGGGATCAACGGCTGAATCCACTTGAGCAGCCTGGGCATCCCGGGCACGTCGGCGCCGATGCGGTTCACCATCTCCTGGAACATCAGGGTGTGGTTGCACTCTTCGACCGCCTCGTGCAGGCAGTACCGGTATTCCGGGGAGCCGTTCGGCGTCCAGAACGCATATTCCATCAGCCCGCGGATCAGGATCGACTCGAAGTGCAGGCCGACCTTGGCGACGTTGGCCTGTCGCCACATGCCGATTTCGATCTGCCGCTGCTTCGGCAGCGCCTGGTACCACGGGTGACGGCCGAACGGGTCGGTGGCGGGCAGGATCCAGCGCTCGTCGTTGTCGACCACCGCGAATTCCGGCGAATCCCAGTCGATGTCGGTGTAGGGGTTGAAATTGCGCCGCACCGAGCCCTCGGACAGGGTGTTGAGCAAGTCGGTGTACTCGGTGTCATCAAGGACGTCCATGTTGCGACGCCAACGCCTGACCGTGCGAGTTCGAGCCATCACTGCCTCCCGCGAGCTTTACATTTCTCGGCTTGTTGTCCAACAACGGTACCGGAGGTATCGCCTATTGAACAGGACTCGTATACCCGGTGTGGCCAGGGAGCTCGCAGCAGGATTTTGTGATGCAGCTCACAAAAAAGCGGCCCGACGGGGGGCTATCGCTTGGTGCCGAAGTCGCCCGCGGCGGTCGTGCGGTCGCCGCTGGATACCTCGGAGAACCCTGCCTCGGTGAGGCTGCAGTTGGTGATGATGGCGCGGTGACCTGGGCTGTTCATCCACCAGTTGACCGCGTTGGCCGGATCGTTGCCGTAGCCGGTGCTCCAGAAGACGACCTCGCCGATCGCCGCGTAGGGCGTGTAGCCGGCGTCGGTGGCGCGCTGGACGACGGTCGATCCATCCGAGCCGACGTGCTCGCGCACCCCGTTGTGCAGCATGTCTGTGGCATGTCGCGTAGCCGACGCCGTCAGCTCAGGATTGGGCGCCACCGGCCCGCAGCCATTGGCCGCGCGGGTGGCGTTGATCTGGTTGAGCAGGTCAGAACCGTTGTCGATATCGGCGTGGGCCAACACCGGCGCGAACGCCGATCCAAGAACCGTCGCGACCGCCAAGTAGGCGCGAACGAACGCCGAACTCTTCCCATGACTGTTCACGTGCCCCCCAATGGGCTCGAGCTGCAGTCCCCCGACATCACAGTATGGACACGGCAACATTTCTTTTTAGGCCGTTTACCCACTTTCTCAGAATTTCGCGTCCACCCTCCCCGCCGGATGCGCACACCCCGGGTCACTACTCTTGACCGCATGGCCGACCTGACGATCCCCGCCGACCTCAAACCCAGCGACGGACGGTTCGGTTCCGGACCGTCGAAGGTGCGGCCCGAGCAGCTTCAAGCGCTCGCTGCCGCCGGTGATCTCTTCGGCACCTCACACCGGCAGGCACCGGTGAAGAACCTGGTGGGCCGGGTCCGCGACGGTGTGCGCCAGCTGTTCTCGGCACCCGACGGCTACGAGGTCATCCTCGGTAACGGCGGGTCGACGGCGTTTTGGGACGCGGCGGCGTTCGGGCTCATCGACCGGCGCTCGCTGCACCTGACCTACGGCGAGTTCAGCTCGAAGTTCGCCTCGGCGGTGGCCAAGAATCCGTTCATCGGTGACCCGGTGATCGTCAAGGCCGACCCGGGCAGTGCGCCCGAGCCGCAATCGGACCCCGGCGTCGACGTCATCGCCTGGGCCCACAACGAGACCTCGACCGGCGTCGCTGTCCCGGTGCAGCGCCCGCAGGGAAGCGACGGCTCGCTCATCGTCATCGACGCCACCTCGGCGGCGGGCGGCCTTCCGGTGGATATCACCGACGCCGACGCGTACTACTTTGCGCCGCAGAAGAATTTCGCGGGTGACGGCGGCCTGTGGATTGCGGTCGTCTCCCCCGCCGCGCTGGCGCGCATCGACTCGATCGCCGCCTCCGGTCGCTGGGTGCCCGACTTCCTCTCGCTGCCAATCGCCGTGGAGAACAGCCTGAAGAACCAGACCTACAACACCCCGGCGATCGGCACACTGATCCTGCTTGCCGAGCAGCTGGACTGGATTTTGGGCAACGGCGGGCTGGACTGGGCGGTCAAGCGCACAACCGACTCGTCGCAGCGGTTGTACGCCTGGGCCGAGGCGTCGCAGTTCGCGACGCCGTTCGTCGCCGATCCCCGGCATCGTTCACAGGTGGTGGGCACCATCGACTTCTCCGACGACGTCGATGCTGCCGCGGTCGCCAAGGTGCTGCGGGCTAACGGCATCGTCGACACCGAGCCCTACCGAAAGCTCGGCCGCAACCAGTTGCGCGTCGCGATGTTCACCGCCGTCGAACCCGATGACGTGAGCGCGCTGACGCAGTGTGTCGACTGGGTCGTCGAACGACTCTGAACCACACTGCGCGACTCTGACCTCGGGCGTGTCGACCAGGTAACGAGCCGATAACGCAGTAGGGTGAGCTGCTAATCGGGCACGGCGCCCCGGCGCCACTAAGCCCGGGAGGAGGTCGGCATGCGAGAACTCAAGGTCGTCGGGCTCGACGTCGACGGCAGACGCATCATCTGCGAGTGCGCCGACAACGGCGAGAAGTTCATCCTGCGTCCAGACGACCGGCTGCGAGCCGCCGTGCGCGGCGACAAGTCCGCCGCAGCCTCAACTCACCAAGCCGATACTGAGGTGCAGAACGTGCTGCGTCCCAAGGAGATTCAGGCGAAAATTCGTGCGGGCGCATCCGTCGAGCAGGTCGCGGCGGCCGCCGGTGTCGACATCTCTCGGGTCGAGCGGTTCGCCCACCCGGTGCTGCTGGAGCGCTCGCGTGCCGCCGAGCTGGCGACTGCCGCACACCCGGTGCTGGCCGACGGGCCCTCGGTGCTCACTCTGTTGGAGACCATCACCTCGGCGCTGATCGCCCGCGGGCTCGATCCCGACTCCGCCAACTGGGACGCCTGGCGCAACGAGGACGGCCGCTGGACCGTGCAGCTGTCGTGGCAGGCCGGACATTCACAGAACGCCGCGCATTTCCGGTTCACCCCGGGTTCTCACGGCGGCACGGTCACCGCGTTCGACGACGCGGCAAGCGAGCTCATCGACCCCGACTTCGCCAGGCCGCTGCGGCCGGTGGCCCCGCTGCCCCAGCTCGAATTCGACGAGCCAGAACCCCAACCGCACGTCGAGGTCGACGAGCCCGAACCGGCGAAACCCGCGCGCACACCCCGCTCCCGCAAGGGCAAGCCGCCCGTCCCGGCATGGGAGGACGTGCTGCTCGGGGTCCGCTCCAGCGGCCAGCGCTAACCGAGGGCCATCGCCAGCAGGGCAAGCCAGGCGCCGGCAACGCCGACGCCGAGCCCGAGCACAAACCAGCGCAATACCGGTGTGCTGCGCCACCCCCACACCGTCGGCGCGAGACCACCGACCGCCATGACGTTGAGCCCCACAGCCAGCAGCGGATGCACGCGGATCAGCCCCGTGCTCAACACCACCACTGCCGCCGCGGTCACCAGCGCGACGAAGGCCGCGACCGTCAGGCCCGTCCCCCACGGCGTCGCATCGTCGGTCATGGACAGAATCTAACCCGCTCATAGAAGGCCAGCGCTGCGGCCGTCGCCACATTCAGCGAGTCGGTGCCGCGCGACATCGGGATCCGGACGCGCATGTCGGCGGCCCCCATGGCGGTGACCGTTAGGCCCGGCCCCTCGGCGCCGACGAGGATCGCCACGCGGTGCTCGGCAACCGAGGCCATGGCTTCGGCCAGCGTGACCGCCTCCGCGTCGGGCGTCAGTGCCAACACGCGAAATCCGTTGTCGCGCAGGGCGAACAGCTGGGCAGGCCAAGCGGGGGCCCACGCATAAGGAACCAGAAGCGCGTGACCCATCGACACCCGCACAGCGCGGCGGTACAACGGATCGGCGCAGCCGGCGCCGAACACCACCGCGTCGACTCCGAGGCCCGCCGCATTGCGAAAGATCGAGCCAAGGTTCTCGTGGTCGTTGACGCCTTCGAGCACTGCCACCGTGCGTGCTCCGTCGAGGACCTCCTCGACGCTCAGCTCGCCGGGCCGCGGCGCCGCCGCGAGCACTCCACGATTGAGGTGGAACCCGACGACCTCGGCCATCACCTCCGCCGTCGCCCGGTAGTACGGCGCGTCGGTTGCGTCGAGGTCGCAACCGAGCTCACGCAGTCGACGGTCCGTGCCCAGCAGCGCGCGGGGGCGGAACCGGGACGCCAGCATCCGCTGCACCACGAGCACGCCCTCGGCGATCACCAAACCCTTGCCGGACGGCAGATCGGGCCTGCGATCGACGCTGTTGAGGTCGCGGAAGTCGTCGAGCCGCGGATCGGCGGCGTCGTCGACGTCGACCACGGTGGCTATACAGTCTCCTCGACCAGCGCCGTCATCAATTCCGCGGCGACCAGCAACGCCTTGCGCTGTTCGTCATCCAACTTAGAAAGCCGGTTCTTCAACCATTCCTGGCTGGCTTTCCGTTCGGCTTCGATCAATTGGGTCCCGGACGCTGAAACCGACACCAACACTTGTCGACCGTCGGCCGGATGTGCACTTCTCGCCACGAATCCCAGTTCGGCGAGCGAAGCGATTACCCGCGTCATGGAAGGCGGCCGAACCCGTTCTCTTATGGCCAGCGCGCCCGGTGTCATTGCCCCCTCCTTGGCAAGCGTCGATAGTGCCGACAACTGCGATAAGGAGACCGACGAATCTGGGCGGCGGAACCGCAATTGACGTGCCAATCTCATAACCGCAAGCGACAAATCGCTCGCCAACCGTGAATCCCCGTCTTTCACAGTCAAAGAATAGCGAGCCGTAGTTAGGACGCGTAGCAAAACACTAGAGGCTTTTGATCAGACCTCGGTGCGCTAGGTTGGGAACCGATGAGCGCAGAGATGCCCCGCGCGCAGCAGCCCAGCCCACCTGGCCTGCCGGCAATCCTGCTCGACCCGTGGCCGGTCATCGTCGTGATCGCAACCGGATGGTTGATCGCCGTGATCTTGGCCTTCACCGTCGCCGGCCTACACCAGTGGCGGCCCATCTGTGTCGCAGGACTCGGCGTCGGTGCCCTCGGCACGTCGATTTTTCTGTGGCAACGCAGCGCCGTGCGTCGCGGTTCGAGAGGCGCACAGAGCGGCTTGACCTGAAATTTGTGGAAATCTAGCACGGAAGGAGAACACGGTGGCCGAGCCACTATTGCAGGCCGAGATCAATGTCGACGCCCCGGTAGCGAAGGTCTGGGCGCTCGTCTCCGATTTGAATCGAATGCCGCAATGGAGCCCGCAATGCCGATTGATGAAAGCGCTGGGCCCGCTGCGGCAAGGCACCCGAACACTTAACCTCAACCGTCGCAAATTCCTCTTCTGGCCCACCACCAGCACCATTACCGAAGTCATTCCGGAAAGAAAGCTGGCATTCCGGGTGAACACGAATAACACCGTGTGGTCCTACGAGCTGGAGCCCACCGAGAACGGAACCCGGTTGGTGGAAAGCCGCCACGCAGAAAACGGGGTGAAGCCTGCGGCGAATTTCACCGTAAACGCACTGTTCGGCGGGGTGCCGAGCTTCGAACAGGAGCTCATCGAGGGCATGAACGCATCGCTGGCGCGCATCAAGGCGGCCGCCGAAAGTTGATCGACAGCCCGCTTGACCCTCAACGGCTGCGCGACCTGGCACTGCTGCGCCGTGTGCGCGACCGGATGGATCGCGAGTACGCACAGCCTCTCGACGTCGAGGCGCTCGCCCGCGGCGTGGGCATGTCGGCCGGTCATCTGTCCCGGCAGTTCAAGTTGGCCTACGGCGAGTCGCCGTACTCCTATCTGATGACCCGGCGCATCGAGCGGGCGATGGCGCTGTTGCGTCGCGGCGACCTGTCCGTCACCGAAGTCTGCTTCGCCGTGGGATGTTCGTCGTTGGGCACCTTCAGTACCCGGTTCACCGAATTGGTCGGCATTGCGCCGAGTGCGTATCGAGAACAGACCGCGGGGTTGACCGAGGGCATCCCGTCGTGTGTGGAAAAACAGGTGACAAGACCGATCAGGAATCGAGAAGCGCCCGGCGCCAGGCTTTATCTAGCGTGAGCGACATGGACATCACCATTCACTCGAGCTTTCTGCCCCACGTCGACCCCGAGGAGTCACTGGCGTTCTATCGCGACACGCTCGGCTTCGAGGTCCGGCTCGACGTCGGCCAAAACACGATGCGGTGGATAACCGTCGGACCACCCAACCAACCCGACACCTCGATCGTGCTGTACCCGCCGTCCGCCACCCCAGGCCTCACCGACGATGAGCGCCGCGTCATCTCGGAGATGATGGCCAAGGGCACATTCGGCACGCTGCTACTGGCCACCAAGGATCTCGACGCCACCTTCGCGCAGGTGCAGGCCAGTGCCGGCGAGGTCGTTCAGGAGCCGACCCAGCAACCCTACGGAGTTCGCGACTGCGCGCTACGTGATCCCGCGGGCAACATGGTCCGCATTCAACAGGTGAACCGGTAACGGCGGCAGCGGTTTTAAGTGGTGTCCTGATCGGGCTGCGCGTCCGGCTCCTCGGTGCTGGGTGGCGCTTCGACGACGTCGAGGACACCGTCGTCGTACGGGTCGTAGAGCGGTGAGCCGGTGCCGGCTGGCGCCGGAGTGTCGGAGTGTGCGCCGCAACCGTATTCGGAATCGACCACGTGTCCGTCGGCGGAGAGCTCGTTGGCGCAGACGCCGAACATCACGCCGAGCGCTCCGGCCAGCGGCAGGTAGAAACCGCAGTCCCGGCAAACCCTTCGGGTGGACCTGGCCATCGCGGAGCCGGGGCCGTAGTCGCCGTCGTGCCAGCGCTGCGCGGCGTCGGCGCGGCCGAGCTCGCTGAGCAGCCGCCGCCGGCCGAGCCCGAGCTCATAGGCGACGTCGTCGATCGCCGGGTCGCCGGTCGCGGAGAAACCCGGCACCAAGCGGGGGTCTTCGACCGGGGCGGCCAACAGGTCACCCGGTCCGAGGTCACCCGGCCGCAACCGCTCCTGCCAGGGCACCCACTTCGGCGCCAGCAGCGCCGTCGGCCCCGGCACCAAAACCACTTCGCTGATGGTCGCGTGGTCGGCGCCGGGATGGGCGGCCACCACCACAGCCCACTGCCAGCCTTGATAGCCGGGCAGGTTGGCGAGGAATCGGTGGGTGGCGGCAGTGGCATCGTCGAACGTCGCGCCCAGATAGTCGCCGACGGTGTCGCCGCTGTGCTCGACGATCGCCGCGCGCGCCTGCTCGACGGCGCCGACCAGCACCGCTTCCAGCTCCGGCGTGCGCTCGACAGGTTGCGTCGCCCAGCCGTCCTCGGCGAATTCCGTCACGCTGTCCACGTGACCAATAGTGCCTGACCGGCGCAGCGACAGCCACACCCGGTCGGCTGCGCGCCGCAGTCATGTCGATAGGGGAGAATCTCTTTTGTGAGCGGATCGCGTCGGGACCCCCGGGACCAGGCGGGCGGGCGCGATCACCGCTACTACCCGCCGCGGCCACCGTCAGCGCGCGCAGATGAGCACCCGGGAATGGCCAATTACCCCAGCGACTATTCCGGCGGCGCAGACAATTTCCGGCGTCAGCGTCGCCCGTCGACGCCTAGCGCGAACCGCTATCTGCCGCCGCTGGGCGAACGAGCGTCCGAGCGCACGGATCCCCGCATCGGTGAAGGCGCGGGGCGGGGCCTCGACGGCGGAGCGCGTTCGGCGGCTCAGCGCAGCCGTGAGATGGGCTCGAAGATGTACGGCCTGTTCCACCGCGCCGCCACCGCCGACGGCGCCGACAAATCCGGGTTGACCGCGCTGACCTATCCCGTCATGGCCAACTTCGCCGTCGACTCCGCCATGGCGGTCGCGCTCGCCAACACCTTGTTCTTTGCGGCCGCGACAGGTGAGAGCAAGAGTAGGGTCGCGCTGTACCTGCTGATCACCATCGCGCCGTTCGCGGTGATCGCGCCGCTGATCGGCCCGGCGCTGGACCGTCTCCAGCACGGCCGCCGCGTTGCTCTTGCCATGTCATTCGCTCTGCGCACCGCGCTCGTGCTGGTGTTGATCGCAAACTACGACGGTGCCACCGGAAGCTTCCCGTCGTGGGTGCTGTATCCGTGCGCGCTGGGAATGATGGTGCTGTCCAAGTCATTCAGCGTGCTCCGCAGCGCGGTGACGCCGCGCGTGCTGCCGCCCACCATCGACCTGGTGCGGGTCAATTCGCGGCTGACGGTGTTCGGCCTGCTCGGTGGAACCATCGTCGGCGGTGCGGTGGCCGCCGGCGCGGAGTATCTGTTCAACCTGTTCCACATGCCCGGCGCGCTGTACGTCGTCGTTGCGCTGACCGTTGCTGGCGCGGTGCTGTCGATGCGCATCCCGAAGTGGGTGGAGGTCACCGAAGGTGAGGTGCCCACCACGCTGAGTTATCACGGCGGGGACGACGAACTGCGTCGCCATCCCCAGCCGTTCGCCGAGGCGGGAAACGCGCGACAACCGCTGGGCCGCAACATCATCACCTCGCTGTGGGGTAACTGCACCATCAAAATGATGGTGGGCTTCCTGTTCCTCTACCCCGCGTTCGTAGCGAAATCGCACGACAAGAGCGGCTGGGAGCAGCTGCTGATCCTCGGGGTGATCGGCGCGGCAGCCGCGATCGGAAACTTCGGCGGCAACTTCGCCAGCGCCCGGCTGCAGCTCGGACGTCCAGCGCAGCTGGTGGTGCGCAGCACGGTCGCGGTCACCGTGGTGGCGCTGGCCACCGCGCTGACAGGGAAATTGATGGTCGCCGCGCTGGCGGCGCTGGTGACGTCGGCGGCCAGCGCGATCGCCAAGGCATCGCTGGACGCCTCCCTGCAGGACGACCTTCCCGAGGAGTCGCGGGCGTCGGCGTTCGGGCGGTCGGAGTCGCTGCTTCAGCTGGCGTGGGTGACCGGTGGCGCCGCGGGTGTGCTCGTGTATACCCAACTGCACGTTGGCTTTACGCTCATCTCCGCGATGCTGATCCTCGGCCTGGCGCAGACACTGGTCAGCTATCGGGGCGATTCGCTGATCCCCGGGCTCGGCGGCAACCGGCCCGTCCTCGCCAAGCAGGAAGGCTGGGCGGCGGTGCCACGCGAGTGAAGAAAGGCTTGGCGGTCCTGGTGACCGTGGCGGTGCTGGCGGCCGCGGCGACCGGCGTGCTGATCTGGCGGCTGACCCGCAACCCGGGTCCCCGCCATCCGGAGATCAGCGCCTACACCCGCGGCCAACTGGTGCGCCTCGGCCCGTACCAGTACTGTGCGGTGCTCAATCCGACCGACTGCGAAACACCGCGCACCGACGGCGAATTGACCGTCGACCGAACTCATCCGGTGCAGTTGTCGGTGCCGACCGCGATCGCGAATGCACCCTGGATCCTGGTGCGCTCGTACGAAGGCTCAGATGTCGTCAACGAGTTTCGGCCCGGCAGCACACACGCGGTGACGATCCCGACGACGGACCCGAACCGCGGCAGGCTCTTCGGCTTCGCGGTCCAGCTGCCGACCATCGTCCGCGACGAGGAGGGCAACGAGTTGCCGTGGACGCACGCCGAATGGTCGGTCCGGACCATCTGGCCCTAGCCTGCGGAGTGGCCCGCGGGCACACGCTCGCCCTCGCGCGTCGGCCCCGGCGGTGTCCCATCGCCAAATGGTCTGCCACCCAACGCTTCTCGGCCGTGCGGGGTGAGCCAGTTCGACAGGTCGGGGCCCTTCGGGACGATGCGGGTCGGGTTGATGTCGGCGTGCACGATGTAGTAATGCTGCTTGATCTGGACGAAGTCGATGGTGTCACCGAACCCGGGCGTCTGGAACAGGTCACGGGCATAGGCCCACAGGACGGGCATCTCGGCGAGCTTGCAGCGGTTGCATTTGAAGTGGCCGTGATAGACGGGGTCGAAGCGGGCCAGCGTGGTGAACAGGCGCACGTCGGCCTCCGTGATCGTGTCGCCGACCAGATACCGTTGACTCTCCAGCCGCTCGGTGAGCCAACCCAGCGCGGTGAACAACCGGTAGTAGGCCTTGTCGTAGGCCTCTTGTGAGCCGGCGAAGCCGCACCGGTACACGCCGTTGTTGACCTCGGTGTAGATGCGTTGGGCCACTTCGTCGATCTCGTCGCGCAGCTTTTCGGGATACAACTGCGGCGCGCCGTCGCGCTGATACTGCGTCCACTCGGTCGACAGGTCGAGCGTCATCTGCGCGAAGTCGTTGGTGACGACCTGTCCGGTCGGCACGTCGACGATCGCCGGCACCGTGATGCCCTTCGGGTAGTCCGGGATACGGGCGAAGTAGGCATCCTGCAACCGCGGGATCTTCAACACCGGATCAACGCCGCCGGGGTCGAGGTCGAACGTCCAGCTGCGCTCGTCGTGCGTAGGGCCGCAGAAACCGATGGACAACACATCTTCCAGCCCGAGCAGCCTGCGCACGATGATCGCCCGGTTGGCCCACGGGCACGCCCGCGCGACGATCAGCCGGTAGCGCCCCGGCTCGACGGGGTAGCCGTCGCGCCCGTCCTCATCCTTTTCTGCTCCTCGCGTGCGCGCCGTGATACGCGTGGTGATGTAGTCGGTGTCGCGGTTGAAGTCGCCGCCGCTGGAGACATAGGCCATGTCACCAGCATGCCCCTCGTTCGCGTCCGGCCTAGCCGTCGAGTTCGCGGGCGACGGCGCGCACCACTTCGGAGACCCGCCGCGCGACCTTACGGTCGGGGTAGCGACCCTTGCGCAGTTCGGGCTGCACCGCGCTCTCCAGCAGCGTGATCATGTCCTCGACCATGCCGTGCAACTCGTCGGGCGTGTGCTTGTGTTCGGCGGCGGCGGCCTCGCGGCGCGTGCGGGTCACGCTGGGCGGCGGCTCGAGCACCTTCACGCTCAACGCCTGCGGCCCACGGCGTCCGGCGGCCATGCCGAATTCGACACGCTGGCCGGCTTTCAGCCCTTCAACGCCGGCAGGCAACGCCGAAGACCGGACGTAGACGTCCTCGCCTTCCTCCTGCGACAGAAAGCCGAAACCCTTCTCGGCGTCGTACCACTTCACCCGGCCGGTCGGCACTGCACTCACCTGCTCATAGTCTCGAAAGAACTTCACCAACAAACGAAAGCGTCCCGCCTTTTCCGCAGGGACGCGCTGTGCTGATCCTACTCGGAGCCTGCACCGACCAGCACCCCCATTACTAGGTAGTCTTGATGCACCGCTGGAGGAAGAGATGCGCCTGATCCTGAACATCATTTGGTTGGTCTTCGGCGGCCTCTGGCTGGCGCTGGGCTACCTGCTGGCGGCGCTCATCTGCTTCGTCCTGATCATCACCATCCCGTTCGGTTTCGCGTCGCTGCGCATCGCCTCCTACGCGCTGTGGCCGTTCGGCCGCACGGTCATCGACAAACCGGGGACCCGGCCCGGCGCGCTGATCGGCAACATCATCTGGGTGCTGCTGTTCGGCATCTGGCTGGCCATCGGGCACATCGTCTCGGCCGTGGCGATGGCGGTGACCATCATCGGCATCCCGCTGGCGCTGGCCAACCTCAAGCTGATCCCCGTCTCCCTGGTGCCGCTGGGCAAGGAGATCGTGCCCAGTGATCAGACACGTGCTGTGTCCTCAGACTCTTCGCGAGCCGCCGCATGACCGTCACCGCACTCGGCGTCCCGTCGGTGCTGCGGTCCGTCGGACCGGCGCCGGCGGACGGGCCGCTGATCGACACCTACGGCCGCGTCGCCACCGATCTGCGGGTGTCGCTGACCGACCGCTGCAACCTGCGCTGCACCTACTGCATGCCCGCCGAGGGCCTCGACTGGATGCCCGGTGGCGAGCTGCTGACCGTCGACGAGCTCACCCGGTTGATGCGCATCGCGGTGACCCGCCTCGGCGTCACCCGCGTGCGCTTCACGGGCGGCGAGCCGCTGCTGGTCAAACGCCTCGACGACGTCATCGCGGCCACCGCCTCGTTGCGACCGCGTCCCGAAATCACATTGACCACCAACGGAATTGGCCTGGACCGACGGGCGGCGGCCCTGAAGCGGGCAGGGCTGAACCGGATCAACGTCTCGCTGGACACCGTCGATGCCGAGCACTTCACCCGCATCACGCGCCGCGACCGACTGGCCGACGTCCTTGCTGGCCTCGCCGCGGCACATCGGGCCGGTTTGCGCCCGGTGAAGGTCAACGCCGTGCTCGACCCGGCGACGGGCCTCGACGATGCGGTGTCGCTGCTGCGGTTCTGCCTCGACCACGACTACCAGCTCCGGATCATCGAGCAGATGCCGTTGGACGCCGGGCATCAGTGGTCGCGGCGCACGACCCTCGGCGCCGACGATGTGCTGGCCGGCCTGCGACGGCACTTCACCTTGACACCGGATCCCGCTCCGCGCGGTTCGGCGCCCGCACAACTGTGGCTCGTCGACGGCGGACCGGCGACGGTGGGCATCATCGCTTCCGTCTCGCACGCGTTCTGCGCGGACTGCGACCGCACCCGGCTGACCGCTGACGGCCAGGTGCGCAGCTGCCTGTTCTCGCGTGAGGAGACCGACCTGCGCGGCCTGATGCGCGCGGGCGCCGACGACGACGCCGTCGAGGCCGCCTGGCGCGCCGCCATGTGGGCCAAGCCGGCCGGCCACGGCATCAACGATCCCGGCTTCGTGCAGCCCGACCGACCGATGAGCGCGATCGGCGGGTGACGACGATGGAGACGACGACGGCGATCCAGCTGAGCGTCCGTTATTTCGCTGGCGCCCGGGCGGCAGCGGGTGTCGAGACAGAAGCGCTGCGCGTGCCACCGGGCACCAGCGTCGCGGCGCTCGTCGAAACCCTTGCGGCGCGCGGTCCCGAGTTCGCCCGCGTGCTGCGCCGGTGTTCGTTTCTGTGCGACGGGATTGCGGTGCGCGACGAGACGAAGCCGCTGACCGACGGCCAGACAATCGATGTGCTGCCGCCTTTCGCCGGCGGCTAACCGTGATTTGCATCACATAACGAAATGATCACGACCGGCCTGCTGCGCGCTGTGAGGACGGTATCCGCCTCGGAATCCCCGCGAATCCAGCGGTTTTAGAACGCTATTAGGATTTGCCGACCCTCGAAACGCCCGACTCGCCAGAAAATGACGACAACGCGGCGAACCGTTATGTTCTTCCGCAAGCCAGTCGACCCTAATCGACTAGCCCTTCCTGTCCGATCGCGCCGAGCTCCATCCATCGGGCAGGGATCGCCGAACAACTTGGATGGAGGCGGGGGACCCACCGGTCCACCGATATATATGGACCTGGAACCGTAAGCGGTTCCTAGGGGTGAAGCCAACACCGTCGTCACCGACGGCAAGGCCGGGCAACCTCTCCAGCCCGAACCCGACAGCTGACCTCGTGGGCGCATCAGAGAGGACACATCGCACCCATGAGTGGACGGCACCGTAAGCCCACTACATCGGCAAAATCAGTCGCGAAAGTCGCCTTCACTGGCGCAGTCATCGGTAGCGGAGGCCTCGCGCTGGCCGGGCAGGCCGGCGCCGCCTCCGACGGCGAATGGGACAAGGTCGCCCGCTGCGAGTCCGGCGGCAACTGGGCGATCAACACCGGCAACGGCTACCAGGGCGGGCTGCAGTTCTCGCCCGGCACCTGGCGCTCACACGGCGGCGGTGAGTTCGCCCCCGCCGCCAACATGGCCACCAAGGAAGAGCAGATCGCGGTCGCCGAGCGCGTGCTGGCCTCCCAGGGCCGCGGCGCCTGGCCGGTCTGCGGCACCGGACTTTCCGGCGCCACCCCCCGCAACGTCGTCGACGACGCCAAGCAGGCCGTCGACAACGCGGTCAACAACGCTATCGACGCAGTCGGCCTGAACGGCGAGGTACCGCAGCCTGAGGCCGCCCCGGCCGACGCGCTGGCGGTGCCGCTGCCCGAGGCCCCGGCACCCGAGGTCCCGCCTGCGCCGGAGCCCGTCGCGGTCGACGTGCCGCTTCCGCCCGCCGAGGCCCCCATCGTCGACGCCGCGCTGGAGCAGCCGGCCCCGGTCGAGGCGCCCATCGTCGAAGCGCTCGAAGCACCCGCACCCGTCGAGGCACCGCCGATCGACGTGCCGCCGCCCGCACCTCTCGACGACGTGAACCTGGCAGCGCCTGCCCCGGACTGGGACGCCGCGCCCGAGGCACCGGCCGACGGTCCGCAGGAATGGGCGCTGCACATGGCTCCCGCGCCGCTCGAGCCCGCGCCGCCGGTCCCGCCGGGTCCGGCCGCTCCGGCAGCCGATCCGCTGGCGGCGCTCAACGCGGTCGACATCCCGCAGCCGGCCATCGACGCCGCCAACCAGGCGATGACGGGTGACCTGCCGGTCACGCCCGCCGAGATCCCGCACCTGGCGAGCCCGGAGAACCTGGCCCCCGGCTACACGATGGACGGATCGGCGCTGCCGGCGCAGAGCCCCAACGTCGGGTACCTCAAGGAGCTGTGGCACGCGATCCAGACGCAGGACATCACGGGTAAGGACGCGCTGCTCGCGCTGACCCAGCGCCCGCTGACCACGCCTGCACCGGAGAACGTCAACGGTCCCGGCCCCGTCGCACCTGTCGCGGACGCCGGCGTGCCCGCGGCGCCGACCGCCTGATCGGTCCGCTTAAGCCGAACCGACCCATTCGTCGGCGCCGTCGGCGAAGAACTGGTGTTTCCACACCGGCAAGCGCGCCTTGACGGTGTCTACCAACCGTGCGCAGGTGTCGAACGCCGCCTGCCGGTGATCGGCGGCGACGGCGGCCACCAATGCGGCGTCACCGATTTCCAGCGCGCCGATGCGGTGGCTGACGGCGATGGCGCGCACACCCGCGCAGTCGGCGGCGATCTCGGCGGCCACCTCGGAGAGGGTCTGCGCAGCCGTCGGGTGAGCCGAATACTCCAGCCGGGTGACGGCGCGCCCGCCGTCGTGATCGCGGACGACACCGGCGAAGCCGACGACGGCGCCGGCGGCCTGATGCGCGACCATGACCTCGTGCTCGGCGAGCTCAATGGTGTGCTCGGTGAGATCGGCGCGCAGCACGATCGCGGTCATTGCGAATGATCCTTGCCCGCGAGCTGATCCAGCGCGTGGTCGAGGACATCGTCGAGGACACCGAGGCCGTCTTTCACGCCGCCGGTCGAGCCCGGCAGATTGACGATCAACGTGCCCGCCCGTACCCCGCACACGCCGCGTGACAGCACGGATGTCGGCACGTCCGGCAGCCCCGACCGCCGGATCGCGTCGGCCAGACCCTGGATCTGGTAGTCAACGACGCTGGCGGTGGCATCCGCAGTGCCGTCGGTCGGTGAAATGCCGGTGCCGCCGGAGGTGATGATGACGGCGGGGCGCTGCTCCAATGCGGCGTGCAGTGCCTGGGGCACCGAGCTGCCGTCGGGCACCACCGTCTGCGGCGGCACATCGAAACCGCGCTGGGTCAACCAGTCGACGATGAGCGGGCCGGTGCGGTCGGCGTACACGCCCGCGGCTGCCCGCGTCGAGGTGATGATCACGCGCGCCGTCCGCGATGTCCGCGATGTCCGCGATGTCATCGTGTCCACGTTCCCGTCTTGCCGCCCTCTTTGCGCATCACCTGAATGTCGTCGATGCTTGCCGCGGGGTCGACGGCCTTGAGCATGTCGTAGAGCGTCAGCGCCGCCACGCTGACGGCCGTCAGCGCCTCCATCTCCACGCCGGTACGGTCGGTGCTGCGCACGGTCGCGGTGATGCCCACTTCGGCCTCACCGATCTCGAAGTCCACGTCCACCCCGGTCAACGCCAGCTGATGACACAGCGGAATCAGGTCGCTGGTGCGCTTGGCCGCCAGGATGCCTGCGATGCGGGCGGTGGCCAGCGCGTCCCCTTTGGGCAGTCCGCCGGCGGCGATGAGGGCGACGACGTCAGGCCGCGTGCGCAGCACGCCCGCCGCGACCGCGGTGCGTGAAGTGGCGTCCTTGGCCGTGACGTCGACCATGTGGGCCGCACCCGATTCGTCGAGGTGCGACAGCCGGCCGCGATCGGCGTCGGCCACCGTTACCTGTTGACGACGGTGACTGGGTGGCAGTACGGCAGATCCTCGGAAGGCAGCGGGAAGGTCAGGTCGCCGTAGGGCGACAGCGCCCCGGTCCGGTCTGCGGCCAACTCACTCACCGCGTGATCATGTTCGCCGTCGGTGGCCGGCCATCCGTTGTCGACATAGCGGTTTTTCTTCTTATCTGCCACGCCCACATTGTGGCAGGCGACGCGACCCGGTGCGACACCGGCGCGGACGCGACGAGCGGCAGGCACAGAAGCCTGCTTTACGCTGGTCAGTAATGTCCGAACACACCCCGGGCGCCCCGTTGGGCGCCTGGCTTGCCGATTTGCCTGACGAGCGGCTGATCCGGCTGCTGGAGCTGCGGCCGGACCTGACCCAGCCGCCACCGGGCAGCATCGCGGCGCTGGCCGCCCGGGCGCAGGCCCGGCAGTCGGTCAAGGCCGCCACCGACGAACTGGACTTCCTGCACCTGGCCGTGCTCGACGCGCTGCTGACGCTGCACGCGGAGACGACGCCGGTGCCGCTGACAAAACTGACCGCGCTGATCGGTGACCGGGTCGACGAGGAGGCGATCGCCGCCGCCGTGGACAACCTGCGCGAGCGGGCGCTGGTGTGGGGCGACCCCGAGGTCAGGGTCGCCGCGGAGGCGTCGGCCGGGCTGCCCTGGTATCCGGGCCAGGCGGTGCTCGAGGGCGCCGAATACGTCGGCGAGCAGATCGCCGACCGGCTCGCCGACGTCGATGAGGCCCAGCGCGATCTGCTGCGTCGGCTGACGGAGGGCTCGCCGATGGGCCGCACCAGGGACGCGGCGCCTGGCACACCGCCCGACCGCCCCGTGCAGCGGCTGCTGTCGGCGGGCTTGCTGCGGCAGGTCGACGAGGAAACCGTGATCCTGCCCCGGCTCGTCGGCCAGGCGCTGCGCGGTGAGGTGCCCGGCCCGGTCGAGCTGACCCCACCCGACCCGGTCGTGTCGACGACCACCGCCGCCGACGTCGACGCGGTTGCCGCTGGTGCGGTCATCGACCTGCTGCGTGAAGTGGACGTGATGATCGAAACCCTCGGCGCCACACCGGTTCCCGAACTCCGCAGCGGCGGCCTCGGTGTACGTGACGTCAAGCGGCTGACGAAGATTACCGGCGTCGACGAGCGCCGACTGGGCCTGATCCTCGAGTTATCGGCGGCCGCGGGGCTGATCGCGGCGGGCTTGCCCGACCCCGAACCCGACGACGCCGGAGGCGGCCCGTATTGGGCGCCGACCGTGGCGGCGGACCGGTTCGTCGAGGCCCCGGTGGCAACGAGATGGCACCTGCTCGCCGCCACATGGCTGGACCTGGCCGCCCGGCCTGCCCTGATCGGGGGTCGCGGTCCGGACGGCAAACCCTATGCGGCACTGTCTGATTCGTTGTACTCGACGGCCGCCCCGCTGGACCGCCGGCTGCTGCTGAGTGTGCTCGCCGACCTGCCGGCCGGCGCGGGTGTCGACGCCGCCGAGGCATCCAAGGCGATGATCTGGCGGCGCCCCCGGTGGGCGGTGCGGCTCCAGCCGCAGCCGGTCGGCGACTTGCTGACCGAGGCCCACACCCTCGGTATCGCCGGCCGCGGCGCGATCACCAGTCCCGGCCGCAAGCTGCTGTCCGGCGACGCCGACGCGGTCGACGCGATGGCGCGCGCGTTGCCGGATCCCATCGACCATTTCCTGCTTCAGGCCGACCTCACCGTGATCGTGCCCGGCCCGCTCGAACGCAACCTCGCCGAACAACTGGCGTCGGTCGCGACGGTCGAATCGGCGGGCGCGGCGATGGTGTACCGAATCAGCGAGCCGTCGATCCGGCGGGCACTGGACACCGGCCGCACCGCCAGCGAGTTGCATGCGCTGTTCGAGCGCCACTCGAAAACCCCTGTGCCGCAGGGACTGACCTACCTGATCGACGATGTGGCGCGCAGGCACGGACAGCTGCGCGTCGGGATGGCCGCCTCGTTCGTCCGCTGTGAGGATCCTGCGCTGTTGACCCAAGCGGTCGCATCGTCGGCCGCCGTACCGCTCGAGCTGCGCCTGCTCGCTCCCACCGTCGCGGTATCCCAGGCGCCGATCTCGGAGGTGCTTGCCGCACTGCGCACCGCGGGTTTCGCGCCCGCAGCCGAAGACTCGACCGGCGCGATCGTCGACATCCGCGCCCGAGGGATGCGGGTGCCGGTCCCCACCCATCGCCGGGTGCCGCGGCAACCGGCGCCGCCGACGGGCCAGACGCTCGGCGCCATCGTCGCGGTACTGCGCAAGGTGGCCGCCCAGCCCTTCGCCAACATGCGGATCGACCCGGCGGTGGCCATCTCCGAGCTGCAGGAGGCGGCCCGGCTGCAGAGCTCGGTGGTGATCGGCTACGTCGACGCCGCCGGCGTGGCCACCCAGCGGGTGGTGGCGCCTATCAGCATCCGCGGCGGGCAGCTGACGGCGTGGGATCCGGCCACCGGCCGCGTGCGCGACTTCGCCATTCATCGGGTCACGTCGGTGGTCTCCGCCGACCCGGGATAACGGCAAGCCTGACCGTAAAACCGCAGTTCACACCCGCTCGGGACAGCCGACGTCGGCGGCATCGGGATAATGGACGAGTTATGACAGACGGCCCCTTGATCGTGCAGTCCGATAAGACGGTGCTGCTCGAAGTCGACCACCAACAAGCCGCTGCAGCGCGCGCGGCCATCGCCCCCTTCGCGGAGCTGGAACGCGCGCCCGAGCACGTGCACACCTACCGCATCACGCCGCTGGCGTTGTGGAATGCGCGCGCCGCAGGACACGACGCCGAGCAGGTCGTCGACGCGCTGGTAACCTTCTCCCGCTACGCGGTCCCCCAACCGCTGCTCGTCGACATCGTCGACACCATGGCCCGCTACGGGCGCCTGCAGCTGGTCAAACATCCCGCCCATGGCCTGACGTTGGTCAGCCTCGACCGCGCCGTGCTCGAAGAGGTGCTGCGCAACAAGAAGATCGCACCGATGCTGGGCGCCCGCATCGACGACGACACCGTCGTGGTGCACAACAGCGAGCGTGGCCGGGTCAAACAGATGTTGCTCAAGATCGGCTGGCCCGCAGAGGATCTCGCCGGCTATGTCGACGGCGAAAAGCACCCCATCAGCCTGGCACAGGACGGCTGGCACCTACGCGACTACCAGGAGATGGCCGCCGAGTCGTTCTGGGAGGGCGGCTCGGGCGTCGTGGTCCTGCCATGCGGGGCGGGCAAGACGCTCGTCGGCGCTGCGGCGATGGCCAAGGCGGGGGCGACGACGCTGATCCTGGTCACCAACACTGTCGCGGGCAGGCAGTGGAAACGTGAACTGATCAACAGAACGTCGTTGACCGAGGAGGAGATCGGCGAGTATTCCGGCGAGAAGAAGGAGATTCGCCCCGTCACCATCGCCACCTATCAGGTGATCACGCGCCGCACCAAGGGTGAATACCGCCACCTCGAGCTGTTCGACAGCCGCGACTGGGGCCTCATCATCTACGACGAGGTCCATCTGCTGCCCGCCCCCGTCTTCCGGATGACTGCCGATCTGCAATCGCGGCGCCGACTCGGGTTGACCGCCACCCTGATCCGCGAGGACGGCCGCGAGGGCGACGTGTTCAGCCTGATCGGCCCGAAGCGGTACGACGCCCCGTGGAAGGACATCGAGGCACAGGGCTGGATCGCGCCCGCGGAATGCATCGAGGTGCGGGTGACGATGACCGACAACGAGCGGATGCTGTATGCCACGGCAGAGCCGGACGAACGCTACAAGCTCTGCTCGACGGTGCACACCAAAATCGCGGTGGTGAAGTCGATCCTCGACAAACACAAAGGCGAGCAGACGTTGGTGATCGGCGCGTATCTCGACCAGCTCGACGAGCTGGGTCGAGAGCTCGACGCCCCTGTGATCCAGGGCTCAACCAAGACCGCCGAGCGCGAGGCGCTGTTCGACTCGTTCCGCCGCGGCGAAATCTCGACGCTGGTCGTGTCGAAAGTTGCCAACTTCTCCATCGATCTCCCGGAAGCCTCTGTGGCCGTTCAGGTTTCGGGAACCTTTGGTTCCCGGCAAGAGGAGGCGCAGCGGCTGGGCCGGCTGCTTCGACCCAAGCACGACGGCGGCGGCGCGATCTTCTACTCCGTGGTGTCGCGCGACAGCCTGGATGCCGAGTACGCCGCACACCGTCAACGCTTCCTCGCCGAACAGGGCTACGGCTACGTCATCAAGGACGCCGACGACCTGCTGGGGCCTGCGATCTAGACGTGCGGGCTTTCCGCGCGTTTGCCAGCGCGTACCTTCGCCGATGAATACCGTTGACCCATGGCTGGAGACAGTCGAGGGGGAACGCGCGACGATCTGCTACCGGCCGCCCGTGAGGCGTTTCGTCGCCGTGACTGGCAGGCCAGTTATGACTTGTTTGCCCGCGCGCAGCGGTCAGCGCCGCTCGACGTCGGGGATCTGGACGGTCTGGCGATCTCGGCATGGCGGATCGGCCGCTGCAAGGAGTCCGTCAGGCACGCCGAACAAGTCTTTTCCGAACTGGTTCGCACCGATCGCATCGCTGCGGCAGCCAAAGCCGTCGATGTCGCGCTGGCCTGGCTCACCCGCGGCGATCTCAACATCGGCCAGGGCTGGATGAGCCGGGCACGCCGGCTCGTCGAGGACGCACCCGACGGCCCAACGCGGGCCTACCTCGTTTATCTGGAAGCGTGGATTGCTGACCTCGTCGGCGACGTCGACTGTCTGCAGCAGCGCGCCGAAACATTGCGCGCGATGTCGGAGCGGCTCGGGAGTCCCGTCGTCACCGCGATGGGCTTGATCGTCGACGCGCTTGCCGCGATCAAGCACGTCAGGATGCGCGAGGCGTTCGGACTCTTCGACGAGGCGATGTTGCCGGTATTGGCCGACGACGTGCCGCTGGAGTGGGCCGGCGACATCTACTGCCTGGTCTTGCACCATTGCCACCGGGTGGCCGACGCGCCGCGCATGCGGGCGTGGACCGAGTCCATGCGGCGGTGGTGTGACGACGTTGCCTCTTCGCCGACGTACGGCAGCTTGTGCGAGGTGTACCGGTTGCAGCTGCACGCCGCGACCGACGACTGCCGGACGCTCGAAGACAAGCTGTCGGCGACCAGCAGCATCCTGGAAGAAATCAACACCTTCGCCGCTGCGGAGGCCTACTACCAGCTCGGCGAGGCGCGTCGCATGCGCGGTGACGTCACCGGCGCGCTCACGGCGTTCGGCCGAGCTCGGGAAATGGGTTGCGACCCGCAGCCCGGTGAGGCGCTGGTGCGGCTACAGCAGGGTGACACGGAGTCGGCCTGGACGTCGCTGCAGATGGCGTTGGGATGGCAGGACCGCATCGGTCGGATACGACTACTACTCGCCGCGGTGGAGGTGGCCCTCGCACGGAATGACGTCGAGGAAGCCGAGACCCTATGCCGCGAGCTTGAAGAAGGTGCAACCGATTACGGCACACGAGGTTTCAGGGCGTGGGCGGCGCATGCGCGGGGAGCCGTCCTCACTACTCGTGGCCAGTACGAGCAGGCGCTCGACGCGATGTGCGCGGCATTGCGTGAGTATCGGGCGCAACAATGCCGGTACGAAACCGCCGAGGTCTACCAATGGATGGCCCGCGCACACGCGGGGCTTGGCCAACAGCAGGTCGCCGCTGCTGACCAGGCCACCGCGCAGAGCATCTACCGCCAGCTCGGTACGGAGAAGGTGCGCCACGGTGCCCGTGTGAATCCTGGCGGGCTCACGAACCGAGAACGCGAGATTCTGTGCCGTATCGCCAGCGGCGGAACGAACAAGCAAGTGGCGCAACAGTTTGTCATCAGCGAGAAGACCGTGGCGCGTCATTTGGCCAACATCTACACCAAGCTGGGGGTCTCGTCGCGTACCGGCGCCGTCTCGTGGGCGTACGCCAACGATGTCGTCGGTGGCGACGGGCTACATCGATTGACCCATACGACACCCACCCAAATACACGATTCGACCGATGAATCGGGCGGTCCGCGCTTCTAGCCTGATCACACGCCACTAGTAACGGAGACATCATGGGCACCTTTCCAGCCCCGCAGCGCGGGCTCAACTACCTGACCGAAGGCGGCCAGGAGACCGAGATCATGTACAAGTACGGATTCGATTTGCCGCACTTCGCAATGTTTCCTCTGCTCGACAACCCCCGGGCGCTATCTGCGCTTCGCGCGATGTACGAGAAGTATCTGGATACCGCCGCTCGGCACGATTTCGGCGTCCTTATGGGCGGATTCGACTATCGGGCCAGCCCGGATTGGGCTTCGCTGCTCGGTTACGGCCCCGACGCCCTTGCCGAAATGCAATTGCGCTCAATCGAATTCCTTCGGGATCTGGCTAAACCCTACGTGGAGCAGGTACCCACGGTGATGTATGCCGGCATCATCGGACCGCGCGGGGACGCCTATCAACTCAACCGCACGATCACCGCCGAGGAGGCCGAGGATTACCACAGCGTGCAACTAGCCACACTCGCCCAAGCCGGTGTCGACCTGGTCGAGGCAATGACGTTCAACGACGTTGGTGAAGTCATCGGACTCTGTCGTGCGGCGGCACGCGCCGGCTTACCCCTGTCGGTCTCGTTCACCCTGGACAACAGCACCCGGCGACTGGCCTCCGGATTGACACTGACGGAGGCCATCGAACGGATTGACTCGCAGGCTGGCGAGGATCAGCCAGCCTTCTACGGCATCAACTGCTCCCATCCACTCGAATTCATGCCTGCGCTCGAACCCGGAACCTGGTTCGAGCGAGTCCGGTGCCTGCGGCCGAACGCCGTGATGATGGACAAGATCTCGCTCTGCAGGCTGGGCCATCTGGAATCCGGCGACCCGGCCGAACTCGGTCAGCTGATGGGCGGCTTGGCGGATCAGTATCCGCACATCGACATCTGGGGTGGTTGCTGCGGCACCTGGGACGAGCACCTCGACAACATCGCACGCAATGTGCGCGCTCAGCGGCAGGCCAAGACCGGTTAGACGTGCGGGCCGACGGCCTTGGCGACTGTCAGAAGCACCGCAGAGTCTTCGAGCGCCTGCAACCCGTGGCGGGACAATGGAATGACGATGTGGTCGCCGGGAGTGCCGTCCCAATGCACGTCGGCGTTACTGATGCGGACCCGGCCGACGAGCACGTGCAAGGTCGCCTCCCCGGGGCTTTCGTGGTCATCCAGAGCAGACCCCGCCTTCAGCGCGATGAGCGTCTGGCGCAGCGAGTGCTCATGGCCGCCGTACACCGTCTGCGAGCTGCGGCCGCTGCTGGCTGCCCGAGCGATTTCGAGCTGTTCACGGGCCAACGCGGTGAGCGAAACCTTCTTCATACCTGCCACCCCTTCGACACGATCAACTTAGCGCGGCGGCGGTGCACCATTCGATTCACGTCGAGCAGAAGTCACCCGTCGAGGAATCGCGTTCGCAGATTCTCCATGAGCTTCTGCACCTCGGCGAGGCGGTCGCGAAAACGCTGCAAAGAGTCCGGCGGCCGGTGAAATTCCCCGTCGCGTCGCGCGCAACGCTGTAGCCAGCGGGTTTCGGCGACCTCGATGAGCTGCTCCAACTCGTCGAGCTCGGACTGCAGCAGCTGCATCAGGAGCCGGGCCTGTGCCACATCGGCGGCGTGTGCGGGCCGCGACAGTGGGCTTATCCGAAAAGTGGAGGCTGTCACGTCGGGATCATGGCCGAAGGCGCGGCTTTACGCGACTCCACAGGTTCACCGGGAGTTGGCAATTTCGACCGCGGGAGGCCACCGCGGATTCATATAGGTCGACACGCGCGCATCATGGCGAGCGGCTAGCCTCGTCACTCATGACACGACGGAGAACCGTGGCAGCGGCCATGGCGGGCGCGGCGATCGGGTTGGGCGCGCTGAGTATGGCGGTCACGGCGACCGCCGAGCCGTTGCCGACGCCTGGCGAGCCGCCCGCGCCCGGCCAGCCGGTGTTCGAAGCTCCGGGCAGCGAGCCGATTGCCGCTCCGGCCCCGCCGCCGATCGGTCCTCCGCCGGTGCCGGAGATACCGAATCCTCAGTACGGGTCGGGCCATTCGAGCGGACCCCTCGGCTTCCTGCGGGACGCATGGAACCAAGCGAAGGATCCTTACAACTTCGCCCAGACGCCGCCTGGCGAGATGCCCGGTGGCCATCCTCCGCCACCTGGCGCGGGTCCCGCGCCGCAGTTGCCGCCCGGCTTCAAGTCGCTGAACGCCCCGGGCTCCGAAGCGCCCGTGTCGGCGCCTCCGACGGGAGGCGGACCGCCGCTGCCTCCCGGCTACTACCCGCTGACCGGCCCGCCGCCGCCCGGCTACTTCGACACTCCGCCGGCCGCCGACGCCCCTGCGACGCCGTAGCGCCGTCAGCTCAACGCAGGAATGACCTCACGCTCGAACAACTCGATCCCCGAGCGGTCGTAGGCGGCGTCGGGGAAGTAGAGGATCGCGTACTCGCAGCCGAGATCACGCATCCGCGTGAACTTTTCGATGACCTGCTCGGGCGTCCCGCTGGCCGAATCGGGCGACGTGAGCATGCCGAGCATGGCGTCGACCGC
Source organism: Mycobacterium sp. 1274761.0 (assembly GCF_001668615.1). Taxonomy (GTDB): domain Bacteria; phylum Actinomycetota; class Actinomycetes; order Mycobacteriales; family Mycobacteriaceae; genus Mycobacterium. The sequence continues at coordinate 193,064 of NZ_LZMC01000055.1, forward strand.
CTGCTCGTTGGCAACGGCGACCTGCTTGGCCCTGATCCGGGCGATTCGGTCGTGGACCTCGGCCTCGGTTTCGCCGATGACGACGTTGAAGTTCGCCGAGCGGACGATGGCGCCGTAATCGGTGCCGACGTCGCGGCAATGGCCTGCCAGCACTTCGGACTTGTGGCGAAACCCGTCGGGCTCCGAGGTGAAGTTGGTGTAGCGGGCGTACTTCGCAGCGATCTTCAGCGTCACCTTTTCGCCGCCGCCTGCGATCCACAACGGCGGGCCTCCGTCCTGCAACGGCTTGGGAGCGACGATGGCGTCGTTGACCTGATAGCGCTTGCCGTTCAACGTGACTCGCCCGTCGCGCCACGCGTCGCGCATGATCTGTACGCCCTCGTCGAGGCGGCCGAGCCGCTCACCCGCTGAGGGGAACCCGTAACCGTAAGCGCGCCACTCGTGCTCGTACCAGCCGCCTCCGATACCCATCTGGACTCGGCCGCCGGAGATGATGTCGGCGGTGGCGGCCACCTTCGCGAGGTAGACGGGATTGCGGTAGCTCATCGCCGTGCACATCTGGCCGAGCTTGATGCGCGAAGTGGTCGCGGCGTATGCGGACATCAGAGACCACGCCTCGTGCGTCGCCTCGTCGGTGGGCACAGGCACGGTGTGGAAGTGGTCGTACACCCACAGCGAATCCCAGGCGCCGTTGTCGGCGTAGCGGGCCAGCTCGCTCATGACCGGCCAATGCCTTTCGGTGGGAACGTCGACGAGGTCCAGACGCCAGCCCTGAGGAATGAAGAACCCGAAGTCCATGAGCGCACTCTACGACCGTGACTAGCGTGGCGATCATGGCCCTCTCGAAGGAAGAACGCGAACAGTTTCTGGCCCAACCTCACGTCGCGGCGTTGTCAGTGGCGGCCGGTGATAAACGCGGGCCGTTGACCGTGCCGATCTGGTATCAGTACACGCCGGGCGGCGAGCCGTGGATTCACACCGGCGCGGGCTCACGCAAGCACCGGCTGATCGAAGCCCAGGGCGAGTTCACGCTGATGGTGCAGCGCGTCGAGCCCTCAGTTCGCTATGTCGCAGTCGACGGCACGGTAAGCCGCATCGAGCCGGCCACCGACGAACAGCTGGTAGAGATGGTGAAGCGTTATATGCCGCCCGACAAGGTCGAGCCCTACCTGGAATTCGCACGCCGCGAGCACGGCGAGGGCGTGACCATCTTCATGAAGCCGCAGCATTGGTTGTCGGCCGATCTGGGCTCGATCTGACGTGGGCGGTCGGCGCCTGCTGTTCACGTCGCTCTACCGGTTCGGCTTCACTCCCTGGGACGGCCACCCGATCGCGACGAGCCTGCGCGACCTCGTCGAAGGGGACGCCGCTCTGCCTGCAGGCACCGCGCTCGACGTCGGATGCGGCACCGGCGACAACTCCATCTACCTGGCCAAGCACGGCTGGCGAGTCACCGGGGTCGACTATGTGGCCAAGGCGTTGAACCGGGCGCGGACCAAGGCGGCCGACGCCGGCGTCGACATCCGGTTTCGGCAGGCCGATGTCACCGATCTGTCCTCGGCGGACATCGGCGCGACCTTCGCGTTAGTCATCGACAGCGGTTGCCTGCACGGCATGAGCGACGACGACCGCAGCGCCTACGCGCGGGAGGTGACGGCCGTCGCCGCGCCCGATGCGCGGCTGCACATCGTCGCGTTCACCCCCGGTGCGCTATACGGTGTGCCGGGCATCGAGCCCGACGAGGTCGAGCGTCGGTTCGACGCCGGTTGGACGCTAGTGAGTTCGGGCAGTGAGTCCGCGATGGGTCGCAACGGTGCAGACACCGTGCGCTACTACCTCTTTCAGCGCGCCTCGTAGAGGGCCGCCACGGCAGGCAGGCTCACCTTCAGGGCCGGGTTGCGCGGCAGCTCTTCGACGACGGCGAAGGCGACGGGCACGTTGTACACCGGAAGAGACTGGCGAACAAGCTCTTTGAGCTCCTCCTCGGAGGGTGCCGGCGCACCGGATACGACTTCGATTGCGGCAAAGGGAACCTGGCCCAACCGCGCATCCGGTACGCCGACGACGCAGGCGTCGCGCACTCCGGGATGCGAAATGAGCACGCTGCGAACCGTTTCGGGGAGGATCTTGAATCCACCGCGGTTGATGGCGCCGTCCGCGCGACCGTGCAAGAAGACGAACCCGTCGTCGTCGATCGACGCGATGTCGGTGGTGCGAATCCAGTCGTCGTCGATCGCGGCGATCCTGGCTTCCAGCAGCCCGCGCTCACCGGCGGGCAGCGGCGCGCCGGTATCCGCGTCGACGATGCGCAGCTCGGTGTCGGGCAGCGGCCTGCCCACACTGTCGCGCTTTGACACACCGAATTGGCGGTCCATCTCCGGCGTCCACGCACACAGCGACCCGGCGAATTCCGTTGCGCCGTATGCCAACTTGACGGGTATTCCGTAGCGGGCCTCGAACTCGTCGCGGGTCTGCGGGTCCAGCGGCCCCGACGCGCTGATGAGGAAGTCCAGCGACGCCAAATCCTGCGCGGGCACGTCGGCGTCGAGAAGCATGCGGATCACGGCGGGCTGCACACCCGAGCGCTTGATGCCGTGCCTCTTCACCGCGTCCACCCAGCCCCGCACCGAGAACCGCTCCAGAATCACGATCCGTCTGCCGTTGTAGGCGCCCGCGATCAACTGACACACCCCGATGCCGCCGAACTGCCAGTACGAGAATTCCGGCGGCGCGCCCGGCGGCGCGGCTTCGCCGCTGGTGACGCTGAAAACGGTTCGTTCCAGCACCCGTGTCTTGATCGACTGCCGCTTCGGCGGACCGGTGGTGCCGCTTGTCAGGATCTGCAGCGCCACGTCGGGTTCGGCCGCGGCGTGGCGGCGGCCTGGATCGCGTTTCTGCACACCCGGCACGGACACGACGATCGGCGGCCGCATCGACAGCGCGACCCCGGCGCTGCCGGCCCGCTTGGCGGCGGTGATCACCTCGTCTGTCCAGTCCTGCTCGTCGGCGACGATCGCCGATAGGTTCAGCGCCTCGATATCGCGGCCGATCGACTCCGGCGACTGAAAGCTGTAGATCATCGAAACCGCGCGCCCAGCGGCCAGGAATCCCACTATCGCGGCGGCATGCGGCAGCCGGTTACGGACCACCAGCCCGACCGGTGCGTCGTCGGGCACGCCCGCAGACCGCAGCACCGACGCCAGCGCGTCGGCATAGGCCGTCACCTCGGTGCCGGAGTACCAGCGGCCCTCGAACTCGATGCACTGCCCGTCGCCGTAGCCGGCGAGGCCTGCGGCGAACCGTTCGGTGAAGCCTTCGGTCACGGCTTGACGATACGAGAGACGCCTCAGCTCATCGCTTCAGCCTTGGCGATGTGCGCCTCGTAGCCGTACTCGATCGCCAGTGCTCGATACCGCTCGGCGGATTCGTGACAACGCTGACGGTCTCCGCGCGCCCCGGCCAGCAGGGCGTCGAGCCGCAGCAGCAGAAGCCTGTTTAGGACGATCTGGGGCTCGACGGTGCGCCTCGACAATTTCGTCATCGCCGCCTGCGCGGCAGCCACATCGTCCCGTCCGCCTCGACTTAGCAGCATCTCCACCATCGCTTCGACGACCACCCCGTAGATCCCGATCATCGGCCGTCACCGCCTAAGCGTAGGACGCCGGCGGGAGTTTCAGGGGCCCAAAGCGGCCATGGCGCCGTCGACGGCGGCTTTGCGTAGCTGCGCGTACGGGGCGTCGGGGAAATGCAGGCAACAGTCCTGCAAGCCGCCGAAGGCGATCACCGCCCGGGTGGATTGGCGCAAGGTCGGCCTGCTGCCGAACACCAACTTCGACAGCCGGTTGCGCCACGCGAGCATCGTGTCGATCAACCCGAGGTCGGCCAGGGTCGTCAACTCCTCGACGATCAGCACCAGGTCCGCGCGGTGCTTGAAGTGGAAGTCGAAGTAGCCCTCGAGCAGCTCACGCCGGCGCGCCCGCGCCGAACCCCGCTGCCGTTCGTGCCCGGCGACGAACGCCTCCCCTTCGTCGATCAGCGGCTGAAGAATGCTTCGCACCAGTTCTTCGCGCGAGCTGAAATGGTAGTAGAGCGCGGGTTTGGTGATCCCGAGCCGGTTGGCGATGTCCTGCAGGCTGGTGCGCTGCACCCCTTTTTGCGTGAACAGTTCGCGGGCGACGTCCTGAATGCGCTGGCGGGTGTCCGACGCGGGCCTCGTCACGTAGCCACCATATCTTACTTAACGATAGGTAAGCTCGTCGGCATGCGAATTCTGATACAGGGTGCCAGCATCGCCGGACCCGTGCTCGCCTACTGGTTGTTAGGGCGGGGATTCGACGTCACCGTCGTGGAACGCGCACCGGCGCTGCGGAAGACCGGCGGCCATGCCGTCGACCTGTTTCGGCCTGCGATGGAGATCTCCGAACGGATGGGCGTATTGCCCCGCATCGAAGCACGCGCGACGGGCACCGCAACACTGACCGCGCACCGTAAGGGGGCGTCCCGGCCCACCCGCATCGACTACCTCAAGCTCGAAAAGACCATCTCCGACCGGCACGTGGAGATCATGCGCGACGACCTCAGCGAGATCTACTACGACGCCACCCGCGACGACGTCTCCTACATCTTCGACGACGAGATCACCGCGATCTCCGATGACGGCGAGGTGAGCTTCAGGCGCAGTGCGCTAAGGCGTTTCGATGTCGTCATCGGCGCCGACGGTCTGCACTCCGGGGTCCGACAGCTGATTTTCGGCCAGGTGCCGGAGCGGTTCCTCGGCGGTTACCTGTCGGTGGTGTCGGTGCCCAAGGCGTTGGCGCGCGACGGTGAGATGACGGGGTACTTCGAACCCGGCCGGGTCGCGATGATCTACACCGCCGACCATCTCGACGACGCACGGGCGGTGTTCATCTTCCGGCCGCGCACACCGCTGGACTACGACCATCGCGACGTGGCGAGTCAGCAGATTCAGTTGCGCTCGGCTTTGAGCGGCATGTCCACCGAGGCGGACCGATGGCTCGAGGAGGTCGATCGCACGCCCACGTTCTACTTCGACGCCATCACTCAACTGGAAATGACCAGCTGGTCGCGGGGCCGGGTGACGCTGGTGGGCGATGCCGGCTACTGCCCCGGCCCTGCGGTGGGCGGCAGCACCAGCCTCGCGGTGTACGGCGCCTACGTGCTTGCCGGTGAGATCGCCAGCGCGGGAGGCGATCACGTGGCCGCATTTGCCAACTACGAGCGGATCATGCTGCCGACAGTTTCCGGCAGCAGGTCCTTGGCGCGGGTCAACGCGAAGACGATCGTCCCGGCAAGCCGCATGGGCGTGTGGGCTCTCTTCGGCGTCGCGCGAGCGGTGACTGCCCTGCCCCTCGGCGTGACGCAGGCGGTGGCTCGGCTGAACCGCAAGGGCCTGCGGCTCTACGACTCGATGCCGCTGCCCGAATACGCAGAATCCCCCGAAGCCTCTGCGGCTGCGGGGGATTCGGCGTAGCGACTACTTCGTCAACGACTCCGGCGGGGTGAACCGGTCACCGTAGCGGGCGGCCAGCTCCTTGGCGCGGGCGACGAAGGCGTCCTTGCCGGTGCCGAGGGCACCTTCGTAGCCGACGATGAACTGCGCGCTGCCGCCGGTGTAGGGCGGGAAGCCGATGCCCATGATCGAACCGATGTTGGCGTCCGCGGTGGACGTCAGCACGCCCTCGTCGAGGCACTTCTGCGTCTCCAGCGCCTCGGCGAACAGCATCCGATCGATCATGTCCTGCAATGGAATGCTGGTGTTGGAGGCACCGAACGTGTCCGCCAGCCCCGACCACAGGCCGACGCGCTTGCCGTCGACGTACTCGTAGAACCCGGCGCCCTTCAAGCGGCTGGGCCGGCCGATCTCGATCATCTTCTCGACGACGGCCTCCGCCGGGTGCGGCTCGTAAGTGCCCCCCGCATCCTCGACGCCCTTGCGGGTCGCGACCGCGATCTTGTGCATCAGCTCGAGGTTGAGCTCGTCGGACAGCTGCAGCGGCGGCGCCGGGTAACCGGCCTGCGAACCGGCGTGCTCGATGGAAGCCGCCGGCACGCCTTCGCCGAGCATCGCCAGCGCTTCGTTGACGAACGTGCCGATCACGCGGCTGGTGAAGAAGCCGCGGCTGTCGTTGACCACGATCGGGGTCTTGCCGATGGCCAGCGTGTAGTCGAACACCCGAGCCAGCGCCTCGTCAGATGTCTTCTCGCCCCTGATGATTTCCACCAACGGCATCTTGTCGACGGGTGAGAAGAAGTGGATGCCGATGAAGTCCTCTTGGCGCTTCACCCCGGTCGCCAGGCCCGTGATCGGCAGCGTCGAAGTGTTCGACCCGAGCAGCGCGTTGGGCTCGACGATGTCCTCGATCTCACCGAACACCTTGTGCTTGAGGTCCTGGTCCTCGAACACCGCCTCGACGACGAAGTCGACACCCTTGAGGTCGGCGGCGTCACCGGTCGGGGTGATGCGCGCCAGCAACGCGTCAGAGCGCTCCTGCGTCGTCTTGCCCCGCTTGAGCGCCTTGGCCTCCAGCTTCTCGGAGTACGCCTTGCCCTTCTGCGCGGCCTCCAGACTGACATCCTTGAGCACCACCTCGAAGCCGGCCTTGGCCGACACATAGGCGATGCCGGCGCCCATCATGCCCGCTCCCAGCACACCGATCTTGTTGATCTTGACCGGCTCGATGCCCTCGGGCCTGCTGCCGCCGCCGTTGATGTACTGCAGATCCAGGAAGAACGCCTGGATCATGTTCTTCGCAGTTTGGCCGGTGACCAGCTGCGTGAAGTAGCGGCTCTCGATGCGGCTGGCGGTGTCGAAGTCCACCTGCGCGCCCTCGACGGCCGCGTCGAGGATCGCCCGCGGCGCCGGCATCGGCGCACCCTTGAGCTGCTTCTTCAGCAGCGCCGGGAACGACGGCAGGATGGCAGCGAGCGCCGGATGCGATGGCGTGCCGCCGGGCATCTTGTAGCCCTTGGCGTCCCACGGTTGGGTGTGGTTGTCGGGATTGGCCTTGATCCACGCCTTGGCGGCGGGGATCAACTCCTCGATGCTGCCGACCAATTCGTCGACCAGACCGGTCTCCTTGGCCTTGGCCGGCTTGAACCGGGTGCCCTGCGACAGCACCTCCATGAACGCCTTCTGGATGCCGAACATCCGGACGGTTCGGGTGACACCACCGCCGCCGGGCAACAGGCCGAGAGTCACCTCGGGCAGGCCGATGACCGAACCCTTGACGTCGGCGGCGATGCGGTGGTGGCAGGCCAGCGCGATCTCAAGGCCGCCGCCGAGCGCGGCGCCGTTGATGGCGGCGACGACCGGCTTGCCCAGCGTCTCGAGCTTGCGCAGGTCGGCCTTGATGGTCTCGACCTCGTTGAACGCTTCGGCGGCATCGTCGGGTCCGACGTTCATCATGCCCTTGAGGTCACCGCCGGCGAAGAAGGTCTTCTTCGCGCTGGTGATGACGACACCGGTGATCGAATCCTTCTCCTGCTCAAGACGATTCACGGCGTTGTGCATCGACTCCTTGTAGTGCTCGTTCATCACGTTGGCCGACCCGGTCGGGTCGTCCAGCGTCAAGGTGACGATGCCGTCGGCATCCTTGTCCCACTTGATCGTGTTCTCTGCCATGGCTTTTCGTTTCTCCTAAACCCGCTCGATGATGGTCGCGACGCCCATGCCGCCGCCGATGCACAGCGTGATCAACGCGCGGCGCGCGCCCCGGCGCTCGAGCTCGTCGACCATGGTGCCGGTGATCATGGCGCCGGTCGCGCCGAGCGGGTGACCCATCGCGATGGCGCCACCGTTGACGTTGAGCTTCTCGTCGGGGATGTTCAGGTCCTTCTGGAACTTCAGCACCACCGAGGCGAAAGCCTCATTCAGCTCGAACAGGTCGATGTCGTCGACCGTCAGCCCGGCGCGGTCGAGCACCTTGCGGGTGGCAGGCGTCGGGCCGGTGAGCATGATGACGGGGTCGGCACCGCTGGTGGCGGTCGCAACGATGCGCGCCCGCGGCGTCAAACCCTGTGACGTACCTGCTTTTTCGGAGCCCACCAGCACCAGCGCGGCGCCGTCGACGATGCCGGAGCTGTTGCCGCCGGTATGGACGTGGTTGATCTTTTCGATCCAGTGGTACTTCTGCAGCGCCACGTCGTCGAAGCCGCCCATCGCGCCGACGCCGTCGAATGCGGTCTTCAGCTTGCCCAGGCCCTCCAGGGTCGTGTCGGGCCGCATGTGCTCGTCGTGGTCGAGGATGACCAGGCCATTCTGATCCTTCACCGGCACGACTGACTTCGTGAAGTAGCCACCGGACCACGCTGCGGCGGCTTTCTCCTGCGACCGCAGCGCGTAGCGGTCGACATCGTCGCGGCTGAAGCCCTCGATCGTCGCGATCAGGTCGGCGCCGATGCCCTGCGGCACGAAGCCGATGCGGTAGTTGGTCTCTGGGTCGGACGCCCATGCGCCGCCGTCGGAGCCCATCGGCACGCGGCTCATCGACTCGACGCCGCCGGCCAGCACCAGGTCGTCCCAACCGGAGCGCACTTTCTGTGCGGCGGTGTTGACGGCTTCCAGGCCCGAGGCGCAGAACCGGTTGAGCTGGAAGCCGCCGGTGGTCTCGGGCAGCTTGGCTACCAGCGCCGCGGTGCGGGCGATGTCGCCGCCCTGATCGCCGACCGGCGACACGCAGCCGAGGATGACGTCGCTGATCAAGGTCTCGTCGAGGTCGGGGAAGCGGCTGCGGAGCTCTTCGATGAGGCCGACGACCAGGTTGACCGGCTTGACCTCGTTAAGTGCGCCGCCCTTGTTCTTGCCGCGAGGCGTACGAATGGCCTCGTAGATGAAGGCTTCTTCAGACATGAAGATTTTTCCTGTTCAGGTGGGGTGGTGGGAGACCTGCCCGCATCGGGCGGTAGTCCTCTGAGCGCCAGCCTAACAGTGCCAGCCAACCTGTTGGTTGGGAGCCCAGCCAGGTGCGGTGGCGCCGACACAATGTCGCGCTGAGGGCGCCGTCACGGCTATATATGCATGGCGAGGCTGTCAGGCTGACATTGTGACGGGGCGACCCTAGGCTCGGCGATCATGACGGTGGAGCGGCTGCGGCCGTATGCGGTGACGATCTTCGCCGAGATGTCGGCGCTGGCCGCCAGCATCGGCGCGGTGAACCTGGGGCAGGGATTCCCCGACGAGGACGGGCCGCCGGCCATGCTCAAGGCCGCCGAGAACGCGATCGCCGAAGGCGTCAACCAGTACCCGCCGGGGCTGGGCATCGCGCCGCTGCGCGAGGCTATCGCCGCCCAGCGCCAGCGGCACTTCGGCACCGAATACGACGCCGACACCGAAGTGCTCGTCACCGTCGGCGCCACCGAGGCCATCGCAGGCGCCGTCCTCGGGCTCGTTGAGCCGGGCTCGGAAGTGCTGCTGATCGAGCCGTTCTATGACTCCTACTCCCCCGTGATTGCGATGGCGGGCTGCCAGCGTCGTGCGGTGCCGATGGTGCCCGACGGCCGCGGCTTCGCGATCGACGTCGAGGGTCTGCGCAAAGCCGTCACGCCGCGCACGAAGGCGTTGATCCTCAACTCGCCGCACAACCCGACCGGGATGGTCGCCACCGATGCCGAGCTGGCCGCGATCGCCGACCTCGCCGTGAGTGCGGACCTGCTGGTCATCACCGACGAGGTGTACGAGCACCTGGTGTTTGACGGCCGCCGCCACCTGCCGCTGGCCAACTATCCCGGCATGGCGGAGCGGACCGTCACCATCTCGAGCGCGGCGAAGATGTTCAACGTGACCGGTTGGAAGATTGGATGGGCCTGCGGCCCAGCCGTTCTCATCAACGGGCTACGGGCGGCCAAGCAGTATCTGAGCTATGTCGGCGGCGCTCCCTTCCAGCCTGCGGTGGCTCACGCGCTGAACACCGAAGAGGCCTGGGTGGCCGCCCTGCGGGAGTCGTTGCAGGCCAAACGCGACCGGCTCGCGTCAGCCCTGGACGAGTTGGGTTTCGACGTGCACGACAGCTTCGGCACGTATTTCCTGTGCGCAGACCCGCGACCGCTGGGCTTCGACGACAGCACGACGTTCTGCGCCGAGCTGCCGGAGAAAGCCGGTGTGGCCGCGATCCCGATGTCGGCGTTCTGCACGTCAACCGACAATGAGTGGAATCACTTGGTGCGCTTCGCCTTTTGCAAGCGCGACGACACGCTCGACGAGGCGATCCGTCGCCTGGCGGTACTACGCCGCTAACGGCTACAGCGAAGCGGCGATCTCCCAGAGCGATTCGCGTCCGGCCGGCTGCGACTGATCTACCGCGCTGAGCACGACATCGGTCGCGCCGGCGTCCAGATAGCGCTTGAGGTGCGCAGCAACTGTGTCGGACGACCCGACGGCTGCAATGTCCACCACCGTCTCGACGCCCTCCCGCGCGATCACTTTCTGGTACGACGGCACCGTCTCGTAGAAGCTCAAAGCCTCGGCGGCCACGGCACGGCCCGCGTCGACGTCATCGGTCACCAGCGCCGGCACCGCGGCGATGATCTTCGGACGCGGCCTGCTGGCATCGGCTGCCGCGCGCGTGATCGTCGGCTCGATGAACTCCGCGATGGTGTGGGGGCCGGCGAGGTACGGCAGAGTGCCGTCGGCCAGTTCTCCGGTGACCTGCAAGGCTTTTGGCCCCATTGCGGCGACATACACCGGAACCGGTGTGCCGCCCAATACGTTCACCGGCCACTCGGGGTTCGCGGTGAATTCGTCGCCGTGAAAGTCGACGGTGCCGGTGTCGAATATCGACCGCAGTACGGTCAGGTGCTCACGCAGCCGCGCGATGGTGTTGGGCCACGCCTTCCCGAACGCCTGCTGTTCGGGGGCGTGCGCACCCAGGCCGAGGCCGAGGCTGAAGTTGCCGTGCGACGCCGCCTGCGCGGTCTGCGCCTGCGAGGCGACAATCAACGGATGCCGTGGGTTGATCGGCACTACAAACGTGCCGACACCGAGACCGGGGACCGCGGCCGCGACCAGCCCAGCCGCACCGATGGCGTCATAGTCGAACCGCTGGGGCAGCCACACCTGTCGGACGCCGAGTTCGTAAGCCCGGCGCGCCTGAGATGTCAGGTCGTCGAATACATTGTCTGCGTTGGGTGTTCCGTAGAGCACGACTCCGGTAGCCATGCACCGACCAACGGGTCGCCCGCGACGGCTATTCCGATATACTCCGGCTGATCGAAAGGGTTCCTACGTCACCCGTGCCATTACTCGCCGGCGCAGGTTTTCGGTCGCGACGTCGAGCACCTGCTTCTTGGCCCGCTTGATCAGGAATGCGGGTACCGGCGCGGCCAGCTCCAAGATGAGGTCGAAGCGCACCCGTGTCCGATCCAAACCCTCGGGCGTCAGGTTGTACTCGCCGTGCAGACCGCGCTGCGCGGCGGTTGCCGAGGAGTCCCACACCATCCACCGGTCGCCCCAGTTGTATTCGAGCATCTCCTTGTCGGTGATGCCCATGATCTTCAATGTGGCCTTGACGTGATGCGGCCGCCCGTCGGGATGCCGGTCGATCACCTCGGCCGTCTTGTGCAGCGGCGACCACGACGGCACCGCGTCGATGTCGGCGAGCACGTCGAGGATCGCCTCGGGCGGGGCGTCGAAGACGACCTCCCGCGACGCGCGAACGGCCATGGTGGCAAATGTAATCCTTGAGCCGCGGGCCCCGCAGTCGACTCTTCAGTTACCACCCGATCTCCTCGAGCCGGGTGGTGGCCTTCGGCGGAGGCCCAACGGGCGCGGCCGGCGTACGGGAGAAGCGCGGTGCCGGTGCCGCCTGCTCGACGCCGCCGCTCTCGATCACTGTCGACCGCGCTTTGAGGTGCTCGTTTTGGGCGGCCTCGGTCCACGTCAGCACCGGCGTCACACACGCGTCGGTGCCCGCGAAAACCTGCGCCCACTGGTCGCGGGTCCTGCTGGCGAACCTGTTGGTGAAAATCTCCTGCATCCGCGGATACGCCGCGAGATCGAATTGGTTGGGCACCTCGTCGGCTGTCAGCCCCAGGCCGGTCAGCAATTGAGCGAAGAACTGCGGTTCGATGGCGCCGACGGCCATGTATTTGCCGTCCGACGTCTCGTAGGTGCGATAGAACGGCGCGCCGCCGTCGAGTAGGAACGACTCGCGCTCGTCGCGCAGCGAACCGGTCGCCTTCATCGTCCACATCATCTGCGACAGGATGCTGACGCCGTCGACCATCGCGGCGTCGATCACCTGTCCCGTCCCGGACTTCTCGCGTTCGTACAGCGCAGCGACGATCCCGAGGAGCACAAGCATCGATCCGCCGCCGAAGTCGGCGACCAGGTTCAGCGGTGCGACGGGCGGCCGGTCGCGATACCCGATCGCCGACAGCGCACCCGTCTGCGACAAATAGTTGATGTCGTGGCCCGCGGTCATGGCCAGCGGCCCGTCCTGCCCCCAACCGGTGATGCGCGCGAAGATCAGCCGCGGGTTCACCGCGGCGCATTCGTCGGGCCCGATGCCGAGCCGCTCGCAGGTGCCCGGCCGGAAACAGTCGAGCAGCACGTCGGCCTTCGCGGCCAGGTCGAGCAGCAGCTGCGGCTGATTCTTGACGTCGAGGTCGACGATGCGCTTTCCGCGGTGCAGCAGGTCGACGTCCTCCGCTGGCATGGTCAACCCACCGGGCCGACGGACGCGCACCACGTCGGCGCCGAGGTCGGCGAGCATCATCGCGGCATGCGGGCCAGGGCCGATACCGCCGAGCTCGATCACTTTCACCCCTGCCAGGGGACCGGTATGTGCCATGCCCGCAGACTAGTGGGGTGGCCGAAAGAGAAAGCACGCTCACGGTGCTCGTCGCGTTCGGCGCCAACCTCGCCGTCGCCGTCGCCAAGACCGTCGCGGCGGTGATATCCGGGTCGGCATCGATGACTGCCGAGGCAGCGCACTCCTGGGCGGACACCGGCAATCAAGGGTTCCTCATCGTCGCCGACCGGCGAAGCAGCAGGCCCCCCGACGCCGAGCGGCCGCTGGGTTACGGCGGCGAGGCGTACGTGTGGTCGCTGCTCGCGGCCGTCGGGCTGTTTGTCGTCGGCGGGTCGCTGTCGGTGTGGCGCGGCGTCACCGAACTCATCCACGGCGAATCGAGCGCAGAGAACTATCTGGTCGCCTACATCGTGCTTGGCGTTGCGTTTGTGCTCGAGTCGACGTCACTGCTGCAGGCTGTGCGCCAATTGCGCGGTGAGGCAGGCCAATTCAACAGAGACCTGTTGGCCCATGTGTTGCAGACGTCGGATCCGACTACGCGCGCGGTGTTCGCCGAAGACACCGCGGCGTTGCTCGGCATCGTGATCGCCCTCGGGGGGATCGGACTGCACCAGCTCACCGGCAACGCGGCCTGGGACGGGGTGGGTTCGATTCTCGTAGGCGTGCTGTTGGGCGCGGTCGCGGTAGTGCTCATCGACCGTAACCGCCGGTTCCTGGTCGGCCAGCCGGCCAGCCCACAGCTGCGCGACGCCGCCATCGCGCGCCTGCAGGAACTTCCCGAGGTCGCCTCGGTCCGGTTCATCCGGCTGGTGTTTGTCGGCCCCAAGCAACTGTTCCTGGTGGCCAGCGTCGATTTGGTCGGCGATGCCGTCGAGTCGAGCGTGGCGACGACGCTGCGCGAGCTGGAAACCAAATTGCAGGCCGAGCCCTACATCATCGACGCGGTGCTGACCATCGCCGAACCTGACGACCTCGACCGGCAGCTCTAGCCCTTCTTGGTTTTCAGAACTCGCTTGCGCAGGCCGTCGGTGGCCGTCTCCATCAAGCCTTTGGCGCCGCGCTTGATCAGGAAACCAGGCAGCGGCACCGTCGGCTCTACGGTCAGCTCGAAGCGCACATGCGTGGAGCCGCCGTCGGGGGTCAGCGTGTAGCGGCCCTCCTGCGCGCGTTGCTGTTTGGCGCTGACCAACGTCCAGCTCACCCCGTCATCGTGGATGGTGTAGTCAACGACCTGCTCGTCGCTGATTCCGACGACCTTGACCACTTGCCGGGACTTGGCCGGGCGGCCTTCCTCGTCGCGTTCGAGCACCTCGACCTTCTGGTGCGTCGACGACCACTCCGGCAGTGACTCCAGGTCGGTAAGGACCGCCATGATCTCGTCAGGCGTCGCCTCGATGGTGATGTCGCGGGATTCGGTGATGGCCATGGTGCAACGATGCCCACCGCGGCGAACCGCGAAACCAGCTCTAGCCCTTCTTGAGCTTCAGCACCCGCTTGCGCAGGCCGTCGGTCGCGGACTCAAGGCCGCCCTTCATCGCCCGTTTGAGGACGAAGCCTGGGATCGGCACCGCCGGGTCGACGGTGATTTCGAACTTGACCCGGGTCTTGTCGCCGTCGGGCGTCAGCGTGTACTTCGCTTCCTGCGTCTTGAGCTGGGTCGAGCTGATCAGGGTCCAGCCTGCGCTGGTGTCGGTCCACTCGTACTGCACGACCTGCTCGTCGGCGATGCCCATCGTCTTCAACTTGAGCTTGACCCGGCCCGGCCTGCCGTTGTCGTCGGTGTCGAGGATCTCGGCGCCCTGATGCTGTGACGACCACTCCGGCGCCGTGGTGACGTCGGCGAGGACGTCGAGGATCTCCTGCGGTGTTGCTTCGATGACCACTTCGCGTGAATCGCTGACTGCCATGGCCGCACCCTATGCCAGCGGGCTACTGGCCGGGCGGGATCAGCATCGACTGCCATGTCTTGTTTTGCGGGTGCGCAAGATCGGCCTGCGTGTAGCGGTTGCCGTCCGGTCCGATGTAGTCGCCGGTCGCCGGATCGTAGGGCGCGAACGCGACCGGGGGCGGCGGCGCGCCGGGCGGCGGCACCCGCGGATCCTGGCCCGGCGCATACTGCGGCACCCCCTGGCCGGACAGCGTCGCGTTCGGGTCGCCCTTCCAGTTGAAGCCGTCGTTGAGCGGGACGTACTCCTCGTTGCTCTCGCAGATCTCGACGGTGGGCGCGCGCTTGGCCGGATTGTTCTCGCACGGAATATTGCGTACGCCACGGACATTGAGCGGCGAATCCTGCGGCACCCGGCAGTACAGCTCACCGGCGGGGCGCTCGGGATAGTCCACGTCCGACGGCGCACGCTGTTGCCGCACCGGCAGGAACCCGGTGTTGCATGGCGGCGGCAGGTTGAGGTTCAAATTGAAGTCGAGATAGACGCCCTTGTAGTCCTGCTTGGTGTTCGCGTTCGCCGCGACGATCGCCGACATGACGGCGGTGCCCTGCGGGAACAACACCAGCAACTGCTCGATGTCCTTGCGATAGGTCACCGCGATCTCACCCAGGCTCACCAGGTTGGCCAAGAGCACGGGCAGCGCAGGGGCGACGCGGTCGAACAGCGCCGTGCCCTCGTCCAGGGTCGGACCGGCCATCTCGAGCAGGTCGGCGAAAGCGGTGTCCTGCGCCTTGAGCTGACCTGTGACAGACGCCATCCGGTCAGCCCAGGTGGCGACCGAATCCGCGGTTTGCACTTGAGAATTCAGTACGGGTGGTGACTGGTCGATCAGAGAAGTGATCGAGTCCTGGTTCTTGGCGGCCTCGCGCGCCAGCGAGGTGGACCCGTCGACGATGCGCGACAGCTCGGGGCCGAGCCCCGCGACGGCCTTGTCGGCTTCGTCGACGACGGTCTTCAGGTTGTCCTGCGGGATAGCCTGCAGCGCCCGGTTTGTCGCGTCCAGCAGACCACCGACGTCGGGCGGAATCTGTGTCCTGCCAACGGGTATGACGTCACCGTCTGCGAGGGGCCGCGTCGCAGCGTCCTGGCCTTTCTGCGGCGTCAGTTCGACGAACTGTTCACCGACGGCCGAACGGCTGTGTACGGCTGCTGACACGTCTGCGGGGATCTTCGTCGACGACTGCAGCTTGAGGATGGCACGGACACCGGTGGGAGTGACGTCGATGGACGTGACCCGGCCGATCTCTGAGCCGCGGTAAGTCACCACGGATGTCGGATACAGACCACCGGAGGACGGCAGTTCCAGCGTCACGTTGTAGCGGCCGACTCCCAACAATGCCGGCACGTTGACGAAGCCGAATGCCATAATGCTGCAGGAGATCACGGTGACGACAGCGAGGATCGCCAGCTGCAGCCATACTCTGCGAGGCAACCGCACCATGTCAGTACGCTCCCCACCGGTAGGGGGCGATGAGTGGGTTGCCCGCGGTGTACGGGCTCGGCATCTGACCGATCGTGCGGCCCCACTGCATCTCGAGCTCGGTGAGATTGCCCTCCCACCGGGTGCCGGTGAACAGCCCCGCGTCCAACCTGCTCAACGTGAGGTCGACGACAAGCGTGATGTTGGCGAAGTCGCCGCGGAACCAGTTGGGAATGGTGCTCTTCACCCACGGGTAGGTGGACAGGAAGTCCAGGCCTTTGGTGAGAGCGGGGCCGGCATCGGCGAGCGCGCGCAGCGTCGGCGCCAGGTTACGCAGGTTCGCCACAAACGATTCCTTGGTCTGGTTGACGGTGTCAGTGGCGATCGCACTGAACTTGCCCAGCGCGTCGACGGCGTCGGCGATCTTCTGGCGCGAGTCGGCCAGCACGGCGAGCGCCTGGGGGATGGTGGTGAGCGCCTTGTCGACGGCCGGGTCGTTGGCAGCAACCTGACCGACGAGCGAGTTGAGATTCTCTGTGGCGGTGATGATGTCGTCGGTCTGAATGTTCAGCGCTGCGATGAACGTGTCCAGCTGCGCGAGCAGGCTGCGCAGGTCGCCCTCACGGCCGGCCATGGCCTTGGCGAACGCCTGGTTGATCTCCTGTAGCTGTCCAAGACCACCGCCGTTGAGCAGGATCGACACCGAGGCCAGCGTCTGCTCCGTCGTCGGATACGTGCTGGCCGAGGACAACGGGATCACCGAACCGTTTTTCAGCTCGCCTTGCGGCGGTTCGTTGGTCGGCGGCGCCAGCTCGATGTGCATCCCGCCGAGCAGGCTGGTCGTGCCGACCTTGGCGGTGCTGTTCGCCGGCAGATGGACATCGCCGTCGATGCGCATGGTCACCAGGGCGTGCCAGTCCTGTACCTCGATCTTGGTGACGTTGCCGACGTTGACGTCGGCGACGCGCACACGGGTGTTCTGCTGGATGACCACCACGTCGGGCAACTGCGCCTGGATGACGTAGGAGCCGTCACCGCTGCCTTCGGTTCCGGGCAGCGTCAATGAATTCAGCCCTCGCCATTCGCATCCCGGCACCGCGGATAGGCACGCGGCCGCCAGGACAGCGGCGATCAGCCGCCTCACGGCCTGCCACCCGGCGGTGGCGGTTCGGCAGGTTGGCTTGCCGGCGCCACCATCAGGCCTTCCAGGCCTTGGCCGGGATCGGTGGGGGTGCCCTGCGGCGGCGGACCGCTCGGCAGCTGCGCCTCGGCGGGCAGGGCAGCGGGTCCAGACGGCGGCAGGTGCGGGTTGAGCCGGTCTTCGCTATAGGTGATCTCGTTCGGGCGCGCCGCCGCTCCGACGAACGGGTTGACCCCCAGGGGAGGGAAGTTGTACTGACGGTTCTTGATGATCGGCGCCAGGTACTGCACGCACAGCTTGGCCGACTGCTCGAATCCTCGACGCGACGCGGCTTGGATTGCGCTGCAGATGAATTGGACGGTGTTGGCGAAGTTGACCGGCGCGAGTATGCCCGTCACTGCGCTTTGCGCGGGCTGGTAGATGTTCATGAAGTTCTGGAACACCGTGGGCGTGATGTGCAGCACCTGCTTGACGTCGCCGCGACTGTCGTTCAGGGCGGTGGTGATCGCGTTGAGATGGTCGACGGTGAGGCCGAGACCTTCACGGTTCTCGGCGACGAAACCGCGCAGATCGTTCACCGCGCCGTCGAGACCCTTGGTGGCAGCAGCGATTTCGTCGGGCGAGTTGGACAGCACGGTCGTCACGTCCGCCAGGTTCATGTTGAACTCGGCAAGCAGATCACTGCTCGAGGACAGCGCCGACACCAGCAACTGAAGGTTCCGCACCGTGCTGAAGATGTCGGTGCTGTGGTCGCCGAGTGCCGACACCGCCTGCGACAGCTTGATCACCGTGTCGCGGGCGGTAGCACCGTTGCCCCGCAGATTGTCAGCGGCGGTATTGATGAACTCACCGACGGCGCTTGGTCCCCCGGGTGTGGTCGGCTGCAGCGATTCGGTCAACTTTTCCAGTTGCTGACGGAAGTCGTCCCATTCGATTGGCACGGCGGTGCGGTCCTGTGGAATCGTGGCTCCCGCAGCGAGTTTCGGCCCGCCCGAGTACGCAGGCACCAGCTGAATCGCCCTGGCGGTGACCAGCGACGGCGACAGGATCGCGGCCTTGGCGTCGGCGGGTACGGGGTACTGCCTGTCGACGGAGAAGGTCACCTTCGTGCGGTCGGGCTGTGGGTCAATCGCCTCCACCGTTCCGACGGCGACACCGAGGATGCGGACCTCGTCGCCGGTGTATAGACCGTTGGCGTTCGCGAAGTATGCCGAGTAGAAGACGTTGGCGGCCTTCTTCCACCACGGTGTCGCCACCACCGTCACGGCCACGGACAGGACGACGGCAAGGGTTGCCGCCGTGGCGATGCGGAGGACTCGCCTGCTCAATGCTGTCCCCCTCTGATGTCGGCAGGGTTGGCAGGCGGGCCCGCCGGGACCGGCTCGGGGTTGGGCGGTGCGATGGTCGGCGCAGGCAGCTCACCCGGCGCGGGACCAAGCGCGGGCGGACCCGGTGGTGGGCCGCCGGGTGGCGGCGCGGGAAGCGGCTCGCGGTACGGGTACCGGCCGGGGAACTGCTCGGGGAGGTTGGGGTCCTGGTTGCCGGTGATCGCGTCCGGCAGCGTCAAGTGCGGTTCGCCGCCCTGACCGGTCCGGGGGAACGGCGTTGGCAGCGCCGGTGTTCCGGGTTGACCGACACCGGGATCGACCAGCTGCGACGGCAGCAGCACGCTGGGATCGAGGCCGAGATCCGAGAACGCGGCGTCGATGAAGGGCTGGGAGAACTGTCCCGGTAGCAGGTTCACCAGCGAGGCCTTGAAGAACGGGCCCGCGCCCAGTACCTCGCCGAACGACATCGCATAGCGCCGCAGCAGATACAGCGTGCGTTGCAGTTCCTTCTTGCGGTTGTCCAGGATCCCCAGGACGCCGTTGAGCTTGTCCAGCGCGGGTTTGAGTTGGGTGCGGTTGTCGTTCACCAGACCCGAGATCTGATGCGACACCGCGGTGAGGTTGTTCATCAATGCGTCGACCGAGTCACGCTGCGCGAGAACCTCGCTCAGCAGCGCATCGGCGTTGACGACCAGCTTGGCGATCTGGTCGCTGCGCTTGCCCAGCACCGCGGTCACCTTGTTCGCGTCGGCCAGCAGATTGCGAAGCTGCGCGTCGCGATTGTTGAGGGTGTCGGAGAACTTCGCCACCCCTTTCAGCGCGATCCGCAATTCTGGTGGGGTGTCTTCGAAGGTGTCGGCCAACGTGGTGAGCGATGCCGAGAGTTGGGTGGTGTCCAGCGCGCTGATGGTCGTGGTCAGGTCACCCAGGGCGGTCGGCAGGTCGTAGGGCGACTTGGTGCGCTCGAGCGGAATGGTGCCGGTGAGACTGCCATCCCCGCGCGGGGTCAGCTCGAGCATCTTCGTGCCGAGGACGGTCTCGGCCTTGATCGCGGCCTCGGTCCGGTCTCCGAGCTCCACGTTATCGCGAACGGTGAAGTCCACCAACACCTTCGTGCCGTCGAGCTTGACGTCGGACACCCTTCCCACCGACAGCCCCGACACGCGCACGTCGCTGCCCGGTTTGATCCCGCCGGCCTCGGCGAAGTAGGCGGAGTAGTCGCTGGTGCCCTTGACGAACGGGATCTTGTCATAGGAGAAGGCAGCCACCACCGCCACGATCACCAGGGTGAATCCGACAAGACCGACGACGAGCCTGTTGCGCTCGGCGAGCGGTTTGATGGTGGGCCTTCTCAGTCTGAGTCGCGTCATTTCGGTGTGCACCGTCCCGTGTCCTGGCCGGCGAGCTTGACGTACATCGGCTGGCCGCCCTTCCCGTTGACCTTCAGCACCGCATCGCAGAGGTAAAAGCCGAAGTAGTCGCCGTAGAGGCCGTTTCGCGCCAGCACCTGATAGGTGTCGCGCAGCGTCTTCAGCAGATCGTCGACGTAGTCGTGGTCGGCCATGATCTGACCGGACACCCGATCTGTCTGGTTGACGAATTCCTTGATGGGTGCCCGCGCTTCGGTCAGCAGATCGGTAACCGAAGCCGCCGCGGCGTTGATGTAGGCGGTGCCCGTTGCGATGTCGCTGCGGCGCTCCGATAGGCCCGCGACGAGTTCGGAGAGCTTATCCAGACCTTGGGCGAACTGGTCATCGCGTTTGGCGAAGGTGCTCAGCACCGTGTTCAGGTTCTTGATGACCTCTCCGATGAGCTCGTCTCGGCCCGCCAAAGTCGTTGTCAGCGCCGATGTCTGGGCCAGTACCGACGAAATGGTGCCGCCCTGGCCCTGGAACACCCGGAGCAGTTCACCCGACAGGGCGTTGACCTGGTCTGGATCAAGGGCGCGGAACAGCGGCCGGAAGCCGCCGACCAGGGCGTCGATGTCGAGGGCGGGTGAGGTGCGGGCGAGTGGAATAGTCTGTCCCGGTTGCAGTTTCCGTACCGAGCCGGGGCCGGCCTCCAGCGCCAGATAGCGGTCGCCGATCAAATTCTCGTAGCGCACCGCCGCCTTGGTGCCCTCGGTCAATGTGATGCTCCGGTCGACGGCGAATTCGACGCTGACGGTGCCGTCCTTGTGCAGCATCATGGTGCGCACCTTGCCGACCTCCACCCCGGCGATACGGACGAAATTGCCGCCTTTGAGGCCCGACACGTTGGTGAAAACCGCGTTGTAGGTGTTGGTGGCGTCGAAGCGGAACTGCCCGAAGACGGTCACGAGGATGAACGTGAACACCAGGCACGCCGCTGTGAACAATCCGACCCGAACGAGCGCGCGGACGCTGACGCCTCTCATGGCTGACCCCCGCCGCCCGGCGGAGGCGGATAGAGCGGGCTGCCGTCCGGGCCGAATTCCGCAGCACCATAAGGCGGTTCACCGGGGTAGGCGGGCAGCGGACCGGGCGCGGGCCCACCGGGGTAGCGGATCCGCGGCGGTTCGGGGTTGCCCTTGGTGACCGGGAAGTAGTTGGCGATGCCGGGGAATCCGATGCCCGGATTGGGCCTGAGGTCCAGGCCCGTGCCGAACCCGGTGTCGGTGACGAGGTACTTGACGGGGAAATTCTTCAGCGGGTCGGGCAGCGAGCCGCAGCTTGGCTTGCCGCCCGGGCCGCCGCTGGCGTTGACGATCGGCAGGTTGTCCGGGTAGCGGTAGGGATCGTCGCCCATCAGCAGCGCGGCGTCCATGATGACGGATTTTCCGTTGCCGCCGATGGCATCTCGGCCGCCGTTCTCGAGGAACCACTGGGCGCCCTGGAACAGGCAGGTGTAGGTCGGTGAGTATTTCATCAGCAACGCGGTCGTCGGGTCGGTGATGTTCATGGCGCGAACTAGGGCCGGTTGGTTGCCGCCAATGGTGTTGATGCCCGCATGTGAGAAACCGACCGCCGACAACAACATGGTGTCCAGCGCCTGTGCGTGGTCGGAGATCGTGGTGCTGGTGGTGGAGAACGAATCGAGGATCGACACGATGTTGTGCGCCGCATCCGAATACGCCTTGGCCGTCTGACCGAACAACTGCCAGTCCTGGCGCACGGTTTCCATCCGCGGATTCACCGCGGTCAGCACGTTGTTGGCGTCGGTGATGGCCGCACCCATCACATCGCCCTTGCCGCGCACCGATTCGGCCACCGCCGACAGCACCGCGTTGAGCTTCGCCGGGTCGATGGCTTGCACGACCCCCTGCAGACTCTGGAACACGGTGTTGACCTCGACGGTCACGTTGCGCGAGCGCACCACCGACCCCGGCTTGAGTCGTTGGGGACTCGGGTTGGGCGGCACGATCAGATCGACGTACTTGGCGCCGAAGGCCGTGCTCGACTTGATCTCCGCCTCCAGATTGCTCGGCAGGAATTTGAACGGCTCGGGGTCGATCTTCAGGGCGAGCTTCGACACGGCGCCCGCCGCGCCGGTTTCGGCGCCGATCGAGGTGACCTCGCCCACCTGGACGCCGCGCAACTTGACCTTCGCGCCGTCCTCCATGACCAGACCCGCCCTGTCGGAGACCAGAGTCAGCGGTTCGTAGCTGCGCAGCGTGCCGGAGAACAGCATGGCGGTGAGCGCGCTGACGGCGGCCACGACGACGAACAGCACCGGCGCCCACCAGATCGGATCGATATTGCCTCGTCGAGATGAGTTGGTCATCGGCCGCTCATCCCGACAGGTGGAAGTTGCCAGACTGCCCGTACACGGACAGCGTGATCGTCAAGAGGATGAATACCCCTGCGGTGATGGACATCCGCACCGCGCGGCCGACGGCCTCACCCACCCCGGCCGGTCCGCCGGTGACGGTGTAGCCGTAGTAAGTGTGCACCGCCATCACCGCGGCCGCCATCGCCACCGCCTCGGTAAAAGACCACAACAGATCTGTCGGCTGGAGAAACGTGTCGAAGTAGTGGTCGTACACACCGCGCGACTGCCCGTAGATGACCGTCGTGCCGAAGCGGGTTGCCAGGAACGACATCAGCACCGCGACGGTGTAGATCGGGATGACCGCGACGACCCCGGCGACGATGCGGGTGGAGGCCAGGTAGGTGATCGGGCTTATTCCCATCACCTCCAGCGCGTCGATCTCCTCGTTGATGCGCATGGCGCCGATCTGCGCGGTGGCACCGGCGCCGATGGTCGCGGCCAGCGCCACCCCCGCGGTCGCCGGCGCGATGAACCGGACGTTGAGGAATGCACCCAGAAAACCGGTCAGGGCTTCGATGCCCACGTTCGACAAAGTGTTGTAGCCCTGCACGGCGATCAGGGCACCGGTGGACAGCGTCAGGAACCCGATGATGACGACCGTGCCACCGATCACGGCCAGCGCGCCGGTGCCCATGCCCATTCCGGCGATCTGGCGCAACACCATGGTCGGATGCCGGCGGAGGGCCTCCGGGGTGCTGCCCAGCGCCTGGCCGTAAAAGGCCGTCTGCTCCCCCAGTTTGCGCGTACGCTCGACCGCCTTGTCGACAACGGTCACGGTGCCACCTTGACGCCGAACGCGGTGGCCAGAATGTTGATGAGAAACAGTGCCATGAAGGCGAATACGACGGTTTCGTTGACAGCGGTACCCACCGCCGTCGGTCCGCCGCCGACATGCAGGCCCTTGTAGCACGCGATCAGCCCCGCCGAGAGCCCGAATAACAGCGCCTTGACCAGTGAGACGATCACCTGCGGCAGACCGGTCAGCAAGGTCATGCCTGCGACGAACGCGCCTGGCGTGACGTGCTGGACGAAGACGACGAAGAAGTAGCTGCCGAACAGGCCCACGACCGCGACCACCGAATACAACATCAGCGCAACGAAAGTCGCGGCGAACACCCGCGGTACCACGAGCGCCTGGATGGGGTTGACCCCGATGACTTTCATGGCGTCGATTTCTTCGCGGATGGTTCTGGCCCCGAGATCGGCGCACATCGCGGTGGCACCGGCGCCGGATACCACGATCGCGGTGACCACCGGCCCGACCTGGGTGACGGAGGCCAGCGCAGCACCGGCCCCGGAGAGGTCACCCGCGCCGACCTCGATCAGCACGATGTTGAGGGTGAAGACGATCAGCACGGTGTAGGGAATCGACAGCACGAGCGTCGGCACGATCGACACCCGCGCCACGAACCAGATCTGGTCGAGCAGCTCGCGCCAGGCGAACGGAGCCCGGAATGTGGCGGCGGCGGTTTCGCCCGCGAGCACGACGAAATCGCCCATCGCGAAGGCGGGTTTGGACCACGCTATGCCCGTCACCGCGCGGACATTAGGGCGACACCCATTAGCCGTCAAAGGCAGCCCGGCGCGAAACACGCACGTCAATAATCAAATAAGCAGGTGACCAGAATGGGTGACCTTTAGCTCAGTCTGAGCGAATCTCGGCGATTCTTACTGTTGTCAGATGCCGGATGCTTCGGCAGTAGGCTCACAGCCCATGAGCGCTGACATCGACCCGGCCGCGCCGCCGAGCGGCACCGGCTGCGCCGAGTGCGAGGCCGTGGGCGGGTGGTGGGTGCATCTGCGGCGCTGCGCGGCGTGCGGGCACATCGGCTGCTGCGATGACTCGCTGGCGCGCCATGCGTCGGCGCACTGGCGTGAGACCGGGCACCCGATCATCCGCTCGTTCGAACCCGGTGAAGACTGGTTCTGGAACTACCGCACGAACGAGTACTACGACGGCCCGGAGCTGGCGGCGCCCGAGTGCCGACCCACTGAAGAGACCGCGCCGGGTCCGCGCGGCCGCGTTCCGAGCGACTGGGCCGACCAGTTGCGCCGTCGCAGCATTTGAATGAAAGCGACACCCACCGGGTAGTCCCGTTCGGTGAGCAAAGACAAGCCTGCATCTACCGAAGCCGATAGCCCGAAGGGCGCCGACGACGACGTGGTGAGTGATCCCGCGAGGAGCTCCGGCGGTAGCGGCGACTGGTCCGACGAGGGCGGCGCCACACCGAGCGGTCCGGCCGACACCGGCGACGAGACGCAGTAACTCTAAAGCGCCGACGCCAGACCCGACAACGTCTCGGCCGCTGTGTAGTTCGGTGTCCAGCCGAGTTGAGTTTTCGCCTTGGAAGTGTCCATCAGCACCGAGGTTCGCCCTGCGTGCAGCCACTCCAGCGCGGACGGGACGAACGGCAGCCGGGCAACGACTTCGGAGGTCGCCTTCACCGCGACGTGCGGCACGCGAACGGGCCACGCGCCAAGCGCCCTACCCACATCCGACATCGACAACACCCCGTCGCCGGCAAGATTGTAGGCGCCCGGTGGCGCGGAAGTCGTTGCGGCCAAGGCGATTGCGGCGGCGACATCGTCGTGGTGCACGAGTTGCACCGGGGTTCCCGGATCGGGGAAGGGCGGCTTGAGGACTCCCGTCACCTTGCGGACGACGTCGGGTAGCTGGTTCCACGGCATGGCTTCGGCGAGCGCGGTCGCCTTGGGTCCGGCGACGATGCACGGCCGCAGAACGTATACCTCGAGCCCCGAGCCGTCGGTGATCTCGGCCAGCGCCGCCTCGCATGCCGCCTTCTGCTCGGAGTAGTAGTGCTCGGGCGAGCCACGCGGCGGCACGTTCTCGGTGATGGGTATCGGGTTGTCGGAGTGGTAGCCGTAGGCGGCGACCGACGATGTATAGACAAGGCGCCGTGTGGGCGTAGACGCCACCGCCGCCTCGAACACATTGCGCGTACCCGCAAGGTTGACCCGGGCGCTCTCCTCGCGCGAGCCCATGATGATGAAGGCGAGATGGACCGCGACGTCGGCATCGGCGACCAGCGCGTCGACGGCGTCGCGGTCGAGGATGTCGCCCTGGCGGTACTCGGTTTTGGTCCATCCGTGGTCGGCAGGATCGAAGGGTCGCCGCGCCATGCCGATGATGCGGTCGACATCGGGATGCTGCTCGAGTGCGTGCACCGCCGAGATGCCGATGTCTCCCGTGGGCCCCGTAACTGCGACCGTCAACCCCATGGTCGGCGGGTTTCCCGATCTGCGGGTGGTGAAACGTGCGGGTTCAACCGTCGGTCAGCGCTTGCTTGGCGGCGTTGTAGCCGGGGATGAACGTGATACCGGGACCGCCGTGGCAGCCGGCACTGCCGAGGTATAGTCCCCCGATCGGAATGGGTTGGTCCACATAGCCTTTCGGCCCTGGACGGTTCGGCCCGATCTGGTCGGGGTGGATAAGGCCGTGGCAATAATCGCCGCCCGGCGCGCCGAACATGGTGCCCATGTGCTTGGGCGTGAACGTGGTATGCCTGATGATCAGATCTTCGAAGTCGGGCGCCAGCCTGGTGATCTTGTCGATCACCCGCTGACCCATCTCGACCTTCATCTCGCCGTAGCTGGATTCGCCGTCAGTGATCGGAAACCACAGCGAAAACGCCGACGCTGCATGCTTGCCGTCCGGGGCGAGCCCTGGATCGTTGACCGAGGGGATCTGCAGGGCGATCGACGGGTCGGCCGGCACGATGCCGTGGGTGCAATCCTGCCACTGCTGCTGCAGCTCCTCCGGTGTGCTGAAAATGCCGATGTTGGACTGCATCTCGGGATTGTTGAGCACCTCGTAAGGTGCGACAAACTCCGGAACGCCGTCCAGCGCGAAGTGCATCTGAAGATAGCTGCCCCGGTGGTCGGACCGGGAAAAGCGCTCGCGGATGTCGGCGGGGACCGCGGCGGAGTCGATGAGGCCGTTGACGGTCAGGTCGGGCGCGATGGCGGAGACGACGATCGGTGCGGTGATCGTAGGGCCGTCCTCCACGCGCACCCCGGTGACCCGGCCGTCGGCGACCAGGATCTCGGCGACCTTGCTGCGCAGGCGCAGCTCGCCGCCGTGCGAGGCGAACAGCTCCTGGAGATGCTTGGTGAGCGCACCGATGCCGCCTCGTAGTTTCTTGACCAGCAGGGCATTCTCGTCGGGGACGGCGAAGCCATAGGCTAGCGCCGCGGCCGTGCCGGGAGTCGCGGGCCCCCGGTAGGTGGTGTTGCACGCCAACAACGACAGCATGCCGCGCAGCGCGCCGTTCTTCTCGCGGTCGGGCAGATACCGGTCGAGCACGTCGGTGACCGATCCGAAAAGCATGTCGGTGATCGTCGAGCGCTCGAATTCGTTTGTTGCACAGGCATACATCTCGTCGAGTGTCTTGGGTGGCCGACCGGCGTCGAACCGGCCCAGCGCCCGCGTCGGGGCCTGCACCCAGGCCATCAGCCCGGCCATGCCGTTGACGGCCTCGGCGCCGTGCACCTCGTTGAGGTGGGTGAGCAGCCGCATCGGGTCGGTGTAGTAGATCAATGGTTCGTCGCCGACGCCGCGCAGCGACACCGACATGACGTCCAAATCGACCGTCGGCAGCGCGTCGAGCCCGAGTTCACGGCTGACGACCGCCGACGTGGGGATCTGCACCGACCCGGCGATCTCGAAGTGGAACCCGTCGAAAAGCTCGACGGTGGAAGCCATTCCGCCGGCGTAGAGCTTGAAGTCCAGGCACAAGGTGCGCAGCCCCGCCTTTTGCAGCAGTGCGGCCGCAGTCAGGCCGTTGTGGCCCGCGCCGACGACGATCGCGTCAAAGTCCGCCATTGCCCGAGGCTGGCACGACGGCGGGAGTTTTGTCAATATTGACGAAACTGGGTCTGCAATGTCTGCAGCGCCTCGCCCGTCAGCCGGGACAGCTCGGGCAGCGAGCGGTCCTCCCCCAGCATCCAAACCTCCATCGCACCGAACACCGCGGCGGCGATGCAGCGGGCGATGACGGTGATTCGCATGCGGTCGTCGGTTCCCGGCTTCGGCGGGTGTTCACCGCCGAGGTGCTCCTCGATGGCGTCGGCGAAGTCGGTCTCGACCTGGCGAATGTGCCGGACGATGCGGCCGGGATCAAGTTCCTGGGCCCGCAACTTCGGGATCTTGGCCACCGCCCAGTCCTCGTACGGCCGAGCGAGAATCGCCGACTGCACCGACTCGATGATCGACTCGTCGGGCGAGCGCTGCGCCAGCGCCGTCCGGAACCAATGCAGGCCTGCGTCGTAGTCGGCGAAAAGCAGATCGTGCTTCGACGAGAAGTGGCGGTAGAAGGTTCGCAGCGACACCCCGGCGTCGGCGGCGATCTGTTCGGCCGAGGTGCCCTCGACGCCCTGGGCCAGGAAGCGGACCACCGCCGCCTGCCGCAGCGCCTCCCGGGTGCGCTCGCTGCGCGCAGTCTGAGCCGGTCGAACCATGGCCGTAAGGTACCCCACAGCCGTTATGTCAATATTGACAAAACTCATGACGGTCGCGAGACTCCGCCTATGGTCGCCCTCGTCATTCACCTGGTCCTCGGGTTCGCCACGTTCGCCGCGATCGTCAAACTGAATCCGGCGATCTTCTCCCGCTTCTCCTCCGGCCCGCAGATGTCCAAGCTGGAGGTCTTCTACTACGTCGTGGGCGTCGCCTCGATCGTCCTCGGCTACTACTTCAACAACCAGTACATCGCGGAGTACGCGCCCGCAGGCGGCATGCACAACTTCCTCTGGGGGCCCGGCAGCTGGTCAGAGTTCATTGCCCTTGGCTACGACAATCCGGCCGCCAGTTCGGCCAGCCAGGACTACACCTTTATGAGCGTGCTGATCTTTCCCGTGTGGGTGATCGTCGACGGCCGCCGCCGCGGCATCAAGAACGCATGGCTCTACATCGGGTTCATCCTGTTCGGCAGTTCGGCCTCGGCATGGGCGTTCTACCTGGCCGCCGTCGAGCGGCAGCGGCGGCACAAGCGCGTGCCCGCAGAATCGGTGTCCTGACCTAGCCGCCGGTCGGCTTAGAGTTGGATCCCGTGAGGGTCCATCACATCAATTGTGGAACCATGCACCCTCCACGTGCGCCGGCATGTGTGTGCCACGTGCTCGTGGTCGAGACCGATAACGGTGTGGTCCTCATCGATGCCGGCTTCGGCCTCGCCGACTGCGACGATCCGGCCGGGCGCGTGGGGCCGGTCCGGCACTTCACCCGACCGGTGTTCGCACCCGAGGAAGCGGCCGTGCACCAGATCGAGCGTCTCGGTTTCCGTCGGGACGACGTCCGACACATCGTGCTCACCCACCTCGACTCCGACCATGTCGGTGGCGCATCGGATTTCCCGGACGCGCAAGTTCACGTCACGGCCGCGGAGGCATTTGCGGCGTTCAGGCCGCCGACCCGCGGCGAAGCGGTGCGCTACGGCCGCCAACGATGGGCTTCGGACCGCATCGTCGAGCACAGCCCGGACGGTGAGGCGTGGCGCGGCTTCCCGTCAGCCAAGGAGCTTTCGCAGATCGCCCCAGGAATCGTGCTCATCCCGCTGCCCGGACATTCCCGGGGCCACGTCTGCATCGCCGTCGACGCCGGCCACAGATGGGTGCTGCACTGCGGGGACGCCTTCTATCACCACGGCTACCTCGACGGCTCGCGGGTGCCGCGCAGCCTCTGGGCGATGGAGACCCTTGTCGCGTTCGACCGAAAAAGGATGCACGACAACCATGATCGGCTCGCCGAGCTGTATCGCAGCTGCGACGACGACCTGATCATGGTCTCGGCCCACGACCTGGCGCTGTACGAACGCGCGAGGCAAACCGCGCAGGTGTCCTAGTTCAGCTGCTGACGTGCCCGCCGCCGCAGCAGTTCTTCGACACGGCCGATCACTTCGAGGTAGTGCGTGGGCGTCACCCGCGTCATGATGTCGAAGAGGTAGGCATCGGGTCCGATGAGGATGCGCGCCTTGCTTTTCTCCACCCCGCGGTGAATGATCTCGGCCGCCTTGTCGGGCTCGGTCATGGTGACCGCCGCGAACTCCCGCACCATGTCCTCATGGCTGCGGCCGCGGCCGTCGGGGTCCTCGCGGAACCGGGCGTTGCGCACGATGTTGGTGTTGATGCCGCCCGGATGCACGCTGATTGCCGTCACGCCGGTACCCCGCAGTTCCTGACGCAGCGAGTCGGTGAACCCACGGACGGCGAACTTCGCTGAGCAGTAAGCACTTTGCTTGGGCATACCCGCAAGCCCGAACACGCTCGAGGTGTTCACGATGGCACCGGAATCCTGTGCCACCAGAATCGGCAGAAACGCCCGCGTGCCGTTGACGACACCGTGAAAGTTGATGTCCCACAGCCAGTTGTCGTCGTCAGGCACCGCGTCCAGCACCGTGGATGCCAACGCGACGCCGGCGTTGTTGAACACCGCACCCAGCGGGGCCGGCGCCCAGTCGCGCACCTCGCCGGCGAAATCGAGCTGTGCATCGGCGTCACGGACGTCGAGCACCCGCGTCAAAGCGGGACCGGCGAGGCTGGCCTCGGTCTCCTTCAAGCCGCGCTCGTCGATGTCGGTGAGGGCAACCGGGCAGCCGTGCTCCGAAAGTCGTTGCGCCAGAGCACGACCGATCCCCGAAGCCGCTCCCGAGATGACGACCGTGCGGCCGCTGATCCTGCGGCGGGTGCTCATTGTTGCTCCTTCAGAGACGCACCGACGTGCTCGGTGATGAGGTCCAGGACGCGGTCCCATGCGCCCACCGGCAGGTCGTGACCCATGCCAACGATGGTCTCCAACCGCGCGCCGGGAATGGCACGCGCCGTCGCGGCGCCCCCGCTCGGGTTCACCATCCGGTCGCGGTCACCGTGGATGACCAGCGCGGGCACATCGATCTGGGCGAGTTCGGCCGTGCGGTCCCCCGACTTGAAGATCGCGGCGAGCTGGCGCGGCGTGCCCGCGCTGCTTCGGTCACGATCCCATCCGATGGACGCCCGCTCGCGGACGCGCTGTTCGTCGAACGGATAACCGTGCGAACCGATGTGGCGGAAAATGGCCAGATCTCGTTCGATCGCCTGCTCGCGGGTCCGTGGCGGTTTGGACGTGGCCAACCGCCACCAGGTCGACCATGCCGGGCGGCCGATGCGCGGTGCACCGGTTGTGGACATGATCGACGTGAGCGTCTTGACACGGCCCGGATAGTGCGCGGCCACCGTCTGGGCGATCATGCCGCCCATCGAGATACCGGCCAGATGGGCGTCCTGGTAACCCAGCGCGTCGAGCAGCCCCACGGTGTCTTTGGCCATGTCGCCGAGGTCATACTGCCGCGGATGGCTGCCTCCGCGCAGAATGGCCAACGGTTTGGGCGGCGGGAAGTCCATGTGCGTGGACCGGCCGACATCACGGTTGTCGAACCTGGTCACCCGAAATCCCCGTGCGGCAAGCGCAGTGGCGAATTCGCTTGGCCACGAGCCGTGCAGCTGCTGGCCCAGGCCGCCGACGAGAACGATCGGGGGATCGTTCTCATCGCCGATCTGCTCGTAGCACAGCTCGATGCCACGGCCGACGTCGACGATCACCTGCTCGGGTGTCATGCCGATACCCGTTCCGGATTGTTGCGAGTCGTTGATTTCGATCCCACCTTTCGTCGGTAGACCACGGCGAGGCCGCCGCGTGCCGGTGCAGTCGCCACACCCCGCGAGTGAATCCGTTCACCCGCGGCATACGTTGTGCCGAAGTCGAATTCGCGCAGCAGGGTGCGCAACGTGACGTTCATTTCCATGTTCGCGAAGGCGGCGCCAATGCAGCGACGGATGCCTCCGCCGTAGGGAATCCAGGTATGGGTGTCAGGACTGGCCCCGAGGAAACGGTCGGGGTTGAACGTCTCGGCGTGCGCGAAGTTCGCCTCGGACGAATGGGACATGGTGATGCTCGCGATCACGACGCGGCCCTCCGGAATCACCCACTCGCCCAACCGGATTCGCTTTCGTGTCACCCTGACTGTGGCCTCGACGACGGGCCGCACCCGTTGGACTTCCCAGATCGTGGCCTGCAGCAGTTCCGGTCGACCCGCGTCGATCTCGGAAGTCAGCCGGCTCAGCAGAAGGGGATGTCTGCGTAGCCGCTCAATCGCCCATGCCAGGGTGGTCGCGGTGGTCTCGTGGCCGGCTGACAGCAGCGTGAGAAGTTCGTCGGCAATGTGGGCGTCGCTGATCGGCGAGCCGTCTTCGTACCGCGTGGCCAGCATCAGGGCGAGCACGTCGGTGCGCTCGTCGACCGCCGGGTCGTTGCGCGCGTCGGCGATGAGGCCGGCGACGATCTCGTCGTAGCGGCTGCGGTAGCGCTTGACCCGCCCCCACGGACTCCACGGGCCCAGATCGCGCTGGAAAACGCTCGGCATCAGGGCCATTCGCGACGCCAACGGGATCATCGGGGGGAACAGCTCACGCAATTCGTCGAGCGCGTTGCCCTGCGCGCCGAACACGGTTCGCAGGATGGCGTTGAGGGTGATGCGCATCATCGACGGCAGCGTCGCGAACTCCTGCCCCTGCGGCCACGTAGCGATCTCGCGCAGCACTTCCTCTTCGACGATGTCCTCATAGCCGGCCATGCGCTTACCGTGAAACGGCGGAACCAGCAGCTTGCGTCGCGCGCGGTGCTTGTCGCCCTCGAGGCTGAACGTTGATCCGGGACCGAGGACGGTGCCAAGAGTGGATGCCCGACCGACCAGGTCGCTGCTGGTGGTGAAGAGATCTTTGATCAACACCGGATCGCTGATGACGACGGATTGGCCGAAGATCGGCAATTTCACCGTGAACGCACTGCCATGCCGGCGCCCCATCGCAGCGACCGCACGATGCCGGGCGGTGAGGAACGCGACGCCCGTGACGAGTTTCGGGATCCGCGGTCCCGGCGGCAGTCGCACCGGATCGGTGGTCGTCTCGCCCATATCCCCTCCCGCGGTGGTACTCCGAGGTACCAGATACGGTACGCGACCGTACCGCCGACGACAACCCCCTTCGACATACGTGCAATAGCAGCTGCGGCCGGGCCGGGGATCCGGCATGCTGGGCCACTATGACGCGCTGGTATTCGCTCGAACCCGCCGATGCCGACTTCTTCGAGTCGGGCGCACACGTTTTCGTCTACCAGAAGCGCTTCGCCGCGACGCCGGCGCAGGTCTGGGAGCAGTTGACGTCGGACGCGTCGATTGCGGCATGGGGTCCGACGGTCAAGAAGGTCACCTGGACGTCACCTCGTCCCTTCGGCATCGGCACCACCCGCGACGTCGACGCGCCGGGCGCGACGATGCGCGAACGTTTCTTCCGGTGGGAGAACGGCCGCCGCAAGTCGTTCGCGGTTTACGAGTCCACGCTTCCGCTGTTCACCCGTTTCGCCGAGGACTATGTCGTCGAACCCGACGGCAACGACACGTTGTTCACCTGGACGCTGGCGATCGAACCGCGCAAGGCGCTGGCGCTTCCGTTCCGAGTGCTGGCACCTGTCATCAAGGCCGCGTTCGCACGCATTCCTGGCGACGGCCAGCGATATTGGGCCAAGCATTCTAAGCGCGAGTAATGCTCTGCGCGTACGGTTTCCGGCTAACCGGATGCCCGGGGCGGTGTGATCTTTTTCGCCATGCGCGTCCGGTTGCTAGGTGATGTCGCTCACCACATAATCCACCCGTGACGCCGCCGATCTTGAATCGTGTTCCCGTACTTCGTTTGCTCGCGTTCCTGATGGTGGTTGCGGCCACGCTGTTTACCGCCCCGGCCGCAATGGCCGAACCAACGGCGGCGCCGGGCGGCGCCTCGATCACCGGCATCGAACAGGTCAACGACCGGTGGGTGAAGATCTCGGTGTTCTCGCCGTCGATGAACAAGGTCGTCGTCAACGACGTCTACAAGGCGCCGAAGGCGAACGCGCCGACGTTCTATCTGCTGCCCGGCATCGACGGCGGCGATAACCTCGACCCCGGCGTGCATTTCGAGCCCGGCTCCAAGAGCTGGTTCGGGATGACCGACATCCAGGGCTTCTTCGCCGACAAGAACGTCAACGTCGTCTCCCCGCTCGGCGGGCAGTTCAGCTGGTACACCGACTGGGTCGCCGACGGCAGCAAGCAGTACCAGACCTACATGACCAAGGAACTGCCGCCGCTGATCAACAAGGAGCTCAAGACCAACGGCCGCAACGCTGTGGGCGGCTTGTCGAGCACCGGCGGTACGGCGATCGACTACGCGGTGCAGGCGCCGGGCCTGTACCGGGCGGTCGGTTCCTACAGCGGCTTTCCGGCTCCGTCGGATCCTGAGGCGGCACAACAGGTCTCGCTGACGCTGGCGGGCGGCGGCGCGAGCGCAGAGGCGATGTGGGGCCCGCTCGGCGACCCGCTGTGGGTCGCGCACGACCCGTCGAAGAACGTCACGAAGCTCAAGGGCGTCGGCGTGTATGCCGCTGCGGCCGCAGGCAATCAAGGTGACGTCGACCGGCTTCCGCCCGGCGCGGGGAATTTCACGGGCGGGCTCATCGAGGGCATCGTGCTGAACAACACCAGGAAGTTCGCCGACGCGGCGTCGGCGGCAGGCGTCCCGGTCAACTTCGTCGTCCGGCCCGAGGGCTCGCACACGTGGGGGTTGTTCGAGGCGGAGATGCAGGAGTCGTGGCACACGACGATCGGCCCGGCGCTGGGTTCGCGCTAGTTGTTCACCGCTGACTGGTGGCCAGGGCCGGGATCGAACCGGCGACCTTCCGCTTTTCAGGCGGACGCTCGTACCAACTGAGCTACCTGGCCCGACGGCACCGATGTCGCATGCTCCTCGCCTGCGCGAGTGCCTCGCCGCCGTGAGCGACCCTGACGGGACTCGAACCCGCGACCTCCGCCGTGACAGGGCGGCGCGCTAACCAACTGCGCCACAGGGCCTTGCTACACATCATCCTCGCGTACCCGCGAGCGTGTACCCCCTACGGGATTCGAACCCGCGCTACCGCCTTGAAAGGGCGGCGTCCTAGGCCGCTAGACGAAGGGGGCCAGCCGAATCTCTCCGGGGTACTCGCAACGCCATGACGCTGGGAGCTTCGATAGCTTAGGGTACCGGGACCCCAATCCTCAAACGGGATCCGTTCGGGGAGGCAGTATCCTTTCTTGGGTCGCAGATCCACATCGCCCCTATAGCTCAGTTGGTAGAGCTACGGACTTTTAATCCGCAGGTCCCAGGTTCGAGCCCTGGTGGGGGCACCAAGCCAAACGTCCAAGTCGTGGCGCTACTGGCGGGCAGCGGACGTCACCCGGCGCGCGCACAAGCGGCGCTCACGTCCACAGCAGGTCCACAAGTGGACAGAGTGCAACTCTAGGTTTACCGCGCAACAACTTCGGGCCAGCCGCTGACCTATGCAGGCTATTGACGGTGACCAAGGCGTGTTCAGCGTGAAGGGTCGTTGCCATTCGATACCGTGTCCGACACGCTTGGAGGCGCAAGGCATATACAGGGCGGGGCAAGAAAGACCATGACAGACGACGTGATCCGTGTTGAACACGTATTCAAGATCTCCGGAGTACCGACTCACACTTTCGTAACGCCTAGTAACGACACCAAGTTGAAGGTCGCACTACGTACGCCAGGTCGCGGCGTCGTCGTCGAGGGGCCGTCAGGGATTGGCAAGTCGACTGCCGTGCATAGGGCCTTAGAGGAACTCGACATTGAAGCTAAGGTCACCAGCCTCTCGGCGCGACGGCCGAGCGACCTCGAACTCATTCGGTCTCTTCCGGAATTGGGCAACATTGGAACAGTAATTGTTGACGATTTCCATCGACTGCCTGCGGACGACCAAAAGATGCTCGCCGACTACCTCAAGGTGTTAGCCGATACTGAGGATCCTGATAACAAGCTGGTCGTCGTTGGTATCAACCAGGCTGGTGTAGGCCTAATTAGGTTCTCTACAGATATCGTCAACCGCATCGATCGCATTCAGTTTGAGCAAGAGCCCGACGCAAAGATCGAGGAGCTCATCACGAAGGGCGAGTCCGCGCTAAACGTCAGCATCGAGGCGCGAGGAGCAATCGTGGACGGTTCACAAGGCAGCTTTTACGTTGCACAGCTACTTTGTCACGAAATCTGTGTACAACAGCAGGTAACGGAAAGGTGCGAATCGCTAACGCCGGTTACGACTTCCTATCCGTCGGCCCGTCGTCAAGTGGTAGAACGTCAACGGACACGATTTGAGGATCCGCTAATTTCCTTTGCCCGGGGGAACAAATTCCGGCCATCTGGCAGAGCTCCGTACTTTCATATTCTCAAGTGGCTGACCGAATCCTCCGATTGGACAATAAATCTCGACGAAGAAGCCCGGCGGCACAAAATGCAGGAAATCAGTGTCCGGCAGGTAATTGACCAAGATTACATTAGCTACTTATTCGAGTCACCGGCTATTTCTGAGATTCTCCACTACAATGTCATTAATCACACTCTGTCAATCGAAGATCCGCAGTTGATGTATTACTTGCGAAACATTGACTGGCCACGATTTACGGATGAAGTCGGATTCACAAATCTTCAGCCACAGAAGCCATACGATATAGCGTTATCTTTCGCCGGTGAAGATCGAGAGTTCGCAGAGCACCTCCGAAATTATCTCGAAGAGCACGATTTAAGCGTGTTCTATGACAAGAGCGAAGAATCTAAAATCATGGCCAACGACGTTGAGGCGGTGCTAGGCCCGAAGTATTCAACCGAAAGCCGTTTTGTAGTAGCCATACTGGGCGAGAAATATGGCTTAAAGAAGTGGACCTTGTTCGAATCCGAGAATTACGTCCACCGGATCGAGGCTTTTGAGGTAATCCCTATCGTTTCGACCAAAGTGCCAGAAAACGCTTTCGACCCACTGAGAAATATCGGTGGACGCAGGTTTGATCCACAAGGGGACTTGGCGGCCCAGGCGCGCGAGATTGCCGGAGCCATCGCGGCGAAACTGTCTGAGTCGGCGCGCAGCGGAAGGCAATGACGGCTTAGGGCGATCCATGGAGTTCTGGGACACATTCAATGACTTCAGGCGTTCTACGCGCCTTGTTCTAGTTGTGTCGCTAGTGCTGGGCGTCGCCGCGCTGACAGTCGGCCTGGTCTTGGACGAAATTAAGCCGAAGTGGTTAGACGGCTTGAACTTCCTGCCCAACATTTGGTCTGGGCTAACTGGATTTCTGATCGGCGCGCCATTTGCACTAGTTGTGTTGGCCACCTTTACCTTTCAACGTGAAGAACGAGTTGCGCTTGAGCGGGTCAATAGATTGACCGCTCTGGCGTGGGATGATTTCAGGCAGGGTTCACTCGAGCTTGCGTCCAGCGATCGGGTTCAAGCATTATTAGAAACAAAAGGATTGAAGAAAGTAAGCAACGGCATAACGAAACTCCTTATCGATTATGAGAACCTAAATGAACCAGATCAACAGACCTACTCTCGGCTCGCAAATGAAGTTACGGAGAGAATGAAAGTTTTATACACTCAGCGTATATATTTCGTCGGAGAGATTTACACAGGTAAGCAAGGTGTAGGCCGGCCTCTGACTAC
This sequence comes from Mycobacterium sp. 1274761.0, assembly GCF_001668615.1. Taxonomy (GTDB): domain Bacteria; phylum Actinomycetota; class Actinomycetes; order Mycobacteriales; family Mycobacteriaceae; genus Mycobacterium. The sequence goes on from NZ_LZMC01000055.1 coordinate 230,024, forward strand.
AGAAGGCTTCCAATGGGCGTGGTCGGACCTAAGATCCAAATGGCATGTACTTGACCAATATATCCGGCTGCAACGCCTAGAATGCGGTCTTGCATGGTTGCCTCATGGTACGAATGCGCTTCTAGCGAATGCTATGTCTCCGCAGCTTCATCCGCTTGTTGAACTATGCGCAATTGATGAGTTTATTTTCCGTAAGGAAGCGAACTCGTACCCGACAAATTCATCCGGTGAGATGCACACAAAGCCCGAAGATATTCTGAAAAAAGCGCGCTCTGATCACTACGATCTGCGTGTCCACGAGTACTGTGCCGCGGCGGAAGATGCATGGACGAAGCTACACGCGCTCCGTATAGCGGTCCTGGCTGTTGAGAAATCGGACTGGCCTGCTGGTGCCGGTGAGCCGGTCCATTTTGGCTAGCTCGCTCCTCGCCCTGCAAGTGGCATCACGTTCTTCGTGAAGTGTGTACTGCCTCGGCCGACCTTCGGTGCGGCGAGTTCGTCCTCACGGATGTAATCGGCATAGGTACATAGGGTCAGTACGAAACTGGAGTGCCCCAGCCACTTGGAAACCTGCATGTAGTGCTCGCCCGCCGACAGGTTCATCGTCGCGAAGGTATGGCGCAGGTCGTGAAACCGTACGGACCCTAGGCCAAGAGCCTTCGTCGCGGGCTGCAGGTAGTTGTCGTACAGGTTGTCGGCCACGACAGGATGCGCCCAATCGAAGCTGTGGCGGCTGAGCCGACCAGGAAACAGCGGCGCGTGCGGGTACCTGCGGGCAAAGGGGTGGATTCGGGACAAGTAGTCCCTCATCTCATCGGCCAGCCACGGCGCTAGCGGCACTACCCGATCGGTGCTCGCGTCGCTCTTAGGTGTGCCGTACACCCAAGTTCCGGACTTTCGGGCAGCAGTCCGAACAACGCGGATGCTTCCAACCGTGGCGGGGTGGGTGGACAAGGTGACGTCCTGCACCTGTAGACCCTGAAGCTCAGCGGCCCGGACACCGGTGTGGGCGGCGAACAGGACGGCGAGCGCGTAGACCTCGTTGCCCTTGGTGTTGGCAATCCAGTCGCATACCGACGCCACTTGGTTGGCGGTCAGCGGATGGTGGGAGAACGGAGTCTCGCCCGCTACAGCGCGGCGCTTCGTGGTGTGCCGTCGGCCCGACACAACCGGGTTGCTTTGGATGGCCTGATCGTCCTGCGCGGTGTCGAGAATGCGCTTCAGCGTTCCGATGATCTGCTTCACCGTGGCGGGTGAGCGATGGACTGTCTGCACTGTTTTCTTGCGCTTCGGGTCCGGCTTGCCGCGCGTGACGAAGCTGCGGCGCTGATGTGGCGCCAACAACCGCGCGCGAAAACTCGTCACGTCCGCCGTGGTGATGGAGGCGACCGGCCTGCTACCGAATACTGGCGCAATGTGCGTGCGGTAGATCTTCTCGTAGCCCTGGATGGTGCTGTCGTCGATGGTGCCCGCCAGGCTCTCCAGGTATTGCTTGGCGTACTCCCCTAGCGGCCGATCGGCCTTCGCCTTCTGGCTTGACGGGTCTACGCCGCGTGCGCTGTCTAGCTCGTCTTCGATCTTGCGTAGACGCGCCTTGGCCTTCTTCTCGCTATCGAAGGTCTCGGACGTCTGCTTGAAGGTGCCGGTTGGTGCTCCGAACTCATCGCGGACAGGCTCACGCCACCGAACCTGATAGCTGATGACCGGATTGCCGCGCTTGTCGAGCTTGCCGGTTGTGCGCTTGCGGATCGTCGCGGCCATTACGCGGACACCTCCGCCGTGGCGCTGGCGTAGATGCGCCGAACCGAGGACGGCTGCCAGCTCGGATTGCCTAGTGGGCTTAGGACTTTCTCTGCCGTAAGTGCTGCAGCGATAGCGTCGTAGGTTGAGCCGGCCTCCCTGTCCCGCACAATGCGCCGAATCACCGAAGCCGCAGCAGCTCTAGGTCTTCCGATGCGCTCGCCTCTGCGCTTCTTCGCGGCAAGCGCGGCTTTCGTACGCTCGCTAATCAGCTCACGCTCGTACTGTGCGAAGTTGACGAGGTTCATCGCCATCATGCGGCCTGCCGCAGTGGTCAGGTCAAGGCCGAGGTCCAAGATCACCAGCGACCACCCTTGTGCCTGTGCAGCCTCGATGATATTCGCCGCGTTTACGATTGATCGGCTGAGGCGGTCCAGCTTCGCGACCACCAAACCGTCGCCTTGCCCAGAAGCCAACAGTTGCAACGCCTCCTGCAGCTTTGGGCCGATGGCCTTGCCGGATACGCCTTCGTCGGCGAAGTGCTCAACAGTCCAGCTGCGCCGTGCGGCCTCAGATTCGATGGTCTCGCGTTGTGCCTCTAGTCCGTTACGCCTGTCGGCTTGTTCGTCGGTGCTGACGCGCGTGTAGCCAAACATCAACGGTTGCACCGGTTCTCGTGTGTCTGCCTTCGTCGGCATGTCGTATGTCCCCTTCGGTTGGGGCGTAACCGAGCGGTTGCGCCTTACGCCTTAACTTTTAGCCGACCGGTACAACCGCGGCTACAATTCCTGAACTGCATGTTCTCGCCTCTACGGTCGCCGGTACCGCTTGTGTGGTCCTTCGATGGCCTTCAGCGCACCTATCTGGCGATTCGCCTCGTTGGCCGCACGGATCGCGGCCTCGCCGGTGATGTGCCGTGCGGGTGGCTGAGCGCCACGCTCGCGGCCGGTCTCGCGCGGCCTAGGCTGTCGCAATGCGCCGTCTTCGGCAGACGGTGTTTCCTGCTGCCCGCTAACGCTCGCACTTTGGTAGTCACCGTCTCGTGGGTGGGGGGTCGAGTTCCGAAATTCCCGCCGCGCGCAACTTTCACTGGTTTCGCCTTGGTCGGGCGCCTCGCCTTGGGTAGGTGGTTGGGTCTGTACGCCTTCAGCACCGATAGCGAAGCCGGCGAAACCGTCGTCTGTATCCGGAACGCCTCTAGCTCTACGAGATTCAGCACGAGTACCGCTAGCAATGTCATCAAACAGTTCCTCGTAGGGCTTTGTTTCGCCCTGAGAAAGTACGACTTCCGCAGGCGGCTTCAGGCCTGCCCGGTCCAGCGCATCGCGGATAGCGGCAAGCTTGACCGCCTCGCCTTCGGCGGTAAGTGCTATGCCGAGTAGCTGTTTGGCCATTAGGTCAGCTGCGTTCTCTAATCGCGCTCGTGCAGCGGCTTTCACATGCTTCGCAGCTCCACCGTGGAAGCGGCACACGGTGCTGCCGAGTATTGCTGCGTTCTTGCATTGCTCGCCTGTCTTCTTGTGGGCGCGGCACCTTCTATCGGGCGTTGGACCGTGTGGCCAGTCCCGGCCGTCCGCCGTCTTCTGCCCCTGCTCCGCTTCGATGGGTGTATCGCTTACATAGCTATTCGCCCTCGGGATGACAGCCGGAAGGTTATCGCTGTCTACGATTTCCTCTGCCTCAACGTCGATGATGTTGTTCTCGTCGCCCATTTGCGTCTCCGAATCTTCCTGTCCTACTGGCATTTCCGCAGATCGCGACTGTTCGCCTGCGCTGAGCTGGGAAAAGGTGGTTTTGGTGGTTTTCTCTGATTCGCCCATAGGCCTCACTAGCTCGACAGCGCCATTGGCATCTAGGCAGATACTTCAAAACCACCAAAACCACCTTTCCGCAGCTCAGAACACATTTCCGACGCCCGCCTTCGGCCGCAGCCCCTCCACGCACGCGCGGTTCTTCAGGTGCTTGAAGTCTTTGTCTCGCAGCGTCTGCAGGAACTCCTGAATGCCCATCTGCTTTGCTCGTGGGTGACTGACCGGACCGTGTGCCTCGACAGCACTGGCCCACTCGTTGTAGTCATCAAGCAACACTTTGGCTTTGGTCTGATAGGCCTTTCCGGCACCGCGTTCGCAGCACTCGTCAATCCAGCGCTCGACGCTGTCGTTGCGGTGTCGGTGTTCCTGCGTTGCAGCCTTCACAGCGGCCGGGACGACTAGCTTGCTGCCGTCACGCCAGTAGCGCAGCAGTCCGGCATAGGCCCACATGAAGATTCCATCAGCCTCTTTCTTCAACTGCTCGTCGATGTCGGGAACCCGGTTCGGGTCGTCTAGCGCGAAGTGGCGTGGAAAGTCGATGACCATTAGGCGGTCCCAGATCGCCGCACCCTGTCCTGTGACGTGCGGGACGTGGTTGGTGACCATCACGGCCAGCCAACTGCGATGGAACCGTATGTTGTCCTGCTTCATACGGCGCGCTGTATGTGTTCCGCCACCCGTGGCATCCTTCACCAGCGCCTCGGACAGCCGCGCGCCTTGCTCTGTTTCGTTGATGATCGCCAGGCGGGAGCCCATCAGGTCCGTCTGACTGGTGGAGTGTGCGCCGGGGCTAGAAGTGAACAGGTCGCGTGCCGCCGTGACCGCGTAGTCACCGAGTACATGGCACATCACCCGCTCAAACACGCCTTTGCCGTTACGGCCGTTGCCGAAGAAGATCACCAGCACGTGTTCGAGCTGGGTGCCGACAAGTGCCAGGCCCATCAGAACCTGTAGGAAGTCACGCACTTCCTCGTCGGGAAGGACGCTTTCGAGGAAGCGTTGCCAATTCGGGCAGTGCTGTGCAGGGTCGAACTGGTCCGCGTGGTAGGTGGCGTTGCACACCTTTGTTATTAGGTGAGCGGGATCGTGCGGATTGTGGAAGTCACCGGTTTTTAGGTTCAGTGTGCCGTTCTGCACGTTGATCAGATACGGGTCGTTGTCTAGGTCGATCGGCCGCACCGCGAACCTATACGCCGAGCGCGCAATCTCTTTGACACCGCGGATACCGGCTGCGCTCTGACAGCTGTACACATCGCTGGTGAGCTTCTCGGCGTACTTGTTCAGCCGTTCGCTTTTGGCCGGGTCGGTGTCGGCTAGCTCGTTGGCTTGCCTGCGCTTCCGGTCGGCAATGACAAGTGCCCGCCTGAAGGTTCTGAGGACGAATCGCGTTGACTTCTCTAGTTCGTCAAGGCGCCACCGAACGGAGTCCCAGTAGAACCATCCGACACTAGGGACGTGAATCAATTTCTCGGCGAACAGCTTGTGCATGGCCTCAGCCATGCGTACCTGCCCTCTAGTGTGTCGTTCTTCAATGTCGACGTCCTCATGGGCACTGTCCACGGCGGCAACGTTGGCTGTCGGGTCTGGCATAATCGCAGTCACTTCCTTCGCGACGTGACTCGTTCTCTCTCACCAGGACTGAGCGGGTCACGTTGCATCCTTTAGAGGTGGTTAGTCCAGCCGTTCACCGGCAAGCCAGGCCTCGACGTCGTTGTGGGCGAAGTAGATACGACCGTTGATTTTTGTGCGCTTCAACGGCTTGTGGCCTTCGTAGGCCGCTGTGATCACCGAGTTTTCGGTGATGTGTTTCAGGCCGCGAGCACGCGCAATTGCCACGACTTCCGCGCGGTCGTAGTACTGCTGGGTTGATGCAGTCATTTATCTCTCCGATAAATCGCCGGGTCGGGCCGAATGCCCGCCAACCTGCGGCAAAATCGAGGCTAGCCGACGAATGCGCGCCACGCCGCATCTCAACACGGGAAAGTAATTGGTACACAACGCAATAAGAGCTGCTTCGCCGAAAGAGCCGCGTACAGCCCCTGTATTGGGCCGTACGTTCCTACGCTCTTATATGACGCGGCCGATCCATTAGCCGCTGTATGGCTTCGGATTCCGATTCCGACGCTGCAATCGCATACCTGCCCTACGCGACGCGGCCTGCCCAGCCCAGCCGCTCAACCAGCCCACCGGCGGAAATCTTTCCGGCGCGCTAGCGAGCGCTCAATGCTCGGTAAGCGCGACTACACGACTCGCAGATTCGGCCGTTCTCTTGACTGCAGTCGCCCGCAACGGTCAGGCACCGTCAACGGCAGGCGCATGAAGCCGGTCAGGTCCCTGCTGGGGTACCCGAAGCAATGCCAAACCTCAAGGAAGTGTTCCACCCTGCGGTCAATGTCGTCTTCGGTAGCGGGCTCGTGCTCAACCCGCGCCATCTCCAGCAGCCAAGCCACGCAGTCGCTGCAGGCGTGCCAGAAACCGAGCATCTGACCGTGCTTGACGAACAACTGGTCGTCGGCGCGTTCGTTGCACTTCGACGTGATGGCTATATCGCAACACCTGCTGTCAGATATCGCCGTGATCAAGGGATATGCGCTGGTCAACGGGTGTACGTAGCTGGGGTCGCTAGCAACAATCAGCATCTCACATGCAGGGTTCCAAGGATCGTGACGGTCATATGGTTTCATTCCGCGTAGATGCTGCGCCTCCCGGCGAACCTTCGTCACGCCGTAGTCGGCCAACATCTGTACCTCTGTGCGGTGGCGCGCCAGAAGTTCCTGCCACAGTGCGTAGCCGTAGCTGCTGTTCTCAATGGCTTGCGATTGTTCGTTCTGGTGATAGTTCTGGGCGAAATCTGCCTCTTCAAGCTCGTCAACAAGATTGTCTACCGCCTGTCTTTGGCGCGGTGTGAGCTCTTCACACCCCGTCAGCTTGTCGGCGAAATTATCGTCCCGGAATTGTAGTGTCACAGCGCTTTCCTCTCAGTCCCTGGCCTTTTCCGGCCTGTTGTCTTGTTTGACGGCTAATGCGGCCAACGGCTTTTCAGAGGCTCTCGACTAGTTTGTCGAGGTCCGTGCGCTTCCAATAAGACCGGCGCGGTTTCCCTACCACAATCGGGCGCGGAAGCTTTCCGGTGCGGTAGGCGTGGGTACGAACGGTATCCGCCGTAACGGTGGCCAAACCTAAATCGTGGAGGTACTGCACTGCTTCGTCCATATCGAGATATTGCTTCTGCGGCTTCTCTACGGAAACCGGCTCCGCGACTTTAGACATTCTGTATTGCACTCTTTCTAGCCTGCTGTACGAAATGCGTTGGAAGACAATCCTCCTGGGTGCCATTCTAGCTCACGCGGCGCGCGGCGGCGCGGGCCAAATTCGGCGCGCGCGGGGCGAAACGCTGTGGGGTATAACAGTTCTCACGGGCGTCGGCTCCGCCGTGTAAGTTCCTGAGGTCAACTGGCCGAATTCCCACATAGGGACGGGCGCAGCCAGCACCGCCGTTACCTTGCGGGCTGCTAGCTGCCTTTCAGTCCCGGCCCGCAAGGTCCAATCGGTTCAACAGTTGAATCTTGAAGGGAGACACCGGTATGACCATCTACACGCGACCGCGAACCAATATCGATGATTTGCAAAGGCTCTTGCGGCTGCCGCCGTTTGGCGGCGAAGGCGGCTACAACACCGAAGGGGACGTACTTGTCAATGTCACCGCTGACGGGGTTGACGTCAATGCACTCTGGGACGACGTGCAAGCGGTGCTATCGGCCTGGAACGCCGAACGCAACGCGGTGGCTAGCCTGCTTAGCCACTACACGATCAACGCGGCCGATGCGGTACCACAGTCCATCAGCGACGATAGCTTTGAAGAGGCTAGCGAGTTCGGTGAGCCGGAGAGCCTGCGCGCTCCCAGCAACGCTGTTTTGCTAGGCAACACGTTGATCGACTACGACAAAGCCGGCCGGTTTACATGGAAATTTCTGCGGGACAGCACAGCTGAACAGATCCGCGCCGTCACCAACTACGCGCTAGCCGCCGACAACAAACTGGTCAACGGCCTCATCGTCAACCGCCTGTTTAACCCACAGCCGCAGACAAACGAATGGAACCATACGTGCTACCCGCTGTGGAGCGCTGACGGCATGGTGCCGCCACCGTATCTTGGTGAGACCTTTGACAATACGCACACGCATTACCTCGTAAGTGAAGCCGACGAGATCGACAGCGGAGACCTCGAAGCCCTGCTGAACCACGTCACCGAACATGGTTACGGTCTGGACCCGGGCAGCCGCCTGATCGCGTTTATGAACCCGCTGGAAGCTGATGAAGTCAGCGCCTTCAAGGCCGGTGTAATCAACAACAACACCGTTGTTGCCAAGCACGACTTCATCCCGTCGCAGGGTGCGCCCGCCTACCTGCAGCCCGAGAACATCGTCGGCGAGGTAGCACCAGCCCAATACTCAGGACTCAAGATTGACGGCTCATACGGGCCGCTGTGGATTGTCCGCAGCCAATACATTCCCGCCAAGTACCTGGCCGTTGTTGCAACGTCGGGCGCCAACAGCCCCAACAACGCTGTAAGCGTTCGCGAACACACCAACACGGTGTATCGCGGCTTGCGCAGCATTCCCGGCGTGCGGCCCGGCTACCCCCTGCAGGAGAGCTTCTGGGCGCGCTGCATCGGTGTCGGCACCCGCCACCGTGGCGCGGCCGCCGTCATGCAGATCAAGACCACCGGCAACTACGTTGCGCCGTCCATCCCGATGTGATTGGTGGTGTGACACATGAACGCAGCATCTCAATGGTTGGCTGACAATCTGGCTGAGGTGATCGTGGCGATAGCCCAGGCCAATGTTGCGCTTGCCGGGCAACCTGCTGATGCGCCGATACAACAGGCGCAACCAACCGAGCCGGGTGGAGATGAGTAGCACCGGTGCCGACACAAGCGGCTTGGGTGACTACGACATCCGCCGTCCGCTCGACCCCAACGCCGATTCCGTTGAAGCCTCTGAGTTCAGCTGGGGAGCAGGCCTTGAGCCGCCGTCGGTGCGCGGTAAGCGGCCGGCTGAAGGAGGACGGTATAGGGGCACAACGCCCGACTGCGAGCCTCGAATCGCTGTGGGTGGCAACAAGTAGTAACGGGAATGTAAGAGCCACCAAGCTAACGCGCGCGGCTCGGTTCGGGTGCGACTTGGCGGACTTTGTCGCCGATATTGACTGTCACTTCCGGTTGGACCGGTGCTTCCTTCGGCCGTTCACGCTTCGCGCTGGCGATCTGTTGGCGCCTTGGGCGTGGGTTTTCCATCTCAGCCCGAACAATGTTGCTAAACGTATCGATGGCTCCAGTATCGACCAGCTTCTTAGCTAGGTCTGCGTACAAATCCTCATTGACACGTAAGAAGTTTGGCAGTTTCGTATCCGGCCCATACTGAGCGCCGAGCGCAGCAGCTGACAGTGTCGGGAATTTCACCGGAGAAGGCTGGTACTGCCGAAACGTCGCCGCGCGTGAGTATTTGGGGTGCACCTCGTAAACCCGGACCCGAAGCTTTTCTGAGGGTTCCTCGCCGATTACGTCGCCAGTCTCAGGGTCGATAATCTGATCTCCCTGATCGTTCAACACAGCGAACTCCATGGCCTCCTCCACGCCGTGATCGGATCCTCGATTGATGATGAGCGTGTACTGGTCCTCGACACGAGCGACGCTGCCTTCGATCGGTTTACTCATTCTCGCCATCTCCGTCTTGCGTCGTCGTTCCTTTGCTCGTGGCCACACTCTTCGGGTTATCGCCCCGAATTATCTTCGGCCGCGCCGTGGGATTGTCGGCAGTGAAGATGTCCTTGGCTTTGGCCGCGCCGTGGGGCGAGATAAGTTCAAATTGTCGCGCCGACTGCTGCGTCATTCCGAAGGCAATCTCCGTTGCGGTCTTCGCGCTGACTAGCTCAAGTAAGGCGGCGTCCGCAGAGCCGTTGACTAGAAGGTGCGCGATCGCAAACTTGAGTCGCTCGTCCACATATTCAACGGAGTGCCTCGTGTGTAGCGTCGTGTAAGTAGCCATCTGGACGTCTCGGCGTAGGTTCTCTTTCTCACTCTTTCCGTGAAAGAACCGGTTTCCGTAGTAACCGATCGCGATTGAGAGCAACGGGACCGCCGCGCCGTTGCACACCTTTCCGATCGGATCATTGTTGTCCGCCTGTAGCCCGTACAGGACCGCTCCGATCGTGACGAACAGCAGGATAACGAGGAGGATAGGCACCCAGTTCGTCTTCAACCACGCCCCGAAATCGAACTTGGTAGCGTCAATCCCGCTGTCGGGTTCTCCGACTAGGTCCGGTTTAGCAGGAGTAGTCGACTGTTGCCGTGCCTCGTCCTGCGCCTCGGTCTGCGCGGCTCCGGGTCGAGCTGTTGATTCATCGGTCGGAGCAGCATCCGACCACAAGCCGGAACCCTCGGTGCTGGCTTCCGCCGTCCTCTCTCCATCGACCACGGTCCCATCATCCCATCGGACGACGACATGGCGCTCGGACGAACCAGCGACACAAACTCGATGCGCGGGCCGCGAGCGCATCAATTGCCCATAAGCCAGTTGCCGCCGTCCGCTAAGCAGTATCCGCGTCCACACCGCGTCCACACTTTTGCCGAGGCTCGGCGAACTGGGCTGACGGGCGATGCAGACCCTCTAATGACCGCGCGACCGTTTCTGCCCTAGTAGGACTAGGTGATTAGAGCATCTACTGGATCGCTGGTGAGCCTTACAGCTACTCCATCGCGGCCTCACCTAGCGACTTTTAATCCGCAGGTCCCAGGTTCGAGCCCTGGTGGGGGCACGTCGTCGGTGTATTAGGTCGGTTGATGGCTGACAGTGTTTCTTCGCCGTCGCCCTGGAGAGCCAGTTTGGGGGTAGCCGAGCGCTAAAGGTTTCCAAGCGGGGCGGCTAATGTTGACTCTAACCTGCGTTTTCGTGTGACATCCTGATTGCGTGTCTGCGGGGGACCGTCCCTCAGGGGTCGTGACCTTCCTATTCACCGATGTGGAGGGATCAACCCGTCGGTGGGAGTCCGACGCTGATGCGATGCGGACGGCGCTGGCCGCTCATGACAAGGTGCTGCGCGATGCGATAGAGGCGCACGGCGGGTTCTTGTTCAAGCACACGGGCGATGGGGTGTGCGCCGCGTTCTCCTCACCCAAGTCTGCTGTCGATGCTGCGGTGGCCGCGCAACGTGCTCAGGAGTTGCCCGTGCGGATGGGCCTGGCCACCGGTGAAGCCGAACTGCGCGATGGTGACTACTTCGGGGCTGTCCTGAACCGGGCCGCACGGGTGATGGCCGCCGGTCATGGCGGTCAGATACTGTTGGCCGAGTCAACGGCGGTTCTGCTCAGCGGCGTAGACCTGATCGATCTGGGGGCACGACGGCTACGGGATGTGCCGCTGCCAATCGGTTTATTTCAAGTGCAGGCCGAAGGACTGCGCACGGACTTCCCACCGCTTCGGGCGCTCGACACAACGCCGGGAAACCTGCGACCGGCCACTACCAGCTTGATCGGACGGGAGTCCGAGGTCGCCGAGATTCGAGCGGCTGTGAAGGCACACCGGCTGGTGACGCTCACAGGGGTCGGTGGGGTTGGCAAGACGCGCCTTGCGATGGAGGTTGCCGCACGACTGGCCGATGAGTTTCCGGACGGGGTCTGGGTTTTCGAACTGGCAGCAGTTATCGATCCGGCGGCGGTTCCCGACGCGGCAGCGGCAGTGCTCGGTGTCACCCAACAACCAGGTAAGACCATCAGCGAGTCGGTGACCGCAGCGCTGGAGGGCCGCCTCCGGCTGCTTGTCATCGACAATTGCGAGCACCTACTGGATTCCGTGGCCGATCTGGTGGAAGCCATCTTGGTGCACTCGGTGACCGTGAAGATTCTCACCACTAGCCGTGAAGGACTCGGTGTTGCCGACGAGCACTTATGGCCAGTGCCCTCGCTGGACGTCAACGCCGGTATCGGTTCTGCAGCGGTGACCCTCTTTGTCGAGCGCGCGAAGGCTGTTTCGCCGCGCTTCTCGCTCGCTGCCGCCGAGGATGCAGAGGCGGTGGTCGAGATCTGTCGTCGCCTCGACGGCGTTCCCCTGGCGATCGAGCTGGCGGCATCCCGCATATCGTCGATGGCGGCCAGAGAGGTCCGCGATCGTCTTGCTCAGCGGTTCCGCTTGCTCGTTGGCTCGCGGAGGGGCCTGCAGCGACATCAGACGCTGCGTCATACCGTGGCTTGGTCTTACGACCTGCTTGACGACGCGGAAAAGTCGCTGCTGAATCGCTGTTCCGTTTTCACGGGCGGATTCGATGTTCAAAGCCTCTGTGCCGTAGCAGGGTTCGATCATTCCGACGACTACCTTGTGCTCGATCAGCTGGACGCACTGGTGCGCAAGTCACTCCTGAACACCGATCAATCCACGGGCCGCACAAGGTATTCGATGCTGGAGACGATCCGCGAGTTCGCCGAAGAACAACTCGCCATCAGTGGTGCGAGCGACGAAGTCCGGACTGCACACGCCCGCTACTTCGCTAGGCGCGAAGCCGACACCCTCGCCGTTTGGAACAGCCCTGCGCAGCGTGAGTCCTACAGCTGGTTCAACCACGAACTAGCCAATCTCCGCACCGCCTTTCGATGGGCAGCTGACCATGAAGACCTCGACACCGCCGCTGCCATTGCCATCCACACGACCCTTCTCGGCATCATGGTGGAGAATTACGAATCCTTCGCTTGGGTCGAAGAGCTAATCGAGCCAGCCCGTGCCGTCACTCATCCCCGGCTCGCCGCGCTCTACCTGATGGCATCGCAGTCATGGCTGATCGGACGTATAAAGGATGCCGTCCGCAACAGCGAAGCTGGTCAAGTTGTTTTCGCCAGTGGCCGCTATGAGGTGCCCCTTGGCTTTGAGAGCTGGTTTGCCAGTGTCTACACCGCTACCGGTCAACCGGAACGGGCGCTGCAATGGGAACGCGAAGAGCTTGCGCGGGGCCGCGATATCCATGGGCTCGCCAGACTGAGCCTCGTAGCGTCACTGGTGATGGCGAATTCCCGAGAGGATGCGATGGACATCGCCGACGGCGCAATCGCGGCTGCGGCTTCTACCCATAACCCGTGGGCGCGCTCGTTCGCCCTGCTGACGTATGGCATGGCTTACTGTGACGCGAATCCTGTCCGCGCACGAGACGCCCTGCGCGATGCCCTCGTGATCGCTCAAGACAGTGGTAACCGCTACATTGAATCTCACGTCGCGAACGTCTTGGGGCGGCTCGAAGCCCGCCACGGCGAGCCGCTCGCCGCGCTCGATTACCTGACATTGGCCATCCGCAATTATCACGATTCAGGCAATATCTCCGTTATTCAGATACCGCTGGGTTCGCTTGCGACCCTTTTCCACCGTCTCGGGCGTCGCGAATCTGCGGCCACGATCGCAGGTTTCGCGTCCGGCCCGCTCACCAAGGCGTGGATTCCGGAACTCATCAAGGCGATCGCGGGCCTCCGCAATGTTCTTGGCGCCTCGGCCCTCGAAGCCCTTACTCGCAAAGGCAAAACGATGACAACAGCTGCCATGGCGATATACGCCTACGACCAAATTGACCAAGCCCGAGCAGAACTCAACGCCATCCCGCAATAGACGGAGCTATTGCTCAGCCTCCGATCTACGACGCGACGGCGAACAGGTGCCATTCGCCGGGCACACCCTTGAGCTGATGAGCCCACCGATCCTCGAACTCCAGTCCTGACCCAATCACCAAATCTCGCAGCGTGCTGGAGACGAGTACCTCGTTGGCCCCCGCGAGGGCACTGACCCGCGCGCCGATGTGAACGGCGATGCCTCCGATGTCTTCACCACGAACTTCGCACTCACCGGTGTGCGCACCTCGACTCGATGGGGGCTACGTAGCCAAGTGGGCGCATCGCATTTCTGCGCCGCCACCGCAGTCTCAACAGCTTGGTGCCACCACCAGGGACGAGTAGGCCCCGGCCGTCAGCGCCGTTCCAACGCCCGCGCCCGTCGTTCTCTACGCCTTGCGACGACGACGGCTCCGGCGGCGTCGCCCGCGATTACCGCGAGGCCGCCAAACGCCAGGGTCATCACCGTGTTCGACGTCTCGCCGGTGAGCATGTGCTATCGGGCGATACAGACGTGATTCCTTGTGTGCCAACGTCTTCCGGCGTCTAGTTGGTGGTGGGTGGTGGGGGTTGGTAGGGGTCGTACCACCACCAGTCGGCGCGTTCGCCGAGAGGTCCGGCAT
>NZ_LZMC01000056.1 GCF_001668615.1 Mycobacterium sp. 1274761.0
GATAGCGGTGGGGAGTGGGTCGTGCTCGACGCCGACCAACTCGAGATCGAACCGGTCCAAAGCGTCGACCCGCTGCGCCCACTTGCGCACGTCCGCGTCAACGCCGTCGAGGTCGGCGACGACCGGGTGCTGGCCAACCTGAGCCGCGACCTGGCCCACGCACTGATCACGACGCTATTGGCCGCCGAAGCGATCGGGGTGTCGCGGTGGGCCACCGACACCGCCGCGGCCTACGCCAAGATCCGCGAGCAGTTCGGCAGGCCGATCGGCCAGTTCCAAGCGATCAAGCACAAGTGCGCGGAGATGATCGCCGACACCGAGCGCGCGACCGCAGCGGTATGGGACGCGGCCCGCGCCATCGACGAACACCGAAATGGCTCCGAGGACAGCGCTTTCGAGTTCGCCGCGGCGGTGGCGGCGACGCTGGCCCCGACCGCAGCACAGCGATGCGCGCAGGACTGCATCCAGGTGCACGGTGGTATCGGCTTTACGTGGGAGCACGACACGAACGTGTACTACCGTCGCGCGCTGGTGTTGGCCGCTTCGTTCGGCCGTGGCGCGGATTATCCGCAGCGGGTCGTCGACATCGCGACCTCGACCGGGATGCGCAAGCTCAACATCGATTTGGACCCCGAGACCGAGAAGCTCCGCGAGGAGATCCGCGCTGAGGTGGCCGCGCTGAAGAATCTCCCTTCGGGCGCGGAGCGCAACGCCGCGATCGCCGAGGGCGGCTGGGTGCAGCCGCACCTGCCGAGGCCGTGGGGACGCGCCTCCGACCCCGTCGAGCAGATCATCATCGCCCAGGAGTTCACCAGCGGCCGGGTGAAGCGCCCGCAGATGGGGATCGCGGCGTGGATCATCCCGTCAATCGTCGCGTTCGGCACCGACGAGCAACAGCAGAGGTTCCTGCCGCCGACGTTCCGCGGCGAAATGATCTGGTGCCAACTGTTTTCCGAACCGGGCGCCGGTTCCGATCTGGCCAGCCTGTCGACCAAGGCCACCAAGGTGGACGGTGGCTGGCGCATCACCGGCCAGAAGATCTGGACCACCGCCGCGCAGTATTCGCAGTGGGGTGCACTGCTGGCCCGAACCGACCCGAGCGCGCCGAAACACAACGGCATCACCTACTTCCTGCTCGACATGAAAAGCGAGGGCGTCGAGGTGAAGCCGCTGCGCGAGCTCACCGGCAACGCGATGTTCAACACCGTCTTCATCGACGACGTGTTCGTACCCGACGAATACGTGCTCGGCGACGTGAACCGCGGTTGGGAGGTCAGCCGCAACACGTTGACCGCCGAGCGCGTCTCGATCGGCAACAGCGAGCCGCCGGGCATGGCGAGCCTGGACGGTGTGGTCGAGTTCGTCCGTGCCGGGCAGTTCGATCAGATTGCACAGAACCAGGCGGGGCGACTGATCGCCGAAGGGCACGCGGCGAAGATCCTGAACATGCGCTCGACGCTGCTGACGCTGGCCGGGGGCGATCCCATGCCGGCGGCTGCGATCTCCAAGCTGCTGTCGATGCGCACGGGCCAGGGCTACGCGGAGTTCGCGGTGGCGTCCTTCGGCACCGACGGGGCACTCGGGGATCCAGATTCCGTGCAGGGCAAGTGGGCCGAGCATCTGCTCTACAGCCGGGCCACCACGATTTATGGCGGCACGTCTGAGGTGCAGCTCAACATCATCGCCGAGCGGCTGTTGGGATTGCCCCGCGATCCGTAATCTCGGGGCTACGCTCCGTCCATGATGCGGACGGTGCGCTCGGCCAGCTGGGCGGCGGCGGCGGCGATGGGATTGGTCTTGGGCCCGACGGTGATCCCCGCCAGCGCCTACGCCGCGGACGTGTGTGCAGATATCGGCGGAGCCGTCGACCGGGGCGGGTTGTGTCAGGTGCACGAATCGACGCCGAACTACACGCTCGACATGTCGTTTCCCGTCGACTTCCCCAATCAGGCGGCGGTCAATGACTTCATCACCCAGACACGCAATGGCTTTCTCAACGAGACGAGATCGCCGAATTTCGCGAACGTTCCCTACGTGCTGGACATGAAGGCCACGAGGTGGGCTTCGCACACCACCACCTCGGTTTCGTTCGAAACGTATGAGGACCTCGGCGGCGCGCACCCCACCACGTGGTTCCGCACCTTCAACTACGACATGGTGCGCAACCGGCCGATCACCTTCAGCGACCTCTTCGCGCCGGGCACCGATCCGTTGAAAGCGATTCTCCCGGTCGTGACAAAAAAACTGGAAAGCGAAATGGGAACGGCACCACCGATATTGGATGGTGCAGGGACGGATCCCGCCAATTACCAGAATTTCGCGGTCACGCCCAGCGACGTGGTGTTCTTCTTCGACCGCGGCGCGCTGATGCCCGGCGCCGCAGGCACATATACCGTTTATGTGCCCAGAAATGTCATTCCGCCGTTAAACGTCTAGGCGGCGCAGACGAGGTCTACCCTGGGAAATAGATTCATATTCGACGTCGTTGGCGGTAGTGAAATGACAAGATTCCGACAACGCATAGCGCACGTGATCGTCGGTGTTGCCGCCGCTGCCGCGTTTTTGATCGTCACCCCGGTGTTCAGCCAGGCCGTCCCGCAAGCATCGGCTCAGCCGTGTGTCAACGGGGTCATCCCGTGGAACCCGTATGTGGTGAACTGCAACCTGCCACCGCGAGGACCCCGCGTGCGGGGCGCGGCACCTGATGCCGGCGCGATCATTGCCTGCCACGACCACCCCGGATGTTTGTCGTGGTACGTCAACGGCCCCTGGTAAGCGGTTAGGCCCTCGCATGAGCGACGCCAAAGACGTCGAGAAGAACTGGCGCGACCCTGCTGCGCTGCGCCAAGCCGTGGCATACGGCATCGGTGTCATCGTGGTGGCCGCTATCGCGTTCGCGGTGTTCGCCTTTGTCGACAAGGGCTCGGTCCTGCTGGCCTCCCTGGTGCCCGCGATCCTGTTCCTCGGCGCGATCGGTGCGCTCGTCAAGGCGTACCGCACCTGGAGAGAGGGCGGTACGTGGCCGATCTGGCAGGGCGCAGGCTGGTTTCTGCTGACTCTCATGCTGGTCTGCCTGTCGATTCCCTGGTCAGCTGCCTCTTTTGCTGGTGGGTGAACAACAGAGTTGTTGCGATCGCAAGTAGAAGAAAAGAGTGCGTAAATTGGCCTGTGCTGATCTTGTGGTACTGACAGTCTCGAACGCATGCCAACGCACACCCTGACTCTTCCGGCTTTGCTGATGGGCGCGGCCGCCGCAGGTGCCATCGCCTACGCGCCGATCGCAAGCGCAGATGACCCGCCCTGCGCTGCCGACAATCCGCAATGTCAGCAACAGCCCCCGGTCGGAGCCGGCCAGTTCATCAACCCCGCACTCGACGCCGCAGGACAGCTGCAAGGTATCGGGCAGGGCGGGGTCCCCGGTGCCTACACCCCCAGCGGGGTAGGGACTGGCGGTGAGGCTCTCATCAACGGCGTCCCGACCTACATCCCACCGGAGGGCCTGCGGCTGCCGCCCGGCGCGCAGGTCGGCCCTCCCACCGCGTGGATCGAGAGTGTGAAGCAAACCGGTTGCGCTCCCGGGTGTGTGCCCGAGATGTACCGCTATCTTTTCGAGAAGGCCGGCGGCGCCGCGCAGGATGCGGTCGGCAGCGCGATTCCGCCGCAGCAGCATGAGCAGAAGTCACCCGGCCAGTAGAACCGAAAGCTTTACTCCACTTCCATTTCACGGAGTTCTCGCTTGAGGATCTTGCCCGTCGGGTTGCGCGGCAGTTCGTCGAGGAAGATCACCTCGCGCGGCACCTTGTAGCGGGCCAGGTTCTCGCGCACGTAGCTCTTGATGGTGTCCTCGTCGATGCTGGCCCCGTCGGCCTTGACGACGAAGGCCCGCAGCCGATGCCCCCACTCCTTGTCCTCGACACCCAATGCGGTGGCCTCGACGACCTCGGGATGACCGCTGATCAGGTCCTCGACTTCGGCCGGGAAAACGTTCTCACCGCCGGAGACGATCATCTCGTCGTCGCGGCCGCTGACGTAGAGCAGACCGTGCTCGTCGAAGTAGCCGACATCGCCTGAGGACATCAGCCCGTCGACGATCTGCTTGTGGCCGCCGCCGGTGTAGCCCTCGAATGGGAAGGTGTTGCCGACGAAGATCCGGCCGACTTCACCCTGGGGCAACTCGTTGCCGTTGTCGTCGAGGATCTTCACCTTCACGCCCTTGACGAGCGGCCCGACCGTCGCCGGGTTGATCGACAGATCCTGCGGCCGCGCGATCGTCGCGAACGCGATCTCCGTCGACCCGTACATGTTGTAAACCACCGGACCCAGGTCCTTCAGGGCCCGCTGCGCCAGCTCGGCGCCCAGCTGGGAACCGGACACGAACACGATCCGCAGCGATGACAGGTCGGGCTTCTTGTCGGTCTTCTCGAGCTCGTCGAGGATCCGCGACAGCATGACGGGCACGACGATCAACGCCGTCGCCTTGTTCTTCTCGATGTCGGCGAGCAAGATCGGCGGCTTGAAGCGTCGGCGCAGCACCAACGTGGAGCCGAGCATCATCGCGATCGTCGCGTGCAGGAAACCCAGCGCGTGAAACATCGGCGCGGGCAGCGACGTCACTTCCCTAGCCTTGAACGGGACATGGGACAGGATTCCGCCGATGGGCGCGAGCGTCGGCGGCGTGCTGCGGTTGGCGCCCTTCGGCGTCCCCGTGGTGCCGCTGGTGAGGATGATGATCGACGAGTGCTTGGTCACCTTCGGTGCGGGCCTGCCGCTGCTGCGTGCGATGAGGTCGGCCAGGGTGTCATCCGTGCTGCCCGACGGTTCGTCTTTGTCGGGATTGGTGCCGAGTGCGCGCAGCTTGCCCTGCGGCGGATCGGCCTGTGACACGGCCTTGGTGTACTCGTCGTCGTAGATGATCAGCTTGGCGTCCTCGCGCTCGGACACCTCCTTGATCTGTGGCCCGGAGAACTCACTGTTGAGCAGGATGATGCGGGCGCCGGTACGCGCGGCGCCGTAGACCGCGATCAGAAACCAGCGATGGTTCCTGGCCAGGATCGCCACGCCGTCGCCGCCCTTGATCCCCATGGCCAGCAACCCGTTTGCGACCGCGTGGGCGGCCTCGTCGAGCTCTTTGAACGTGATCTCGCCGTCGTCGTCGACGGCGGCTATCCGGTCGGGCGTGCGGCGCGCGTTGAGCGCCGGGATCATGCCGAACTCGCCCCAGCGTCGCATGTCGGCGAAGAACGCGGCGATGGCCTGAGGTGGCTCCACCCGTAGCGCGCCCGCTTCGAACATCTTGCGGGCGTAGTGGAGTTCGGCTGCCCCGCGGTCGACATATTGTCCGACGGTCTTCTGGATTTTGGCCGCTGCCTGGAAGGGTAAATCGGTGAGCTTCGGCATGACACCACCATATGTGACGGGCGTCGCACCGCGTCGAGAAAGTGCTGCGTACCTACCATGGCGGTATGGCGGCATCATCCTCTTCGGCGGCGGAATTCCTCGAAGTAAATGACGAGCAAGTGCCGGTCAGCCACCCCGCCAAAGTCGTCTTCCCGGCCCTGGGCGTCACCAAGGGAGACCTGATCCGCTACTACCTGGCCGTGGCGCCGGGCGCGCTGCGCGGCGTGGCCGAGCGCCCGATGATCCTCAAGCGGTTCGTCAAGGGCATCGCCGAGGAGGCCGTCTTCCAGAAGCGGGCGCCCGAGAAGAACCGGCCGGACTACGTCGATGTCGCTGAGCTCAAATACGCCTCCGGCACGTCGGCGAAGGAGGCCGTCATTCACGACGCGGCCGGGCTGGCGTGGGTGATCAACCTCGGCTGCGTCGACCTCAACCCGCATCCGGTGCGCGCCGACGATTTGGCCCATCCCGACGAGTTGCGCGTCGACCTCGATCCGATGCCCGGCGTCGACTGGCGTCAGATCATCCACGTCGCGATGGTCGCCCGCGAGGTGCTAGAAGACCACGGCCTGACAGCGTGGCCGAAAACGTCCGGGTCGCGCGGATTTCATATCTACGCGCGGATCGAGCGGCGGTGGCCGTTCAAGTCGGTCCGGCTGGCCGCCCAGGCGGTGGCCCGCGAAGTCGAACGGCGGGCGCCCGATATGGCCACGGCGCGCTGGTGGAAGGAAGAACGCGAAGGGGTGTTCGTCGACTTCAACCAAAACGCGTTCGACCGCACGGTGGCGTCGGCCTACTCGGTGCGAGCCACGCCCGACGCCCGGGTGTCCACGCCGCTGCGTTGGGACGAGGTAATCGACTGCCGTCCGGAAAACTTCACAATCTCGACGGTGCCCACGCGGTTCGCCGAGCAGGGCGACCCGTGGGAGGGCATGGACGATGCGGCCGGCAGGCTCGACCAGTTGCTCGAGCTCGCCGAGCGGCTCGGTCCGGCGGAGAAGGCGCCGAGGGGCGCCAGCCGCAGCGCGGACGGCAGACGTCAATCATCGAAGCCGCTGATCGAAATCGCGCGCACCAAAACCAAGGACGAAGCACTGGCCGCGCTGGAGCGCTGGCGCGCCAAATATGAGGAAGTAGCTAAGAAACTTAAGCCCGCAGACGTGTTACTGGACGGTATGCGTGGCCCGAGTTCCATTTGGTACCGCATCCGAATCAACCTGCAGCACGTGCCGCAAGACCAGCGTCCACCGCAGGAACCGCTGCTCGCGGACTACAACCCGTGGGAAAACTACACCGGCGCGCAGTTCCGAAATCGATAAGCACAGCTCACCAACAATGGTTCTTAGCAAAGTATTACCGGACGCTCCCCAATGCCTTAGATCGGCCGCTTAGCTTTTAAGTCATGTACGGGAACGAAGCAATCGACTGCGACGGCGCACAGATTCGCGCGGTGTGCCGTCAGCTGGCCACCGTGGTGACGGTGACCGGTGACGTCAACGACACCAACGTCGATCACATCAGTGCCTACGCACGGCGCTTCGTTCTCTCCGAGAAGCCCTTTGTGTTGGATCTGACTGGTGTGAATTCCCTTTCACCGGAAAGCATTTCACTGCTGTACACCGTCGACGAGCATTGCCGCAACGCCGGTGTGGAGTGGACCGTCGTCGCCAGCCAGCCGGCGAACCGGACGCTGCGGCTGTTCGGCGAGGGTGACACCTTCCCGATCGTCGGTTCCGTCGCCGAGGCGCTTCACGACTTCGCAGACAGCATCTGTGCCCGCCGCCGCCTGCTGCCCCTCCTGACCAAGACCGCCTAGAGAAAGGGCGATCACGTGCTTATCGATCTCCGTTGGCTGACCGGCCTGCTGCACGGCAGGCACCATTCCGCCGCTCGTCCTGTTTCGCGGTAGTCGGCCACTTACTTGCTCGGCGAGCTGATACCGCTCGCCCTCGTCGTCGCTCTCTCTCCGGTATCGATCATTCCCGCGGTTGTGCTGGTCTTGCACTCCGCCCGTCCGAGGCCTACCGGGCTGGCGTTCATGACCGGATGGCTCGCCGCCCTGGCCGCGTCGACAGCCCTGTTCGTGCAGGTGCCGAACATGGTCGACGGGCTCGGCACATCCCCTCCGTGGATGCCCTGGGTGCGGATCGGTATCGGCGTCGTGCTGATCGGCCTGGGCGTCGGACGTTGGGTGTCCCGCAAGCGCACCACGCGTACGCCCGAATTCCTCGACCGGCTGAGCCGCATCACCCCCACAAGCGCGGCGGTCATCGGCTTCGGGCTGGTGATCGCCAACCCAAAAGTGCTCGTGATGAACGCAGCCGCGGGTCTGATCATCGGGACCGGCGCTACAGGTGTCGGTATCTGGATCGCCACCGCGGTCTACACCGCGCTCGCCGGATCGACGGTGATCGCCCCGATCGTCGCCTACGCGGTGGCGGGTGAGCGGGTCGACCCCCAGCTCGAACGTGCCAAAGACTGGATGCAGCGCGAGCACGCCGCCGTGACCGCCGTCATCTTGCTCGTCGTCGGTGTCCTGTTGTGCTACACCGGGTTTCGCGCGCTCTAACGGGCGGCATCAATCCCCGGCCGCTTCGCGCCTACCCTCCGGAGACCAGTAGTCGAGCATCTCCGCGAACGTCTCGAACGCCGCACCGGAGACCCCGTAGGTCGCCTCGAAGTGCACGCTCAACGGGAAGCCGAGGTCGGCGACACCGTCGATGACCCGCTTGTACAGATCGACCATCAGCTGACGTTTGTCGGCGGGGTCACGACCGGCCAGCGACCGGACGAACGCCTGCTCCTCGGCAACGGCCGCGTTGCCCGGATCCTGGATCAGCCATTCGATCAGGCCCACCCTGGACTCCACCTTCGGCACGAAGCCGAACGACAGCAGGATCTCGGGACGGTGATCGGTGCTCTCGGCGAAATCTTTGAGGAAACCAACGATCGCGTCGGAGTACAGCAGCTGGGTCAGGCCAAAGTTCGCGCCCTGCTTGCACTTGAAGTCGAACCGGCCGCGCTCGCCCTCACGGGTCGGGATCAGAATCACGCCACGGTTTTCCACCGTCTGGCCGTATATCGACAGCGCATCGGTGGGGGCGACGCCGGAACCCTCGCCGTCGTTCATCGTGCGCGGCACCCCGACGAACACGATGCCCTCGAAGCCGGCCTCGCCCAGGGTGGCCAGCCGTCGCCCGAGCGCTTCTTCGTCCATGAACGCGGTGACCTGGGTGCACAACCCGCGCATCCCGGGCAGTTCCGGCCGGATCAGCGTCCAGTAGTCGAGCACGTCGAGCTTCGGCAGCATCGGCACCGGCCGGTCGTCGTCCTCGGCGATCATGCCGGGGATCATCACGTGTTTGATCCGGCTGTCGAGCCCCGACTCGGCGGAGATCCGCGCCACTTTGCGCGCCTCCTCAACCGCATACTCCGGTCCGCGCTCGGTGTTGGAAGGCACGAGTTCGAGCGCGATGGTGTTGAGGGTCACAGCATTGCTCCTGATCAAGACGACCGAACCACGATACAGAGCGCAGCTGCGTAGCCCGAAATCGCCGAATCCGACTCAGAGGCCGCGGCGGGCCGCCCGCACCTGCTCGGCGATGCCGTCATCGCCGCCGAATTCCACCCGGGCGGCGTCGCGGCCGGACAGGAACAGCAGCAGTTCGGGCGCCGACCCCGTGATCGTGCACTGCGGGCCTTTGCCGACCGACGCCAGCGTCGTACCCTCGGGCTCGCGCAGCGTCACCCGCGCCGGGGCGCCGCCGAGGGACATGCGGACCAGGAAGCGCACCTGCCTGCGCAACGCTGATGAAAGGTCATCGTCCAGCTCCCGCGGCTGCCAGCCCGGTGCCGCGCGGCGGACATCTTCGTGGTGGATGAACATCTCCGTGGTGTTGACCAGCGGATCGAGCAGCTTGAACGGCGAATACCACGGCGGACCCGAGGAGACCATCTGCAGCAGGTTGGCCCATTCCGTCCCGTCGGCGAGCTGCTGTTGCTTGCGTGCCGTGTAGTCGGCCAGCTGGGACACCATGATCCCAGCCGCGGCGTCGGGGCGGCGTTCCCGCAGCACGAGGTGGGCGGCGAGGTCGCGGGTCGTCCACTCGCCGCACAGGGTCGGGGCGTCGGGGCCGGCGGTCCGCATGGTCTCGACCAGTGCGGCGCGTTCACGGGCGGCTGCTGTCATGGGGCCCATTCAACGCGCGAATCAGCGATCGCCGCTACCTTTCTCGGCGGCCAGCGGGGGCGGCAACGGCGTCGTCGAGGTCGGCGTGGTGGCTGCCGGGGCGGGCGCCTGCTGGCCGTGATAGTCCACCATCGGTTCGTCGCGGATCAGCTTGTTGCCGGCGCTGATCACGAGTGACTTCGCGGTCACCATGTAGCCGATGCCGTTGTTCTCGGCGAAGAAGTTGCCGTCGCCCGACGGTTCGGCCGCCACGGTCAGCTTCGCACCGTCACTCAGCCGCACGCCGCGGTACTGGTACGCGCCGGCGGGTGTCTTGCAGATGGCGACGCGCGAGGAATCCGTGGCGCCGAATACCACCGCGGTATCGGGAGCGGTGCACCGCGCGGTCGAGTTGACATAGCCACCGTCGTCGGCGGTAGGGGCTGCTGTCCCCGAGGGCACAGCACCGAGCACGCCGATCGCGCAGGCCGCCAGACCGGCCGCGACCAGAACCATCCGCATCACCCGTCCACCAGACCATTGCGACGGCGGATCGGAAGAACCGGCTCCGGTAACGCCGGAAATTGTTAGCCGGTCGAGACCACAGTGAGCTCCAAGGCGTAGATGCTCCCGCGTGCGGGTACGGCTCACCTCATGAGCCAACACGTCGCCGACTTCGTCCTCGACCGGTTGCGGCGATGGGGTGTCTCGCAGGTGTTCGGCTATCCGGGCGACGGCATCAACGGGTTGGTCGCAGCATTTGGGCGCGCCGACAATCAGCCGCGCTTCGTGCAAACCCGCCACGAGGAGATGGCCGCATTCGCCGCGACGGGCTACGCGAAATTCTCCGGCGAGGTCGGCGTGTGCATGGCCACGTCAGGACCGGGCGCGATCCATCTGCTCAACGGCCTCTACGACGCCAAGTTGGACCACGTTCCCGTGGTCGCCGTCGTCGGTCAGACCGAACGCAGCGCGATGGGCGGCAGCTACCAGCAAGAGGTCGACCTGCAGGCACTGTTCCGCGACGTCGCCAGCGACTATCTCGTCGAGGTCAACGTGCCCCAGCAGCTGCCCCTGGCGATCGACCGGGCGATCCGGACCGCGCGCGCCAGGCGGTCACCGACGGCCGTCATCATGCCGTCCGACCTGCAGGACGAGAAGTACAGCCCGCCGGCGCACGCATTCAAGCAGGTGCCCTCCAGCGATCCCGTCGACGATGTCGGTCGGGTGACGCCGACCGACGAGCAGGCACGCGCCGCGGCCGAGATCCTCAACGCCGGTGAGAAGGTCGCCATCCTGATCGGCCAGGGCGCCCGAGGAGCCGCCGACGAGGTCGCCACCGTCGCGGAGTTGACGGGCGCGGGTGTGGCGAAAGCGTTGCTGGGTAAGGACGTCCTGCCCGACGACCTGCCGTATGTGACCGGGTCGATCGGTCTGCTCGGCACCCGGCCCAGCTACGAGCTGATGCGCGACTGCGACACGCTGCTGATCGTCGGATCGAACTTCCCCTACAGCCAGTTCCTTCCGGACTACGGGGCGGCGCGGGCGGTGCAGATCGATGTCGACGGCAGCGGCATCGGTATGCGCTACCCCACCGAGCTCAATATCGTCGCCGACGCGAAAGCCGCTCTGAGCGCGGTGATTCCGCACTTGCGGCCCAAAGCCGATGGGTCATGGCGGGCCGGGGTGGAGCGCAATGTCGCCCGCTGGTGGGAGGTCCTTGAACGACAGAGCAAGTTGACCGCCAAGCCGGTCAACCCGATGCGGGTGGCCTGGGAGTTGTCTGAGCGGCTGCCCGACGGCGTGATCGTGACGGCCGATTCCGGGTCCTCCACCAACTGGTTCGCGCGCTGCGTCAAGCTGCGGGCCGGTATGCGCGCCTCGGTGTCGGGCACCCTGGCCACAATGGGTTGCGGTGTGCCGTACGCGATCGGCGCGAAGTTCGCACACCCCGACCGGCCGGTGATCGCGCTCGTCGGCGACGGCGCCATGCAGATGAACGGCCTCGCCGAGCTGCTGACCATTCGTCGCTACCGCGAGCACTGGGCGGACCAGCGACTGGTGATCTGTGTGTTCCACAACAACGACCTGAACCAGGTGACCTGGGAGCTGCGCGCGATGGGCGGCGCGCCGAAATTCGAAGAGTCACAATCGCTTCCCGACCTGTCCTACGCCGATGTGGCCCGAACCATGGGGTTGCGGGCGGTCGCGGTCGACTCCGACGACGCCGTGGCCGCCGCCTGGGACGAGGCGCTGTCCTACGACGAGCCGGTGGTCCTCGACGTCAGGTGCGATCCGGAGGTGCCGCCCATTCCACCGCATGCCACCTACGAACAGGCCAAGGAGCTGATGTCGGCAATACTCGGCGGGGACCCCGCCGCCTGGCACCTCATGTATCAAGGCGCCAAGACCAAGCTGGCTGAGTTCGTCCCCGGTAGTCGCTCCGGCGAGTGAGCGCTGGTGCTGTGAGCCGTCGTTTGCGTCGACGCAACCGCGGGACAACGGCCATGCAATGGCGCAGTCGTTCACTGAGCCACATGACAACCGTCTACGACCAGATCGGCGGTCAGGAAGCCCTCGAGGTTGTCGTCGCCGACTTCTACGAGCGCGTTCTCGCCGACGACGAGCTCGCCGGGTTTTTCACCGGGACCAACATGTCGCGGCTCAAGGGCAAGCAGGTGGAGTTCTTCGCTGCCGCGCTCGGCGGGCCGCAGCCCTATACCGGCGCAGCCATGCGCCAGGTGCATCAGGGCCGCGGCATCACCATGCACCACTTCGACTTGGTGGCTGGTCATCTCGCCGCCAGCCTCGGTGCCGCGGGCGTGCCACAGCAGACGACAGACCAGATTCTGGCGGCGATCGCACCGCTATCGAAGGACATCGCTACCAGCGTGGCCTGACGCAGAAATGCTGTCGCCGTGTCGTTTATGTCCACGCCGACTGGGTAGCCGACGGCTTCCACACCCATCTATATAAGGAGTCGACATGCCTGCTGGTGAAACAGGGTTCGATGATGTGACGTTCGACCTGATCTCGGTTCAGTACCACTCGTTGAAGGCGGGTCACGACTACGGGCAGTACGTGCGAGACGCCAAGAACGCCGGCTTGGACGACGTCGCCTCGTTCTTCGAAGAGGTGATGAGTCAGGACGCGCAGCGCGCACGCCGGTGCCACGAATTGCTCGGCAAAGTGCAGGGTTCGACCGTAACCGGTCCGGCGATCAGCTAAAGCGTGGCTAGGCCCCGGGACCATTGGGCCACTTGAGCATCGAACCGGCATCCACCCGGATGTGCTGGCCGGTGATGTAGCGGCTCTCCTCGCTGGCCAGGAACACCCCGAGGTTGGCGATGTCCTCGGGCTCGACGTACGGGATCGGCATGGCGTTGAAGTAGGTGAAGGCCGGCTCGGCGTCCTCGCGGGTCGGCTTCTTGCCCTCAGCTGTCATGTCGGGGCGGAACACGCTGTAGATGCCGTCGTTCTGCAGGAGGTGGGTGTTGACGTTGGTGGGGTGAATCGCGTTGACGCGCATCATCTTCGGCGCCACCTGCAGACACAATGTGTCGACGTACTCGATCAGCACGCGCTTGCTCCAGCCGTAGCCGGCACCGCCGGGGCCCATCATCGGGTTGTCGCTGGTGCCCTTGATCATGCCCGCGGTCGAACCCGTGATGATGATCGAGGCACCGTTCGGGAGGTGCGGAAGCGACACCGCGACGGTGTTCATCACGCCCAGCAGGTCGACGTCGGTGGCGTCGACGAAATGCATCGGGTCGAACTCCTTGCCGTATGCCATCGGAAGGATGCCCGCGTTGGCCACCACGATGTCGAGCTTGCCGAGGTCGGCGACACCGGCTTCCAGTGCATCGCGCAGCTCATGGCGTTCGCGTACGTCGGCGATCCTGGCGAAGACGCGGCGCCCCAACTCCTTGATCGACCGCTCGACTTCGGAGAGGTCGTCGGGGGTGGCCAGCGGGTAGGGATTCGAATCGATGTTCCGGCAGATGTCGACCACGATGATGTCGGCGCCTTCTTTGGCCATCGCGAGCGCGTGCGCACGTCCCTGACCACGGGCTCCGCCGGTGATGAAAGCGACTTTGCCCTCGAGCCGTCCAGCCATTGTTCCTCCGCGTAAATGATGTTCTCTTGATACGCGAACCTAATTTACGTCGGCCGTTTAATCAATGGCAGGGCCCAGGCCCGTTGCGGCGAATCGCACCGCTTCGGTGATGGTGTCGACCAGCGGACTGTCGAGCTTCCAGCACTGCCAGAACAGCGGAACGTCGAGATATTCGTCGGTGATCCGGACAAAGGTGCCGTTTGCGATGTGCGGAGCGGCGAGTCTCATCGGGAACATTCCCCATCCCAGGCCCGCACGCACCGCGGCTTCGAAGCCCTCGGCGGTGGGAACGTAGTGCACCGGTCGCGTGATGGCGCGCCGAAACACCTTGCGTACCAACATTTCCTGTAGCGCGTCGTCACGGTTCCACGCCAGAGACGGCGCCGTAGCCACGGCCCCGGCGGTGAAGCCGGCGGGAAGATTGTCCTGGACATAGCCGGGGGCTGGCCACGGCGACGTAGCGCATGACCCCGATCGGCAGGACCCGGCAACCGGGGACAGGGCGTCGCTCGGTGGTGACGGCTCCCATCACGGTTCCTTCGCGCAGCAGGCGCGCCGAGTGGTCCTGGTCCTCGATCCGGATATCGAACAACACATCGGGTACCCGGGCGAGGACATCGGTGAACCATGAGCTCATCGAGTCGGCGTTGACCGCGATCGCCACCCGGGCCCGATCGCCGGGGCCGCCGCGCATGTCGGCCAACGCCTCCGACTCCAGCAGCGCGGTCTGCGCGGCGAGTCGCAAGAGCGGAATCCCAGTCGGGGTTGCCGTGCAAGGCTTTTCGCGGCGGACCAAGACCTGGCCGACGCGCTGCTCGAGCGACTTGATGCGCTGGCTCACCGCCGACGGCGTGATGTGCAGGCGTTCTGCCGCGGCGTCGAAGCTTCCGTGCTCGATCACGGCGGCGAACGCAGTGAGTTGCTGGCCGTCGAGCTCCACATTAGAGATGCTAATCCACCCGAAGAAACATTAGCTGTACTGATGTTCCCCATTAACCCTAGCGTCGGTGACGTGGACTCGCCCCTGATCATCGGCTTCCTGGCCTCGTTCACACTGATCGCCGCCATCGGCGCGCAGAACGCATTCGTCCTGCGGCAGGGCGTTCGCGGCGAGCACGTGCTGCCGGTGGTGGCGATGTGCACGCTGGCCGACGTCGCGCTGATCGCCGCGGGGATAGCGGGCGTGGGCGCGTTGATCACTGCCCACCCGGCGGCGATCAACGTCGCCAGGTTCGGCGGCGCACTGTTCCTGTTCTGCTACGGGGTACTCGCCGCACGGCGTGCCTGGCGGCCGTCGTCGCTGACACCGTCGGACGCCGCGCCGGCCCGGCTGGCCGAGGTCCTGGTGACCTGTGCGGCGATGACGTTCCTCAACCCGCACGTCTACCTCGACACCGTCGTGCTGCTGGGCGCGCTGGCCAACCAGCATCACGACGGGCGGTGGCTGTTCGGCGTCGGCGCCGTCACCGCCAGCGCGGTGTGGTTCGTCAGCCTCGGCCTCGGCGCACGCCGGCTGGCCGGGTTGTTCGCCACGCCGCTGACATGGCGCATCCTTGACGGGCTCATCGCCGCGACGATGATCGGCCTCGGTTTCGCGATGATCGCGTCGTGAGCCCTATCAGGGTGTTTCGGGCGTCACCCCGCACCGGTTGCGGAAGTCGACCGACGGCTGACGGATGGCCTGCAGGTCGCTCTTGGTCGTCGGGTTCGCGTTGAGGTAGTCCTGCACCTTCTGGCCGATCTGGTCCTTCGGCTGCCCTTTGAGGCTGGTGAAGAAGTCGTTGACGTCGGGATGCTCGGTCAGATAATTCGACGTTTCGAACGTCACGCCCGACATGACGCGCGCCAGCTCGGCGGCGGTGCACGGTGGCGGCACCGGCGGGTCGGCGGAGGCGACCGCGGTGCCAAAAGCGGCTGCGCCGGCGACGGCTCCGATCCCGATCACTGCCTTGATCGCTGGGGACAACATGTTGGCTCCTCGGTGGTGTGGTTGACGCTTCACGATGCGCTTGGTCATCGACGTGGACCGATCCCGCCGGGACGCCCGGGGCCGCCGATGCCGGGACGGCCCGGATCCCAAGAGATGTCGAGATCCCAGTCACTGCCGCAGTACCAGTCGTACTCACACGGATACGGCACGACAGGCGTGGCGGCCCTCGGCACGCCGTCGGCTCCGCGTACGTCGCCCTGGGCGCACACCGTTGCGCCGCCGTTGTAGGTGCAGTCGGCCGCCGCCGGGGGCGCGACCACGAGCGCCGTCGGAACGATGGCGATCGCCATTGCTGTGATGCACCGATATCGAAGTCGCACGGCCGCTCCCTAGTTGTTATTCGAAAGACTAGGTAGATGCTCGACAAACCGTGGCGGAATCGCTCATTCTCCGGATTTCCGTTGATTCGCTTCGCGGCTACATACATCTGCGTCAATGGCCAGCCCAGACGCGGTGCGCGGCGTTACGCTCGCCGCACCGGGCGCTCGAAATGAGGCAGTAGATGGTTGCGACTCAACAGGATTGGGCGCGGCCGGCGGCTATGCCCCTTCCCAAGGACGGTTACATCGAACTCGAACGGGGCCGGTACGGGCCGGTTTTCCCGAGCACACCTGCCTGTCAGGGCTTCTCGATCATCGCCACGATCATCAAGTTCGTCCGCGATCACCAGGTGCCCAGCTTCCTGGAATACGGTGAGCACCCCTACGTCCCGCCGACGAAATAAAGAAGGCATTGCGCCCGAAGGCCGCCTTCTCGGCCATGCTCGACCAGATGCAATAGATCGTGAGCGCTCCGAACCCACTGGCCGCCGTCGCCCAATACATCGATGCGTTCAACTCTGGCGCGTCGAGACCATGACAGCGACGTTCGCAGATTCAGCTGCGATTCTCAACGGCATGGCACCGCATCTGTGGATGGGGCCGTCCGCAACCCGCGACTGGTACCGCGACGTGCTGGCCGAGGCCCAATTGCACGGCGCGTCAGACTATTTCGTCACCATCGAAGAACCTCTACACAACCAGGTGACCGGCGACAGCGCGTACGTCGTGGTACCCGCAACCATGACATTCCAGCTGAACGGCCAGCAGGTTACCCAGACTGGCGCATCGTTCACCGTGGCGTTGCACGAGCAGTCGGACGGGTGGCGGATCGCTGCGTGGGCATGGACGAAGGGCCGGCAGTAGCCCCATGCTCGAGCTCCACGACATACAGCACAAAACCTCGCGACGATGCGATCATGACGTATGCCCGTCACCAAAACCGTCTTCATCACCGGCGCAGCCGCAGGTATCGGGCGCGCCACCGCGCTGACGTTCGCCCGTCGCGGCTACACCGTCGGAGGATATGACCTCGACCAGGCGGGCCTGACATCGCTCGCCGACGAGATCGCAGCGCTGGGCGGCACAGCGGTCATCGGCCACCTCGACGTCACCGATTACGACGAAATGGCCCAGCGGCTGGGCGAATTCGCCGCGCGGACCGATGGCCGGCTGAACGTGATGATCAATAACGCGGGCATTCTGCGCACCGGCCTCTTCGAGGACATCCCCATCTCCGAACAACTCAAGGAGATCGACATCAACGCCAAAGGTGTCGTCAACGGGTTGCACGCGGCGTTTCCCTATCTGCGGGCCACGCCCCGGCCCGTCGTCGTCAACCTGGCCTCCGCGTCGGCCGTCTACGGTCAGGCGGAGATGGCCGTCTACAGCGCCACCAAGTTCTTCGTCCGCGGACTCACCGAGGCGCTCGACATCGAATGGGATCGATACGACATCAGGGTCATCGCGGTGTGGCCCGTCTACGTGCAGACCGCGATGACCGAAACGATCAAGACGGGCACGGCGGAATCGCTGGGCATCCGGCTGACTGCCCAGGATGTCGCCGACGCGATCCTCGCCGCCGTCGAACCGTCGGTTGTGCGCCGCGTGCTGCACCAGGTGCACTTTCCGGTCGGCGCGCAGACGAAGGCGTCAGCGGTTTCCACCAGGTTGCTTCCCGCCTGGTTGCAGCGGACGCTCAACAAACGCGTGGCAAAGATGTGATCGTTTGAATTCGCTGTGATCGCAATCGTTCACGGCGACGGGCCCGGTCATTACCGTCTGCGCGCATGAATGAGGATTGGCTCGCGGTCATCGTCGGCCTGACCCTGTTGGCGCTGGTACTCGTGGGCGCCATCCCGGGCAGCGTGATCCCGTGACCGAACAGACCGAGCAGAGCGCCAACCAGACCACCACCGAGTCGGCCCCATCGCGACCCGTCGCCGGCTATGCGATCGCCGGCGTCATCGTCGTCATCGCGCTCGGGGCGCTGACCCGTTTCCTCGAGCAGGAAGTTCCGTTGTGGGCGGCGGGTACACCGTTCGCACGGGTGGCCAAGTCGATCGAATTCCCGGTCTATGCCATCGCTTTGGGGCTCATTGGCAACGCCGTACTGACCAAGCTCGCGCTGCGCGACGCCCTCTCTGGGGGATTCCGCACCGAGTTCTTCATCAAGACCGGCCTAGTGCTGCTTGGGGCGTCAATCAACCTGAAAGTGCTCGTCACCGCCGCTGGGCCTGCGATCGTTCAGGCACTGCTGCTGATCTCGATCGTGTTCGGCTTCACCTGGTTGCTCGGCGGACGGCTCGGGCTCGACGACAAGCTACGGGCGCTGCTGGCCTCGGCGGTGTCGATCTGCGGTGTGAGCGCTGCGATCGCCGCGGCGGGCGCGGTGCAGGCCAAGCGCGAACAACTGGCCTACGCCGCGTCGCTGGTGATCGCCTTCGCGTTGCCGTCGATCTTCCTGCT
Source organism: Mycobacterium sp. 1274761.0 (assembly GCF_001668615.1). Lineage (GTDB taxonomy): Bacteria > Actinomycetota > Actinomycetes > Mycobacteriales > Mycobacteriaceae > Mycobacterium. Next base: position 18,459 of record NZ_LZMC01000056.1, read on the forward strand.
GCCGTGGCTCTCTGAGGTCTTCGGCCTGTCCGACGCGGTGGCCGGCGCATGGATCGGCGGCAACATCGACACCACGGCCGCCGTCGCGGCGTCGGGTGCGATCGCCGGTGAGAAGGCGCTTCAGATCGCGACCATCGTCAAAACCACTCAGAACGCTTTGATCGGCGTGGTGGCGATCGCGTTGACCGCCTACTTCGCGCTGAAGGTCGAGCGTCGAAGCGCACAGGACGCACGCCCGACGATCGGTCAGTTCTGGGAGCGGTTCCCGAAGTTCGTGCTCGGATTCATCGCGGCCTCGATCATCGGCACGCTCTACCTGCAGTGGGTCAGCAGCGGCAAGGCCGAGATCGCTACGATCAACGACCTCCGCACCTGGTTCCTGATCTTCGCGTTCGTGTCGATCGGGCTGGAGTTCTCGCTCAAGGGATTACGGGAAGCGGGCTGGCGGCCCGTCGCCCTGTTCGCCTCCGCGACGGTGGTCAACATCGTCGTCGCGCTCGGCTTGGCCCTGTTGCTCTTCGGCCACTTCACGACCTGATTCCAACGTGGGAAATGCCCCGGCACCGGGTGGGTGCCGGGACATTCGCCGTCACGTTGGGTCAGCTGATGCCGACGACATCCTTCGCGATGTCGGCCAGCCTGGTCTGCGCCGCGGAGACGACGCCCTGCCTATTCTTGTGCGCCTCCTCGAACGCGATGATGGTGCGGATGTCGGCCGGCTCGGTCAGGTTTTTGACCGCGGCGACGGCCTGGCTCACGTTCAGGTCCTCGTAATCGGCGATCGGCAGTTCCTCGGGATCGAGGACGCCGGTGGCCGCCCGCACCGAGTGCAGCGCGTCAGCAGCGTCGTCCGCGCCTTCGCGGCGCACGACCCGCTCGGCCGCCTCCAGGGCGGCGTCGCGCGAAGCCGCCAGCGTCTTGATCGTCACGTCCCGGGCCTGAACACCACGGCTGAGCAGTTCACCCAGCGCGGGCGGCGCCGTGCGGACCGAGTCGATGGCCCTGTCCAGGCCACGCGCAGACCACGACATCGGGATGTAGGCCAGCCGAACGGCTGCCCCCGTAGCGGCCTGCAACGGCGTACGGCGCAGCGCTGCAGGGCCGCCGAGCGCGTCCTCGGCGAGCACGGTCGTCAGCCAGTCAACGGTCGCGCTGTGTGCGGTGATGAGCCGATCAGCCAGACCCTGAATATCCTTGTGGCCCACAGCGACCGCGAGCGCCTTTAGGTAGCGCGCCCGATCCAGCAGCTGGTGTTCGAGTGCAAGGTCACCGAGAAGGGCCTCGTCGAACGGTTGCGCCTGCTCGGTCAGCGCCTTGACAGCGGCGGCAGCGCGACCGATGAAGGGGCCGATCACGTCCGGGTAGCCACCGAGCTCTCGGATCGCCGACTCCAGGGCGGCCGCACGATCACGGCCGTTGGCCGCGTTCTGCGAAAGCTCGCGCTGCACCGCCTCGGTGCGGGCCTGGGCCACGCGGGTCTCGGCCACCTGGATCTCGGTGTTGGTCAGATCGAGAATGGCGCGCAACTGCGCCAGCAAGGTCGTGGTATCGGGTGTAGTCATTTTATGTTTCTCCCTCAGCGTTGACTTGGGTTGTCGGCGCGAGGTGCACCACTCATCGCCTACCCTTTGATCTTTGGGTGCTAACGGCATCCGCCATGTGCGCTACGTCACTGGTTTTTCGCTAGCCTTCTCTTTAGCCAACTGCTCGACCCGGTCGGCCTGTGCCAGCTCGGTCGCTGCGGCAATCCGCTTGGCTTGAGCGTCTTCGGCTTTGGCGTCGGCAACGTCGACCTCGCGCTGCTCGGCAGCGCGGATCTTGTCCTGCTTCTCGCGTTTGGCCGCCTCCACCGCGTCCTTCCGCTTCGCCGCCGCCTGATCGGCCTGCTTCTTGGCTGTCTCGACGGCCTCCTCGGCCTCGTTGATCGCCGCGACCTTCTCATGCGCGGCGGCCGCGCGCGCCCGCGTGACTTGGTCGATCTTGTCCGCCTGCGCCTCTTGACGCACCGCCGTCGCGGCGGCTTGGGCGTCCCTCAGGTCGGTTTCCGCCTCCTCGACGGCACGGTCGGCGGCCTCGTCGAGCCGGGCGGCGCGCGCCAACGCATCGCTGCGTTCGATCAACGCCATGCCCCGGCGCGCTACGTCGGGAGCGCCGAGCACAGACCCGACTGCAAGGTCGAGCTTGCCCACAGAGCGCTCGTAGAACAGTCGCGCCGGTGCCTCGTCGCCAAGGCGGCCGACCACGCGGTCCTCGAAGAGCTGCAGCGGAACCCGGGCCAGCTGGTATTGCAAACGCAGTACGGCGAACGGAACATCGGTGATCTTCATCGGCAGCCCTTTCTCAGCGGTCCCGGGGGACATCGGCGTTGTCGGCGAGCGCGTCGGCCTGACGTCTGATGCGGTCGGCCTCCTCGCGGGCGGCGGCCGATTCTCCGACCGCTTGGCGATGGCCGTCGAGCGCATCGGCGACTTCGGCCTGCGCCGCGTTGACCTCGATGTTCTCCTCCGCATTCGCCAACTGCTGTTGGCGCTGGGCGGCGCGCTCGGCCTCCTGCTGCCCTACAGCGGCGTCTCGTGCGCCGGCTTGTTCAGCCTGCTGTTTCTGCGCCGCCTGATCACGTCGAATCGCGTCTTCGCGAGCCCTGGCAACCTGGCCCGCCTGCACCCGGGCCTCCGCGGCGTCCGACTTCGCTTGCGCCCGTTGGGCTTCCGCCTCGGCTGTCTCGGCATCGGCGACGGAGTCCAGCCTGCTGGCTTCCTTGCGCTGCTTGGCCTGGGCCTGTTCGACCTGGCCCTGGGCGGTCAACTCGTCGTTTTTGATCACCGCCCCGACGACTTCCTTGGCCTTGCCCTTGACCGAATCGATCAATCCCTTGCGCGCCTGGTCGGCTTTTTCGTGCTCGGTCATCTGGTCCTTCCCACAGCGCCCCCACAGCGTCGTTGTCGGGCATACAAGTTCCACATATGCGCCGAACCAAACATGTGGCCCGCCCGGCACGCTTCACACTTGTTAGCTGGTTGCGCGTTACGCTCCACTGGTGCGCAAGGATTGGTCGCGGCGACGTTTCCTGGCGATGACCGCAACCGTCGCTGCCGTCGCCGCATGCAGCTCCCACAAACCCGGCGAGGTGGCTAAGGACGGTTCCGTCACGGTCAAGCACACGTTCGGGGAGACGAAGGTTCCCGCTCCGCCGAAACGGGTGGTGAGCGCCGGCTTGACCGAGCAGGACGACCTGCTGGCAGTCGGGGTGGTGCCGATCGCGGTCACAAACTGGTGGGGCGACCAGCCGTTCGGTGTGTGGCCGTGGGCGGCGCCCAAGCTCGGCGATGCGCGGCCCGAGGTCCTCGATCTGTCCAACGGCATCCAGATCGACCGCATCGCCGCGTTAAAACCTGACCTGATCGTGGCCACCAACGCCGGCGTCGACCAGGACACCTACGCGAAACTGTCAGCGATCGCCCCGACCATCCCGCAGTCCGGGCAGGACGCCTTCTTCGAACCGTGGAAAGAGCAGGCCGCCGCGATCAGCCAGGCGGTGTTCAAGTTCGAGGACATGTCGGGTCTTGTCAAGAAAGTCGAGGACACGTTCACCGAGATCGGCAAGGCGCACCCGCAATTCACCGGGCGCACGGCCCTGCTGCTCGAGGGCGCCATCGTCGGCGACGCTGTTCAGGTCCTGACCCCGGGCTGGCGTAACGAATTCCTGACCCAGATGGGCCTCACCGTCCCCGACACCGGCGGCAGCGTGATCGCCCCCGACCGGATGGAGCAGGTCCTCGACGCGGCCGACGTGCTGATCTGGGCGACCGAAAACGAGGACCAGCAGGCGGCGCTGCTGGCCGATCCGACCATCGCGAAGCTGAGGGCCACCACCGCGCAGCGACACGTTTTCACCGGCAAGGACCTTGCCGGCGCCATCGCCTTCGCCTCACCGCTGTCCTATCCTCTGGTCGCCGACCAACTCACACCCTCATTGGCCAAGGTGCTGGGCTGAGGAGTTTGATGTCTCCCGTGGAGGGCAGCACCCCGGTCAAGGAGAAGCACGCGGCGTTCGCCCAAGTCGGCTCCGCTTATTACCCGGCACTGGCCGCCGTGTTCACCGCGCTGGTGATCATCTCCAACGTCACGGCCACAAAAGGCGTCGCGTTCGGCCCGATCATCACCGACGGCGGGTTCATCGTCTTCCCGCTGACCTATGTGATCGGCGACGTGCTGAGTGAGGTATATGGATTCAAGGCCGCCCGCCGCGTGATCGTCCTCGGCTTTGCGATGAATATCCTGGCCGCGCTTGCCTTCTGGGTCACCATCTATCTGCCCGCAGCGGACTTCTACACCAACCAGGCGCACTTCGAGAACGTCGTGCACGCCTACACGCAGTTGATCATCGCCGGGCTGGCCGGCTTCATCGTGGGCCAGACCATCAACGCGTGGGTAGTCGTGCTGATCAAGGAGCGCACCAAGGAGCGGCACCTGTGGGCCCGGCTGGTCGGCTCGACGTTCGCGGGACAACTCGGCGACACCCTGGTGTTCTGCAGCATCGCGGCCAGCGCCATCGGCATCACCAGCGTCGGCGACTTCGCCGTTTACACCGCGCTCGGATGGTTCTATAAGACCGCCGTCGAAGTGGTGATGCTGCCGGTGACCTACCGGGTGATCGCGTTCATCAAGCGACGGGAGCCGACATACGGCGAGCTCTGAGGCTTCGCTAAGGCACTTCTGGCAAACCTCATAGAGGTGCAGTTTTGTACCCTACTCGCGAGTAGCTTAGTGGCATGACCGTGACAACGGACGCGATGATGATCGGCACAGTCACCGACTACGGCGATCAGGCGTTGCTGCTTCAGTTCGACAGCGCCGCGGAGGTATTGGCGTGGAGCGGCGTCCTGCACGACGCTGATCTGCTCGGTGTGGTGGACATCGTTCCGGGCGCAAGGACGGTGCTGGTCAAGCTCGACGGCCCGCGCTACCAGGCGATGGCGCGCCAGCAGCTGAGCAAGCTCAGGTTGGCGCCCGAATCCATCGAGCAGACCGCCGGCGACGGGCGCGTCGATGTGGTGATCGACGTGGTCTACGACGGGCCGGATCTCGACGGGGTGGCCCGGCTGACCGGCCTGGCGCCGCGCGAGGTCGTGGCCGCGCACACGCAGATGCCCTGGCGGGTCGGATTCGCTGGATTCGCACCGGGTTTCGGCTATCTGGTCGGCGGTGACGAACGGCTCCACGTGCCACGGCGATCGGAGCCGCGGACCAAGGTGCCAGCCGGCGCGGTTGGTCTGGCAGGTGAGTTCAGCGGCGTCTACCCCCGGCAGTCGCCCGGCGGCTGGCAGTTGATCGGCCGCGTCTCCGACACTCAAGCCGCACTGTGGGACGTCGACCGCGACCCGCCCGCCCTGCTGATGCCGGGCCTTTGGGTGCAATTCCGGGAGGTGTCATCGTGACCACCACGCTGGAGATCCTGCAGACCGGGCCGCTGGCGCTCGTCGAAGACCTGGGCCGAAAGGGCATGGCCCACCTGGGGGTCACACGGTCGGGCGCCGCCGATCGCCGCGCGCACAAGCTGGCGAACCGACTGGTGGCCAACCCCGGCGATCGCGCCACCATCGAAGTGATGTTCGGCGGGTTCAGCGCGCGGGTCCGCGGAGGCGACGTCGCCATCGCGGTGACCGGCGCCGACACCGACCCCGCGGTAAACGGAATTCCGTTCGGCACCAACAGCATTCACTACGCCCATGACGGCCAGGTGATCACCCTGGGTCCGCCGCATTCCGGGCTGCGGTCCTACCTCGCGGTGCGCGGCGGCATCGACGTCGCGCCCGTGCTCGGCTCCCGCAGCTATGACGTGATGTCCTCCGTCGGTCCGAAGCCGCTGCAGCCCGGTGACGTGCTGCCGGTGGGCGAGCACACCGAGGAGTTCCCCGAGCTGGACCAGGCGCCGGTGGCGGCAATCGAGCACGAGATCGTCGAGCTGTCGGTGGTGCCCGGACCCCGCGACGACTGGTTCACCGACCCCGATGTGCTGGTGCGGACGAACTGGCAGATGACCAACCGCAGCGACCGGGTCGGGATGCGGTTGGTGGGCATGCCGCTGGAGTACCGGTACCCCGACCGCCAGCTGCCGAGCGAAGGGGCGACGCGGGGCGCAATTCAGGTGCCGCCGAACGGCTTTCCCGTGATCCTCGGACCCGACCACCCCGTCACCGGCGGCTATCCGGTGATCGGCGTCGTCGTCGACGAGGACATCGACCGCATCGCGCAGGTCAGGCCGGGCCAGACCGTCCGGCTGCGCTGGTCACGCCCACGCAAGCCCTTTCACAACGGGTCATGAGCGAGTAGACACGATGGTGTGTCGGCCTTCAGCGCTCCACACGCGCCCGGAGCCTTCAATGCTCCGCATGTGCGCGGAATCCTGACGGCACGCCTGGTCCACACCTCCGACCTCGACAACGAGACCCGCGACGATGCCTGTCGCATGGTCACCGACGCCTTCCGCGACAGCGAGACCGGCTTCACCGCCGCTGATTGGGAACACACTCTCGGCGGTATGCATGCGCTGATCTCCCACCACGGTGCGCTGATCGGCCATGCCGCGGTCGTGCAACGGCGGATCCTGTACCGCAACGCGGCCCTGCGGTGCGGCTATGTCGAAGGCGTTGCGGTCCGCTCAGATTGGCGGGGCCTGGGCTTGGCGAGCGCCCTGATGGACGCCACCGAACAGGTCATCCGCGGCGCCTACCAACTCGGTGCGTTGAGTGCCACCGCGGCGGCCCGCCCCATCTATGCGGCGCGCGGCTGGTTGCCATGGCGTGGCCTGAGCTCGGTGCTCACGCCGTCCGGGGTGCGCCCCACCCCCGAAGACGACGGGTCGATCGTCGTGCTGCCGGTGTCGGTTCATCTGGACACCGGCGAGGCCATCGCGTGTGACTGGCGTGACGGCGACGTGTGGTGACACGCGTACGTTGGATGACGTGACCGACGACGTAAGAGCGCCGAAACCCTTTCAGCCAACCCGGGAATCGTTCGACAAGATGTACCGCGGCGAGCCCCCGGCGGAGGGAGCGCCCGCGCCCACCGGCGTGCCATGGGACATCGGCGCAGCGCAGCCGCGACTGATGGAACTCGAAGCGCTCGGCGGGTTCGCCGGCGAGGTGCTCGACATCGGCTGCGGCCTCGGCGACAACGCGATCTTTTTGGCCTCCCGCGGTTACTCGGTGACCGCATTGGACGGCTCGCCCGCGGCGATCGAGCAGGCCCGCGAGCGGGCGGCCCGAGCGGGCGTTTCGGTGCGCTTCGAGGTCGCCGACGCCATCAACCTGACCGGCTACGACGGGCTATTCGACACGGTCATCGACAGTGCGCTGTACCACTGCCTCGACGACGACGGACGTCAGGCCTACGCCGCGGGCCTGTACCGGGCCACACGGTCCGGTGCGCGATGGCACCTGTACTGCTTCTCCGACGGCAACGTCAACGGCCTCGTCGCGCCGATGGGTTCCGTGCCGGAGGAGAACCTGCAGGACACGTTGACCGCAAATGGTTGGCGCATCGATTTCCTCGGCCAGACAACCTATCTCGCTAACGTGACGGGCTTCGGTGACCGCGAGGTGTTCCCTGCCGAGTCCGCCGACGTGCCGCCCGAGGTGCTGGAGCAGATGCGCGACGTCAGGGCGCGGTTTTCCACGATCGCTGAGCTCCTCGACGGCAACCACGTCCACCTGCCGTTCACCGTCGTGCACGCACACCGGGCCGACTGAGACGTAACTCACCGCGCACCGGGCGGCGACATACCAAGGCAATGGCCGGTTAATCGCCCGGAAACACACATTGCAAACACTGGAACGTATGAGTGAGCCTGACTGGGCACCGCTCACCGGGTTTCGGGTGGCGGTGACCTCCGCCCGTCGCGCCGACGAACTCGCTGCGCTGCTGCGCAAGCGAGGCGCAGCCGTGACCAGCGCTGCGGCCATCGAGATGGTGCCGCTGCCCGACGACGACGAACTGCGGGTGCACACGGAGTCGCTGATCGAGACGCCGCCCGACATCGTCATCGCCACCACCGGCATCGGCTTTCGCGGCTGGATCGCCGCCGCCGACGGGTGGGGTTTGGCCGGCGACCTGATCACCGCGCTGGGCAAGGCCCGCGTCGTGTCCCGCGGCCCCAAAGCCACCGGCGCGTTGCGCGCCGCCGGTCTGCCCGAGGAGTGGTCACCGGAGTCCGAGTCGTCCCGCGATCTGCTGCAGTACCTGGTCGAGGGCGGAATCTCGGGCCAGCGCATCGCTGTTCAGCTGCACGGCGCCACCGACGAATGGGATCCGTTCCCCGAGTTCCTCGACGAGCTGCGCGCCGCGGGGGCGGACGTGGTGCCCATTCGGGTGTACCGGTGGCATCCCACGCCCCGCAACGGCGACTTCGACCAGCTGGTGGCGGGCATCGCCGAGCAGAAGTTCGACGCGGTGAGTTTCACCTCCGCCCCTGCGGTCGCGGCGGTGCTGCTGCGGGCGCGGGACCTGGGCATCGAAGATCGAGTGCTCACCGCGCTACGCACCAATGTGCACGCGATGTGCGTCGGGCCGGTCACCGCCCGCCCCCTGGTCCGGCTGGGCGTGCCCACCTCCGCGCCGGAACGGATGCGGCTGGGCGCGTTGGCCCGTCACATCACCGACGAGCTGCCGCTTCTACAGTCGCGCACCTTGGCTGTGGCCGGGCATCGATTGGAGATCCGGGGAACATGCGTGTTGGTCGACGGCGCCGTCAAGGAACTGTCGCCGGCCGGCATGGCGACCATCCGTGCGCTGGCTAAACGTCCGGGCACCGTCGTGTCCAGAACCGATCTGCTGCGCGCACTTCCCGGCAGCGGCACCGACACCCACGCGGTGGAGACCGCCGTGTTGCGGCTGCGAACGGCGTTGGGCGACAAGAACATCGTTGCGACAGTGGTGAAGCGCGGTTACCGGCTTCCCGTCGACGAGCCCGGGGTGCATGCGCAATGAGCATGCTGCTGGTGGCCCACGGCACACGCAAGGCCGAAGGGGTCACGATGGTCCGCGGTCTGGCCGATCGGGTGTCGAAACTGCTCGACCGCCACGTGGACGTCGCGTTCGTCGACGTGCTGGGCCCGACGCCAAGTGAACTGCTGCGGCCGGGCTGCGTCGTGGTGCCCGCTTTCCTGTCCCGCGGGTATCACGTCAACACCGACATTCCGGCCCACGTCGCCGCCGCCGGTCACACCGATGTAGTGATCGCCGAGGCCCTGGGGCCGAGCCCACAGATCGTGCGGGTGCTGGCTGATCGTCTCGTCGAATGCGGTTGGCGGCCCGGGGATTCGGTGGTGCTGGCGGCGGCGGGCACCTCCGACAGGGCCGCGCAGCGCGACCTGCATACCACCGCGGCGTGGCTGTCGGGCACGATCAGCTCGCGGGTGGAGTTGGCCTTCGCCGCGACTGGGACGCCGCGGGTGGCCGACGCGGTCACGACCCTGCGGGCACGGGGTGCCGGGCGCGTCGTGGTGGCGTCGTATCTGTTGTCCGACGGGCTTTTCCAAGACAGGCTGCGCTGCAGCGGAGCCGATCTCGTGACCGAGCCGCTCGGCCCCCATCCGGGCACGGCTGCTCTGGTGGCGAGTAGATTCCGCCGCGCCCGGCTGCTCGCCGCGGCGTGACGGTCAGGCGGCCAGTGCGTGGTCGCCACCCAGGCTGGCCGCCACGCACATGCGTGCGGCGGCCTCGATCGACTCACAGTGGCGTTTGGCCACTTCCACCAGTCGGGCAACGGCCTGGCCGGCATCGAGATCGAACTCATCCATCAGCACCGACGTGGCGTCGTGGATGACCTCCGCACGCCCATACCTGCGCATAGGCCGCCTCCGCTGTACAGCGATGCGGTTTTGGGACATGCGTGCTGGTTACCCGGAGAGCGCGGGAGCAAACCCACACGCGGGACAGTCTGCGTTAGGAGCCGATCTCGACGATCCCGTCGTCGGTGATCCTCGTCGCATACACCGGCACCGAGCGCGTCTCGTCGTCGAGGCAGGTGCCGTCATCGAGGGCGAACGCCTGCTTCTTGATCGGCGACTGCACGGTGGCCCGGCCGTGCCGGTCGCCGACGATGCCGCGCGACATCACGGCTGCCCCCGAGAACGGGTCGATGTTGCCGATCGCATGCACGCTGCCGTCGTCCAGACGGAACAGCGCAGCTTGTTCACCGTTGGGCAGCAGAACACCGACGCCGCGGCACGGCATCAGGTGCTCGTAGGGACAGGCGCTGGTCCATACCTGAATATCGTTGAGCAAGCTCATTTTTCGGCTACCTTCGGCATAGTCGGCATCGGCATGGGGACGATGCGGCCATCACGCTTGGTGAACGTGACGGTGGGGTCGGGCGCACCGGGCGCGTTGACGAACGAGACGAACCGCGACAACTTCTCGGGATCCTCCAGCACGCCTTTCCACTCGCATGCGTAGCCAGAGACGTGGCGGGCCATGGCGTCTTCGAATTCCGTTGCCAGACCCAGGGAATCGTTACACACCACGTCGCGCAAGTGGTCCAGCCCGCCATCGAGGGACTCCACCCACGGCGCTGTGCGCTGCAACCGGTCGGCGGTGCGGATGTAGAACATCAGGAACCGGTCGATGTAGCGGATCAGCGTCTCGTCGTCGAGATCACCGGCCAGCAGCTGCGCATGTTTGGGCGTCATGCCGCCGTTGCCGCCGACGTAGAGGTTCCAGCCGTGCTCGGTGGCGATGACGCCGACGTCCTTGCTGCGGGCCTCCGCGCATTCGCGGGCACAGCCGGAGACACCCATCTTGATCTTGTGCGGAGCGCGCAGGCCGCGGTAACGGAGCTCCAGGTTGATCGCCATCTGCACCGAATCCTGTTGGCCGTAGCGGCACCAGTCGCTACCCACGCAGCTCTTCACGGTGCGCAGCGCCTTGCCGTAGGCGTGGCCGGACTCCATCCCGCCTTCGACCAGGCGCCGCCAGATCTCGGGCAGCTGGTCGACCCGCGCGCCGAACATGTCGATGCGCTGTCCGCCCGTGATCTTGGTGTAGAGGTTGAAATCCCGTGCGATCTCGCCGATCAGAATCAACTGCTCCGGAGTGATGTCGCCGCCGGGCACTCGCGGCACCACTGAGTAGCTGCCGTTCTTCTGAATGTTGGCGAGGAAATGGTCGTTGCTGTCCTGCAACGAGGCTTGCTCGCCGTCGAGGATGTGCTCCGAACTCGTCGAGGCCAAGATCGATGCGACCACGGGTTTGCAGATGTCGCAACCCTTTCCGGTGCCGAACCGTTCGATCAGCGCGGTGAACGTCCTGATGGATGTGGCCGACACGATCTCGTACAGCTCGGCCCGCGACTGATTGAAGTGCTCGCACAACGCCTTGGACTGTTCGACGCCCTGTGCCTCGAGCAGCTGCTTGAGCAGCGGCACGCAGGATCCGCAGGAGGTGCCGGCCTGCGTGCAGGCCTTCAGGGCGGGCACGTCGCAGCAGCCACCCGCGATGGCGCCGGTGAGATCGCCCTTCGTGACGTTGTTGCACGAGCAGATCTGGGCGCCGTCGGGCAGCGCGCCGACGCCCAATCCTGAACTGCCGCCCTCTGTTCCGGCCGGAGAGATCAGTGCAAGCGGATCGCCGGGCAGCGGCTCGCCGACCATCGGGCGCAGGATGCCGTACGCCGAGGCGTCGCCGACCAGGATTCCGCCCAGCAGCGTCTTGGCGTCGTCGGAGAGGACCAGCTTGGCGTAGGTCTGGTTGACTGCGTCGTTGACCACAACTTCGAGGCTGTCCGGGGTGACACCCATGGCATCACCGAAGCTGGCCACGTCCACGCCGAGCAATTTGAGCTTGGTGGACATGTCGGCTTCGGGAAATTCTGCGGCGCCGCCGAGCAGCCGGTCCGCGACGACTTCCGCGCTCGTGTATCCCGGTCCGACCAGGCCGTAGCAGCGGCCCTCGATCGCGGCCACCTCGCCGACGGCGTAGATGCTGCAATCTCTTGTGGCACAGGACAAATCGGTGAAGATGCCGCCACGCTCGGCGATCTCCAGTCCTGCCTCGCGGCCCAGCTCATCGCGGGGCCGCACACCTGCCGCGAAGACCACCACCCCGGCGTCGATTTCGGTGCCGTCGCTGAGCGTGACCCTCACCGCCTCGTCGTCGGCCGAGCGCCGCACGGGTTTGTTGCGTAGCGCCGGCTTGATCGACTCTGTGCCGACGCCGATGTGCACGGTGATGCCGAGCTCCCCGATCATCCGGCTCAGCAGCGCGCCGCCCGCCTCGTCCAGTTGTTGGGCCATCAAGCGCGGGGCCATCTCGACGACGTGGGCGTGCAGGCCGAACGACCGCAGCGCGTTGGCGGCTTCCAGGCCGAGCAGGCCGCCGCCGATCACCACGCCCACCGGGTGTGACGAGGTGCGCTTGGCGCGTTCGGCGTCGGCGCGGATCGCGTCGAGATCGTCGAGGGTGCGGTACACGTGGCAGGACGGCAGGTCGCGGCCGGGCACCGGCGGAACGAAGGCATACGAACCCGTCGCGAGCACCAGCGCGTCGTAGTGGAATGTCTCGCCGCCGGCGGTGACCACGGACTTGACCTCACGGTCGATGCCCGACACCTTCGCGCCCAGCCGCAGGTCGACGAAGTCGTCGCCGGCGTAATCGTTGCCGGGCAACGCGAGAAGTGCGCGGTCCCAGTGCTCCGTGTAACTGGTCAGGCCGACCCGGTCGTAGGCCGCGTCGGCCTCTTCGGCCAGCACCGTGATCCGCCACTGCCCCTCTGTGTCGCGGGCACGCATGGCTTCGACGAACCGGTGGCCGACCATCCCGTGCCCCACCACGACGACGTGTCTGGCCTGTGTTGACTCTGACGACATGAAAGCGAGGCTAAGCAGCCGATATTGCCGCGATGTCGCGTCGTGTGACGCCCCCATCACGGTGTTCTCACCATCGCGCTGCCGATTCTGTGAGCGGTTCGCTGATGGCGAACACCCTGGTAGAACATGAGCGTGATCGACTCAAGTTATGCAGAGTGAGCCGACCGGTGTGGTGCCGGTGAGGACAAGCGAGGAGGACATGATGAGCAATCTGACGTTGTGGGGCCGTCCATGGGACACCGAGCGCTGGATACGCGATTACTTCGGCCCGGCCACCGCCGACGACTGGTTCAAGGGCTTCCGGCCCGCCACCGAGATCACCAGAGACGGTGACGACGCGGTGCTACGGCTGGGACTCGCCGGCGTCGACGTCGAGAAGGACGTCAACGTCGAGGTCGAGCACGGACAGCTCGTCATCCACGGTGAGCGCCGCGACGAGCACACCGAAAGCAAGGACGGGCGCACGCTGAGCGAGGTGCGCTACGGCTCGTTCCGCCGGTCGTTCGGACTGCCCGCGCATGTCAGGGCCGATGCAATTTCGGCGTCGTACGACATGGGCGTACTGACGGTCCGGGTGGCCGGCGCCTACAAGGGCGTCGAGACGCAGCGCATCGCGATCGAAAGCAAGTAGTACCCGCGTGCCTTCGGGGCTCGCTTACTTGAGGCTGGTCGGCAGGTCCGAGGTGTAGAACTCACCGCGGATCTGGCCGACGTCGGGCGGACCGTCGATGAACACCCACGCGTTGGTGGCGCCGGGCCGGACGGTATCGCGAATGGTCAGCTGACCGGTCCCGTTGCCGTCGGTGTTCAGCACCGCGCTCGCGACACCCGGGTCGCCGCCGTTGCACATCTGCGTCGACGGTCGCGGCCCCTGGATGAGCCTCACCTGATACACCGTGTTGGGGCGGCCGATCATGAAGAAGAGGTCGGCGGTGATATTCGAGCCTTGGGTCGAAATCACCACCGTGCCTGAGCCGGTGGCGTCCGTGCCGACGTGGTCGATCTTGGAGAAGTCGCAGGCCCGATAGTTCGCCGTCAAAGGCGTCATTGTGCCGTTGGCAACCTCGGAGGCCGCCGATGCCGTACCCAACCCCGCCCCCAGCAAGCCGACTGCGGCCACAGCGGGCGTCACGAAACGCGTCGAAGTACCCATTACGCCAGCTTAGGTCACATTTCCGTCGAGGTGCAGGGGTGAATTACGGCGGAGGCGGCAACAACGTCGCCGTTTCGGTGACGGTCCCCGGTTCGGAGGTGTCCTCGGTGGTCGACGTCGGCGACCGGCTTTCGGCGCTCGACGGAGTGGTCGTCGGCAAGTTCTGCTCGCTGGTGCGGGGGCTGGGCGTGGTGTAGGTGGTTGTGGCCGTGGTCGAGGTGGTCCGGGAGCTCGACGCGATACTGGTCGTCGGCGGGACGAACATGTCGGGCGGCGCTGAGGAGCCTTCGGCGGTGCGCATCACCGCGAAGATCAACACCCCGACCAGCAGCACGGCAGCCGCCCCGGCGACGAAGATCGTCCCGGGACGGTTGATCCAGTGCTCGGGGTCATGGTCGGGCGGCACGCCGGAATGTTAAGCCCATCGGGCCAGGATCTCGCCGGCGTGACGGGACAGCGCCGCCTGCAGAAACGGGCCGAAGCTGATTCGCGCCACGCCGAGCGGGCCGAACGCCGCGGGATCCGACTGGTCCGGCAGCGCGATCGCGTTGACCGGCAGCCGAAGTTCGGATGTCAACCGCCGCAACGTATCCGGGCCGTGCCGGCCGACGGGATACAGCACATCGGCACCAGCATCCGCGGCCTCGGTCAGCCGGCCCACCGCACGGTCGACGCGGTCGGCCTCGTCACCGTCCTGACGCAGGAACAGGTCGGTGCGCGCGTTGATCACCACGTGCACGCCCGCGGAGTCGGCGGCGGAACGCAGGGCTCTGACGAGGTCAGCGTGCTCGGCCGACGAGCGCAACCGCCCGCCCTCGCTGTGCACGGTGTCCTCGATGTTCAGGCCGACGGCGCCGGCGTCGAGCAGACCGTCGATGAGACGGGCGGGCGGTTCACCGTAGCCCGACTCGATGTCGACACTCACCGGAACATCGACCGCCCCGGTGATCTGGACGACGCGGGTGAGCAGGTCGTCGAACGTCATGCCCTCGTTGTCGGGCCTGCCGATCGAATCGGAGACGGGGTGACTGCCGACGGTCAGCGCCGCGAACCCGGCGTCCACGGCGAGCTTGGCCGACCACGCGTCCCACACCGTCGGCAGCACCACAGGGTTGCCCGGTTGGTGCAACGCCAACAGAGCGGTGGCCCGCTGTGCGAGAACCTGCTTGTCCGTCATGTCGCCTCCGTCTCCGGCGTGACCGGTGTCACGTCACGACTCCATGATGTCGATAGCATCGATTGTCGTACTGTGATCCGCGACACCCTTCAGCCCCCAGGAGGTCTGATGTCGAGCACTACCGAATTTGCCGAATTGCACGAGCTGATCGGTGGCCTCCGCCGGTGCGTGACATCACTGGCGTCGCGGTATGGAGACAGCCCCGCGATGCGGCGCATCGTCAACGACGCCGAACGCATCCTCAACGACATCGACCGCCTCGATATCGATGCCGAGGAGTTGGAGCTCACCCGCGGCGTGACCAGGCACCGGCACTCCGCCGAGAAGATCGCCATCCCCGATACCCAATACGACTCCACCTTCTGGCGCGACGTCGACGACGAGGGTGTCGGCGGTCACAGTAGGGGCTGAATTAGGCTCAGTCTCACTACGCAGTTCCACTGCGTAGGTCCCTCTGTGGACGACCACCAAGAGGCTTGGAAGGGCTACTGTGAGCGCACCCACCGCCGACCGTCAGGCCACCGGCGTCTTCTCGCCTACCCGCGCTGCCATCCCCCAGCGCACCCTGCGCACCGATCGGTGGTGGCAGTCACCGCTGATCGTCGACATCGGTTTCCTGATCTTCCTCGTCTACGCGACAGTGCGGGCGTTCCTGCAGAACAACTACTACGTCGAGGCCTATCACTACCTGACGCCGTTCTACTCGCCGTGCATCAGCAAGGGCTGCGTCCCGGAGGCCAGCCACTTCTGGCCGCAGATCCTGCCCGACGTCTGGTGGCTCCCGTACGCGGCGGGCACGTTGCCGTTCCTGCTGCTGTTCCGGTTGACCTGCTACTACTACCGCGGCGCCTACTACCGGTCGGTGTGGCAGGCCCCGACCGCCTGCGCGGTGGCCGAACCGCATACCACCTACACCGGCGAGACCCGCTTCCCGCTGATCGTGCAGAACTTCCACCGGTACTTCTTCTACATCGCCGCGATCATCTCGGTGATCAACACCTACGACGCGATCATCGCGTTCCAGTCGCCCTCGGGCTTCGGATTCGGTTTGGGCAACATCATTCTCGTCGTCAACGTGATCCTGCTGTGGACGTACACGGTGTCGTGCCACTCCTGCCGCCACGTCGTCGGCGGCCGGCTCAAGCACTTCTCCAAGCACCCGGTCCGCTACTGGATGTGGACGCAGGTGAGCAAGCTGAACACCCGTCACAAGACGTACGCGTGGATCACGCTCGGCACGCTGATCCTGACCGACCTCTACGTCGCCCTGGTTGCCAGCGGCACCATTTCCGACCTCAGATTCATCGGCTGAATCTGACTGGCTGACAGCCCCTTTCATACAGCCCAGCAAGTGAGGATTCATGGCTGAACACGACGCTCTTCGCGCAAGCGGCTCATCGGAACACGATGCCCTTAGCGCGAGCGGCCCATCCGAAGTCGAGCGCCATCAATACGACGTCGTCGTCATCGGTGCCGGCGGCGCCGGACTGCGCGCGGTGATCGAAGCCCGCGAACGCGGCCAGAAGGTCGCCGTCATCACCAAATCGCTGTTCGGCAAGGCCCATACGGTGATGGCCGAGGGTGGCTGCGCCGCGTCGATGGGCAATGCCAACTCAAAGGACAACTGGCAGGTCCACTTTCGGGACACGATGCGTGGCGGGAAGTTCCTCAACAACTGGCGGATGGCCGAGCTGCACGCCAAAGAGGCACCCGACCGGGTGTGGGAGTTGGAGACCTACGGCGCGCTGTTCGACCGAACCAAAGACGGCCGCATCAGCCAGCGCAACTTCGGTGGGCACACCTACCCGCGGCTGGCCCACGTGGGTGACCGCACCGGGCTCGAGATCATCCGCACGCTGCAGCAGAAGATCGTCTCGCTGCAGCAGGAGGACAAGCTCGAGTACGGCGACTACGACGCCCGTATCAGGGTCTTCCACGAGTGCGTGGTCACCGACCTGATCCTGGACGACTCGGCCGGCGAGAAAAGAGTGGCCGGTGCGTTCGGTTACTGGCGCGAGACGGGGAAATTCATCCTCTTCGAGACGCCCGCGGTGGTGCTGGCCACCGGTGGCATCGGCAAGTCCTACAAGGTGACGTCGAACTCGTGGGAGTACACCGGCGACGGGCACGCGCTGGCTCTGCGGGCGGGCGCGACGCTGATCAACATGGAGTTCGTCCAGTTCCACCCGACCGGCATGGTCTGGCCGCCGAGCGTGAAGGGCATCCTCGTCACCGAGGGTGTGCGCGGCGACGGCGGTGTGCTGAAGAACTCCGAGGGCACCCGGTTCATGTTCGACTACATCCCGCCGGTGTTCAAAGGCCAGTACGCCGAGTCGATCGAAGAGGCCGATCAGTGGCTCAAGGACAACGACTCCGCCCGCCGCACACCGGATCTGCTGCCGCGCGACGAGGTGGCCCGCGCGATCAACTCCGAGGTCAAGGCCGGCCGTAACTCACCGCACGGCGGCGTCTTCCTTGACATCGCGTCGCGGCTGCCTGCCGAGGAGATCAAGCGCCGGCTGCCGTCGATGTATCACCAGTTCATGGAGCTGGCCGAGGTGGACATCACCAAGGAGGCGATGGAAGTCGGGCCCACCTGCCACTACGTGATGGGTGGTGTCGAGGTCGACCCGGACACCGCGGCGGCCACCACACCGGGCCTGTTCGCGGCCGGTGAATGCGCCGGCGGCATGCACGGCTCCAACCGCCTTGGCGGCAACTCGCTGTCGGACCTCCTGGTGTTCGGCCGACGCGCCGGCCTCGGTGCCGCTGACTACGTGCGCGCGCTGGACAACCGGCCCGCGGTGACCGACGAGGCCGTCGACGACGCCATCAAGCGGGCCGTGCTGCCGTTCGAGACCGCGACGAACGGGGAGGAACCGGAGAACCCGTATACGTTGCAGCTCGACCTGCAGGACACGATGAACAGCCTGGTCGGCATCATCCGCAAGGAAGAGGAGATCACCGAGGCGCTGGACAAGCTGGCCGAGCTGCGCGAGCGGTACAAGCGAGTGCGCATCGACGGCGACCGGGCGTTCAACCCCGGCTGGCATCTGGCGATCGACCTGCGCAACATGATGCTGGTCAGCGAGTGCATCGCCAAGGCCGCGCTGACGCGCACTGAAAGCCGCGGCGGACACACTCGCGACGATCACCCGTCGATGGAAGCGGATTGGCGCAAGACGCTGCTGGTGTGCCGCGTCGACGGCGACCCGGAGGCGTTGGTTCCCGAGGTCAGCGTCACCAAGCAGGACCAGATTCCGGTCCGCCAGGATCTGCTCGACCTGTTCGAGCTGTCCGAACTCGAGAAGTACTTCACCGACGGTGAGCTGGCCCAGCATCCAGAACGGAGCAAATAATGGCCTACCAGGCGAGCATGCGAGTGTGGCGCGGCGACGACGACGGCGGCGGCCTCCAGGACTACACCGTCGAGGTCAACGAGGGCGAGGTGGTGCTCGACATCATCCACCGCCTGCAGCAGACCCAGACCCCCGATCTGGCCGTGCGGTGGAACTGCAAGGCAGGCAAGTGCGGGTCGTGCTCGGCGGAGATCAACGGCCGACCGCGGCTGATGTGCATGACCCGGATGTCGACCTTCGGGCAGGACGAAACCGTCACTGTGACGCCGCTGCGGACCTTCCCGATCATCCGCGATCTCGTCACCGACGTCTCGTTCAACTACGAGAAGGCGCGCGAGATCCCGTCGTTCACCCCGCCGAAGGATCTGCAGCCCGGCGAGTACCGGATGGCGCAGGAGGACGTGAACCGCAGCCAGGAGTTCCGTAAGTGCATCGAGTGCTTCCTGTGCCAGAACACCTGCCACGTCGTGCGTGACCACGAGGAGAACAAGCAGGCGTTCTCCGGCCCGCGTTACCTCATGCGGCAGGCCGAGCTGGACATGCACCCGTTGGACACGCTGGAGCGGCGGCCCGAGCAGGCGCAGGATGCCAACGGCCTCGGCTACTGCAACATCACCAAGTGCTGCACCGAGGTGTGCCCCGAACACATCAAGATCACCGACAACGCGTTGATCCCGATGAAGGAGCGCGCCGCCGACCGCAAGTACGACCCGATCGTGTGGCTGGGCAACAAGCTGTTCAGGCGTTAACCGCGGCACTTGGTGGGTAGCCTTTCGTCAGCGGCCAATCAACGACGAAAGGCAGCCACCATGACTGCGACGCACAGCGTCAACGACATACGCACCGCCATCCGTAAGCTTTCTGCACGCGCCGACCTGGCCCGCAAGGAGGGCAGGCCCGACGATGCGGCGGAGATCGAACAGCGCATCGACAACTACCGCAAAGAACTCAGCGAGCGGCCCTAAACCGTTACGCGCCGAGTTTGCGAAACGCGCTGCGGTGAAAGACGATCGGCGGCACGGGCGAGTGCACCGTGATGTCGGCAACCCGCAGAATCACGATCGTGTGATCGCCCGCAGGCACCAATCGTTCGATGGCACTTTCCACCCACACGCTGGTGCCTTCGATGAAGACTGCGCCGCTGTTGCTCGACACCGTTGACAGTCCGGCGAACCGGTCACCGGTCTTCGCCGCGAGAGTGCGGGCGGCTGCGTCGTGCGCTTCGCCAAGGACGCTGATGCCCAACCGCGGCAGGTCCTTGAGCCTGGGCCAGGTCTCCGAGGTGTTCTGCACGCAGAACGACACCAGCGGCGGATCCAGTGACACGGGCACAAACGTGCTGGCGGCCAGGCCGACCCGCACACCGTCCACCTCGGCCGCAATCGCGATCACACCGGATGGGAAGTGCCCGAATGCCTCGCGCAGTGCTGCGGGGGTCAAGTCGGTGGAACTCATCGCCCCTCATCTTCCCACGGCCGCATCGGCCGACGCCATCGTCGAGTTCTGCATTAGGGCTGCGATTTGCGACCGGCGACGACCCTGATGCAGATCTCGGCGCAGACGACGCAGGCGGTAACGTGACGCAAGACATGTGGATCACGCTGCTGGCGATGGCCGTTGCCGTGAGCCTGGAGCCGTTCCGGATCGGCATGACAGCCCTGATGATCAACCGGCCCCATCCGCCGCTGCAACTGCTGGCGTTTCTGGCCGGCGGGTTCACGATGGGCCTAGCCGTGGGCGTCATCGCGCTGTTCATTCTGCGGCCCGCCGCGGGGTCCGCCCATTTCACGCTGCCCGTGGTGCAAATCGTCGTCGGTGCGGTGCTGTTGCTCAATGCGGTGGTGGTGGCGACGGGCGTGCTACGTCGACGGAAAGAGGAGTCCACGACGTTCGGCTCAGGCAGATTCGAACCGCTCGCCGCCCGCGCGCGCCAGCTGCTCAACGGAGGCTCGCTGTGGACCGCAGGCGTCGCGGGCCTGGGCATCGCGCTGCCGTCCGTCGACTACCTGGCCGTGCTGGCGCTCATCGTCGCCTCGGGGGCCGCGGCGTCGGTGCAGATCGGCGCGTTGGTCATGTTCAACGTGGTGGCGTTTGCATTCGTGGAGATCCCGCTGATCTCCTACCTCGTGGCCCCGCAGCGCACCCGTTCAGCGCTGTCGGCGCTGCAGGAATGGATGCGCTCGCAGCGTCGCCGCGCCCTCTCGCTGCTGCTGACCGTCGTCGGCTGCGTGCTGCTCGGCGCAGGCCTGGCGGGGCTCTAGCTAGCCGCCCTGGTGGTTCAACACGTACTGCATGCCGGACAGCAGCTGCGACACCGGATCGGAGCCCCCGCCGAAGGCGGCCTGGGTGGCGGGCGCGGTGACGGCCGCCGGGTCGTAGCCATTCACCGGGTCCACCGTGATCGGCGCAGTCAGCGGATCGTCGTTGCGCGAGTAGCCCGCGTCGACCATCGGCTTGAGCACGCCGTCGAGCCGGTTCAGCGTTCCTTCGTCAACCCCGAGGTATTTGAACGGCAACACCAACGGTAGGTGCTGCTCGGGGATCATGTAGGTGGTCGTCTTCGCGCCCTTGGAGTTGACGTTGGTCCGGATGTTCTGCGGCGGCACCATGCTGGGGTTGGTGAATGCCACCGCGGTGTGACCGGTCGCAAGACCCACCACGGCGTTGGCCAGCGACATCCAGTTGTCCGGCCGGTCCGGCCAGTCGGCGATGCTGTCGTAGGCCGAGACGAATTGGTAGGTGTCGTATTGGCTTTCCACCGGCGCAGGAATGCGGTAGTCGAGGGCGGGAACCACGCTGCCGACCGGGAACATCTGCGTCAGAAAGCTCTCACCGAAGGCGTGCTTGGCCACCGGATCGCCGTACATCGCGAAGCTCAGCTTGTCCGGCGGCGGCGCGGTGGGGTCGTTGGCGAGCTGCGCCTGCACTTCGTTGAGCACCATCGCACCCTCGGACAGGCCGATGACGGTGCCGGGGCCGCCCTGGCGGATCGCGCGGATGGTGTTGGGCGCTCCCTCGTCGACCGACTCGCCGATGCTCGGCCCGTCGATCCCTATGCCGGGAAAGTTGTCGTCCAGCCGGCCGATGCCGGGGAACAACCGTTCCAGCACATGGCCCTGAACCTGACCCGCCGGGTAGTCGACGATCTGGCGGTCCAGCCCGGGGAACCATTCGGCGCCGGTGCGCTTGATGTACTCGTCGTAGGGGATGCCGAGCACGTGTGCACCGCCCAGCGCGTAACCCCGCCCCGGAGTCCCCAGCGGCGGCGGGCCGTTGTCGGGTGCGCCGTGGTCAGCCGTCCAGCCGGATTGCGTGTCGTCAGCCGACGCGACGCCAACGCCGAAAAGCCCTGCGCCGCCGGTGATTACCAGCGCGGTGAGCGATGCCAGGAGCCGCCGCATCACGCGTCCAGCCGCACGAACTCGTCCTGCCGATACTGCTCGGCGCACGCGGCGCGCCGGATCTTGCCGCTCGTGGTTGTCGGAATCGAGCCCGGTTGCACGAGGACGAGGTCGCCGACGTTGAGGCCGTGCGCATTGGATATCGCCGACGTGACGTCGCTCTTGATTTCGTCGAGCCAAGCCACCGTGTCCCCGTTGAGGTCGTTGCGCTTCTTCAGCTCGACGACGGTGACCAGCTTCTCTGTGCTGTTCACCGGAACCGATATCGCCGCCACCCTGCCGCGGGTGATCTCCTGAACCGTCGCCTCGATGTCCTCAGGATAGTGATTGCGCCCGCGGATGATCAGCAGATCCTTGATGCGGCCGACGATGAACAGATCACCCTGGTAGATGAATCCGAGGTCGCCGGTGCGCAGCCACGGCCCGTCGGGGGTTCCGGGTGACGGGTCGACAAGCGTTGCGCCGAAACAGGTTTGCTCGTCCGCCGGCCTGCTCCAGTAACCGGCGGCGACATTCTCGCCGTACACCCAGATCTCACCAACGACGTCGCCCGCGCATTCCCGGTGCGAGTCGACGTCGACGATCCGCACCGCGGGTGACCGCGGCAGCGCGTACCGCACCAGCGCTGAACCGCCGGCGACGCACCGCGCTACGCGGCCCGCAGCCAACTCGTCGGCATCGAAACGAACATCCCCGGACGAATCGCACCACGTGCCGCTGGTCACGAACACCGTCGCCTCCGCAAGGCCGTACGACGGACGCAGCATGTGATCGCGGAAATTGAAGTGGGCGAACCGATCTGCGAAGCGTCGCAAAGAGGCCGGTTCGACACGTTCGGCACCGTTGATGATGCCGGCCACTCCACCGAGGTCAAGCTCGGCGAGGTCGCTGTCCTTGGTTTTGCGGGCAGCGAGGTCGAAGGCGAAATTGGGTGCCGCCGAGAAGCTGTTCGGGTTCTCCGCGAGCGCCCGTATCCATCTGGACGGTGTCTCCAGAAAGGCGACCGGACTCGTCAACTTGGCGGCATACCCGCCGAGGATCGGCGCGCAGACCCCCAGCACCAGTCCCATGTCGTGGTAGAAGGGCAGCCACGAGACAATCGTGAGATCGGTCGCGGACTTGACTTTGGCGTCCGCGAACAAGCTCCGCATCAGTTGCTCGAAATTCACCGTGAGGTTGCGGTGCGACAGCATCACCCCGGTCGGGAGCCGCGTCGAACCCGAGCTGTACTGCAAATAGGCGATGTTCGGCTGATCAATCAGCGGAAGACCGAAGTCGACGTCGGCATCCAGATTCAGCGAGTCGATCGCCACGATCTTCGCCGCCGTGTCCATCGGCGACTGATCGACGTAATCGCCGACGTCCTCCGCGGCCGCCGTCGACGTCAGGACAACCGACGGCTGGGTGTCGGCGAAGACGGCGCTCACCCGGTCGTAACTCGAGCCGCGATGCGGCAGCGGGAGCGGCACCGCGATGAGGCCGGCCTGCATCGCGCCGAGGAACGCCAGGATGTACTCCGGGCCCTGCGGGGCCAGGATCATCGCGCGGTCGCCGACCGACGCGTGAAACGCGAGCTCGCGCGCCACGTTCAAGGTTCGCCGCGACAGCTGACTCCAGGTAAGCGTCTGCGAAACGCCGTTCGGGTCGCGGTCGTATTCGGTGAACGTGAACGCCACGTCATCGGGACGCATACTGGCGCGTCCGTGCAGCATCGACAGGATTGTTGACTGGGGGTTAGGCGTCACGTTCTGTCCGTACTCGTTCGGCTTCGTTCATTAGTTTCACACATTTCATGCCGGCACACTGAACCGGTCGCTGCTGCGCGCGTCCACTCGAGACGGCCACCAGTTCGCCGGACCGAGCAGCGCCGCGATCGCGGGCACCGTCACGGTCCGCACCAGGAAGGTGTCCAACAAAACACCGACACCGATCACGAAGCCGCCCTGCACCACCGTGGTGATGCTGGAGAACAGCAAACCGCCCATCGAGGCGGCGAAGATCAGACCGGCCGCGGTGATCACCCCACCGGTCGAGGTCAGGGTGCGGATGACGCCGTAGCGCGTGCCGTGCGGCGACTCATCGCGCATTCGCGATACGAACAGCAGGTTGTAGTCGGCGCCCACCGCCACCAGAACCACAAAAGCCAACGGCGGCACGCTCCAGTGCAATTGCTGGTCGAGCAGGTACTGAAAGGTCAGCACGCCGATACCCAGCGCCGCGAAATACGACACCACCACAGAGGCAATCAGATACAGCGGCGCGATGATCGCCCGCAGCAGCGCGATCAGGATCAACAGCACGACTACGAGGGTCATGACGATGATGAAGCGGATGTCGTGCTGGTAGTAGTCGCGGGTATCACGTAACGCGGCGGGGAAGCCGCCCATCGAAATCTTCGCGTCGGCCAGCTGGGTGTTCGGCTGGGCGCTTCGCGCGGCGTCGGTGATCGCATTGACCTGATCCATCGCTTCGGCGCTGAACGGATTGAGGGTGGTCTGCACCAGATACCGGGCCGAATGGCCGTCGGGCGAGATGAATATCTTCGCCGCCTTTTTGAAGTCGTCCAGTGCAAGAATCTGGGACGGAATGTTGAATCCGGCCATCGACGGATCGGAGGCGTCGTTGCGCATGGCCAGCAGGAACGCGGCCGCCTCATCAAGACCGGCCCCCATCAGCTTGACCTGGCCTACGAGCTGGTCCACGCCACCGGCCACCTGCTTGCTGCCGTCGGCCAAGCGGTTGGCGCCCTGTCTCACCTGATTCAAGCCCGACTGCAGGCCGCCCGGCCGGTCAAGACCCATCGCGCGCACCGCCGAGCTGAAGTTCGACAGCGCGTCGTTGAGTTGTTTCACCGTCGAGTTGAGGCTTTGCCTGTCGCCGAACCCCTGCAGTTGTCCGGCCAGGGTGTTGATCTGGTCGAGGCGTCCGTCATCGCGGGCGTCCATCAATTTCTGGAACTGGGCGCGGGTTTCGCTGCATGACGGGTTGGCGTCGCAGACAGCGTTGCCGTTCAGCGCGGCCAGCACCGGCCCCACCCAGGCGAACATGTCCTTCACAGCGGCGAAGTTGACGCCCATGGCGTTGCCGAGCGCGTTGATGCTCTGCACGAGTTTGGCGGCGGTTTCGACGTCGCGCACCAGCTTGTCGCCGCCCATCTGGCTGCGCACCGACGAGAACGCGTCGATGAGCCGCTGCATGCTGGGGGCGATGCGGTTGATCTGCGCGCGCACATCGGCGAGGTTGGTGGCCAGCGTGCCCGCCCCGTTCGCCAGCTTGTTGAGGTCGCCCGTGTTGTTGGTGATCAGCGCCGAACCGGCCGCCATCCGGTCGCCAACGATGCCGGCCTGATAGGTGGCGCGGAACTCTTGCGGCACAACCCCGGTGGGCCGGGTGATGCCGCTGACAAGGCCGATGTTCGGCAGCTGGCTGACCCGCTGCGCCATCTGTTCCAGATCGGCAAGGGCCTGCGGGGTGCGCAGATCGCGGGGGGACCGGACGAGGATGTATTCGGGCACGGCCTGGCTGATGGGGAAATGCCGTTCGAGCGCGGCGTATCCGATCGAGCTCGGCGCCGACGGTCCCAACGCTTTGCGGTCGTCGTAGTTGAAGTGGACCAGGCTGGCGGCACTGGCGAGAAAGGCCAGCACCAAAAGGCTCGCCACGAGATGGAGTTTCGGCCGCCGCACGATGCGGATGCCGGAGCGTCGCCAGAACCGGGTGGTGAGTTCGCGGCGCGGCTTGACCCAACCGCGCGGTCCGGCCAGCACCAGAATCGCGGGCAGCAACGTGATCGCGGACAGGTAAGCCACACCGACACCGATCGCGCACGCGACACCGATCGTGGAGAACACCCCCATCTTGGCGAAGCTGATTCCGAGGAAGGTGATTCCCACGGTGGCCGCCGACGCGGTGATCACTTTGCCGATCGAGCTCAGTGCCCGCCGGACCGCGTCGTCGAGATCGGCTCCCTGCCGCAGGTAGTCGTGATAGCGGCTGATGAGAAAGACCGCATAGTCCGTGCCCGCGCCGGCGATCATCGCGCTGAGGAAGATGACGGACTGGTTCGAGACACCCAGCCCGAAGAGATTCGAGACGCCTGCCACCACTGCTTGCGCGGTCACCAACGCCGCCCCAATCGTCGCCAACGGCAGCAGCATCGTGACCGGGTTGCGGTAGACGACCAGCAGCACGAGCAGCACCAGGACGGCGATCGCGAGCTCGATGGGCATGCGGTCGTGTTCGCCCGCGACGGTGAGGTCGGCAACGGTGGCCGCCGGGCCGGTGACCTGCACGGTGAGCGGCCCCTGGGAGGGGGCTTCGGAGGGGGCGTTGTGCTTGACGATGTCGGCGACCCGGTTGAACGACTCGTAAGCACGTGGCGTGCCCAACTCTCCGGCGAGGCCGACGGGCAGCACCCACGTCGTCTTGTCCTTGCTGGTGAGGAAGGGCCGCAGCTGCGGTGTGGTGAAGAAGTCCTGCACCATCACGACGTCGGTCACGTCGTCGCGCAGCGCGTCCACGACCTTGCGGTAGCTGCCTTCGTCGGCCTGCTTGAGCCCGGTTTCGTTGATGAAGGCGACGACGAGCAGGTTGTCGGAGCCTGATTCGTGAAACGCTTCGGTCATCTGCCGGGCGGCGACGCTCGATGGCGCGTCGCTGGGCAGGATGGACAGCGGATGGCGTTGGGCCATGTCGTTGAGGCTCGGGAACGTCAGGGGCAGGGCGACGGCGATCGCGATCCAGACGCCGATCACCGCCCAGGGCCACCGCACAACGAAATCGGTCAGCCGTCGCATGTCGTCCTCACCTGGCCATCGTGTAGTGCTCGTCGCTAGGCGACGCGTCCCCAGTCACCGCTGTCGGCGACCCGTACGGAGACCGACTTCATCGCCTCCATGTAGCGGGTGACCGATTTGAGGGCGACGGGGTTGTCGGGATGCATGATCGCCATGACCGTGCCCTCCCCGTACCGGAAGATGTAAATCGTCAGCTGGTAGGAATACCGGCCGTCGGGGTAGATGCCGATGTTGTTGGCCAGGCCCATGTCGGCGGCCGCGAGGATCGCGTTGAGCGGAGCCGCGCCACCGTGGAAGAAGTTCGACACCGGGAAATTGGGTTGCGGCCAGTTCAACGACGGGGCCAACTCCATGGCCCGGTAGTACGGAACCCGCGCCATGTCCAGGCCGGAGTCGAAGGACGCCTGCGCTGCCCACGCGGCATCGCTGAACGAGGTTGCCGCGATGGGGACGGTGATGGGAATCAGACCGGTGAACCACCCTTGGGTCATGAAATTGTCGCCGGCGGTCCGCGAATCCCTCGGCGTGAGCCCGTAATACGTCAGGGCGCCGGTGAGCTCATGCTCCACCAGGCCGAGACAGGCGAACAAACCGCCGACGAAGCGCGACCCGGCCGCCGTGCAGGCCGATTCGAAGCGTTCCGTCTGTGCCGGGCTCATCAAGGTTTCGGAGGTCATGGTGCTGCTGGTCGACTCCAGCGGATTGCCCAGCGGAAGCGGGAACTCGGGAAACCCGCCGTTGTTGTTTTCGGCGAATTCGATCCACGCCCGCACGCCCGGCGAATCCACCGTCAACTCTGACGTATATTGACGCTCCCGTAGGCAGAAATCGTCAAAACTGCCTGCGTCGGGCAGCGTCAGCGCCTCTCCACCCGTGCTCATCGCCGAATACATCCCATTGGCTTCCAGCATGGTCGTGCCGATCAGCGTCGCATCGCCGTGGACGTGATCCATCGCGGCGAAGAACGTGAAGTGGTCGTCGTTCTGGATGACCCCGAAGGTGAAACAGCCCCACTCCAACGGATTGGGTATCGCCACGACGTGCGCGTGGATCTCGTCGATGGTCAGGTTGCCTTGCGCGATCGGCTCGAACTCGATGTCCGCGGGGTCGGCCAACGCGTGCCGGATGAATTCCCCGTCACCGGTTTGCTCGAACCAGCTGCGGAAGGTGTCGTGCCGTCGCAAATACGCGTTGACCGCGTGATCCATCGCCGCGATATCGCAGTTTCCAGCAACTTCACAACTGGCGATGATCTGCCGGGAAAAGCTGAGCCCTTCGGCTGTGCGTTCGCAGTAGTTCCGAAGGTGTTGGTCCTGCATGTAGCTCACCGGCACCGGACTGACCGGGGCTTTGCGCGCTTTTTCCTGTGAAGCCGATGTCGGATGCCAGGAGGTGACCGCGCCTGGCTTCACCGACCACTCGTCAAGTGCGCCAACCGTGATCTTGCCGATCCGCAAAACGTCGTCCTCCTGGTTGTCCGGCTCTAGTCCGGCACCACCCCCCGGGACCAACATACCCAAGGTCCAACCGCGCTCGCCTCTCAGCGGGTGGGCCTCTGCGCAACAACATCGCAGTCGCAAGATCAACGTGCAATAGTTTTCGACGGCGTTGATTTCGCGCGCCACTTCTTCCGAGTAAGCAAATATTGACGCCGAATCAGGAGGACACCGCATGGGAACCGCGGATCGTCCGACCGGGCGGAACGCCCGCTTCGCAATCGTCGGTTACGCGGCGCGCTTTCCCGGCGCGCCGGATGCTGGCGAATTCTGGGACCTGCTGCGCGAGGGTCGCGACGCGACATCGGAGGTGCCCAGCGACCGCTGGGATGTCGACGAGTTCTTCGACCCGGACCCCAGCACGCCCGGCAAGGTGGTGACCCGTCGGGCCGGCTTCGTCGACGACGTGACGGGGTTCGACGCGCCCTTCTTCGGTTTGTCGACGCGCGAGGTCAGGTTGATGGACCCGCAGCACCGGATCTTGCTGGAGACGGCGTGGCGCGCGGTGGAACATGCCGGCACCGCGCCGACGGCTCTGGCCAATACGAACACCGGGGTCTTCGTCGGTCTGGCCACTCACGACTACCTCGGCATGGCCTCCGACGAGCTGACCTATCCCGAGATCGAGGCCTACATGGCCATCGGCACATCAAATGCTGCAGCAGCGGGACGTATCAGCTACCGGCTGGGACTGCAGGGGCCCGCCGTCGCCGTCGACACCGCATGCAGCTCGTCGCTGGTGGCGATCCACCAGGCGTGCCAGGCGCTTCAACTCGGCGAATGCGACCTCGCCCTGGCCGGCGGCGCGAACGTGATGCTGACTCCCGCCACGATGATCACCTTCTCCAACGCCCACATGCTCGCACCCGACGGCCGGTGCAAGACGTTCGACGCCGCCGCCGATGGGTACGTGCGCGGCGAGGGTTGCGGTGTCATCGTCATCAAGCGGCTCGAGGACGCGATCGCCGACGGTGACCGGATCCGGGCCGTGATCCGCGGCAGTGCGATCAACCAGGACGGCGCATCCGGCGGGTTGACGGTGCCCAACGGCGTTGCGCAACAACGGGTTATCGCCGACGCGCTGAAGCGCGCCGGCCTGCGGCCCAGCGACGTCGGCTACCTTGAAGCGCACGGCACCGGAACCTCGCTGGGCGACCCGATCGAGGCCCAGGCCGCAGGAGAGGCGCTCGGCGTCGGCCGCGACGCCGCCCAACCCCTGCTGATCGGTTCGGTAAAGACCAACATCGGACACCTGGAAGCGGCCGCGGGCATCGCGGGTGTCATCAAGGTCATCCTGTCGCTCGAAAACGAGTTGCTGCCAGAGCATCTGCATTTCACGACCCCGTCCCCGCACATCCCCTGGGATCGCCTTCCGGTGGAGGTGGTCAAGGAGGCCAGGGCGTGGAAGCGCAACGGCCAGCCCCGGATTGCGGGGGTCAGCTCGTTCGGGTTCGCCGGAACCAACGCTCACGTCATCCTCGAAGAGGCGCCTGACGTCCCGGCCACACTGGGCTCTTCGGAGCCGACGGCCGCCGATCGGTTCAGCATTCTCCCGATCTCCGCACGCACGCCCGCTGCCCTGGTGCAGGTCGCCAACCAGTACCGCAGCTGGCTGACCGCGCATCCGGAGGCCTCGCTGGCCGACGTGTGCTTCACCGCGGGGGTGGGCCGCGCACACTTTGAGCACAGGGCCGCATTGGTCGTCAAGTCAAAAGACTCTGCGATCGAGCTGCTCGGCGCGCTCGCCGACGACCGGCCCGCGCCCGGACTGGTGCGCGGGGAATCCCACGACACCCCGAAGACGGCGTGGCTGTTCACCGGACAGGGCAGCCAATACACCGGCATGGCTCGCGAGTTGTTCGAGACCGAGCCGGTGTTCGCCGAGACGGTGAAGCAGTGCGCGGCCGCGGTCGCCGACGTTCTCGAAAAGCCGTTGCTGGACGTGATTTTCGATGTCGACGGTCCGGACGGCGACGAGACGCTGCGGCAGACCAGCTACGCCCAGCCCGCCTTGTTCGCTATCGAGACAGGCCTGGCACGGCTGTGGCAGTCGTGGGGCTTTGAGCCTGAGGTGGTGCTGGGTCACAGCGTCGGTCAGTACTCAGCGGCCTGCGTCGCAGGCATGTTCAGCCTGGAGGACGGCGCGCGGCTGATGGCCGAGCGCGGCCGCCTTTTCGGCAGCTTGCCTGCGGGCGGTCGGATGGTCGCGGTGTTCACCACCGCCGAGCGTGCCGAAAGCGTGGCCGACGAGTTCCCGAGTGTGTCGGTAGCCGCCTACAACGGAGCCAACACCGTATTGTCCGGTCCCGCAGGT
Source organism: Mycobacterium sp. 1274761.0 (assembly GCF_001668615.1). Lineage (GTDB taxonomy): Bacteria > Actinomycetota > Actinomycetes > Mycobacteriales > Mycobacteriaceae > Mycobacterium. The sequence goes on from NZ_LZMC01000056.1 coordinate 49,021, forward strand.
GATCTGGAAAGAGCGGTGGCGGGCTTGGCCGCCGACGGGATTCGGTGTGACTGGCTCGACACCAGCCACGCCTTCCACTCGGCGCTGTTGGACCCGATTCTCGACGAGTTCGAGCGGTATGCCGACGGCCTCACGTTCAATGCGCCGCAACGCATGTTGATCGACAACCGCACCGGTGAAACCCTCGGCAGGAGCGTCAAACTCGATGGCGCCTACTGGCGTCGGCATGCGCGCCAGCCGGTGCAGTTCGCCAAGAGCGTGCGCACCCTGGCCGACTTGAATTGCAAACTGCTGGTGGAGATCGGCCCGCAACCGGTGCTCACCGCGGCCGCGCTGCGGGCATGGCCGGACCCGGCCTCCGCGCCGCGGGCGATTGCCTCCTTGCGGCGAAACACCACAGACCACCGCCAGATCATCGAGGCCGTCGCCGAGGCCTATACCTTGGGCCACCTTCCCGACTTCGGCGCGTTCCGGCAGGCCGGCGCCCGCAAGCTCGACCTTCCCACCTATCCGTTCGAGCACCGCCAGTACTGGTACCGGGACAACAGAGAGCGCCCCAACCCGCTGCAGAATCAGGCCGGCCCGCGCACCGAGACCGTTCGTCTTCTCGAAGACGGCCGCATCGAGGAGCTCGCAGCGCTGATCGACGGTGCCGACGAGCAGACCCTGCGCGTGCTGAACAAGCTTGCCGCGCAGCATAATCAGCAGCGGACAAGCCAATCCATAGCCGACGACCGCTACGAGTTCCGCTGGGAGAAGTCAACTGCGTCCGCCGCGGGCGCCGGCGAGGGCTCCGCCTGGATTCTTGTCGGTGACAATCCCGATGTGCTAGAGCCGTTGGCCGATGTGCTGACGGCACGGGGCCATCGGCACCGGATCGTCGGGTTGCCGTTGTCCGACGCGGACGCCGACGAGCTCGCTGAACAGTTGCGCGCTGCGGCGGCAGACGAGCCGACGCTGCGGATCGTGCATGTTGCGGCGCTCGACGCGGATCCGACTGCCACGACCGCGCCGTCGATGCGGTCACTGTTGCGGATGCAACACACGGTCCTGGGTGGCACACGGCGGTTCTTCCGCGCCGCGATCGCCGCCGGTCTGCGGCGACCCGTCTGGGTCGTGACCAGGGGCGCTCAGCCCGTCACCGACTCCGACACGGTTTCGCCGGAACAGAGCTGCCTGTGGGGCTTCGGCCGCGCCGCAGCACTGGAGCTTCCGCAGATGTGGGGCGGTCTGGCGGATCTCGCCGACGGCTCCGCCGAGGAATGGTCGCTGTTCGTCGACCGTGCCGCGGCATCGGGTTCCGAGGGTGAAGACCAGATCGCGCTGCGCGGCGAGGCGGTCTATGTCCCCCGGCTGGTTCGGCGGGTCGGACCGCCGAACGCTGCGCCGTTGCAATTGCGAAGCGATGCAACGTATCTGGTCACTGGCGGGCTGGGGTCGATCGGGCTCGAGATCGCAGGCTATCTGGCGGCGCGCGGCGCGAAAAACCTGGTGCTGACCAGTCGGCGCGCGCCGAGCGACGCCGTGCAGCAACGCATCGATGCGCTCGCCGAACAGCACGGCTGCAGCCTCCGAGTCGTCACAGCCGATGTCGCAGATGCGCACGATGTTGCTCGCGTGTTGGCCACCGTGACTGCGGAGCTGCCGCCGCTCGCCGGCGTCGTCCACGCCGCGGGCGAGATCGGCACCACCCCGCTGGCGAGTCTCGACGACGCCGAGGTGGACCGTGTCTTTGCCGGCAAGGTCTGGGGGGCATGGCATTTGAGCGAAGCCGTCGCCGGCATGAACCTCGATTTCTTCGTCAGCACGTCGTCGATCGCCTCGGTGTGGGGTGGCTTCGGCCAGACCGCCTACGGCGCGGCCAACGCCTTCCTCGACGGGTTGGCGTGGCGCCTGCGTGAGCAGGGCGTCCCGGGGATCAGCGTCAACTTCGGTCCGTGGTCGGCGGGCATGGCCGACGCCGAATCGCGCGCGCGCCTGGCGAAGCGCGGCGTCACCACCCTGTCACCCGCTGACGCCCTGGCCGGTCTGACCGATGTCATGACTTCTGCTTCCGCGGCTTCCGCGCAGGGTGTAGTGGCCCGGATCGACTGGGCCCGCTTCCTGCCGATCTTCCAACAGGGCGGCAGCCGCGGGTTCCTTGCCGAGTTGCAGCGGGAAGCGCCGACCCCCGTGACCGCCGCGCCGGCGGTGACGGCGTCGGGCAAGACCGAGCTGGTCGAGCGGCTCACCAATGCCCCTGTGCAGCAACGCAAGAAGCTGTTGACCAATTACCTCCTCAATGCGGTTGCCGAGGTGACGCGCGTCGACGCCGCCGAGATCCGCGAGGACGCGGGGTTCTTCGACCTCGGCATGGATTCGTTGATGGCCATCGAATTGCGCCAACGCATCGAACAAGGCGTGGGCAAGCAGATACCGGCGACGCTGGCGATGGATCACCCGCGTCTGTCCGACGTGGTCGACTATCTGCTCGACGACGTGCTCGGCCTCACCGAGCAGGCCGCCACGTCGGCGCCGAAACTGGCCGCGGTGGTGGCGACGCGCACCGACGAACCGATCGCGATCGTCGCGGTGTCGTGCCGCTTCCCCGGTGCACCGGACCCTGAGGCGTTCTGGGAGGTGTTGTCCGGCGGTGTGGATGCGATCCGAGAAGTTCCGGAAGATCGCTTCGACATCGATGAGTTCTACGACCCGGATCCCGATGCTCCGGGCAAGACCTACACCCGTTTCGGCGGATTCCTCGACAGCATCGACGAATTCGATCCCGAATTCTTCGGCATTTCCCCGCGTGAGGCGGTGTGGATCGAGCCGCAACAACGGCTGATGCTCGAAACGGTGTGGGAGGGCCTCGAGAGGGCGGGGTACGCGCCTGCCTCCTTGCGCGGCAGCCGGACCGGGATCTTCGTCGGGGTGGCGGCCAACGAGTATGCGCATCTGCTCTCCGGCGAGTCGATCGACAAGATCGAACCGCACTTCATCACCGGCAACGCGCTCAACGCGATCTCGGGCCGGGTGGCCTTCGCGCTGGGATTCGAGGGACCGGCGGTGGCGGTCGACACGGCGTGCAGCTCGGCGCTCGTGGCCGTGCATCAGGCATGCCAGGCGTTGCACTCCGGTGACTGCGATCTCGCGGTGGCCGGCGGTGTGAACGTCTTGCTGAGTCCGGTGACGGTCGTGGCCGCCTCCCGCGCGAGGATGCTTTCGCCGGTCGGGCGGTGCAAGACGTTCGACGCCTCGGCCGACGGGTATGTGCGCAGCGAGGGCTGCGGAGTCCTCGTGCTCAAGAGGCTGAGCGACGCGCAACGCGACGGCGACCGGATCGCGGCCGTCATTCCCAGCAGCGCAGTCAACCAGGATGGCGCCTCCAGCGGTTTGACCGTGCCCAACGGCGGTGCGCAGCAACGGCTCATCGGCTCGGCGCTGGCTCGTGCCGGTTTGACCGGCGGGGACGTCGACTACCTCGAGGCGCACGGGACCGGTACCCCGCTGGGCGATCCGATCGAGGTTCAGGCCGCAGCGGCGGCCTACAGCGGGTCGCGGGACGCAGACCGGCCATTGCTGATGGGGTCGGTGAAGACCAACATCGGCCATCTCGAATCTGCCTCGGGGGCGGCAGGTCTCATCAAGGTTGTGCTGTCGCTGCAGAACGAGCTGTTGCCGCAGACCCTGCACTTCGACAACCCGTCGCCCCATATTCCGTGGGACTCGCTTCCGGTACGCGTCGTGGACAAGGCAATTCCGTGGCAGGCCAAGGGGCGTCCGCGCCGCGCAGGCGTGAGCTCCTTCGGCTTCACCGGCACGAACGCGCACGTGCTCGTCGAAGAGGCGCCGGCCCAGCCGGTGAGCACCGAAGATGCACCGGTTGAGTCGGGCACTCGCCCGGTCCATGTGCTTCCGCTGTCGGCGCGGTCACCCGACGGCCTGGTCGCCTTGGCGCAGCGGTACGACGCATGGTTGACCTCCCACCCCGACGTCGACCTCGCCGATGTCTGCCTCACCGCAGGAACGGGCCGCTCACACTTCGAGCATCGCGCTGCGCTGGTGGTGGATTCGGTGCAGAGCGCCTGCGACGGCCTGGCCGACCTTGCGCAGAACCGCACTCGCCCTGGCGTGTTGCGTGGCGAGCACCTCAACAGGCCGACGACGGCATGGTTGTTCACCGGACAGGGCAGCCAGTATCCGCGGATGGCGCGTGAATTGTTCGAAGCCGAGCCGGTTTTCGCCCAAACGGTGACGCGCTGCGCGGACGTGGTCAGCGCGATCGTGTCGCGCCCACTGCTGGATGTCCTGTTCGCCGACGGCGGTGACGCCGCAGATGCACTGCGCCACACGTCGTTTGCGCAGCCGGCACTGTTTGCCGTCGAGATGGGGCTGGCCCGGCTGTGGCAGTCGTGGGGCATTGAACCCGATGTCGTGCTGGGACACAGCGTCGGCCAGTATGCTGCGGCATGCGTGGCCGGGGTGTTCAGCCTGGAGGACGGCGCGCGGCTGATCGCCGAGCGCGGCAGGCTCTTCGGCAGCCTGCCCGAAGGCGGGCGGATGGTCGCCGTGTTCGCCGACCCCAAGCACGTCGAGCAGATCGCCGGCGAACACCCGCGAGTGTCGGTCGCGGCCTACAACGGCCCCAACACCGTGCTGTCGGGGCCGGGTGAAGACCTCGAACAGATCGTCGCCGCCTTCGCCGACGAGGCGATCCGCTGCACCTGGCTGGAGACCAGCCACGCATTCCACTCCGAACTGCTGGAGCCGGTACTCGACGAATTCGAGTCCTACGCGGCGCAATTGACCTTCGATGTGCCGACGCTGCCGCTGGTCTGCAACCGCACCGGCGCCGTGCTCACGGCCCAGACCCCGCTCGATGCGCAGTACTGGCGGCGGCATTCCCGCCAGCCGGTGCAGTTCGCCGAAAGCGTGCGCACAATTGCAGCACTCGGATGTTCGGTGCTGATGGAGATCGGACCGCAGCCGGTTCTCACCGGCGCGGCCGTGCAGGTATGGCCGGAGCATCTCGCCGCACCGCGGGCCATCGTCTCACTGCGCAAGGGCGTCGGTGATCGTCGCCAGATCGCCGACGGGCTCGCCGCGACCTACGTCGCCGGCCACCAGCCTGATTTCGCTGCGCTGCACCGTCAGCCGCGGCGCAGGGTCGAATTGCCGACCTATCCGTTCCAGCGTCGCCGGTTCTGGCCCAAGACGTCGAGCATTCCTTCGGAGGGTGGGGTCGGGCCAGCGGTGTCCGGAATTCTCGGCAATGCCAAAGACCTCGCCACCGGCGACTCGGTCTACACCAGCAGGTTGTCGGTCAAATCGCAACCGTGGCTGGCCGACCACGTCATCTACGGCACCGTCGTCGTCCCCGGGGCGACGTACGCGGCGATGGCGTTGGCCGCGGTCGGAGCGCCAGCCAGGGTGAAAGAGATCTTCTTCTACGAGCCGATCATCCTGCCCGAGAAGAGTTCCCGCGAGGTGCAGCTCACGTTGCACCCGCTGGAAGGTGCGGGCGAGTGGAGCTTCCAGGTGCACAGCCGTCCCTACGGCGATCGGGATGCCATCTGGTCGCTCAACGCCGACGGCGCCGTCGTCAGCGGAATCGACGACGCGGTTGATGATGGCGATCCGGTCGACGAGGCCATCGAACGGTTGGATCGCATGCGGCCGCAGGAGTTGTTCGAAACCTTCGCCGATATGGAGCTGGCATGGGGACCCAATTGGTCGGGTTCCCTGAAGTCGCTGTGGCTGGGTGAGGGCGAGGCGATCGGCGACATCCTCGTCGGTGAAGAACTCGCCGAACACCTCGGCACCGAACCTATGCACCCCGTGCTGATGGACCTGTGTACTGGCATCGCGTTCCCGGCGTTCCCGGCACTGATGGCTGCTGAACAAGGCGTCAACGATCTGTTCCTGCCGTTGCGGTACGGGCAGGTGTCGCTGCGGGAGAAGATGCCGCGCCGGTTCTATTGCCGCGCCAAGTGGCACAACAGCGCGCTCGACGGCGAAACCCAGGTGTTCGATCTGGACTTCCTCGACCGGGATGGCCGCCGGCTGGGCGGAATTCGCGAGTTCACGGTCAAGCGTGCGCCCCGCGAGGCGTTGTTACGCGGCCTCGGCGGCGATGCCACCCGGCTGCTGTACACGCTCGGCTGGCACGAGGTGCCACTGCCGGCATCGAGCGGCGACACCGCAGGCGGCACCTGGCTCATCGCCGGGTTCGATGAACTGGCCGCCAAGGTTGCGGGCTGCATCCCGTTCGACCGGGCCGGAGATGCGGAGCCGTTGGGACAGCTGCTGACTCAGGCGCAGGAGCGGGGCATGCCGTTCTCCGGCGTCGTCTGGCGCGCGGCGGCGCCCGGTGCGTCCGAGTCGACGGAAGACGTCGCCGCGCGACTGGAGACCGAGATCAGCCAGCTGCTCAGCGCCGTGCACACGGTGCAGGGTGGCTCACAGAACGGCGGTGTGAAACTGCCTGGCGGGCTGTGGATCGTCACTGAGCGGGCCGTCGCGTGCGAATCGGGCGAACCGGTGGACCCCGTGCAGGCCGCACTGTGGGGATTCGGGCGCACCACCATCAATGAGGAACCCGCGTTGCGGGCCAAGCTGGTGGATTGCGACGGATCCGAGGAGGCCGTGGCCATCCTCGCCGATCTGTTGGGCACACCTGTCGAGGAACCGGAACTTGCTGTGCGGCAAGGGAAGCTGCTGGCGTCGCGGTTGTTGCCGTGGGCGCGCAGCGGTCATCTCACCGTGCCGCGGTCGTCCGACTACGTCCTCGCGCCGACCGAGCGGGGCGCGATCGACAATCTGCGGCTGACCGAGGCCGACGTGCCACCGCCGGATGAAGGCTACGTACAGGTCCGGGTGGAGGCCGCCGGCCTCAACTTCCGCGACGTGCTCAATGTGCTCGGCCTCTACCCGGGCGACCCCGGGCCGATCGGTGGGGACTTCGCGGGTGTGGTCACGCAGCTGGGTAGCGGCGTCGCCGGACTCGAGGTGGGCCAGCGCGTCTACGGCTTCATGCAGGGCGCGTTCTCCAGCCGATTCAATGTGCCGGCCCAGCTGTTGGCGCCGGTGCCTGCCGGTCTGGACCCGGTGGCAGCGGCCACCATTCCCGCCGCCGCGCTCACGGCGCGGCTCGCGTTCGACTGGGCGAAGTTGCAGCCGGGCGATCGCGTGCTGATCCATGCCGCCAGCGGCGGTGTCGGTCTGGCGGCGATCCAAATGGCGCAGCAGCACGGCGCCACGGTGTTCGCCACCGCCAGCACCTACAAGCGCGCGGCGCTGCGCAAGATGGGCGTCAAGTACGTCTATGACTCACGCACAACGGATTTCGCCGACCAGATCCTCGCTGACACCAACGGCGCCGGGGTTGACGTGGTGCTCAACAGCCTGACCAATGAGGGTTTCCTCGAGGCGACCGTGCGGGCCACCGCGCAGAACGGCCGGTTCGCCGAGATCGCCAAACGCGACATCTGGACCCCTGAGCAGATGGCGGCGGCGCGACCCGATATCTCCTACGAGATCGTGGCGTTGGATGTGACCACGCTGCAGAACCCCGACCACATAAAGCGGCTGTTGACCGAGGTGTCGGATGGGTTGGCCAGCGGCGTCTGGACGCCACTACCCGCCGAGATCTACCCGTTGACGGAGGCCAGGGCGGCGTTCCGCCGGATGCAGCAAGCGCGCCATATCGGCAAGATCGTGCTGCAGATACCGAATCCGCTGCAGCCCAAGGCTGATCGCAGCTATCTGATCACCGGCGGGCTGGGCGCTATCGGCCTGCACACGGCGGCCCATCTGGCCCAACTCGGTGCCGGTGACATCGTATTGACCGGCAGGCGGGCGCCCGATGCGGACGCACAGCGGGTGGTCGACGAGATCACCGAGCAGTACCGGTGCCGCATCCACGTCTTCAACGGCGATGTCGGCGAGGAGGCCGATGTCGCCGGGCTGCTGCAGCGGATCCGGGCGGAGCTGCCGCCGCTGGCCGGTGTGGTGCATCTGGCCGGCGTGCTCGACGATGCGTTGCTATCACAGCAGAGTGTCGAGCGGTTCCGAACCACGTTGGCGCCCAAGGCGTTCGGTGCCTGCCATTTGGACCGGCTGACCATGGACGAGGACCTGGACTTCTTCATCGTGTCCTCATCGGTGTCCAGCGTGTTCGGTTCACCCGGCCAGTCGAACTATGCGACCGCCAACGCGCTGCTCGACGGCTTGGTCGCTCGGCGACGGGCCCAGGGGTTGCCGGCCACCGGCATCAACTTCGGGCCGTGGGCCGACGGCGGCATGGCGTCGTCGGAGGCCGCCAAGGCCAATCTGAACGCTCAGGGGCTGATACCGCTGCAGCCGTCGGCCGCGCTGAGCGCGTTGGCCGAGGTCGTCGCGAACGGCACCGGGCAGGCCACCGTCCTCAACGCCAACTGGCAGCGCGCCGCGAAACTGTTGGGCGGCACTCGTCCGCCGATTCTCGATCTGGTGCTGCCCAGCGCCATCGGGGAGGCCACCGGCGACAGCGAGCTGCTCAAGCAGCTGATGGAGATACCGGTGCCGCAGCGGGCCGGTTTCGTCACCGAGTTCCTTCAGCGCGAGGTGCAGAACTTCCTGCGGCTCGCACAGCCGCCGGCCGCCACCAGTCGGTTCCTCGATCTGGGCACGGACTCGCTGATGGCGATCGAGCTCCGCAACCGACTGCACAGCCAGTTCGGCGGCAAGTTCACGATCAATGCCACCGCGGTGTTCGACTACCCGACCATCGGGGGTCTGGCCGAGTACCTGGTGAACCAGCTGCCCGATGCGGAGACGCCCCGCGCTGACGGTGAACAGCCCGCCGAGCCCGCCGACGCTGCCGAGCCCGCCGACGCTGAAGAGGCCACACCATCGTCGAATCCTGCTCCAGGGTCGGGATCCGTCGCGCAGAGCGACCCTGCCGCAGAAATCGGCGGTGAAGAAGGGCCGAAGCGCCGCTAAAGGGGTCCCCACTCGCTGTTGCGTGCGGAGACTCCAGTGATGCCTGTGACAGACCTGTGGCAGGTATCACACGGCGAGTAATACGCACGTCAGTCACCGTTTTGGCCGGTAGATGGCGTCCCGACCAACCACCCGGTTACTTAGCCCATAGAAATTGCTCGCGGCAGGTTTGCGTTGAAGTTACCGGTGGGTATAGTTCCACCCAGATTACTGGTGGGTAACTTAGCCAAAAGTACCCAACCAATGTGGCCTCTCGACGAGGAGGAAATGTGAGCCACTACAAGAGCAATGTCCGTGACCAGGTATTCAACCTGTTCGAGGTGTTCGGCCTCGACAAGGCGCTCGGTGAGGGTGCTTATGCCGATCTGGACGCAGACACCGCCCGCGAGATGCTGGGCGAGATCGCCCGGCTGGCTGAGGGTCCGATCGCCGAATCCTTCGCCGACGGCGACCGCAATCCGCCGGTGTTCCATCCCGACACCCACTCGGTGACCCTGCCCGAGTCGTTCAAGAAGTCCGTTCGCGCGGTCATCGACGGCGGCTGGGACCGAGTCGGCATCGAAGAGGAGCTCGGCGGCGTCGCCATGCCGCGCGCGCTGGTGTGGGCTCTGCACGAGCACCTCCTCGGCGCGAACCCGGCCACCTGGATGTACGGCGGTGGCCCCGGCTTCGCCAGCATCTTCTACAAGCAGGCCACCGAAGAGCAGAAGAAGTGGGCCATCATCGCCGCTGAGCGCGGCTGGGGCGCCACCATGGTGCTCACCGAGCCTGACGCGGGCTCCGACGTCGGCGCTGGTCGCACGAAGGCCGTCAAGCAGGACGACGGCTCCTGGCACATCGACGGCGTCAAACGTTTCATCACGTCGGCCGACTCCGACGACCTGTTCGAGAACATCTTCCACCTGGTGCTGGCCCGCCCCGAGGGCGCTGGCCCGGGCACCAAGGGGCTGTCGCTGTTCTTCGTGCCGAAGTTCCTCTTCGACTTCGAGACCGGCGAGCTCGGCGAGCGCAACGGCGTGTTCGTCACCAACGTCGAGCACAAGATGGGCCTGAAGGTTTCGGCCACCTGCGAGCTGAGCTTCGGCCAGCACGGAGTGCCCGCAAAGGGCTGGCTGGTCGGCGAGGTCCACAACGGCATCGCGCAGATGTTCGACGTGATCGAGCAGGCCCGAATGATGGTGGGCACCAAGGCTATTGCGACGCTGTCGACCGGTTACCTGAACGCGCTCTCCTACGCCAAGGAACGTGTTCAGGGCGCGGACATGACGCAGATGACCGACAAGACCGCGCCGCGCGTGACCATCACGCATCACCCGGACGTGCGTCGCAGCCTGATGACCCAGAAGGCCTACGCCGAGGGTCTGCGTGCGCTGTACCTGTTCACCGCGACCTACCAGGACACCGCAGTGGCCAAGGCCCTGCACGACGTCGACGGCGAGCTGGCGGTGAAGGTCAACGACCTGATGCTGCCGATCGTCAAGGGTGTCGGGTCCGAGCAGGCCTACGCCAAGCTCACCGAGAGCCTGCAGACCTTCGGCGGGTCGGGCTTCCTGCAGGACTACCCGATCGAGCAGTACATCCGAGACGCGAAGATCGACTCGCTCTACGAGGGCACCACGGCCATCCAGGCGCAGGACTTCTTCTTCCGCAAAATCGTCCGCGACAAGGGTCAGGCGCTCGCGCACGTGGCGGGCCAGATCGAGCAGTTCGTCAAGAACGAGTCGGGCAACGGCCGGCTCAAGAGCGAACGCGCCCTGCTGGCGACCGCGCTGGAGGACGTGCAGGCCATGGCGGCCGCGATGACCGGCTACCTGATGGCCGCGCAGGAGAAGCCCGAGAGCCTCTACAAGGTGGGTCTGGCTTCGGTTCGCTTCCTGATGAGCGTCGGCGACCTGGTCATCGGCTGGCTGCTGCAGCAGCAAGCGGCCGTTGCCATCGAGGCGCTCGACGGTGGCGCGACCGGCGACGACAAGGCCTTCTACGAGGGCAAGGTCGCCGTGGCGTCGTTCTTCGCCAAGAACATGCTGCCGCTGCTGACCAGCACGCGTCAGGTGATCGAGACCATCGACAACGACATCATGGAGCTCGACGAGGCGGCCTTCTAAGCCCTTCATCGAGAAGACCGCTTCAAGCCAACGGCCCCCGGGACTCTTCCCCGGGGGCCGTTTGCATGCCAAGAATCCGCCAAGGCGACCCCCGCACGCTATGCGGCATGAAGTTCTCGACACTGGCATTGGTCGCATCGGCGGTGGCCGCGACGACCGTCGCGGTCGCGCCAACTGCGCACGCTGAACCGACGGCCCTCGAGCGACTCTGCGCCGCCCAGGCCTGGCCGCGGCCCGTCCCAGACGTGGTGGGGTTGATGTTCGAGCCCTACAGCAAGCGCATCCCCGCCGGCTCCAGTGGCGGTGCCCTGGCGTGCTGGGACGACATCCGCGCAATCACTGAAAGCGGCCGCGACGCCACCAGGGCCGCGGCGGGCGGCTGGGACACCATCGCGTCGGTGGCGCCGCCGCCGGGGACACTCGTCGACCGCGACCAACCGATCACAGTCCGCCTCGCCCCAATGGATTACGACGCCCCGAAGAGCTTCGCGGCTTGCGAGTGGGTCAGCACCACCGAGGTATCCGACATCTTCGGCTTCACGGGCCCGATCGAGAGGGACGAATACGTGTCGACCGGTTCGGTCGAGCCGAGCTGCACGTACCGCAGCCCCGGCCGCACCGCCGTACTCAGCCGCCTTCTGGTCTCTGGTGCTTTCGCGGTCGACGCCGAGGCCGACTACTCGCTTATTCCGTATGGAAACGCCACGGCGATAACCGGTCTCGGCCGCGCCGCCCGCTGCATAACGGGTCTGCAGGGCGCACAGGGCAGTCGATACAACGAAGTGGACGTCCTCCTCGACGGCAACAGGCTGTTCGAGGCACAGGGCCTCGGCGCCCAGCCGTGCGACCAATTGACGACTTTCGCCAAGACGGCGATCGACCGACTGTAACCACCACTGAGGAAACGGACTTCGACAATGCGTACACACCGCCCCATACTCGCGATCGCCGCCGCAGCGATCACACTGACAGCCATCACCCCCGCCGCCGCATACGCGGCCGAGCCGACCATCGCCGATGTGCCGTGGTCGCAGGTCGGTCCCGGCTGGACGCTCGCGACGTGGAGTCCCGTCACCCCACGCATGCCCGGCGTGGAAACGCCTCCCGGCGAGCCGACATGGGAGACAGCGGCGGTGACGGTCTACCTCGTCGACCCCGCCGGAAACCGATACGCGCTCAGGACATTCCAGCCGGGCGAGCGCGCCGACCTGCTCGGGTGGTCCGGCGACGGCAGCCACGCACTATTCGGCGACCAGTACCCCGCACCCGACACCGTCACCGTGCTCGACCTCCATACCGGCGCTGAACACACTGTCGACGTCGGCGGCTATCCCAGATTCACCCGACCCGACGGCACCGCCCTGCTAATGGCCACTGACGGCGACGACAACAAGACGCCCACCTTGAAGCGCATCGACCTGGATGGGAATCTGCAATTCACCTATCCCACCGAGAACCTCAGCGGCGCTGGTGATTTCACGGGCAGTCATGTCGAGTCGCCCGACGGCACCCAGCTCGTCCTCGGCACCGACAACGGGCTGGTCGCGATGCGCAATGACGGAACCGCCGTCCGTGCGCTGGCTAAGCCCCCGATGTGGGGCGCCCAATGCCGTCCGGTGCGGTGGTGGACGACGGACGAGGTGTTGGCACACTGTGATGTCGATCGCAGCTCGGCAACACAGCTGTGGACCGTGCCATTGGACGGCTCGGCTGCGACACCGTTGACTGCGCTGAACTCCGGCCAGGGCGACGACCCCGGCTTCGACGGCGACTACGGCGACGGCACGGCTTGGCATGTGGCCGGCGGCACGTTCCTCCAATCCGCGGGCGCCTGCGGCACGATGTTCCTTTCCAAGCTCACCGCGGACGGGCACACGACGCGGGTGAACGTGCCCAATATGGGTCACAGCATCGAGGTGGCGGGTACCAGCGGCGACACCCTCGAGTTGTTAGGCAAGGTCGGCTGCGGTGGCACCGACTCGTTAGTGCGATACGACCCGTCGGCGAACACCTCCACGGTTCTGCTCGGACCGCCCGTCAACGGCGGCGGCGTCACCGGCGCCATCCCCTACCCGGGAGGGGCGTGACGATGAAGCTTCCGAGCCTGACAATGCTCACCGCGGCTATGGCGACCACTGTCGTGCTGCCGGTGGCGGCGCACGCCGACATACCGCAGCCTTGCTCGAACGGCCAGGTCCAAGTGAGCAACGGCGGTCAGCAGGCCGCTTCCGGTCACCGCGAAGTGGTGCTGTTCTTCAGCCTGGCACCGGGAGCGGCGGACTGTACTGTCACCGGCTATCCCGGTGTCGACACCGGCGCGGGCGGTCCCCTCATCCACGCCGACCGCAGGGCAACCGGGTTCATGGGGGGCTTGCGGGACACCGAAACGCCGCCGACGGTCACGATCACGGCGACGAGCCCAGGACGCGCCGTGGTCGAGGGCGCCGCCGCGGACAGAAACGACCCGAACCGGTCGTGCCCGACCTACACCGAGCTTTCGGTGACCGCGCCGGATACTACTGACTCCATGACGGTGCCCGTCGATATCGACAGCTGCACACTGCAGGTCCATCCAGTCGAATCGCTGGATGCCGGCTATCACGAGCACACCGAAACAGCCAGCTACACGATCGATATCGGCTATCCGCTCGACTATCCCGACCGTAAGGGGGTGTCCGACTTCGTCAGCGCCGATCGCGCCGAGTTCGTCGAATGGGTGGCCGAGTCAGGGTCGGGCCGTCACTACACCTATGACGTCGATGCAAAAACTTACCGCTCCGCATCACCGGCTACGACCACCGTTGTGCTGTCCATCGACGATGACACCGGAGCGGCCCACGCGGCCCACCCCGCCACGTCCTTTGAATCCTTCACGTTCGACCTAACGAAACATGCGCCCGTCACCTTCGACACGGTGTTCACCTCGACCACGGGGGTGATCGACGTGTTGACGCCGCTGGTGCGCGACAGCTACGGCGCGCCGATGCTCGACCTGCACCCGTCGGACTGCCAGAACTTCGCGCTCACTGACGACGCGGTGATCTTCTTCTTCGGCGAGGGCCAGTTGATTTCTGCCGACAACACCGGGCCGCGGCAGGTCCCGGTGCGCCGCAGCGAACTGGCACCGCTGATGGCGTGATGACGAGATACTGCCTGGGTGAATTCGCGCGTCGGGACGACGTTCGGCAAGTACTCCATCTCGAGGCTGCTCGGCAAGGGCGGGATGGGCGAAGTCTACGAGGCCTACGACCATGACAAGGAGCGCACCGTCGCGTTGAAGATCCTTGCCGACGAGTACTCGCACAACACCGCCTTCCGTGAACGGTTCCAACGCGAGTCGCGCGCGGCGGCGATACTGCAGGAACCACACATCATTCCGATCCACGACTGGGGCGAGATCGACGGCCACTTGTACATCGACATGCGGCTGGTGCAAGGACAGACACTCGACGAGCTTCTGGCGACCGGCCCGCTGACACCGTCGCGGGCGGTGAACATCATCGGACAGGTGGGCGCAGCGCTCGATGCGGCTCACGCCGAAGGCCTCATCCACCGTGATGTGAAGCCGCAGAACATCATCGTCACAGCCGCCGACTTCGCCTACCTGGTGGACTTCGGCATCGCGGCGACCGCCGGTGACAGCAGGCTCACCACCGCGGGAACAAAGATCGGCACGCTGAATTACATGGCGCCGGAACGGTTTACCGATCAAACGGCCACACATGCCGTCGACGTGTACTCGCTGGCGTGTGTGCTGTACGAAGCGCTGACGGGTGAGGCGCCCTACGCCGGCGACAGCCTTGAACATCTGCTGGCTGCCCACATCACCCTGCCGCCGCCGCGGCCCAGCGAAGCCAATCCGCGCGTGCCATCGGCGTTCGATGACGTCATCGACCGCGGCATGGCCAAGGATCCCGACGACAGGTATGGAACGGCCGGCGGCCTCGGCCGTGCGGCCCAGCGCGCACTCTCCGGCGCTCAGGCGACCGCCGTCACGCCAGTGGCGAACACCGCAACCGAACCGGTTGCGCGGCAGCGTAAGTGGATGGCGCCTACCGTGCTTGCGATCCTGGTGCTCGGTGTCATCGGAGTGGCCATAATGTTCTGGCAGCAACGGAATTCGGTCCACGGCGGGGCTCCGGTGGTGACCGGACCAGACCAGAGCAAGCTGCACCAGTCCTGCGATCAGGGGTTCGCCCTGCCCACCCGCGACGGGTTCGGCACCCACGCCGGACGGGGCACCCCCGAAACGTCGTGCTTCTTCACCGACAGCGTGCTGCGCGCGTACTGGACCCGGTACGGCGACGTGAGCCCGCTGCCGCGATCGGTATCGGCTCCTGGCGCCGTGGACTGCGCCACCGTGCCCGGCGCGCAGTGCGACGGCTCCAATTTCCTGATGACGTGTCAGCAGTACACCGGCGACAACTGGATCACCTGCACCGGCGGCCAGAGCGCCCGGGTTTACTTGTGGTGATGCGAAGAAGCCGAGCCCTCGCGGCCGCGCTCGTGGTGCTGGCGTCGACCCTGCCGATCAGCGGGCCGACCGCACGGGCCACGCCGATCGAAGGAAAGTCCGTTTTCTTGGACCCTGGTCACAACGGCGCGAACGACACGTCGATCAACAGCCAGGTGCCCAACGGGCGCGGCGGCACCAAGGAATGCCAAACGACGGGGTCGTCGACAGCCGACGGTTACCCCGAGCACAGCTTCAACTGGGATGTGGCCGGCCGCGTGCGCACCGCCCTCGAGCAGATGGGGGTGCGCGTGCAGATGTCGCGGCCCGACGACAGCTCGGTCGGACCGTGCGTCGACCAGCGCGCGGCGGCGGCCAACGCCATGCATCCCGATGCCGATGTCAGCATTCACGCCGACGGCGGTCCCGCCTCCGGGCACGGCTTCCATGTGAACTATTCGGCGCCGCCGCTGAACGACGTCCAGAGTGGACCCGCCGTCGCGCTGGCCACCACCATGCGCGACGCCCTGGCGGCCGCCGGTCTGCAACCGTCGACATACATCGGGTCGAACGGCTTGTACGGCCGCGCTGACCTCGCCGGGCTCAACCTGGCCGAGTACCCGGCTGTCCTGGTCGAGACGGGCAACATGCGCAACGCCGACGAGGCGTCACAGATGGAGACAGCCGAGGGGCGCCAGCACTACGCAGACGCGATCGCCGCAGGCATCGCCGCTTTCCTGACCCAGCGTTACTGAGCCGGGCATAAAAGGGCGGGTTCGGGAGGACAATCGAGGTGCGTCACATTAGTCTCGCGCGGTCGGCTTTCACCTCTTGCCGACTCTTCGGATAGGTCACTCCCGAACCCGTCGTGCGATCGACTGTACGCCTGTGACGACTCTCACACCAGAGGCATTTTCGGGCCGTCAGGCGTCCTTCGCGCGCAGCAGAGCGCGGGTGCGTTCGCGCACGTCAGGGGATGTATCGAAGATCACCGCGGAGAACTCGTCGACGCCGAGACTCGCCAGTTCATCGAGGCGCTCGGACACCTCTTCCTCGTTGCCGATGATCGCGGCGTCTTCGGGGTTGGCGTAGCCCTCGCGGTCGAGCATTGCGCGGTAGGACGGCAGGGTCCCGTACATCGCGAACAGCTCTGTGGCTTGCGCTCGCGCCCTGTCGACGTCATCCGTGACGCTGATCGGCAGGCCGGCCACCACGCGTACTGCGCCCACGGGCCTTCCCGCTTCCTCGGCTGCCGCACGCAGCGTCGGGCAAATATGTTGGCCGAGCGTCTTCGGTCCGCACATCCACGTCAGCGTCCCCGCGGTCCGTCGGCCGCACAGCTTCAGCATCTGCGGGCCCAGCGCGGCGAGGTAAATCTCCGGCGCCGGCGCGCCGGGAATCTGGAGGGCCCCGCGGGCGGTCACGGTCTCACCGACCACGTCGACGGGCTCCCCGGCGAGCAGGGGCTGCAATGCGTCGAGGTATTCGCGCATGCGGCGCACCGGCTTGTCGTAGGGAATGCCCCACATGCCTTCGGTGACCGCCTGATGCGTCAGGCCCAGTCCAAGGACGAACCGAGCACCGGCGATTGTGTTGAGGGTGAGGGCCCGCTGCGCCATCTGCATCGGGTGTTGGTTCTGGATCGGCAGCACCGCAGAGCCGACTTCGATGCCGTCAACTTCGCGAAGCGCCACCGCGAGCACCGTCAACAGGTCGCCGTCGAACGGCATCTGTGCCATCCACACCCTGCGGAAACCTTCGTCGCGCGCCTTCTCGAGGGATTGCACCGTGGAATCGATCGGGGACGCGCCGACGGGGGTGGCGATATTGACGCTCATCTGCATGACATTCACGATGCCAGCAAGAGAGCCTGCCACCCAGCCTGCCAGCTGCAAAAAAGTAGTCGCCCCGTGTTGCCGTCGGGTCGGGGGGTCAGACGACAACACGGAGCTATCCCGTGTATCGAATGGTCTCCGCGGGCCGTTACAGCTGCGAAAGAAATTCTTGTCAGGCCTCGAGGATGGCCGCCACACCCTGCCCGCCGGCCGCGCAGATGGAGATCAGGCCGCGCACCGGCTTGCCGGTCTCCTTCTTTTTCTCCGCGAGCTGCTTTGCCAGCTGCGCCACGATCCGGCCGCCGGTCGCAGCGAAAGGATGGCCCGCCGCCAGCGACGAGCCGTTGACGTTCAGCTTGGACCGGTCGATCGAGCCGAGCGCGGCGTCCAGGCCGAGGCGTTCCTTGCAGTACTCCTCGGACTCCCAGGCCTGCAGATGGCACAGCACCACCGACGCGAACGCCTCGTGGATCTCGTAGAAGTCGAAATCCTGCAGGCTCAGGCCGTTGCGGGCCAGCAGGCGCGGCACCGCATAGGTCGGCGCCATCAGCAGGCCGTCCTTGCCGTTGACGTAGTCGACGGCCGCGGTCTCGGAGTCGACGTAGTAGGCCAGCGGCTCGACGCCGTGGGCCGAGGCCCAGTCCTCGGTGGCCAGCAGCGACACCGACGCGCCGTCGGTCAGCGGCGTCGAGTTGCCCGCGGTCATCGTCGCGTCACCGGCCTTGGTGCCGAACACCGGCTTGAGCTTGGCCAGTTTCTCGGCCGACGAATCGGCCCTCAGGTTGTTGTCCCTGTACACGCCCAGGAACGGTGTGACGAGATCGTCGAAAAAGCCGCGGTCGTAGGCGGCGGCCATGTTGTTGTGGCTGGCCGCGGCCAGCTCGTCCTGGTCGGCGCGCTTGATGCCCATCTCCTTGGCGGTGATCGCGGCGTGCTCGCCCATCGACAGGCCCGTGCGGGGCTCGCTGTTGACCGGGATCTCCACACCGATGGCGGCGGGCAGCTTGCCGACCAGCTTGAGCCGCTCCACATTTGACTTCGACCGGCGCAGGCCGAGCAGCACGCGACGCAGGTCGTCACCGAAGGCGATCGGCGCATCGGAAGCGGTGTCAACGCCGCCGGCGGCGGCCACCTCGTAGCGCCCGGACGCGACACCGTCGGCGGCGGCGATGGTGGCCTGCAGCCCGGTGCCGCAGGCCTGCTGGATGTCGAACGCAGGCGTGTAGGACGACAGCGAACTGCCGAGGACGCATTCGCGCATCAGGTTGAAGTCGCGGCTGTGCTTGAGCACCGCGCCTCCGATCACGGCGCCCAGCCGCTCGCCCGCCAGATCGAAGCGGTCGATCAGTCCGCCGAGCGCAGCGGTGAACATGTCTTGGTTGGAAGCGTTGGAGTAGGCGCCGTCCGAGCGTGCAAAGGGAATCCTGTTTCCGCCGAGAATTGCGACCCGCCGGTGGGTATCACTAGCCATGCACCCATAGTACCCACCCTTCTTACTCTGGAGTAAGTTCGTCCCTATGGCTACCGACCTGTACTCGCAGATCGTTCATTCCGCGCCGGGCAACTTCCTTGCCAAGCAGCTCGGCATCCCGCAACCCGAGACGCTGCGCCGCTACCGCGCCGGCGAACCGCCCCTGGCGGGCTCGCTGCTCATCGGCGGTGCGGGCCGCGTCGTCGAGCCGCTGCGCAGCGCCCTGGCTGAGGACTATGACGTGGTGTCCAACAACCTGGGCGGCCGGTGGGCCGATTCCTTCGGCGGCCTGGTGTATGACGCCACCGGCATCACCGAACCGGCTGGCCTGAAGGGGCTCTACCAGTTCTTCACGCCGCTGCTGCGCAACCTCGGGCCGTCAGCCCGTATCGCCGTCGTCGGCACCACTCCGGAGGAGGCGGGCAGCCCGCACGAGCGGATCGCGCAGCGGGCCCTCGAGGGCTTCACCCGTTCGCTGGCCAAGGAGATGCGCCGCGGCGCGACGGTGGCTCTGGTGTACCTCTCCCCCGACGCCAAGCCTGCCGCGACCGGACTCGAGTCAACGATGCGGTTCATCCTGTCCGGCAAGTCGGCCTACGTCGACGGCCAGGTGTTCCGCGTCGGCGCAGCGGATTCGGCGCCGCCCGCCGATTGGGACAAGCCGCTCGACGGCAAGGTCGCCGTCGTGACCGGGGCCGCACGCGGCATCGGCGCCACCATCGCCGAGGTGTTCGCGCGCGACGGCGCCAAGGTCGTCTGCGTCGACGTCGAGGCCGCCCACGACGCGCTCGGGGAGACCGCAAGCAAGGTCGGCGGCACCGCGCTGACGCTCGACGTGACCGCACCCGACGCCGTCGACGGCATCACCGAGCATGTCCGCGAAAACCATGACGGCCGCGTCGACGTCCTGGTCAACAACGCCGGCATCACCCGCGACAAGCTGCTGGCCAACATGGATGAGTCGCGATGGGATTCGGTGATCGCGGTGAATCTGCTTGCGCCCCTTCAACTCACCGAGGGGCTCGCCGACAACGGCACGCTGGCCGAGAACGGCCGCGTCATCGGGCTGTCGTCGATGGCGGGTATCGCGGGCAACCGGGGCCAGACCAACTACGCGGCCACGAAGGCCGGCATGATCGGGTTGACGGATGCGCTTGCCCCGAAGCTGGCCGAAAAGGGCATCACGATCAACGCCGTCGCGCCGGGCTTCATCGAGACCAAGATGACCGAGGCCATCCCGATGGCCACCCGCGAGGTGGGGCGTCGACTCAACTCGCTGTACCAGGGCGGCAAGCCCGTCGACGTCGCCGAGACCATCGCCTACTTCGCCAGCCCGGCGTCGAACGCTGTCACCGGCAACACGATTCGGGTCTGCGGCCAGGCCTGGCTCGGCGCGTAGGGGGCAGAGTGTCACAGCCGTCTGGTCTCACGAACCTGCTGCGGGCCGCCGCGGGGGCGCTGCCGTTCATCCCGCGCGGCGACTCGCTTCCCGACCGCACGCTGACCGTCGACGAACTCGCGATCGACCCGGCCAACGTCGCCGCGTACGCCCATGTCACCGGGCTGCGCTTCGGTGACGCCGTGCCGCTGACGTATCCGTTCGCGCTGACGTTCCCCACGGTGATGGCGTTGGTCACCGGATTCGATTTCCCGTTTGCTGCAATGGGATCGGTGCATATCGAGAACCACATCACCCAGCACCGACCGATCGCGGTCACCGACACCGTCGGCGTCAAGGTGCACGCAGAGAACCTGCGGGAGCACCGCAAGGGCCTGCTGGTCGACATCGTGACCGACATCAAGGTCGGCAACGAGGCGGCGTGGCATCAGGTGACGACGTTCCTGCATCAGCAGCGGACCAGCCTGTCCGATGAGCCGAAGCCGCCACCGGAGAAGGCTCCCAAGCTGGGACCGCCGAACGCTGTGCTGCGTATCTCGCCCGGACAAATCCGTCACTACGCCTCCGTCGGCGGGGATCACAACCCGATCCACACCAACCCGATCGTGGCCAAGCTGTTCGGTTTCCCGACCGTGATCGCCCACGGAATGTTCACCGCTGCGGCGGTTTTGGCAAACATCGAAGGGCAGCTGCCGGATGCGGTGCGCTACTCGGTGCGGTTCGCCAAGCCGGTGGTGCTGCCCGCGAGTGCGGGGCTGTACGTCGACCGTGTCTCCGACGGCTGGGAACTCAACCTGCGCGACCTCAAGAAGGGTGAACCCCACCTGAAGGGCACCGTCAGCATCCTGACCTAGAGTCAAGCGGTGACCGCACAGAAGATGCCGCCCGCCAAACTCGTCCGGATCGTCGAACGTGCCCGCCATGTGCTGGGTCGCGTTAATCAACGCAGCGTGCCGCCGGGCGCAGCGATGATGGAGATGCTGATTTGGGCCTGGCGCGTACAGGGCATCTCGGTGGCCGCCGAACTCAAAGTTGCCGACGCGCTGGCCGAGGGTCCGCTGACCGCCGACGAACTGGCTCGCCGCGTGGGGGCCAACCCCGATGCGCTCGGCCGCTTGATGCGAGCGTTGGTCAGCGAGGGCATCTTTGCCCGCCGCGGCGACCGGTTCACAATCAACGCACTGGGCGAGACCCTGCGGTCCGACGCGTCGGTGTCGATGGCGGGCATGGCCCGCATGGTCGGGCACCCCGCATACCGCGAGCACTGGAGCGGACTGCTCGACGCCGTCAAGACCGGCGACGCTTATGTGCCCAAGCTGCGCGGCATGAGCATTTGGGATTTCATGTCTGAAACCCCTGAACTGGCAGCCGTCTTCAACGATGCGATGACCAGCGTGTCGGAGTTCGCAATCGACCCGGTAGTCGCGGCCTACGACTTCACGCCATTCCAGACGGTGATCGACGTCGGCGGCGGCCACGGCAGACTGCTGGCGGCGATCCTAGGGGCGACACCAGGCGCACGTGGTGTGCTCTACGATCTGCCCTCGGTCATCGAGGGCGCCCCAGAGTTGTTGCAGCGGTATGGCGTTGCCGACCGCGTGCGAATCGAGGGCGGGTCGTTCTTCGATGCGGTACC
Source organism: Mycobacterium sp. 1274761.0 (assembly GCF_001668615.1). Taxonomy (GTDB): domain Bacteria; phylum Actinomycetota; class Actinomycetes; order Mycobacteriales; family Mycobacteriaceae; genus Mycobacterium. The sequence goes on from NZ_LZMC01000056.1 coordinate 70,881, forward strand.
CGAAGGCGGCGATGCCTACGTGCTCAAGAACATCATCCACGACTGGCCCGACGCGGAAGCGACGACGATCCTCGGCAACATCCGCAAGGTCGCGCGGCCGGGTACCACACTTCTGTTGGTGGAGTTCGTGATCCCAGACCACGACCGCGCGTTCATCGGCAAGTGGGCCGATATGGAGATGCTGGTTCAGCTCGCGGCCCGGGAACGCAACGCCGACGAATACCGAAAGCTCTACGAGCAAGCCGGTTTCCAGTTGACGCGGATCGTGCCCACTGCAGGCCCGATCAGCCTCGTCGAGGGCAGGGCGGTCTAGCCGCCGCTCGCCGTCGCGGCGTGGGCGTCCTTATCGGCCGGAGTGCCCTTGAGGCCGCGCCAGAACAGGTTGATCATCAGTTCGGCGGCCTCGTCGACGTCGGCGTCACCGGTGCTGACTTGATTGGCAACCGCTTCCCCCGCACCGACGAGTGCCACGGCCATCATGTTGAAATCCGCGTCGGGCCCGGGATTGCGGGTGCCCGATTGCAGCAGCCGCGCCACCAGATCGATGATGCGCTCGCGGCCGGCCCGCACCGTGTGCGCGAAGGCTTGGGAGCTGGTCGCCTGGGTGTACAGCACGATCCATGAGGCACGGTTGGTGTCGATGTAGTTCAGAAACGACCGCACCGCGTTGCGCAACAGGTCTTTCGGGCTCTGGCTGAAGTCGATCTCGCCGCGCACCGTCTCGACGAAGCGGCCGAGTTCACGATCGAGGCACGCGCCGAACAACTCTTCCTTAGAGCCGTAGTAGAGATAGAGCATCGGCTTGGAGATCTCAGCCTGCGCGGCGATGGCGTCCATCGACGTCTCGTGATAGCCGTTGACGGAGAACATCTGCACCGCTGCGTCCAGCATTTGCTGCTCGCGGACGGCACGCGGCAGTCGTTTGGTACCACCTGCCATTACTCAAGGGTAACGTCGGCGACGGCATCTTGGAGTTCACCCCGCCTTGTGCTGACCGAGGAGCGCTCGTATGCCGGTTGCTGACGTCTTCGACGGCGTCGAGCGTGAGGTGCCTGAGGCGCTGGCCCAGCACCTGCGCGACGTGCAACTGGTGGACCATCATGTGCACGGCGCATTCGGCAAACCGATCGATCGGGCCGCGTTCGAGGCGTCGCTGAACGAGGGGTCGACGGATCCGGTGCCGACCTTCATGACGATGTTCGACTCGCCGCTCGGCCTGGCGATCCGGCGGTGGTGCGCACCGGTTCTGGACCTGCCCCCGTATGCACCCGCCGACGAGTACTGGGCGCGGCGCAGCAAGGTGGCGCCCGACGAATTGACCTCCGCGATGCTGACGCGCGCCGGGGTCGCGCGCTGGGTGGTGGACACCGGCTTCCGGGGTGACCTGCTCACCACCCCCGCGCAGCTCGCCACGCTCAGCGGAACGCCGGCGTCGTCGGTCCTGCGCCTGGAACGACTCACCGAGGGACTCCTCGAGACCGGCACCGCTCCCGACGATTTCCCGGTGGTCTTTCGCGCGGCCCTTCAGGCTGCGGCGGAGTCGGCCGACGTCGTCGGCGCCAAGACCATCGCGGCCTACCGGACGAGCTTCGACATCGACTGGTCGCGACCGACCGATGCCGCCGTCGCCGATCACGCCCGGTCCCTGGCCGCGCGGGGCGGCGAGCTAAGGGTCGACAGCCCGGTCCTGATCGCCTTCGGTGTGCACGAGGCCGCCGAGCTGGGGTTGCCGATCCAGGTGCATGTCGGATTCGGCGACCGCGAAATGGATCTCCACCGGACCGACCCGTTGCTGTTGCTGCCGCTGCTGCGCGGCATGGCGCCCGTGCAGTTGCTGCTGCTGCACTGTTACCCGTTCCACCGGCAGGCCGGCTACCTGGCGCAGGCGTTCGATCACGTGAACTTCGATGTGGGACTTGCCATCAACCATCTCGGCAGCCGGTCCACCGCGCTGGTCGGCGAAGCGCTGGACACCGCGCCGTTCGCCAAGCATTTGTATTCGTCGGACGCGTTCGGGCTGCCCGAACTGCACCTGCTGGGTGCCGTGCTGTGGCGCCGCGCAATGGGTTTAGTGCTCGGCGAGTGGGTGCGGCGGGGCGAGTGCGGCGAACGCGACGCCATCGCGATCGTCGACATGATCGGCGTGCGCAACGCCACGCGGGTCTACAGGTTGTGACGAGCGCCGGTCAACACTTCGGGTTGGGTCCTTTCTGCGCCGCCACCCGCAGCACGGCTTCGTCGACCCGCGCCTGCCTCAAATCGCCTGCCTCGACTGCCCTTTGGAGCCCATCCAACACGGCGGGCACCTCGTCGGTGGTCACCCACAGCGCGACGTCGGCCCCGGCCTGCAGCGCGCGCAGCACCGCGTCGGCGACGCCGTAGCGCTGGTTGATAGCGCCCATGCTGGACAGGTCGTCGCTGAATACCAGGCCGCTGAACGGCGGGCCACCGTACTTGCCGGAGCGCAGCAGGTCATAGGCGGCCGGGCTGAGGCTGGCAGGGGTGTCGCCGGTCAGGCCGGGCACCTCCATGTGGCCGACCATGACGGCGACGGGCGCCTGCGTCGTCAACGTCCGGTACGGCACCAGATCATTGGCCTGCAGATCGGCCAGCGGCGGAGTCACGACACCGCCCTTGTGGGAGTCGCCCGAGGCGTGCCCGTGCCCGGGGAAATGCTTGAGCACCGGCAGCACCCCCGCGTCACGCAGGCCCTGGGCGTACGCACCCGCGAACTCGACGACCTGCGCTGGGTCCGAACCGAAGGACCGGTCGCCGATCACCTCGTCGTCGGTTTCGGTGGTGGTATCGACGACCGGGGCGAAGTCGATCGTGACGCCGAGGCCCCGCATGGCCTGGCCGCGCTGGAACGCGATGGTGCGGACCTCCTCGGGCGTCTTGGTCTGCGCGAGCACACGGGGCGACGGCTGCTGCCCGATCAGGTCGGAGAGGCGCGATACCCGGCCGCCTTCCTCGTCGACGCTGACCGCCAGCGGCAGCGGGGTCGCGGAGGCGACGATGCCACCCAGCGGCGGACCCATCATCGACAGATCGGTCCAGCTGCCGATCATGATGCCGCCGACGTGGTGGTTCTCGACGACGGCGCGGGCGTCGTCGGCTCCGGTGACGCCGACCATCAACAGCTGGGCCAGCTTGTCGTGAAGCGACATCGTCGCCAGCACGTCGCCGCAGGCGGGCGGTGCCGGCGTGGCCGGTGGCGGGCTTGCAGACGGCGACGCGGCGGGCTTCTCGGCGGGGTGCGAGCAGGCCAGCAGCAAGCCGGTCAGAGCCGCGAGCGTACCGAGGACACGGGGCAGGGGCATGGGGTCATGCTGTCATGACGCGACCGGCCCCCGGCGCGGTGCTCGATCAGCGGTCATAGAGTCCCGTGTTAGTTTGGGCCGCATGGACCGGTTTCTGGTGCCCGCTGCGGCAAGCATCGTTGTCGGCCTACTGCTGGGTGCGGCCGCCGTCTTTGGAATCACGCTAATGGTGCAGCAGGACACCAAGCCGCCGGTGCAGGCTGGCGATCCGGCGTCGGCCGTGCTGAACCGTGTCGAGTACGGCGACCGTAGCTAAGTCCCGGGTCGTCCCCCTTTCCCGCCGCTGGTTCTGGCTGGTCGCGGCGGTATCGCTGGCTCTGACGTTCGCCCAGTCGCCGGGCAGGATCTCACCCGACACCAAGCTCGACCTCACCGCCAACCCGCTGCGGTTCCTCGCGCGGGCGCTCACCCTGTGGAACAGTGAACTGCCGTTCGGGCAGGCGCAGAACCAGGCCTACGGCTACCTGTTCCCGCACGGCGCCTTCTTTCTGCTCGGCGACGTCGTCGGGTTGCCCGGCTGGGTGACCCAGCGGCTGTGGTGGGCGCTATTGCTCACGGCGGGCTTCTGGGGTCTGCTGCGGCTGGCCGAGGCTTTGGGTATCGGCTCGCCGGGTTCGCGAGTGATCGCCGCCACGGCGTTCGCGCTGTCGCCGCGGGTGCTGACCACCATCGGGGCCATCTCGTCGGAGACCCTGCCGATGATGCTGGCGCCCTGGGTACTGCTGCCCGTCGTGATGGCTTTGCGGGGGACCGCGGACGCGAGGAGCGAAAAGGACACCGCGCACGCGAGGAGCGAAAAGAGCACAGCTCCCCTGCGGGTCCTGGCGGCACGCTCGGCGCTCGCGCTGGCGCTGATGGGTGCGGTCAACGCCGTCGCCACCCTCACCGGCTGTCTACCCGCGCTGATCTGGTGGGCCTGCCACCGGCCCAACCGGCTGTGGCTACGGTTCACGGCGTGGTGGGCCGGGTGCGCGGTGCTGGCCGTCGCGTGGTGGGTGGTGGGGCTGGTCATGCTCGGCCGGATCAGCCCGCCGTTCCTCGATTTCATCGAATCCTCCGGCGTCACAACGCAATGGACGTCGCTCACCGAACTGTTGCGCGGCACGGACAGCTGGACCCCGTTCGTCGCGCCGAATGCCACCGCGGGCGCCTCACTGGTCACGGGGACCGTGGCGGTGCTGGCCACCACGATCGTCGCCGCGGCGGGGCTGGCAGGGCTCGCAATGCGGACCATGCCCGCGCGCGGCCGGCTGGTGACGATCCTGCTGATCGGCGTCGCTGCGCTGGCCGCCGGTTACTCGGGCGGTTTCGGATCGCCTCTGGCGCATGCGGTTCAGGCGTTCCTGGACGCCGATGGGACGCCGCTGCGCAACGTACACAAACTCGAGCCGTTGATCCGGCTGCCCTTGGTGCTAGGCCTCGCCCATCTGCTCGGCCGCATCCCGCTGCCAGGAAGCGTGCCGCGGCGCGAATGGGTGCACGCGTTCGCGCACCCCGAGAACAACAAACGGGTCGCCGTCGGGATCGTCGTGCTGTTCGCGCTGGCGGCCGGTTCGTCGCTGGCCTGGACCGGTCGGCTCACCCCGCCTGGCACCTTTGAGGCGATCCCGCCGTACTGGCGCCAGACGGCGGCATGGCTCGACGAGCACAACACCGGCTCTCCGCCAGGACGTGTGCTCGTCGCGCCGGGCGCGCCGTTCGCCACGCAAACGTGGGGCACCAGCCACGACGAGCCTCTTCAGGTGCTGGGCGCCAGCCCGTGGGGTGTGCGTGACTCGATCCCGCTCACACCACCGCAGACCATCCGCGCGCTGGACTCGGTGCAGCGGTTGTTCGCCGCCGGCCGCCCATCGGCAGGTCTTGCGGAAACCCTTGCCAGGCAAGGGATTTCCTATGTTGTGGTGCGCAACGATCTGGACCCGGAGACGTCGCGGTCGGCGCGGCCCGTGCTGGTGCACCGCGCGATCGACGGCTCACCCGGGCTGACGAAGGTCGCCGAGTTCGGCGACCGGGTCGGACCGGGCACGCTCGCGGGATTCATCACCGACAGCGGCCTGCGACCGAAGTACCCGGCCGTGGAGATCTACCGCGTCGCGGACGTGAGGAGCGAAAAAGGCGTCGCGGACGTGAGGAGCGAAAAAGGCGTCGCGGACGTGAGGAGCGAAAAAGGCGCCGCGGACGTGAGGAGCCAACCCGGCGCACCGTACCTGACCGACACCGACGCGATGGTCCGCGTCGACGGCGGGCCCGAGGCGCTGCTGCGTCTCGACGAGCGACGCAGGCTGCTCGGTCAGCCGCCGCTGGGACCGATGCTGTTGACCGCCGACGCGCAGCGTGCCGGGCTAGCGGCACCAGTAGTCACCGTCACCGACACCCCGCTGGCGCGCGAAACCGACTACGGCCGTGTCGACGACCACTCCTCGGCGATCCGCGCCCACGGCGACACGCGGCACACCTTCAACCGGGTGCCCGACTATCCCGCGGGTGACAGCCGAATGGTCTACGGCGACTGGGCCGGTGGCCGGATCACCGTGTCGAGTTCGGCGGCCGACTCCACCGCGCTGCCCAATGTCGCGCCCGCGACCGGGCCGACGGCGGCCATCGACAGCGATACGTCCACCAGCTGGGTGTCCAACGCGCTGCAGTCCGCAGTCGGTCAGTGGCTGCAGGTCGATTTCGACCATCCGGTCACCAACGCGACGATCACCGTAACCCCGAGCGCGACGGCCGTCGGCGCACAGGTTCGCCGTATCGAGATCTCCACCGTCAACGGCACCAGCACCTTGCGTTTCGACCAGCCCGGAAAGCCGATCACGGCAGCGCTGCCCTACGGCGAGACGCCGTGGGTGCGCATCACCGCGGCGGGCACCGACGACGGCTCCCCCGGCGTGCAGTTCGGCATCACCGACTTCAGCGTCACACAGTACGACGCCTCCGGCTACGCCCATCCGATCGCGCTGCGCCATACCGTCACCGTGCCCGCACCCCCACCGAATTCTGCTGTCGCGCAGTGGGATCTGGGCTCGGAACTGCTGGGCCGGTCCGGTTGCGCCGAGGGTCCCGACGCCGTGCACTGCGCAGCGACTATGGCGCTGGCACCCGAAGAGCCGGTGAACCTCAGCCGGACGCTGACGGTCCCCGAACCGATCGCGGTGACGCCGACGGTGTGGGTGCGACCACGTCAGGGTCCCGCCCTCGCCGACCTGATAGCCCAGCCTGGAACAGGCAGGGCGACAGGCGATTCCGACCCCGTCGACGTGCTCGGCTCGGCCTACGCGGCCGCCGACGGTGATCCGCGCACCGCGTGGACGGCACCGCAGCGGGTCGTGCAGTTCCGTACGCCACCCACCTTGACGCTGAAGCTGCCGTCGGCCCGCGAGGTCAGCGCGCTGCGGCTGACACCGAGTTCGTCGACGCTGCCGGCCCATCCGACAATGGTGGGCATCGACCTCGGCGACGGTCCGCAGGTGCGCCGGGTGGGCGACGACGGACCACAGACGCTCCCGTTGCGGGCGAAGGTCACCGACACGGTCACCGTGTCGATCCTTGATTGGGACGATGTGATCGACCGCACCGCATTGGGTTTCGATCAGCTCAAGCCCCCGGGTCTGGCGGAGATCACCGCTCTCGACGCGCAGGGCCACCCGATTGCCGCGGCCGACGCCGCCCGCAACAGCACGCGGGCGGTGAGGCTGCCGTGCGGCAAGGGGCCGATCATCGCTGTCGCGGGCCAGTTCGTCCAGACGTCGGTTGACACCACCGTGGGGGCACTGCTGACCGGTGACCCGATCGAGGCGAAGCCATGCCAGCAGGGCCCTGTCGCGCTGCCCGCGGGCCAGCAGGAGCTGCTCATCAGTCCCGGAGCGGCGTTCGTGGTCGACGGTGTGCAGCTCGTGGGGCCGCTGGGACGCGAATTGCGCAGCGCCCCAGTCAGTCCCGTGCACGCGGCGACGTGGAGCAACGACCGTCGAAAAGTGGACATACCGGCGGCGCAGGTGTCACGAGTGCTAGTGGTGCCCGAAAGCCTCAACCCGGGCTGGACCGCCCGCGCCGAAGACGGCACGGCGCTGACGCCGGTCACCGTGAACGGCTGGCAGCAGGGCTGGGTCGTGCCCGCGGGCGCGTCGGGACCGATCACGTTGTCCTTCGGCGCCAACGCCGTCTACCGCGCGGGCATCATCGGCGGCCTGGCGCTGCTGCCGGTCCTGCTGCTGCTGGCGTTGGTGCCAGTGCGGCGCGAACCGCCGGCCGCCGAGCCATCACGTCCGTGGCAACCAGGCACGGTGGCGGCGGCCCTCGCGGTTCTCGCGGTCGGCGCGGTGATCTCGGGCATCGCCGGTGTCGCCGTGATGGGCGCCGCGCTCGGCGCCGGCTACCTGCTGCGCAACCGAACCCGGCTTTCCAACGCCGTCGCCGTCGGCGCCAGCGCGGCCGGCCTGATCCTCGCCGGCGCCGTCTTGTCGCAGAACCCGTGGCGGTCGGTGGACGGTTACGCCGGACACTCACCGATCGTGCAACTGCTTGCCCTGATCTCAGTTGCCGCACTAACAGCGTCGGTAGCATCGCCCGCGTGCCGCCACTCAACACCGTCCGCGGAACAATCGACACCGCCGACCTCGGGATGACACTCATGCACGAACACGTCTTCGTGCTTTCACCCGAGATCAACGCAAACCACCCCGAGGTGTGGGGCGACGAGGACCAACGGATCGCCGACGCGGTCAATCGACTCAACGAGCTCAAGTCGCGCGGCGTGGACAGCATCGTCGACCTCACGGTGATCGGGCTCGGCCGCTACATCCCCCGCATCGCGCGCATCGCCGAGCAGACCGACATCAACATCGTCGTCGCGACCGGCCTCTACACCTACAACGATGTGCCGCTGTACTTCTCTCTTCGCGGACCAGGAACAATGCTCGACGGCCCGGAGATCATGACCGAGATGTTCGTCGGCGACATCCGTGACGGCATCGCCGACACCGGCATCAAGGCCGCAATCCTCAAGTGCGCCACCGACGAACCCGGCGTGACCCCCGGCGTCGAGAGGGTGTTGCGGGCCGTCGCCGCGGCACACCGCGAAACCGGAGTGCCGATCACCACACACACCCACGCCGCGAGCCGGCGCGGCCTCGAGCAGCAGCGGATCTTCGCCGAGGAAGGTGTCGACCTGTCCCGCGTAGTGATCGGCCACTGCGGGGACACCACTGACATCGGCTACCTGGAAGAGCTCATCGCCAACGGCTCCTACATCGGCATGGACCGCTTCGGGCTCGACACCTTCCTCGACACCGAGCAGCGGGTGAACACCGTGGCGACGATGTGCGAGCGCGGGCACGCCGACAAGATGGTGCTGTCCCACGACGCATCATGCCTACTCGATTGGCTGCCAGAGGAAGTCGTGCCCGTCGCGATGCCCAACTGGCACTATCTGCACATCTCCGACGACGTGATCCCGGCGCTGAAGCAGCGTGGCGTGACCGACGAACAGATCACCGCGATGCTCGTCGACAACCCACGCAGGATATTCGAAAGGCAGGGCGGCTACTGACATGACGGAATCCGCGCCCACGCTCGGCACCAGAGTCTCGATGCTGGCCGCCGACAAGCCCGACGCGTCCGCGATCACCTGCTCGGGCCGCACACTGACCCGCCGCGAGCTCGATTCGTCGACCAACCGGCTAGCGCGTGCGTTCGCCGAGCGCGGCGTTGGCGTCGGTGACTACGTGACGATCGCCCTGCCCAACTCTATCGAGTTCCTGCAGGCCGCGATCGCGGCGTGGAAGCTGGGCGCCGTACCTCAACCGCTGCCGGCCCGCCTGCCCGACAACGAGTTTCAGAATTTGCTGGACTTGCACCCCCGCGCTCTGATCGTCGGCAGAGCCGATCCATCCGGCACGACGCCCAGCGTCGATGCGGGTTTCACACCGGATCCGGCCGTGCCCGACGCCGCGCTGCCCGAGGCTGTCTCTCCGACATGGAAGGCGATGGCCAGCGGGGGCAGTACCGGACGGCCGAAGCTGATCGAAGCCGGCGGTGACAGCCGCACCGACCTGACGCCGGTGAGCCTCGCAATGGGCACCAAAGAGGAAGATGTTCAACTGGTTTCGGTGCCGATGTCCCACAACACCGGAATGACGGCCGCCACCATGGGCCTGACGATGGGCCACCATCTGGTCTTGATGCCGCGGTTCGATCCGGCAGAGTTTCTGCGGCTGGTCACCGAAACACGGGTCAACTGGCTGTTCACGGTGCCGACAATCATGCACCGGTTGCTGCCGGTCTACGACGCCGACCCCGACGCCTACGACTTGTCCTCGCTGCGCCGGTTGTGGCACGTCGGAGCACCGTGCGCCCCGTCGGTCAAGCAGCGATGGATCGAGTTGCTCGGCCCGGACGCGGTGTGGGAACTTTACGGCGGCACCGAGCTTCAGGCGTTGGCGGCGTTGAGCGGCGGCGAATGGTTGCAGCATCGTGGATCGGTGGGCCGCGTGATCTCCGGCGAGATGAAGGTTCTCGACGACGACGGCAACGAGTGCCCGCCCGGCGTCAGCGGCGAGGTCTACATGCGTCCGTCGCCGGGTAGCGCCCCGACCTACCGCTACATCGGCGCGACGGCCAAGAGCCGTGACGGCTGGGACTCTCTGGGTGACCTCGGCTACTTCGACGAGGACGGCTACCTCTACCTCAACGACCGGCGGGTGGACATGTTCACCGTCGGCGGCCGCAACGTCTATCCAGCCGAGGTCGAAGGCGCACTCGCCGCCCACCCGAAGGTGTTGTCCTGCTTGGTCGTCGGCGTGCCCGACGAGGATCTGGGCCAGGTGCCGTATGCCATCGTTCAGGCCGACGGGCTCGACGAGGATGCCGTCATCGCGTTCCTCTCCGAGCGCATCGCGCACTACAAGGTGCCGCGCACGGTCGAGTTCACCGACACGCCGCTGCGCGACGATGCGGGCAAGGCGCGGCGGTCGGCGGTGCGCGACGCGATCATCGCGCGGCTGGCGCAGGCGCGCTCCTGACGGCGCTGTCCAGCGGCGGCGCCGGCTCGGCTGGGCTGCTGCGGCGATACTCCCACCGCCGCAACGCAACCCGGCATGGCGACTCGAACAGCGCGTAGCTGACCGCCGCGATCGCGAACCCGAACACCACTGTCAGCCCGAGCACCACCGGCATGTGCCCGTTGAACGCGAACTCGCCGATGATCGGGAACACCATCCACAGCGCGGCCAGATGCCAGATGAACAGCCCGTAGGACCACCGGCCCAATGTCACCATCGTGGTGTTGCCCAGGATGCGGTGCGGGGTGTCGGGAGCGTCGAGCACCAGCGGCGCCAGAAGCGCACCCGACACCACAGCGCCCATCGCGACCTTGACGATGAACTGGTGTGCGGTGCCCGGCGTCAGGCCTTCCGGACCCGCCAGCGGCGACGCCGCCACCAAGAACGCCGCCAGTGCGACGACCGCCATCAGGACCCGTCTACGCGCCAACCGGTGCGGCCAGCCGACCGGTGTCACGGTCAGCTCGGCCAGCAGCATCCCCGCGACGAACCACGACAGGAACGCGGGCGGCCAGTTCAGCGAGCTGACCCCGACCGGCGTGTGGATCGGCAGCAGAGCCCACCCGAGGCTCAGCACACCCGCGGCGGCCAGCACGGGGATGCGCGCGCGCGCCGGCAACCGCCGAACCAGCAGTGCGATCACCGGCAGCGCCACATAGAAGCTCACCTCGACGGCGAGGCTCCACATCTGCGTCAACCCGGCCGTCAGCGTCAACGGCACATAGATCTGGGTCAGCGACAGGTTGGCCAGCCACACCGTGAGGTCGGGTTTGGCGTCGGGCAGCAGGGTCAGGATGACTACAACGGCCACCAGGTAGGCGGGCATGATGCGGACCAAACGCGACCGCAAGTAGTGCCCCGTCGGCGGGGTTGGGCGCAGGCCGCGGGCGGCGGCGGCGTGACCGCGCCACAACAAAAATCCCGATAGTGCGAAGAACACGGCGACGGCGAGGTCGAACCGGCCGAACAAGCGGCCAATGACCCCGCCGGTGTGCCCGGTCTGGAACGCAACGTGGGTGACGACGACGCCGACGGCCGCACAGGCCCGCATGCCCTCGACTGGGGGCAGAAAGCCACGGGTGCCGCTCACTGCCTCCGTACGCGTTTGGGAACCTGGCACCCGACCAGTGTGCAGGACGCCCTGGCGCGTAAGCCGTTGCAGTAAGTGATGGCCTTAGTTTGTGCTGTTAGGGTCCGTAGCCAGTGGTGCAGCCATCGGGCCTTCGGAGCCGATGGTCGGCGACATCGAGCCAGGGAGGACCGGTTTGAACCGCGCAGTGGCGTTGCGTATCGCGGCGTGCGGAATCATGGGGCTCGGAGCCGCCCTGTTGATCGCCGCGTTGCTGCTCACCACCTATACCAAAGGCAGGATCACCAAGATCCCACTGGACATCGACGCCACGTTGGTCAGCGATGGGACGGGGACGGCTTTTGATCCCGCATCGCTTGCCGCCCCGAAGTTCGAGGTCAGCAAGAACGTACCGGTGACCCAGCAGAAGCAGATCACCGTCGAGGCGCCCTCCAACGCCGACGTCGTCACCCTGCAGGTCGGCACCACGCTGCGCCGCAGCGACAAGCAACAGGACAACGGCCTGCTGCTGGCACTCGTCGATACCGTCACGTTGGACCGCAAGACCGCGATGGCGGTGTCCAGCGAGAGCAATCCCGGTGGCGCTGTGCAGAAGCCACGCACGATCGAGGACGACCAGCCGCCGACCAACATCGCGCTGCCGCACGAGGGGCTCACCTACCGTTTCCCGTTCGGCACCGAGAAGAAGACATATCCGTTCTTCGATCCGATCGCCCAGAAGGCGTTCGACGCGAACTACGACGGCGAGGAAGACGTCAACGGGCTGACCACCTACCGGTTCACCCAGAACGTCGGCTACGACGGCGACGGCAAGCTCGTCGAACCGGTCAAGTACGCCTCGCTGTACGACAACGACGAGGACGCCCAGGTGACCGCGCCGGCGGGGATGTGGGGTCTGCCCGGCAATCCCGAAGAACCGATCACCATGACCCGCTTCTACGCGGCCCAGCGCACCTTCTGGGTCGATCCGGTGTCGGGCACCATCGTCAAGTCCAAGGAACGGGCCAACCAGTATTACGCGCGAGAGGCGCTGAAGCCCGAGGTGACGTTCGTCGACTACACGGTGACGTCCAACGAACAGACGGTCGAGTCGCAGGTCGCCGCGGCGCGCGACGAGCGTGACCGGGTGGCGCTGTGGGGCCGCATCCTGCCGATCACGTTCACCGCGATCGGCCTGTTGGCACTCGTCGGTGGTGCGCTGCTGGGGTCGTTCAGCATGCGCGGCGAGTCCACGCTGATCGATCCCGGCCTCGACGAGGCCGATCACGGGTTCTTCGACACTCAGGGCATCAAAGTGCCCGGCGCAGAAGCCAAGACCGAGAAGCTGCCCGCCCAGCGGCCCAGGCAGCAGCCTCCAGACCGGTAGGCCTGATCAACCGTCTGCTGACGAGGTTCTGGGCGCCGGCCTATGCGCTGGCGCTCGCCCTTGTGGTGACCGGTCCGCTGCTGCGGCCGGGGTATCTGTTGGTGCGCGACGCCGTCTCGACTCCTCGCTCGTATTTATCCGATGCGGCGCTTGGCCTTTCGGACGCTGCACCGCGCGCCCTGCCGCAGGACTTCGCGGTGGCGCTGGCGTCGCACGTGATCGACGGCGGCGTGGTGGTGAAGGTGCTGCTGGTCGCCGGGCTGTGGCTCGCGGGCTGGGGCGCCGCCCGGTTGGCATCGGTGGTGCTGCCCGAGGCCGGTGCTTCGGGTGGCTTCGTCGCGGCGACGCTGGCGGTGTGGAATCCCTATGTCGCAGAACGACTTCTGCAGGGCCACTGGAGCCTGTTGGTCGGTTACGGGTGTCTGCCATGGGTGGCGGTGACGGTGCTGCGGATGCGGCTGCGCACCCCGTGGGTTTGCGCGGTGGCGTTCTGGGTGGCGCTGGCCGGATTGACGCCGACCGGCCTGATGCTGGCCGCGACGGTGGCGCTGGTGTGCTCGACGGTGCCCCGTGCGGGCCACCCCCGCTGGGTGTCCGCGGTCGTCGTAACGGGCGCGGCGGTCCTGGCTGCGTTGTCGTGGTTGACGGCCGCCGCCGTCTCAGGATCGTTGTCGTCCTCGCAAGCCGAGGGGGTGCCCGCATTCGCCGCCCGCGCAGAACCCGGCCTCGCGACGCTGGGCAGCCTGGCGAGCCTCGGTGGCATCTGGAACAATGAGGCCGTACCCGATTCGCGGACAACGCTTTTCGTGGTTGTTGCCGCAGTGGTGTTGCTGGGCATTGTGGCGGCGGGTCTGCCGGTCGCGATGCGCGCACCCGCCGCGGTCCCGCTGCTTGTGTTGGCCGCGGTGGCCGTCGTGGTGCCGACGCTGATGGCGACGGGACCGGGGGTGGCGGCCGTCGAGTCGTTGGTCCGCGCGCTGCCGGGTCTCGGCGTGGTGCGCGACGCGCAGAAGTGGGTGGCGCTGGCGGTGCCCGGTTACACGCTGGCGGCCGCGGGCGCTGTGGTGGCCCTGCGGCGGTGGCTGCCCACCACAGTCGCGGCGGCGGTGTGCAGTCTCGCGTTGATCGCGACGCTGCCCGATCTCGCCTGGGGCGTCGGTGGCAAGGTCGTCGCGGTGCGATACCCGCCGGCCTGGCAGGAGGCCGCGGCGACGATCAACGCCGACCCGCATCCGGTGGCGGTGCTGCCCGCAGGCACCAGCATGCGGCACTTCCCGTGGGCGGGCGACGCGCCGGTGCTCGATCCCCTGCCGCGGTGGCTGCGCGCCGACGTGCTTACCACCGGTGACCTGACCGTCTCGGATCGTCTCGTCCCGGGTGAGGGCGGCCGCGCAAGGGAGGTGGAGCGGCTCCTGAGCTCCGGCGCCGACAACGACGCACTGGCCCGCGCCGGGGTGGGCTGGCTGGTCGTCGAGTCCGGCGACGACGTCACCGTCACCCGCGTGGGCGGCGACTGGCCCGCGGCCCCGCACCGCGGATTGCTGCTGGTCACGCACGCCGTGTGGCTGGCCATGCTGGTCGTCGGCGGGGCGGGGATGGTCGTGGGACGCGCGCTGAGGGTGACCACGTTCACAGTGGAGTAGTCAACTACGCTACCCACCTCCGCGCGCGAGTCGAAGCATGGTCGACATGACCACGAGCGTGTTCGAAGCCGACCTGCCGACCGTCGAGTACGAGGAGGCGCCCAGCCCCGACGAAGGTCACCGCCGCCTTCGCAAGGCGCTGGAGCAGGCGCCGATCGCGATGGGTGCACACGGCCCCGAGATCCTGAGTTACGACCTGGTGCGCGCCACGCTGCGCGACCCGCGGTTCATCGTTCCGCCCGGCCTCGGGTTGGAGACGCAGGGCATCACTGACGGCCCGCTGTGGCACCGTGCCAGCACCAGCCTGCTGGCGATGAACGGTCACGACCACACGCGGTTGCGCCGCCTGGTGTCGAAGGCGTTCACGCCGCGGTCGGTGCAGCGGCTCGAGGACACCATCGTCGACGTGATCAACGACGTACTCGATCCTGTTGTTGCGCAAAGCCATTGCGAGGCTGTGACCGACATCGCGCGGCCATATCCCGTGCCGATCATCTCGGCGCTGCTCGGCGCACCGCGGGAGGACTGGCGGCTGTTCGATGCGTGGGCCGACGACTTTTTCAAGCTGTTCAGCTGGAACGTCGCCGAATACGAGGACGACATTCTCACGGCATGGAGTGAACTCGACGATTACATCGACGACATGGTCGCCACCCGGCGGGAATCACTGACCGACGACCTGATCTCGGAGATGATCCGCGCCGAGGACGACGGCGACCGGTTGTCGCCCGACGAGCTGCGGATGCTCGCCGCCGGCCTGCTGATGGCCGGCACCGACACCACCCGGAACCAGGTGGCCGCCGCGATCGACGTATTCTGCGACTACCCGGAACAGTGGGCATTGTTGCGGGAGCGGCCGGAGCTGGCGATGAAGGCCGTCGAAGAGCTGATGCGGTTCTCCCCAGTGGTTTTCGGTGCGATGCGGATGACGACGGAGGATGTCGAGATGGCGGGCGTGGTGATTCCCGCGGGAACGTTCGTCATGTGCAACACCGCCGCGGCCAACCATGACGCCGACGTGTACGTCGACCCCGACCGCTTCGACATTCTGCGCGACGGCGCCCCGCCGATGCAGACGTTCGGCGCCGGCGCGCACTACTGCCTCGGCGCGAACCTGGCGCGGCGCGAGATCGCCACCGCGCTGACCGTGATGGCCGATCGCCTGCCGAACCTGCGCCGCGACGGTATCGGGCAGTGGAAGCCATTGGTCGGAATCAGCGGCCCGGCAACACTTCCCGTCGCCTTCGCCGCCTAGACAACACCGCTGACGCGATTTCCCGCGACCGTCGACTCCAAGACCGTCGCCATCGCCTCGGCGCTCTGGGCCCAGGAGAAGTCGCCGCTGCGGATCTGGGCCTTGCCGCCGAGCTGCTCGCGCAACACCGGGTCGGTCAGCAGCCGCTCGAGGCCGGTCACCAGCTCGCGGTGCTCGTCGACGAGCAGGCCAGTCACCCCGTCGACGATCGAGTCGGTCAGCCCGCCGGATGACCGGTAGCCGACCGTCGGCACCCCGTGTTGGGCAGCCTCGGTGACGGCCAGCCCCCAACCTTCCTTGCGCGACGGCAACACATGAACCCACGCTCGCTGCAGCACTTCGTGTTTCGTGAAGTCATCGACGTGGCCATGAAAGGTCACCGCGTGGCAGACACCGAGTTGTCGCGCATGCTCGACGAGGCGGTCACGCCACCAACCGCCACCGACGATGTCGAGGTGCAGACCGGGGATCCGCGGCCGAAGCTCGGCAACGGCCGTCAGCGCATCCTCGATCTGCTTGTGCGGCACCAGCCGACTCAGCAGCGCGATGCGCGGATGGTCCGCGCGCGGCAGCGCCAGCGTCGCCGCCGGTGCCTCGTCGAGGCCGTTGCGCACCACCGCGATGTGCTCGGCCGCCACGCCGAGATCGGTGAGATCACGCGCCGACGGCAGCGACACCGTCACATACTGATTGCGCCGGTGCAGCCACGGCGACAACCGCGATTCGACGAACCAGCCGAAGCGGCCCTTCCACCGGCCGGCGACCGGCCACAGTTCACGGTGGCAGTGATGCACAAGCACCACCACACGCCGGCCGTAGGCAAGGCGAGCCAAGAACGGCAGCCCGTTCTGCGTGTCGATCACCACGTCAGGGCGAACCTTGCGCAGCGGGCCCAGACCGACGCGGGCCAACACCATGGCCAAACCCGCCCAGATGTAGATCGAGTTGGTTCCGCCTGCGCGGTTGATCCGCACACCGTCGACCACCTCGTTGCGCGGCGCTCCTTCATAGCGCGCGGTCCGCAACGTCACCGCGATACCCGATGCGGCCAGCTGGGCGCCAATGCGCTGCAGGTAGGTCTCGCTGCCACCGCCCTGGGGATGGCCCGTATCGCGCCAGCAAAGCAGCAGCACAGAGCGCACGGACCGGACGGACATCCGTGCCAGCGTAACCGCTGCATAGGGTCTGGCTTTATGTGGTCTCCTCACGCGAGCGTTCGTCGGAAGACTGCCACCGACCTGTTCGCCCGGCGCGCGACGCTGACGCGGTCGGTGCGGTTGCTGGCGCAGTTCCGGTTCGAGCAGACCGACCCCGCGCGGTTCTACACCGCGCTCGCCGAGGACACGGCGGCCATGGTCGCCGACCTCTGGCGAGCGAGCCGTCCCGAGCCCACAGCGGGTCGCACCCTGCTTGACGTCGGCGGCGGTCCCGGCTACTTCGCCACGGCCTTCGAGCAGGCCGGTTTCGACTACATCGGCGTCGAACCCGACCTCGCCGAGATGCACGCCGGCCCCGCGTCGGGAGGAACGGCGACCTATGTCCGCGCCTCCGGCACGGCGCTGCCGTTCGCCGACAACAGCGTCGACATCTGCCTGTCGTCCAACGTCGCCGAGCACGTGCCGCAGCCGTGGCGGTTGGCCCGGGAGATGCTGCGCGTCACCAGGCCAGGCGGCCTGGCAGTGCTGTCGTACACGGTGTGGCTGGGTCCCTTCGGCGGCCACGAAATGGGATTGACCCACTACCTCGGCGGGGAGCGTGCGGCGGCGCGCTATACCCGCAAGCACGGCCATCCGCCGAAGAACAACTACGGCTCGTCACTGTTCGCGGTCTCTGCGGCCGACGGCCTGGCGTTCGGCGAGAGTTCCGGCGCGCTGGTGGCCGCATTTCCCCGCTACCACCCGCGATGGGCGTGGTGGATGGCGCGGATACCCCTGCTGCGAGAGTTTCTGGTGAGCAACATCGTGCTGGTGCTGCAGTGCCGCTGAGCCAACAAACTGCAACAGGTTCTCGTTTCGTCCCTCGGTAGGTAGTGTGACGTCCATGACACGCGCACGCGAGGAGCACAGATGACTCAGAGCACAGCCTTCAGAACCGAGTGGGACAAGCTGTTCATCGGCGGCAAATGGGCCGAACCCGCAACGGCTGACGTCATCGAGGTGCATTCCCCGGCCACCGGTGAACTCGTCGGAAAGGTGCCGCTGGCCAGCGAGGCCGACGTGAACGCCGCGTGCGCAGCTGCGCGCAAGGCCTTCGACGAGGGGCCGTGGCCGCAGATGTCGCCGCAGGAGCGGGCGGCGGTGCTGGGCGCAGCGGTGAAGCTGATGGAGGAGCGGGCCGACGAGCTGAAGTTTCTGCTGGCCGCCGAGACGGGTCAGCCGCCGACGATCGTCGACATGATGCAGTACGGCGCGGCGATGGCGGCGTTCCAGTACTACGCGGGCGCGGCCGACAGGTTCACCTGGCGCGATTTCCGCGAGGGCGTTTACGGCGAGACGATGGTGGTTCGCGAACCGATCGGGGTGGTAGCCGCCATCACCGCCTGGAACGTGCCGTTCTTCCTTGCGGCCAACAAGCTGGGCCCGGCGTTGATCGCGGGCTGCACGATCGTGGTGAAGCCGGCCGCCGAGACACCGCTGTCGCTGTTCGCGATGGCCGAGATCTTCGCAGAGGCCGGTCTGCCCGAGGGTGTGCTGTCGGTGGTGCCCGGCGGTCCGGAGACCGGCCGCGCGCTGACCGCCAACCCGGAGATCGACAAGTTCACGTTCACCGGGTCGTCGGCCGTCGGCAAGGAGATTGCCAAGATCGCGGCCGAGAAGCTCAAGCCGTGTTCGCTCGAGCTGGGCGGCAAGTCCGCGGCCATCATCCTCGAAGACGCCGACCTGGATTCGACGCTGCCGATGCTGGTGTTCTCCGGGTTGATGAACACGGGGCAGGCGTGCGTTGCGCAGACCCGCATCCTTGCGCCGCGGTCGCGGTACGACGAGATCGTTGAGAAGCTCGCCGCCGCGGCGAGCGCCATGCCCGTCGGGCTTCCCGATGACCCCGGCGCCATGCTCGGGTCGCTGATCAGCGAGAAGCAGCGTGAGCGGGTCGAAAGCTATATCAAGAAGGGCGTCGAGGAGGGCGCGCGGCTGGTCACCGGCGGCGGGCGGCCCGAGGGTCTGGACAGCGGATGGTTTGTTCAGCCAACGGTTTTCGCCGATGTCGACAACTCGATGACCATTGCGCAGGAAGAGATCTTCGGCCCCGTGCTGGCCGTAATCCCCTACGACACCGAAGACGATGCGGTGCGCATCGCCAATGATTCGGCGTATGGGCTCGCGGGCAGCGTGTACACCACCGACAACGAGAAGGCGATGAAAATCGCCTCGAAGATTCGCACCGGCACCTACGCGGTCAACATGTACGCGTTCGATCCCGGCGCCCCGTTCGGCGGGTACAAGAACTCAGGCATCGGCCGCGAGAACGGGCCGGAGGGCATCGAGCAGTATACCCAGGCCAAGAGCGTGCTGTTGCCCTTCGGCTACAAGCCGTCGTAGCTTCTGCGCGCGGTCAGTCGGAGGTGTGGACGATCAACACATCGGTCGTCTTCTTGGCCCTGGCCAACACGTTGCCCGGCACTGAGCCGAGCCACTTGCCGCTGCGCGAGGCGAGTCCCACGTTGCCGACTACCAAAAGGTCAGCCCCGACCTCGTTGGCGAGGCGTGACAGCGCATGCACCGGATCACCAACGATCGGTCGGGTCTCGATCTTCTTCGCCCCTGCCGCCTTGGCGCGGTCACGGGCCTGGCGCAGTATCTCGTACACGGGCGCCTCGCCGTGCATTTTGTAGTCGCCCTCGCCCTTGAGGGCGACCTCGCCGTCGCTATCGATTACACGATCCGGGCGGGCCGGTCTGCCCCAACCGCCCCTGTCCACATTGGGCAAGTGCGCCATCGCGATGATCAACTTTGCATCACTTTCCGCGGCTACCACGGCTGCGTGATCCACCGCCTGCAGCGATGTATCCGAACCGTCGGTGCCTACCACCAGGGTCTGATACGCGCTCATACCCTTATGCTCTGCTTCTTCAGCCTGTGTTTTGGTGGTTTTGACGCATTCGTCTAATTCACGAATGAATCTATGCCGTGGACGACGTGGCCTAGAACAGCACCCGCACGATCGTCTCTGCCACTGCGGCGGGCTTGTTCGACCCGTCCAGTTCGATGGTGTTCTTGACCGTCAGGTTCACGGTGTTGTCGTCGACCTTGGTGGCGTCGATAAGTTCGGAGCGCGCCCGGATCCGGCCGCCGGATGGCACCGCGGCGATGAACCGCACCTTGTTCGACCCGTAGTTGATCGCCATCTTCGCGTTCTCGACGCGGTAGTTGTCCTTGGTGAGCGCGGGAATCATCGACAGCGTCAGAAACCCGTGCGCAATCGTTGTGCCGTAAGGGCTTTCGTTCTTGGCGCGTTCGGCGTCGACGTGGATCCACTGGTGATCACCGGTCGCATCGGCGAAGGCGTTGATGCGGTCCTGGTCAATTTCCTGCCATTCGCTGACACCGAGTTCCTGCCCGACCGAAGCGACGGCATCGTCGATCGACGTGATCACCTTCATCAGAATGCTTCCTCTCCCAGATCCATGATCGTCAGGTCGACGCCCTCGACGATCCTGCGTTCGGCGGTCAATCGCGGCAACACATTACGCGCGAAGATTTTCGCCGCCGCGACCTTGCCCTCGTAGAACGCACGGTCATGTTGCGACGGGTCTGCCTCCAGGGCGTTCAGTGCAATCTCGGCGTGTTCGAGCAGCAGCCAACCGATGAGCAGGTCGCCCACCGCCAGCAGGAACGGGACCGACTCCAGGCCGATCCGGTACAGCTCGCGCGCGTTCTCCTGCGCGCTGAGCAGGTAGCCGGTCAAGGTTGCCGTCATCGCCTGCACATCGGACAGCGCCGTGGCCAGCAGCGCACGCGCCTCGGCCAATTCCGGCCGCGCCGCGTCGCTGTCGAGAAATTTCTGGATCCCAGCGACGACGTGCGTCAGTGCCACGCCCTGATCGCGAGCGATCTTGCGGAAGAAGAAGTCCTGCGCCTGGATCGCGGTGGTGCCCTCATAGAGGCTGTCGATTTTCGCGTCGCGGATGTACTGCTCGATCGGATAGTCCTGCAGAAAGCCCGAACCGCCGAACGTCTGCAGCGACTCCGTCAGGCACTGGTAGGCCCGTTCGGAGCCGACGCCTTTGACGATCGGCAGCAACAGATCGTTTACCCGCTCCGCCAGTTGAGCGTCGGCCCCGGACACGATCGCGGCCACCGCTGGATCCTGATGCGCAGCGGTGAACAGATACAGCGCCCGCAACCCCTCGGCGTAGCACTTCTGCGTCATCAAGGCGCGCCGCACGTCGGGATGGTGGATGATTGTCACCCGCGGCGCCGTCTTGTCGGTCATCTGCGTCATGTCGGCACCCTGGATACGGGTCTTCGCATACTCCAGCGCGTTCAGGTAACCGGTCGACAGGGTCGCAATGGCTTTGGTGCCCACCATCATTCGCGCGTATTCGATGACTTTGAACATCTGCACGATGCCGTTGTGGACGTCACCGACCAGCCAGCCGACGGCGGGCACCCCGTGCTGGCCGAACGTCAGCTCACACGTCGCCGAGGCCTTGAGCCCCATCTTGTGTTCGAGTCCGGTAACGAAGACGCCGTTGCGCTCGCCCGGTTCGCCGGACTCGAGATCCGGCAGATACTTCGGCACGAGGAACAGGCTGAGCCCCTTGGTCCCTGGCCCGGCCCCCTCCGGCCGGGCGAGCACCAGATGGATGATGTTATCGAAGACGTCGTCGGTGTCGCCGTTGGTGATGAAGCGTTTGACGCCGTCGATGTGCCAGGTGCCGTCGGGCTGCTGGACGGCCTTCGTGCGGCCGGCGCCGACGTCGGAGCCGGCGTCGGGTTCGGTCAGCACCATCGTGGCGGCCCAATTACGTTCGACCGCAAACGATGCCAGGTGCCGCTGATGCTCGTTGCCGATGTGCAGCAGTATGTCCGCCATGATCGGGCCCGCCATGTACAGAAATACCGGCGGATTGGCGCCCAACGGCAGCTCGTTGATCGCCCACGCAACCATCGCGGGTGCGGGCACGCCACCGAGCGCCTCACTGAGGCCGACGCGGAACCATTCGCCTTCGCGCCAGGCGCGCAGCGATTGCTTGAACGGGTCAGGCAGCGACACCGAGTGGGTCTGCGGGTCGAAGGTCGGTGGATGCCGGTCGGATTCGGCGAACGAGTCGGCGACGGGCCCCTCGGCCAGCCGGGACGCCTCGTCGAGCATCTGGCGGACCGAGTCCCCGTCCAGGTCGCCGAACTCACCGGTCGCCAGTGCCTTCTCGAGCTCGAGCACCTCGAACAGATTGAATTCGAGGTCGCGCACATTGCTCTTGTAATGACCCATGATCAGCCCCTCCAACAGCGGCAGGGCCGAGCCTAGTCCGATGGGGCAGCGCCAAATTAGGTGTTATGCAAAAACCCATAATCCGGATCAGGCTGAGTCTGAGTCCACGCGGTTCAACTCGGGGAATTGTCTATTGTGCGGGCCAGTTATATGCTGCATATCATAATCGGAGTCGGCAACGGCGCCGCTCAATACCAGGAGGCACACGATGTGGGTCATCGAGCTCAACTTCGCAGGCCATCAGTTCACGCACCGTGTGCCGGACCGTCGTCAGCGTTTCTACCGGCTCGCCGGCCGGACCGTCGGATGGCGGCCGACGCAGCTGCGCGGCCAGCAGGCCGCTTGAGGACCCGGTAGCCAGTGCCGGAAGCCAAGACACGGAGCAAGCGCGGGTCGACGCGCACCAACATGCTGATGAGCGCCGCGCAGGTGATGCGCGAACGCGGCGCCTCAGGCGTGACCATCGACGAGGTGCTGGCTCGCAGCGGTGCGCCCCGCGGTTCGGTGTACTACCACTTCCCCGAGGGTCGCAATCAGATCCTGGCCGAGGCGCTGCGGTGGGCCGGTGATGCGATCACCGAAAGCATCGACACCGCCGCCGAGCGAGGAGCGTTGCCGCTGGTTCGCAACTTCAGCGAGTTCTGGGAGCGCACCCTGATGGAGAGCGACTTCGGCGCCGGCTGTCCGGTCGTCGCCGCCGCGATCGGCTGCACCAACGACGAAGCGCAACTGACCGCGATCGCCAGCGACATCTTCTGCCGCTGGCGCGACGCGTTGGCGCGCGCGTTCGTGGCCGACAATTTCGATACCGCTGCGGCCGAATCGCTAGCGGTCACGTGCATCGCCTCGTTGGAGGGCGCCGTCGTGCTGTGCCGCTCCATTCGCACCACTGAACCGCTGCGGCAGGTGGCGCGCGAAATGGAATTCCTCATCAAGTCACGGGAATTCGTGCGCCGCAACGGTCTTCCCACCGGCGGCCATTAAGCCTTCCGCCACCTGGCACAAATGAACTCACCGTTGACGCCGGACTCCACCAGCGCCCACTCGGTGTCCGTCGGGAGCAGTCGTCCGCCCGTCCCCAGCGTGCAGGGCGCGTAGCTGACGATCAGCTCGTCGATCAGACCGGCGCGGGCAAACTGCGCAGCCGCCTCCCCTCCCCCGACCACCCACACGTCGCGGTATCCCGCCGCCTGCACCAGCTGCGGATGCAACTCAGTGACCTCACCCTGGAACGCCCGGACCGGATCACCGTTGCGAATGATGTTGGGGCGGTGAGTCATTACCCACGTCGGCTGGTCGTACTGCCAGTTATCGGGGTCGTTGGCCAGCAGCCATTCGTATGTGGTGGCACCCATCACCAGGGCACCCACCGAATCGCTGAACGCCCGGTAGCCGAACGGGCCGTCGGCGTCGATGTTGCGGCTTATCAACCAGTCCAAGCTGTCCTGGCTGTCCACGATGAAACCGTCGATGCTGGACGCCGTGTAGTAAATGGTTGCCATGTCAGGAGAGTATGGTCGGCGCCGGTCGGTTGGACATCACGATTCCTGCTGCGCCTAGACTCACGTGCTCAGTGAGCGAATTCGAGGCGCTGTGCGCCAATGACGGTGACCTGGCCACGCTGCGCTCGTCGATCCGTGACTTCCTGACCGCTGATCGCGCCGCCCACGGCTGGGAGCCCGCGGTGGACTGCTGGCTCGCCAAATGGGATCCCGATTTCTCCGCCCGCCTGGCCGATGCCGGATTCGTCGGGCTCACCATCCCGACGCAGTACGGCGGCCCCGGGTTGGGTTATCTGCACCGCTACGTGGTGACCGAGGAACTTCTGGCGCACGGCGCCCCGGTCGCCGCGCACTGGATCGCCGACCGTCAGGTGGCGCCGGGACTGCTCGCATACGGCAGCGAGGAGCAGCGTCAGCGGCTCCTGCCCCGAATCGTTGCGGGCAGGTTGTATTCGGCGATCGGGATGAGCGAGCACGGCGCGGGCTCCGACCTCGCCGCCGTGCAGACCCGTGCGGTCGCCACCGAGGGCGGCTGGTTGCTCAGCGGCACGAAAGTGTGGACCAGCGGCGCGCATGTCGCACATCAGATCGTGGTGTTGGCGCGCACCAGTCCGCAAGACCCCCAACACCGCCACGCTGGTTTCAGCCAGTTCATCGTGCCGACCGACGTCCCGGGCATCGCGATCAGCCCGATCGAGCTGATGAACGGCGAACACCACTTCAACGAAGTGACGTTCGACGAGGTGTTCGTCACCGATGCCGACGTCCTCGGCGAGATCGGCAACGGCTGGCACCAGGTCACCGCCGAACTCGGCTTCGAACGCAGCGGGCCGGAACGGATTCTGTCCACCGCGACGCTGGTGTTCGCCGCCGTCCGGGCGCTGGCCGAATCCGACATCGATGACCGCACCACAGCCGATGTCGGCGATCTGATGGCCCGCATGATCTCGCTGCGCCAACTGTCGATCTCGGTCGCGCGGGCGCTGTCCAACGGTGAGGACGCCGCTAGCCGAGCCGCACTCGTCAAGGACCTCGGCACCCGCTTCGAGCAGGACACGGTGGAGCTGGTGGCCGATCTGATCGACAGCGTGGACGCCGGATCGCCGCAGCACCGCCGGCTGCGGGCACTGCTGGCCACCGCAAGGCTGCACTCGCCGATGTTCACCCTCCGCGGCGGGACCAACGAAGTGCTTCGCGGTGTGGTGGCCAAGAGCCTGGACCGATCCACGCTCTACAGGTCCGCGGGCGGAAACGAGCTGACGGCCCTCGTCGACGACGTCGGCCGCCGTTCGTTCGACGCCCGTCTCGGCCATCGCAGCCTGCCCGAAGAGTTCGACGGCGCGCTGTGGCACACCCTCGAGGCAACCGGGCTGAGCCGGCTGACCAGCGGCCAGGACGCAGCCCCCGCCGAGGCAGCGATCATGCTGGCGGGACTCGCGCGCCACGCGTGCGCCGTGCCGATTGCGGAGACCGACCTGTTGGCCGCCTGGCTTGCCGGCCGTGCCGGTGTTTCGGTGCCCGGCAGCGGACCGCTGACGGTCG
Organism: Mycobacterium sp. 1274761.0; assembly: GCF_001668615.1. Taxonomy (GTDB): domain Bacteria; phylum Actinomycetota; class Actinomycetes; order Mycobacteriales; family Mycobacteriaceae; genus Mycobacterium. The sequence continues at coordinate 96,092 of NZ_LZMC01000056.1, forward strand.
CGATCGCCGATGCCGAGATCGTCGAGGGTCTGCTCCGCGGCACCGCCGAAGGCGTGCCGTGGCCGCATTCGGCGACGGCGCTGCTCGCTGCCCGGACCGCCGATGCGCTTCACGTCGGCGTGATCGACGACGCGTCGATCACCGTCGGCCATAACCTGGCCGGCGAGCCACGTGGCGCGTTCAGTTTCGAGCTGCCCGTCGAGCGGTTCACGTCGATAACGGCCGATACCGGTGACGAACTCGATCGCCGCGGCGCATGGGCCCGCTGTGTGCAGATCGTCGGTGCGTTGGACGCCGCTGCGCGGCTGACCGTCGCGCATACCCGCGACCGGCAGCAGTTCGGCAGACCCCTGTCGGCGTTCCAGGCTGTCCAGCATTCGTTGGCCGCGATGGCTGGCGAGATCGAAAGGGCCCGAGCCGCAACGGATCTGGCCGTTGCCGCGGCAACCGACTACGGGTTCGACAGCGACCGGACCGACTATGCGGTGACGGTGGCCAAGGTGGCGGTGGGTCGCGCGGTCGCGGCGGTCACCACCATCGCGCATCAACTGCACGGCGCCATCGGCGTCACCCGCGAACACCAACTGTGGCTGGCCACCATGCGTGCACGTAGTTGGGCCGACGAGTTCGGCAGCACCGCCTTCTACGCGCGGCGGCTTGGCCGCTTGGCCTTGACCGCGCACGCGAGGAGCGAAAAAGGCACCGCCCCCGATCCGTGGGACGTCGTCGTCAGCGGTCCAACACCTCGTTGACGCGGGCCTCCACATCGCCGAGGCCGGTGAGCTCGATACCGAGCCGGTCGGTCAACGCGTCAACGACCTGCGCGGCGGTGTCGAAGACGATGCGCTCGCTTCCGCTCTTGCCGTGGATCGCGAGATTGCGGCCGCGCAGATTCCACCGCGCGTCGTCGGTGATGAGCGCGACGGACAGCCCCGTCACGAAGCCGGACTGCGGATACGTTGACACATACCAACTTCCGACCTGACGGTCGATCATCGGAAACGGTCGCGTGCTGAACAGATACAGCGGCTCCCACTTTCCGCGGATCTCGCTTTCCAGGATCAAGCCGTCATCGTGCGATCGGATCCGGTACGGCTCGTGACGGGTCTGCTGGACCGTGTCGGTCTCCAGCCGGATCGGCGAGGTCAATGTCTGGCCACCGAACCCGACGTCAACGAGATAACGGGCGTCATCGCCCGGCACTGCCACCGCAAGAGCCTGATGCGTCTGCGCCGGTAGTTCACCGCTGGTGTTCATCCACACGACCCGGCCGCCGAGCACGTCGACACCAAACCCCAACCGGGACAACACGTACGCCATCACGCCGTTCTGCTCGAAGCAGTATCCACCGCGGCGGCGGTGCACCAACTTGTCGACCAGCGTCTCCGGCCGCAGATCCACCACCGGAACACCCATTAGCGGGTCCAGGTTCTCGAACGGAATGGTGCGGTTGTGCGCGGCCACCAGCTCCTCGAGGAGTTCGAGCGTCGGGTCCGTCGGACCGGTGTAGGAAACGCGCTGCAGGTAGGCGGCGATGCTCATGGGTGCATGCTGCGCCCTCAACCGCGGTTCAGGTCAAGGCTTGATGGCGGGACTGCTCAACGCGGCCGAAGCCGCTTGACCGTCATCCCGCTAGAGCTGGATTGCGGGACTCCTCAACGCGGCTGACGCCGCTTGATCGTCATCCCGCTAGGGCTTGCCGCGCGACGGCGTCTGCCCGGCGACACCGTGCCGCAGTGGCGTGTTGGCCTCCGCGGCCGTTGACTCCTGCACCGGCGAGCCGGCCGGGGTGTGGGTCACCCCGGGCGCGTTCGACGGATCACCCGCCGACGGCTGCGCGCCATCGTGCAGTTCCTTCAGCCGCGCGTGCAGCACCTCGAGCACCGGGATGCGGTTGCCGTGGGCGGTCTCGTGGTCGAACAGCTGCCGCAGCTGGGGCTCTTCCAGGCCGCGGATCCGGTGTCGGAGCTCAGGAAGGGACAGCTGGTCGTAGTCCGTGATGGGCAGTTCGTCGCTTTGAGCCATGCCTTATCGGTTGCCCACCGCCGCGTCGGTGAAACGATCAGGTGCCGGTCCACTTCGGCGGCCGTTTCTCGGCGAAGGCCACCGCGCCCTCTCTGGCGTCGTTGGACGTGAAGACAGGCGCGAGGATCTTGGTCTGCTTCGACCACATCTCCTCGGGACTCCAGCCGCGCGACTCGACGATGATGCGCTTGGTCGCGGCCACCGCGAGCGGGCCGTTGCCTGCGATCCGTTCCGCCAGCCCGATCGCCGCTTCCAGCGCCGAACCCGGCTCGGCGAGCAGGTTCACCAGGCCGAGCTGATGGGCCTTTTCGGCCGGCAGGTTCTCGCCGGTCAGCGCCAGCTCCATCGCGATCGCGTACGGGATGCGCTGCGGCAACCGCAGCAGACCGCCGCCGCCGGCCACCAGGCCGCGCTTGACCTCGGGGATACCGAACGCCGAATCCTTGGATGCCACGATCAGGTCGGTGGCCAGCGCCAGCTCACACCCGCCGGCCAGGCAGTAGCCCTCGACCGCCGCGATGAGCGGCTTGGCGGGCGGACGCTCGGTGAAGCCCATGCCGCGGCCCTCGACGACGACGTTCTCGCCGCGCGCGAACGCCTTGAGGTCCATGCCGGCGGAGAAGGAACCGCCTGCGCCGGTGAGGATGCCGACCGACAGGCCGTCCTCACCGTCGAGCCGGTCCATGGCATCGGCCAGGCCCCTACTCACGTCCGCGTTCACGGCGTTCTTGGCCTTGGGCCGGTTGATGGTGATGATGAGGATCCGGTCGCGCTGTTCGACCAGGACGGCTGGTTCGTTGTTGGCTTCTTCGCTCACCCGGGTGATGCTATCTATCGGGGGTTTAGCGGGTAACAAAGACTAGGTACTATGTAAAAACTAGAACACGTTCTAGTCTGCCCGTGAGCGACAGGAATCCGAATGGCCACCGACACCCAGCCCTCCAAAAAGAACAAGCCCTCCAAAAAGAGCAAGCCGTCCGAGATCACGAAGTGGGATCCCGGTCTGACCGCACGCGTCGTGGGCCTCATGCGGCCGATCCTCAAGCGCTATTTCCGCTCCGAGGTGCGCGGGCTGGAGAACCTCCCCACCGGCGGAGCGCTGCTGGTGAGTAACCACTCCGGCGGCCTGCTGCCGATGGACGTGCCGATCCTGTCCGTTGACTTCTACGACAAGCACGGCTACGACCGGCCGCTGTACACGCTCAGCCACGACATGCTGATGGTCGGGCCCAGCGGTGACTTTTTCAAAAAGATCGGCTACATCAGCGCCAACCACGAGAACGCCGACGAGGCACTGCGCTCCGGCGGGCTGGTCGTGGTGTTCCCGGGCGGCGATTACGACGTGTATCGGCCCACGCTGGAGGAGAACAAGATCGACTTCGGTGGCCGAACCGGATACGTCAAGGCCGCATTGAATGCTGGGGTTCCGATCGTCCCCACCGTCGGTATCGGCGGTCAGGAGACCCAGCTGTACCTGACCCGCGGCACCTGGCTGGCCGAGCGGCTTGGGCCGATCGCCCGACTGGCGCGCGCCAAGATCGTGCCGATCTCGTTCGGCTTCCCGTTCGGCCTGAGCCTGGTCGTCCCGCCGAACATCCCGCTGCCGGCCAAGATCACCATGCAGGTGCTCCCGCCAATCGACATCGTCGCCGAATTCGGTGAGAACCCCGACATCGATGAGGTCGACGCACACGTCCGCCACGTCATGCAGCGGGCACTCGACGAACTGGCCGCCGAACGGCGCCTGCCGATCCTGGGCTGACCGTTATGGCGCTGCTGGACAGACTCGGCGACACCGTGGGCCTGGTCGCGACGATGCGACGCGCGGGCATGATCGCCCCGCTGCGGCCCGACAAGTACGTGCGGATCGCGGCGGCTATGCGCCGCGAAAACGTCTCGGCCGTCTCGGGTTTCGCGTCGTCGGCCCAGCGATGTCCAGACCGGCCCGGCCTCGTAGACGAGCTCGGCACGCTGACCTGGCGCGAAGTCGACCAACGCTGTGACGCGTTCGGCGCGGCCTTGCAGGCGCTGCCCGGCGGGCAGCCGAAGGTCATCGGCGTCATGTGCCGCAACCACCGCGGCTTCATCGAGGCGGTCGTCGCGGCCAACCGCATCGGCACCGATCTGCTGCTGCTGAACACCTCATTCGCCGGGCCCGCGCTGGCCGAGGTGGTCGCGCGTGAAGGCGCCGACGCCATCGTCTACGACGAGGAGTTCACCGAGATCGTCGAGCGCGCGCTGGCCGAAACACCGGACGCGACCAGGATCGTCGCCTGGACCGATGACCCGTCGGCGCACGGCGATTCGTTCACCGTCGAAAAGATGATCGCCGCGCATGCCAGGCAACAGCCCAAACGCGCCAGCGAGAAGCCCCGCACGATCCTGCTGACGTCGGGCACCACCGGCACCCCCAAGGGCGCCAAGCTGACGGGCGGAGATCCCGGCGCGCTCAAGGCCATCCTGGACCGAACTCCATGGCACACCGAGGAAGCGATCGTGATCGCGGCGCCCATGTTCCACGCCTGGGGCTTCTCACAGATGATCTTCGCCGCGACCATGGCGTGCACGATCGTCACCCGGCGCAAGTTCGATCCCGAGGCCACCCTGGAGTTGATCGACCGCCACCGAGCGACGGGGCTGGCGGTAGTGCCGGTGATGTTCGACCGGATTATGGAGTTGCCCGACGGGGTACGCAGCCGCTACAGCGGACGATCCTTACGCTTCGCCGCTGCATCGGGTTCGCGGATGCGTCCGGATGTGGTGACGGCCTTCATGGACCAGTTCGGCGACGTCATCTACAACAACTACAACGCAACGGAGGCCGGGTTGATCGCGTCGGCCACGCCCGAAGACCTGAGGGCGGCTCCCGACACCGCGGGCAAGCCTGCCCCGGGCACCGAGATCCGGATACTCGACAAGGACTTCCGCGAAGTGCCGACCGGAGAGGTCGGCCAGATCTTCTGCCGCAGCGGCACGCTGTTCGGCGGGTACACGTCGGGTCAGACCAAGGACTTCCACGAGGGCTTCATGGCGTCGGGCGACCTGGGCTACATGGACGGCAACGGCAGGCTGTTCGTCGTCGGGCGCGACGACGAGATGATCGTCTCCGGCGGCGAGAACGTCTATCCCATCGAGGTGGAGAAGACGCTGGCCTCACACGCCGATGTCGCCGAGGCGGCGGTGATCGGCGTGGACGACGAGCAGTACGGCCAGCGGCTGGCGGCGTTCGTCGTCCTCAACGATGGCGCATCCGCAACGCCGGACACCTTGAAACAGCACGTTCGCGAGAACCTCGCGAATTACAAAGTGCCGCGGCAGATCACGGTGCTCGATGAGCTTCCGCGCAGCATCACGGGCAAGGTCGTGCGCAAGGAACTGCAGGCCCTGGTTGACGGGGTGGAGGAACCCGATGGGTAAGCGCCGTCCCCTCTTCCGCGCGAGCCTCGAGCTCGCCAACGCCGCCAACGGTGTCCGGCCGTTCGGCCGCGACGGATACCCCACCGTCCCGGCGTTCTTCCTGGGCTGGCCCACCACCGAGATGGCGCCGCTGTACATTGCCGGCTCCGTGCTGGGCGCAGGCTGGCGGTGGCTGAGGGGCGACTATGCGACGGGTCGGGGCCGAATAGCTCTGCTGCTCAAGGCAATCACGTGGGGGCTGCTGTATCTGATCCACCGCCGCAACGTGGCGTCGGAGCCCTATTTCGACACGCCGCTGCGGGACACCCTCGGCGACGACTACGAAGCCGTTGCCGCGCAGTCGCAACCGATGGCGCGCCGGCGGCTGGCCTACGTGCTGCCCAACGAGCTCCTGCGCCGCCGCTACGTGGAGAAGACCGACGTGGTGCAGTACGGCCCGCACCCGAAGGTCAACTTCGCCGACGTCTGGCGCCGTCGCGATCTGCCCCGCGACGGTAAGGCGCCCGTGTTGTTGCAGGTGCCCGGCGGCGGATGGTCTATCGGAATGCGCCGCCCGCAGGCGTATCCGCTGATGAGCCACATGGCCGAGCGGGGGTGGGTCTGCGTGTCGATCGACTACCGGGTGAGCCCGAAGAACACGTGGCCGGCGCACATCGTCGACGTGAAACGCGCGCTGGCCTGGATCAAGGAAAACATTCACGAATACGGCGGCGACCCCGACTTCGTCGCGATCACCGGCGGCTCAGCGGGTGGACACCTGTGCGCACTGGCCGCGCTGACGCCAGACGATCCGCAATACCAGCCGGGCTTCGAGGGCGCCGACACGTCGGTGGCCGCGGCGGTCCCGATCTACGGACGCTACGACTGGTTCACCACCAAGGGGCCCGGCCGCTGGGAGTTCGTGCTGATCCTGTTGCAGCGGTTGGTCGTCAAGAAGCGGCTGTCGAAGCATCTGCAGATCTACCGCGACGCATCGCCGATCACCCGCGTACGGCCAGATGCGCCACCGTTTTTCATCCTGCACGGCGTCGATGACTCGTTGATCCCCGTTCCCGAGGCGCGCGAGTTCGTCGCCGCGATGCGAGAGGTCTCGAAGGAGACCGTGGTCTACTCCGAGATTCCACACGCTCAGCACGCGTTCGACTTCTTCGGATCGCCGCGCGGCTACTACACCGCCCACGCCGTGGAAAAATTCCTGTCCTGGGTGCATGCCCACCGAGACGAGAAGTAGCTACTGCGCCATCGCCTTTTCGACCACCGCGAGCCGCTCGGGAAGACCTGCGGCGCGGCGGATTTCGACGAACGCCTCGATCATCGCGTCGGACAGCTCGTGCGGGTCTGACAGGGTCCGCCCGTCGGACAGCACCGAGATGTTGAGCTGGTCGACGTAACTCCAGACGGTGATGTTGAGTCCGCTTCCGGTGGTCAGTGGGCCGACCGAATAGATCTCGGTGACCAGCGCGCCGCCGACGCGACCGGGCTCGCGCGGGCCGGGCACATTCGATATCGGCAGGTTGAGCACCTTGTTCTGGCCGTCCTTTTCGGCGAGCCAGTGAAACAGCCGCTCAGCGGGTCCTGGCGGGAAGTACGACGACCATCTGCTGACCAACTCGGGCCCCATCAGGTTGTGTGTCTCCTTGGCCTCGACCGCGGCGTCGTGCACGGCGCGTACGCGTTCCAGCGGGTCCTCGAGTTGGATGGGCACCACCATCATCACGCCGCTGAACCGGTTGCCCGAGATGCGTTCGGGGGAAAAGTCGAAACTGACTGGGACCGAGGCCAGCAGCGGGTGGTCGGCGTGACCGTCGTACTTCAGCGACAGCTTGCGTAGCGCGCCCGCGGACATCGCCAGCACCATGTCGTTGATCGTGACGTCCAGGTGCTTGGCGGTCTCCTTGACGTCGGCCAGCGCCAGCGAGGCGGTGGCGAACTTGCGCTCGGCGTCGATGCGGTGGTTCATGAATGACGGCGGAGGGGTGAACGGTCGCGTCAGTTCCGGCGACAGCTTTCTGCTGCTCTTGCGCACCCGGCCGATACCTTGTGCGGTGTATCGCATCACTGAAGGCAGGCGGCCGATCTGGCGCATGTGGTCGGCGACTGCCGTGCGCAGCAACTCCCCTCGGCCGGGCACGGACGACGTTGGGTTGGGCCCGTAGTCGCGCTGCGGTCCTGGATGCATGTCCATGCCGCGCGCCAACAGATTCGCCGAGGCAACCCCGTCGGCCAGCGCGTGGTGGATCTTGCCGAGTACCGCGATGCGACCGTTGGCAAGGCCTTCGATGAAGTACATCTCCCACAGCGGCTTGCTGCGGTCCAGTGGCACGCTAGCGATCTTGCCAACCGCCTCGTCAAGCTGGCGACGGCCTCCTGGGCTGTCGACCCGATACGGGCGGACGTGGTATTCGAGGTCGACCTCGCAGTTCTGCCGCCACATGGGGTGGTGGAACTTGAACGGGATGTCGACCAGCTGATAGCAGAACGGCTCGAGCTTGCCGAGCCGGGCTTGGATGACTTTACGAAACTCGTCGATTCCAAAGGTGCGGCCGCCGAGGTCGTCGAGCTCGATCACCGCCAGCTTCAGCGTATGCATGTGGACGGTGGGCGTCTCGGAATACAGCAGTACCGCGTCCCACCCGCTGAGCCTCTTCAACTCCAGCACCTCCCTGCCAGGAGGCTATATAACCTCTTTCGCCTTCATCAGCGATCGGTTTCGGTGAACATGGTTGAGGAACAAGCCGATTGCCGTCGACACCGCGCCGGTGCGGGCACCGTCGGTCATGTCGAATCCGTGGCCGGCGCCCGGCAGTTCGATGTAGCTGACCACGTCGCGTGAAACGGCGCGCAGCCGCTCGACGAAGCTTCGGGCCTGCGCCACGGGGATGACGGAGTCGCCGGTTCCGTGAATCACGAGGAACGGCGGCGCGTCAGGATGTACCTGGGCGATCGGCGAAGCCTTCCGGAAGATCTCGGGATGGCGATCGATCTTGCGCTTGACGACGACGCGCTCCAAGAAGTCGACGAACCGGTCCCGTTCCGGGGTCGAACGGTCCTCCCAGTCGTAGCGGCCGTAGATGCCCACCACCGCGTCGACGGAGGTATCCGAGCCCTCCGGCAGATCCGCCTGCAGCTCGGGATCGTTGGGCGTCAGCCCGGCCAACGCGGACAGATGGCCACCGGCCGAACATCCCGCGATGGCGACGAAATTGCGGTCACCGCCGAACCGGTCGACGTTGGCGCGCGCCCACGCGATCGCGGTTTTGACGTCGGTGATGTGCTGCGGCCAGCGGTGATGCGGCGCGACTCGGTAGTTCACCGACAGGCACACCCAGCCCTGCGCCGCCATCGCCGACATCAACGCATAGCCCTGCAGTTGCCTTCCACCGTGGATCCATGCGCCGCCCGGCACGAAGATCATCACCGGTGCCGGCTCGACGGGCAGTTCCTTGGCGCGCCACACGTCCAGAAGCTGCGACGGGTGGTCGCCGTAGCGAACCGACGACCGGTGCAGGCTGCGACGGTGCGTGCGCATCTTCAACACGGGGGCCTGCCGCTCCGGCGCCGGCCACTTGATCGGCAGTTCCGTGGGCGCCACGATGCCGCGCAGTGCGGCTTCGAGGACCGAATTGGTTGAGTCGAGCTCCTGCTTGCGGAGTTCGGGCAAGACCGGAGCTTTCTTTGACCGGCCGCTGCCGAAGAAGTCGGGGGCGTGCCGATAACCCCAGATACCCATGGCGGTCACCACGCCGAGCGGTTCGAGGCGTTTTCCGATGAACGGTAGCGATGCTGATGCGACGCTCATCGCCAGAAGATAGTCAGAAGGGCCTGCACGCAGGAACCACTGAGCCTGTTTCACTATTTTGGGCGCGGTTTGCCGAGCATCCGGCGTTTCCGTCATGGCGCGAGCGTACCCCCGTACGGCCAATCGAAACGACAACATTTGGCAGTTGTCTACTCGTTGCACGTCAGAGCTCGGATTGTGACGGTGATCACATTTTGGGTGCTGCCAGAATGCGAGTTAACTTCTACTCGACACCCGTCAACGGCAAAGGACTTCCACTGTGAGCAAGTCAGCACTCGCCATCACCGACGAACACCAGGATCTTGCCGATTCGGCGATTGGCCAGCTCACGCGGCTGAAAACCAGGGCTGCGGCGCGCGCTTCACTCGAGGGTGGGTCCGCACACCCCGACGACGTGTGGCGAGCGGCAGCGGAACTGGGGTGGCTGGGTCTGGCGATCGCCGAGGAGCACGGCGGTTCGGGGTTCGGGCTCGCCGAGTTGGCGGTGGTGCTGGAGGCCCAGGGTCGCGAGTTGAGCCCCGGCCCCTTCCTGCCGACGGTGGCGGCGGCCGTGGTCATCGACCGTTGTGCATCGGATTCGCTTCGCGCGCAAGTGCTTCCGGGTCTCGCCGACGGATCGCGGGTGGCGGCGCTGGGGTTGTCCGGGACCGTGGCCGTCGGGTCGGACCTCGTGGTGACCGGAGAGAGCCCGGCCGTGCTCGGCGCGCCCGACGCCGATGTACTTGTGCTTGTAGCCGGTGACGACATCGTGGCGGTCGACGCCACCGCCGAGGGCGTCACGGTGGCGGCCCTCGAACCGTTGGACACCTCCCGCAGCATCGGATCGATAGCGCTTCGCGGCGTGACGGTGGCCGAGGACCGGGTACTGCGCGGCGCCGCCCGGCGGGCGCGCACGGTCTTCCGGATCCTGGCATCGGCCGAGGCGGTGGGCGTGGCCTGGGCGACGCTGGAGATGGCGGTCGACTACGCGAAGGTCCGCGAGCAGTTCGGCAGGACCATCGGCACGTTCCAGGCCGTCAAGCACCATGCCGCCAACATGCTCGTCGACGCCGAGCAGACCACGGCCGCCGTCTGGGATGCGGCCCGCGCCGAGGACATCGACAGCGCCTGGTTTCCCGCCGCCGTAGCCGCCTCACATGCCATCCGCGCGCAGGTCTTCAACGCTGAGAACAACATTCAGCTGCACGGTGGAATCGGCTTCACATGGGAACACGATGCGCACCTTTACCTGCGTCGGGCCCGCACGCTGGCCCCGGTGATCGGTGACGGCGCGGACCCGTTGCTCGACGTGGTGGAGGGTCGTCGCAGCGGGCAGGCGCACGGGGCATCGTTCACGCTGCCCGAGGAAGCCGACGAGTACCGCAGGCAGGCGCAAGAGGCTGTCGAGCAGGTGCGGTCGCTGCCCGAAGACAAGCAGCGCGACTTCCTCGTCGACTCGGGATATCTTGTGCCGCACTGGCCCAAGCCGTGGGGGCGGGCGGCAGACGTGCTCGAGCAGTTGGTCATCGAGGAAGAGTTGGCTGACGTCGAGCGCGCGGACATGGGCATCACCGGTTGGGTGGCGCTGACCATTGCGCAGGCGGGCACCGACGATCAGCGCGAGCGATGGGTCGAACCCGTGCTGCGCGGACAAACGATGTGGTGCCAGCTGTTCTCCGAACCGGGCGCGGGCTCGGACGCCGCCGCGGTGCGCACGGCCGCCAAGAAGGTCGACGGCGGCTGGAAGGTGACCGGCCAGAAGGTATGGACAAGCCTTGCGCAGCACTGCCAGTGGGGTCTGGCGACGGTCCGCACCGATCCCGACGCGCCCAAGCACGCCGGTGTGACGATGATGGCCATCGACATGAAGGCCCCTGGCGTCACGGTCAATCCGCTGCGAGGGATCACCGGCGACGCGCACTTCAACGAAGTCTTCTTCGACGATGTCTTCGTGCCGGACTCCGACGTGGTCGGCGACGTGAACAAGGGCTGGCTGGTGGCGCGGGCCACGCTCGGCAATGAGCGCATCTCGATCGGCGGCGGCTCGGGCGGCTCGGTCGGTTTCGACGCCGACGACCTGATCAAGCTGCTCGACGGCGTGCCGGACTCCGTGGCGGCCCAACACGTCCGGCGGGCCGGTGAGGTGATCGCCGAGCTGCACACGCTTCGGCTGCTGAACCTTCGCCGCGCCAGCCGCGCCATCGCCGGCGCCGAACCGGGGCCGGAGGGCAATGTCACCAAGCTGCTGGTGGCCGAATCCGGCCAGCACCTCACGGAATTGGGTCTCGCGCTGGCGGGATCGTCCGCGGTGGTGGGCGCCAACCAGAAGCTGATTCGCAGCTACTTGGGGGGTAGGGCGATGACGATCGCCGGCGGTACGTCGGAGATCACCCGCAACACGATCGCCGAGCGCATCCTGGGCCTCCCGCGCGACCCGCTGCTGAAATAGCTGGGTCACCTCCCCCGCTCCCCCGCGAGCGTGCGTGTCTGCACACAACACGCCGCAGTATTTCGGCGTTACGTGCACGCTCGCGACGCGACCAACGTGCGCTCAGAACTGCAGAGCGGTGAAGCGCCAGTCCAGCACCGGCCGGTCGGCAGTACCGTCACCGACGGCGTAGACGATCGACCGCAGCTTGAGTACGCCACCGCGGCCGGCGGGCAGCGGCTCGGCGCCGTCGACGTGCACCTCGCTGTAGAGGGTGTCCCCCTCGTGCACAGGGCCGGTGTGGTCGCACGACTCCCAGCCCAATATCGTCGCGATGTTCGGCAGTAACCGCGTGACTTGAGCGAACGCCAACCCGATCGTGTGGCCGCCGTAGACAAGGCGCTGGCCGCCAACACGCGAATCATGGTGGGTGGCAGCGATGTTCAGCGTCAGCCGCGCCAACTCCGGTGCGCTGGAGACGACGTCGGCAGTGCTGTGCAGAACCGCGCCGGCGATGCCTGGGTCGAAGTGCGCGCCGGGCACCCTCGCGCGGAATGCATCGGCGTCCCAGTCGGCGGTCGGATCGGGCGGCCGGTTGGACCCGGCGCCGATGGCCGACAGGTCGTCATGGTGGCCGGTGTCGACGGCCCCGTCGCGCAACGGAAGCATTGCGCAGCGGTGGAAGTCGAGCACCAGCCGCCCGAGCTGGTCGACGGTCGTCATGCGCAGCGCGGCAAGGCCCGTCGGGGCACGGCCCGGCCTGGTCGAATTTTGTTTGAGCGCGACGACCTCGGTGCGGGTGGACAAGGTGTCGCCGATGACCGGGAACCGGTGAAAAGACAGGCCACGGTAGAACAAGTTGGCCTTCACACGCTGGGTGGCCAGGGTCGTCTGGCCGATGGCAACATCGCAGACCAGTTGCGGATGAGCCAGCGCCACGGTCGCACCCGTCACGGCATTCGCGAGGTCCGCGTCCAGCGCCAGCCGCAGCCGGTCGCCGATGATCGACTGGTGCACCGCCGCAGCGCCCGACGTCAGCGTCATCGAGGGCGCCCAATCGAAGACCTGTCCGATCTCGAGATCGTCGAAGTAGGGTCCGCCGGGTTCATGACCGAGCATTGACACAGCTTGCCCTATGAGTACTTGGCGATCAGCTCCTGCTTGTACAGCTTGCCGGTGTCGGTGCGCGGCAGCTGCGGCTCGAAGGAGATGGAGCGCGGACATTTGTAGTGCGCCAGGCGGTCCCGCAGCCAGCTCAGCAGCTCCTCGGCGAACCCGTCGGTGGCGTCGGCGGGGTCGACCGTCTGCACCACGGCCTTGACGCGCTGGCCCATCTCCTCGTCGGGAATACCGAACACGGCCGCATCCATCACCTTCGGGTGCGTGACCAACATGTTCTCCGCCTCTTGCGGGTAGATGTTCACCCCGCCGGAAATGATCATGTGGTGACGCCGGTCGGTGAGATAGAGGTAGCCCTCTTCATCGAGATACCCGATGTCGCCGACCGTCTTCCAGCCGTGCTTGCTGCGTGACTTCGCCGTCTTCTCCGGATCATTGAGGTACTCGAAGTCGTAGCCGCCCTCGAAGTAGATCTCACCGGCCTGGCCAGGAGGCAGTTCGTTGCCGTCCTCGTCGAGGATGTGTAGGGCACCGGCCATCGGCCGGCCGACCGACCCTGGATGAGTCAGCCATTCCTCGGCCGTGATCAGCGTCGACCCGTGTGCCTCTGATGAGGCGTAGTACTCGTCGACGATCGGTCCCCACCAGTCGATCATCTGTTTCTTGATCTCCACGGGACACGGCGCGGCGGCGTGCATCACCCGCTTCAGGCTGGAGAGGTCGTACGAATTCCGCACGTCCTCAGGCAGTTTCAGCATGCGGGTGAACATCGCAGGCACAAACTGCCCGTGCGTCACGCGATGGCGCTGGATCGCCTCGAGGCAGCCTTCGGCGTCGAACTTCTCCATCACGACAGTGGTGATGCCGCCGGCCTGGATCGTCATCGACCACACCGACGGCGCGGTGTGGTAGAGCGGTGCAGGGCTGAGGTAGACGGCTTCGGGGTCGAGCCAGAAACTGACCAGCGCTGACATCATGCCTGGCGCTTCGGACGGCGGTAGGTGCGGCAACTCCCGCTTGATGCCCTTTGGCCGACCGGTGGTGCCCGACGAGTACTGCAGCAGATCGCCCTCGATCTCGTCATCGATCGGTGTATCAGGCTGGTCGGCAACACATTCGGGGTAGCTATGCCAGCCCTCGAGGTCGTCCCCAGCGATGATCAGCAGCTCGGGCAGGCCGTTCGGCAGTTCGGTGGCCAGGCCCTCCAACGTCTTCTGAAGGGCGGCCGAGCCGACGATCGCCTTGGCGCTGCTGTTGTCGATGATGTAGGCCGCCTCCGCGGAGGTCAGGTGGGTGTTGATCGGGACGTAGTAGAGACCGCTGCGCCGGGCCGCCCACATCGCGACGTGGTAGTGCTCGTTGTTCTCCATCAGGATCGCGACGGCGTCGCCCTCGCGCAGGCCGTGGGCGCGGAAGTAGTGCGCGAGCCGGTTGGCCTTGACCTCGAGTTCACCAAACGTCACCGTCATCCCCGACGGATGCATGATGACGGCGGGCTTCAGGGGGTGTGCTTCGGCATGCTCGCGAATCTGCATGGCTGAACTCTACGATGCCCGAACTTGACAGGTGTCAAGAGGGTCAAACGCGCAGGTAGTCAGTCGCCGCGGACTTACCATGACGCATCCGGTGAAGCGGGGGTGCAGTGATGGAGGAGGTCGCGCCGTCGGGGGTCGTGACGTTCCTGTTCACCGATATCGAAGGATCGACACGGCGGTGGGAAGCCGACCCAAACACGATGCGAGGCGCGCTCGTCGCGCATGACACATTGCTCAACGACGCGGTCTTGGCGCGCGGCGGCTATTTGTTCAAACACACCGGAGACGGAATCTGTGCGGCATTCGCATCCCCGCGATCTGCGGTCGACGCAGCTGTTAGCGCCCAACGCGAGCTGAAACTGCCTGTCCGAATGGGCATTGCGACCGGTGAGGCGGAGCGCCGAGGTGACGACTATTTCGGCGCGGTCCTGAACCGGGCGGCCCGGGTGATGGCGGCGGGTCATGGCGGGCAGATCCTGCTCGACGCGACGTCGGCTGGGCTTCTGTCTGGCGTCGACCTACTCGACTTAGGGCTGCGGCAGCTCCGCGACATCGAGAAAGCCGTGAACATCTTCCAGGTCCGCGGCGACGGTCTGCGGTCGGAGTTTCCGCCGCTCAAGACGCTTGATTCGACGCCGGGAAACCTTCGCGTCTCCACGACGGCGTTCTTCGGCCGGGAAGCCGAGATCGCCGACGTACAAACGTCGCTGAAGGCACATCGACTTGTCACACTGACCGGTCCTGGCGGAGTGGGCAAGACGCGCCTCGCTCTGGAGGTCGCACAACGATCAGCCTTTGAGTACTCCGACGGCGTCTGGGTCATCGAACTTGCCCCAGTCGGCGATCCCGCCGCGATTGCTGGGGCGGTGGCGGCAGCGCTAGGCGTCACCCAGCAGCCGGGTATGAACCTCACCGATAGCGTCGCGGCCGCGCAGCAGGGACGCAGCCGGCTATTCGTGTTCGACAACTGCGAACACATTCTGGATGCCGCAGCCGATGTGATCGAAAAGATCCTGCAAAGGTCCTCGACCGTATCGATCCTCGCCACAAGTCGCGAGGGTCTGCGACTGGCTGACGAAAGGATATGGCCCGTGCCGTCGCTAGACATCGACTCCAGCGCCACACAGCTGTTCGCCGAACGCGCCTCGGCGGTCGGCGCTGCGATCACATCGGCTGATGGCCTCGACGCAGTCGCCGAGATTTGCCGACGCCTTGACGGCATCCCGCTTGCAATCGAGTTAGCCGCATCGAGGATGCAATCGATGACCGTAGCCGAACTGCAAGCGCGTCTTCACGATCGGTTCCGCTTACTGACCGGGGCGCGACGTGGCCTCGAACGTCACCAGACTCTGCGCCACGCGGTGCAATGGTCTTTTGACTTACTGACCGCCGAGGAGCAGTCGCTGCTGGCCCGAATTTCTGTGTTCGCGGGCGGTTTCGATCTGGCCGGAGCATGCGCGATCACAGGCAGCGGCGATGAGCTTGCCACGCTGGATCTGCTCGCTGCCCTTGTGCGGAAGTCACTTCTCATTGCCGACCGATCGTCGGGCCAGACGAGATTCTCGATGCTGGAGACGATCCGGCAGTTCGCCGATGAACGGTTGATCGATAGCGGCGAAGCCCCAAGTGCCCGTGCCGCGCACGCGCACTACTTCGCAGCGGCCGAAGACGCCGTACTGAGACTCTTCAACAGTCCACATCAACGCGAGGCCTACGAGTGGCTCGCACGGGAATTGCCAAACGTGCGTGCCGCATTCCGCTGGGCCGTCGATGGCGACGACTTAGACACCTGCGCGACAATCGCGTTCTACACCGCGCTTCTCGGGGTGTGTTGTGACTTGTACGAGCCGGTCATGTGGGCGGAGGAACTCGTCTCGTCTGCAGCGGCCCGCGATCATCCGCGGCTGGTGCAGCTCTGCGCGATCGCTGCCCAGCTCTACGCGGTTGGTCGGGTCGACGATGCCATCGGTTACGCCGAAATGGCGCGGGATGCTCTCGACCGCGGCGGCTACACCGACGTCCCCTTCGGATATGAAGTCATCATCGGTACCGCCTATCACCTGAGGGGTGAGCCAGATAAGACGGCGGCCATGGTCCGCGACACAATCACTCGCACTACCGGTTCAACTGTTCTCGCCCGAGCCATGCTGGCGATGGCGCTGACGAACTGTGGTGCAGTCAGTGAGGCGATGACAATTGTCAAAGACCTTCCCATAGAAGCGGAAACGGTGGAAAACCCGCAAGTGAAATGC
Source organism: Mycobacterium sp. 1274761.0 (assembly GCF_001668615.1). Taxonomy (GTDB): domain Bacteria; phylum Actinomycetota; class Actinomycetes; order Mycobacteriales; family Mycobacteriaceae; genus Mycobacterium. Next base: position 112,646 of record NZ_LZMC01000056.1, read on the forward strand.
CTGGCGCTCAATGCATACGGCTGGGCCCATCGCGAGGCCGACCCGAAGACGGCCTACGAGGTCACTTATCGTGCGATGCTGGTCGCGCGCGCTAGCGGCAACAGATTCGCTGAGTCAACCATTTCCATCGGATTATCCAGGTTGGCCGTCACACACGGTGATCCTCTGGAGGCTATCGATCATCTCGTGCTTGCAATTCGCAACTACCAGAACTCAGGCAGCTTTCTTCTCGTGACGGGGCCACTCTCGATGATCGCTGTGCTTCTCGCGCGATTCGAGTCGTATGAAGCGGCGGCCACGATTATGGGATGCGGCGACATGCGAAGCTCCCGTCTCGTGTTCCCAGAGGTCGACTCCGCAGTAGTGCATCTTCGCGAGGTGCTTGGTGATCAGACCTACGAGTCGCTTACCCGCAGAGGTGCTGCCATGACGACTCCGGTGATGGTGGCTTACGCATTCGATCAAATCGAGCGATTGCGAACCGCTTTGGAGCAAGCGCAGAATCCCACTCCCACAGATCATTAGTGAACCTGCCGACGCGAATCGCGCGTAACGCGTCGTCAGATTCACAAATGCGGGCCGGCAGACACCCGCTGAGTTACTCGGCTTCGGCCAACCGGTGCTTCAGCGCGTCGAACTCGTCTTTGATGCCGGTCGGCAGCTTCTCGCCGACGAACTCGAACCACTCCTCGATCTGCGGGAGTTCCTCGCGCCACTCGTCGGGGTTCACCGCCAGCGCGGCGTCCACGTCGGCGGCATCGACATCAAGGCCATCCAGATCCAAGTCCTCAGCGGTCGGCACGGTGCCGATCGGCGTGGTGCGGCCACCGGCGCGATGCTCGATCCGGTCGATGATCCACTTCATCACGCGGCTGTTCTCGCCGAAGCCCGGCCACAGGAAGCGGCCGTCGTCGCCGCGGCGGAACCAGTTGACGAAGAAGATCTTCGGCATCTTCGACTCATCGGACTGCTTGCCGATGTTGATCCAGTGCGCGAAGTAGTCGCCGACGTTGTAGCCGAGGAACGGCAGCATCGCCATCGGGTCGCGGCGTACGGTGCCGACCTTGCCCTCGGCGGCCGCGGTCTGCTCAGAACCCATGGTGGCGCCGATGAAGACGCCATGCTGCCAGTCGCGAGCCTGCGTCACCAGCGGCACCGTCGTCTTGCGGCGGGCACCGAACAGGATCGCCGAGATCGGCACACCCTGCGGGTCGTCCCACTCCGGAGCCAACGTCGGGCACTGCGACATCGGCGTGCAGTAGCGCGAGTTCGGGTGTGCCGCTTTCTCTTCCGAGTCGGGCGTCCAGTCGCGGCCCTTCCAGTCGATGAGGTGTTGCGGGTCGCCCTCGAGGCCCTCCCACCACACGTCGTCGTCGTCGGTCAGCGCGACGTTGGTGAAGACGGTGTTGCCGGCCTCGATGGTCTTCATCGCGTTGGGGTTTGACTTCCAGTTGGTGCCTGGCGCGACACCGAAGAAGCCGAACTCCGGGTTGACCGCATACAGCCGGCCGTCCTTGCCGAACCGCATCCAGGCGATGTCGTCGCCGACGGTCTCGGCGCGCCAGCCCGGAATGGTGGGCTGCAGCATCGCGAGGTTGGTCTTGCCGCACGCCGACGGGAACGCCGCGGCGATGAAGTACGACTTGTTCTCCGGCGAAATCAGCTTGAGGATCAGCATGTGCTCGGCGAGCCAACCCTCGTCATGCGCCATCGCCGACGCGATACGCAGCGAGTAGCACTTCTTGCCCAGCAGCGCGTTGCCGCCGTAACCCGATCCGTAGCTCCAGATCTCACGGGTCTCGGGGAAGTGGCTGATGTACTTGGTCTCGTTGCAGGGCCACGGCACATCCTTCTGACCCGGCTCCAGCGGCGCGCCGATCGAGTGCAGCGCCTTGACGAAGAAGCCGTCGGTGCCCATCTTGTCGAGCGCGGCCTTACCCATGCGCGTCATCGTCCGCATCGACACCACGACGTACTCCGAGTCGGTGATCTCGACACCCAGCTTGGGATCCTCGGCGCCGAGCGGGCCCATGCAGAACGGCACCACGTACATGGTGCGGCCGCGCATGCTACCGCGGTAGAGGTCGGTCATGATGCCGCGCATCTCAGCCGGGTCCATCCAGTTGTTGGTGGGGCCTGCGTCGATCTCACGCTCGGTGCAGATGAAGGTGCGCGACTCCACGCGGGCCACGTCGGACGGATCGGACAGCGCCAGGTAGGAGTTCGGCTTCTTCTCGTCGTTCAGCCGCTTGAAGGTTCCGGCCGCCTCCAGCTGCGCGCACAGCCGGGCGTTCTCTTCGTCGGACCCGTCGGCGAACACCACCCGATCGGGCTGCGTGAGCTCGGCGACCTCCTGGACCCACGCGAGCAGTTCTGCGTGTTTCGTCGGTGCGGTGTCCAGACCGGGAATGGTCGCTGACGTCATCAACATCTCCTGCGTACGGTTTTCCACCAGCACGCGGGCAGTCGCGTCGCTGGCACTTATCGCCCTCTTATAGAGGTTAACGCGGGTGACATACCCGTGGTTAATCGGATCTATGTCCGATCACTCACAGGAACGATTCAGAAAGCTCGGCTCGCTGCGCTTATCAGGTATGACGCTCGCCCGCGAGCTCGGCGCGCACGGTCTCCAATGCCTTCTGCAGCGCGGGCAGCCGCCGGTCGCGCAGCGCCGCGGCACGCGCGGTCGCCAACGCGTGTTCGCGGAGCTCAGCGTCGATCTTGGCGACCGCGGCGGCGGTCTCGTCGGCGTCGGCCTCGTCGCGTCGGGTCGCTTCGGCGGTCAGTTCGGCCTCGGCGGCAACCACCCGCGTGGCGACCCTCTCCTCGAGCGTGGCCTGCAGCAAGCCGATCACCACCGCGACCCAGCGGTCCAGCATCGTCCGGTCGGCCAGCAGACCGCGCATGCCGACGACCCAGACGGTGACCAACAGACCCACGACGGCCCCCGCCGCCAGGCCCGCGATCGTCAGGCCCGGTGCGAGCCCGGCGAACAACCGGCTCACGCCCAGCGCCACACCGAGGCCGAAGCCCGCTCCGAGCACCATCATCAGCCGCGTTTCGAGCCGACGCGATTTCAGCGGCGGCGGCACCATCCTCGGCGCCGACGGCGCAGGCGGTGATTCCGGCGCGGCCAGACCGAGTTCGGTCGCCATGTCGGCGAGGTGCTTGGTGGTGCCGGCTTCGACTTCTTCGATCACTTCGTCGACCCGGGCGCGGACATAGCCTTCAAAGTCGGGCATCCGCCGTCTGGTCATCGCCGCCGCGTCTTCCTGCAATTCCGTACGCACCGAGGTACAGCGGTTGCGAGCGAAGTACGCGAGCTGGACGCGGGCCTGCTGGAACTGGCTGCGCAGCGCGATGGTGCGCTCGGATTTTATGACCCTGCGATTGCGCAGCACCGCTTCCCGCCGGTCCTTCAGTGCACTGACGCGTGCGTGCCGGTCGGCGCCCGACCCGTCCGAGGTATGCCGCGATATCACCGCCTGCAAGCGAGAGTCCCACGCCCGCAGCCTGTTTCGCCGCTTTGTGTCCGGGTCGTCCAGTCGGGTTCGCAGCAACTCGACGAGCTCGTCGACGTTCGGTTCGCCGAGATCGGGGGCCGCCGCCACACCGACCCACGGCATGTCCCGGTAGCGGTCTGCGTGGGCGGCCAGCCGCGCCCGGTCTTCTGCGAGCACGTCGCGCCAGTCGCGGTGCACATCGATCTTCGAAACGGCCCCGATCACAACATCGGTATGTTGGGCGGCGAAATCGATCAGGGCACAGTCGGATTCGGTGATCGGCGCCACTGCGGACACGACGAACACCACGGCGGTCGGCGCATCGACCGGCTTGAGGTCGTCGGATTCGACGAACGTGTGATCCGGCAGTCGATCGCGCAATGCGGCGATCACGCCGCTCGCACCGGCCAGCCACGGGCCGACGACGAGCACAACGTCGCGGCTCTCCACACCCGGCGAGGTCAAGCCGGGATCGGCGGCCACGACCAGCGCGTCGACCGCGGCCACCGGATCGTCGACCTGGTCGACGTCGGTCACCAGTGCTCCGCGCGTCGCATCAGCCGCAGTGAACCGCGGCAGATGTCGGCGCCACACTGACGGTGAAGGGAGTTGACCGGACCGCGGCTGTAGCGCTGCCAGTGCACAGCGCGTCCCAGATGTACCGATGGTGCGTCTCCTGCGTCGACCGACATGCCCGCGGCCGCAACGACATCGACCGCCGCGGCCATCACGGCGACCACGGCGTCGTCGCGGGCGACGAACTCGGCCACCTCCGGGGTGCCCTGCGCGGCCATCGCGCGCAGTCGGGTGAGCGCCGCGCGCACCCGCCGGTAGCGCACCTCGGCGCCGACGGCGGCCAGGCCGTCCATCACCTGCTCGACGCGGCTGAGCCGACGCCAGACCGCGGGCAGATCGGCGGGGTCGGTCCCCTGCTGCAGCGCGAGGACACCGTGCGCGATGCCGAAGAGGTCGAGGGTGTTCAGCAGTCGTGCGCGCGCGCCGCGGGACAGACCGTGCTCGGCTGACAGGAATCCGTCGGTGGAGGTGAGATCGGCCGGTTCGGCGGTCAGGGCGCGCAGCGCGTCGACAAGTTCGTCGTCGGGCACCGCGCAGGCCAGCAGCGCAACCATCGACACCGTCGGCGCGCCGGTCAGCGCGCGGATCTCGGCGGCCCGACGGTCGGCGATGGCAAGCGGGCCGCCCGCCCCGAACCCGGCCAGATCCGCCTTGTTCAGCACGACGAGCGTCGGGCGCCGCGGACGTGAGGAGCAAGGAAGGTCAAGGCCGATCATCGCCCGGTCTTCGGGCTTGAGCGCCTCGGCGACGACCACCACGTCGACGTCGGCATCGTCGTCATCGCCGTTGTCGAGGGACACTCCCGCGCCGGCCAGCGCGGCTGCCACGGTGCCACGACCGACGCCGTCGCGTCCGCGCACCGCAACCCGCAGCGGGGCGCCGACCTCGTCGGCGAGCGCGGCGATCTGCGGGTCGTCCACGCGTCGCGCCAGCCGCGTCAGTTCGGTGGTGAAAATCTGGTGGCCTTCCGTGCTCGCCGTTTCGCCCATGATTCCTCCCCTCCAGAAATGGTGGCACCTTCGGGCACCCTCCGCGAACGGATGTTTTCGCTCCGAGATTGCCGACATGATGGCGATCGCTCGCACCTTTGCGCCCAGCTGTGAGTTTGGGCACCGACGGGGTTGGCAACTGTTGGGTATCAATATGCACCGCGATGCGGGTTCTGAGGCGCCGATGCGCAACCATGGACAAATGCATGCGCGGCGAACTCGACCGTCCGAGAGGCGGCGATGACTCGACCCGCTTCGCATCTTCATCCCCGGGTCACCAGCTACCGGTCCCGGCGCTCGTCGGTTTCCACCGGCCAGCAGCAGACGTGGGAGCGGCTGTGGCCGGAGCTCGGCACACACGCGCGCACCCCTGAAGGTCCCGCCGGCCCTCTCGACACCGAGCGGTGGTTCGGCAGGTCGGCGCCGGTGGTGCTGGAGATCGGCAGCGGAACCGGAACGTCGACGCTGGCGATGGCCAAAGCCGAGCCGGACATCGACGTGGTCGCAGTCGAGGTGTACAAGCGCGGGCTGGCTCAGCTGCTCAGCGCCATCGACCGGTCGGCCCAGACAGACCCCGTCACCAACATCCGGCTGGTCCGCGGCGACGGGGTCGACGTGCTCGAGCATATGTTCGGACCTCAGTCACTGACCGGTGTGCGGGTGTTCTTCCCCGACCCATGGCCCAAGGCCCGCCACCACAAGCGCAGGCTGCTGCAGCCCGACACCATCGCGCTGATCGCCGACCGGTTGCGGCCCGGCGGTGTGCTGCACGCCGCAACCGACCACCCGGGCTACGCCGAACAGATAGCCGAATGCGGTGACGCCGAGCCGCGGCTGCGGCGGGTGTCGTCGCGGGACCACCTGCCCATCTCAGTGGCGCGGCCGGTCACCAAATACGAGACGAAGGCGCGAGACGCGGGTAGCCCGGTGGCGGAGCTGGTCTGGGAGAGGCAGCCATGACCATCGCAGAAGAGCTCGTCGAGGCGCCCCAGCCGGTGCCCGGCGTATCGCGGGTGCTGTTGGTGTGGGACGCACCCAATCTCGACATGGGCCTCGGGTCGATTCTCGGCGGCAGACCGACCGCCGCGCACCGGCCCAGGTTCGACGCGCTGGGCCGGTGGCTGCTGGCACGCACAGCGGAGATCGCAGCCGGCCGTGAGCAGGTGTCGCTTGAGCCGGAGGCCACCGTGTTCACCAACATCGCGCCGGGCAGCGCCGACGTGGTCAGACCCTGGGTCGAGGCGCTGCGGAACGTCGGCTTCGCCGTCTTCGCCAAACCCAAGGTCGACGAGGACAGCGATGTCGACGCCGACATGCTCAACCACATCGAGCTCCGCCGGAGGGAGGGGTTGGCCGGCCTGCTGGTGGCCTCGGCCGATGGACAGGCCTTTCGCAGGCCACTAGAGGAGATCGCGCGCGGCGATACTCCAGTTCAGGTGCTCGGATTTCGCGAACATGCGAGTTGGGCGCTAGCCTCGGATACTTTGGAGTTTGTCGACCTGGAGGACATTCCTGGAGTTTTCCGGGAGCCACTACCGCGAATCGGCCTAGATTCGCTGCCCGAGCAAGGGGCTTGGCTGCAGCCGTTCCGGCCGCTGTCCTCGCTACTGACCTCGCGTGTGTGAACAATTGAACTGCGCGCGGCGCATAGAGATTTTGTGAGTTAGGAGCTTAGGTGTTCGCCTGGTGGGGCCGTACGGTCTTCCGCTACCGATACATCGTGATCGGAGTGATGGTCGCTCTGTGCCTTGGCGGCGGCGTCTACGGCATCAGCCTCGGCCAGCACGTCACCCAGAGCGGGTTCTACGACGAGGGCAGTCAATCGGTGCACGCCTCGGTCGTCGCCGACAAGACCTACGGCCGGGACACTTCCGGCCACATCGTCGGCATCTACACCGCGCCCGAGGGCAAGACCGTCGACGACCCGGCGTTCCAGAAGAAGATCCTCGACAACCTCGCCGAGGTCGAGAAGACCCACCCGGACCAGGTTCTGCGGTCGATCGGCTACTTCAAGAGCCCCGAAGTGCTCAAGAACATGGCCGACGCCGACAAGAAGCATGCGTTCATGTCGATCCAGCTCAAGGGCGACAACGACGACGCGATCCTGAACAACTACAACAAGAACGTCGGTGAGGACGGCAAGACCGTCAAGGAAGCGCTCAACATCGACGGGGTCGACGTCAAACAGGCCGGTCTGCAGCCGCTGGCCAGCGAACTGACCGGAACCATCGGCGACGATCAGCAGCGCGGCGAGTTGCTCGGTGTGCCGCTGGTGATGGTGGTGCTGTTCTTCGTATTCGGCGGCGTCATCGCGGCCAGCCTGCCGATGATCGTCGGCGGGCTGACCATCGCCGGATCCCTGGGCATCATGCGACTCCTCGCGGAGTTCATCCCCGTGCACTTCTTCGCCCAACCGGTGGTGACGCTCGTCGGGCTCGGTATCGCGATCGACTTCGGTCTCTACATCGTGAGCCGGTTCCGGGAAGAGATCGCCGAGGGCTACGACACCGAGGCCGCCGTCCGTCGCACGATGATGACGTCGGGTCGCACGGTGACGTTCTCCGCGGTGATCATCGTGGCCTCAGCCTTGCCCCTGCTGCTGTTCCCACAGGGCTTCCTGAAGTCCATCACCTACGCGATCATCGCCACGGTCATGCTCTCGGCGATCCTGTCGATCACCGTGCTGGCCGGCGCGCTGGCCATCGTCGGGCCGAACATCGACGCGCTCGGGGTGCGGACCCTGCTGCGGGTGCCGTTCCTGCGGAACTGGGCGGTATCGCGGCGGATCATCGACTGGTTCGCCGAGAAGACGCAGAAGACCAAGACGCGCGAAGAGGTCGAGAAGGGCTTCTGGGGCAAGCTCGTCAACCGAGTCATGAAGCGGCCCATCGCTTTCGCGGCCCCCATCATCATCGTGATGATCCTGCTGATCATCCCCTTGGGTCAGCTGTCGCTGGGCGGCATCAGCGAGAAATACCTGCCGCCGGACAACAGCGTGCGCCAGGCGCAGGAGGAGTTCGACAAGACCTTCCCCGGCTTCCGCACCGAACCGCTGACGATGGTCATCGAAAGCGACAACGACCAGCCGGTCACCGACGCTCAGATCGCCGAGGTGCGCGCCAAGGCGATGCAGATCTCGGGCTTCATCGACGCCAACAACGATCCGACCAAGATGTGGCAGGAGCGCCCATACCTGGACGGGGCGTCGAAGGACCCGTCGGTGCGGGTGATCCAGAACGGTTTGGAAAACCGCAACGACGCGGCCAAGAAGATCGAGGAACTGCGGGCAATCCCGCCGCCGCACGGCCTGTCCATCTCGGTGGGTGGCACTCCGGCGCTGGAGCAGGACAGCATTCACAGCCTGTTCGACAAGCTGCCGTTGATGGTGACGACGCTGATCGTCACGACCACGATCCTGATGTTCCTGGCGTTCGGGTCGGTCGTGCTGCCGATCAAGGCCGCGGTGATGAGCGCGTTGACGCTCGGATCAACGATGGGCGTGCTGACGTGGATGTTCGTCGACGGACACGGCTCCGGACTGATGAACTACACCCCCCAGCCGCTGATGGCGCCGATGATCGGCATGATCATCGCAATCATCTGGGGTTTGTCCACCGACTACGAAGTGTTCTTGGTGTCACGCATGGTCGAGGCCCGCGAGCGGGGCATGTCCACCGCCGAGGCCATCCGCATCGGCACCGCGACCACCGGCCGGCTGATCACCGGCGCGGCGCTGATCCTTGCGGTCGTCGCTGGCGCGTTCGCGTTCTCCGACCTGGTCATGATGAAGTACCTGGCGTTCGGTCTGCTGATCGCACTTCTGTTGGACGCCACCGTGATTCGCATGTTCCTGGTGCCCGCAGTGATGAAGCTGCTCGGCGACGACTGCTGGTGGGCACCCAAGTGGATGAAGCGCATCCAGCAGCGGCTCGGCCTCGGCGAGACCGAACTGCCCGACGAGCGCAAGCGGCCGACCGTCCGTGAATCGGATGAAGCGGCTTTGGTTGGTGCCGGTGCGCCCGTGCCACCCATGTCGAGCAGGCCACTGCCACCGCACGACCCGACCCACCCGGCCGTCGAGGGGGCGACGCGGCCCGGCGCCGCGACCACCCGCATCCCGACCGCGCCGGTACGGGCCAACAGCCCGTCGGTGGCGGGCACCACGCGGATGCCCGTGGCACGTCCGGCCCCCGCCGGCGAGCCGCAGACCACCCGGATCCCGGCGCCCGCCGACGGGGCGCCCCGCAATGCGGTGGCGGGTGCGGATGCGGCGCCCCCTCGCGCCAAGCGTGTCGCACCGCCCCCGCCCGTGCGGGAGGACCGTGAGATCGAGTCGTGGCTCGGCGAGCTGCGTGGCACCGGTCCCGCCGCCCCGGCGCGACCCGCGTCGCCGCCGTCTCCGCCGCAGGGCGCAGAGCCCACCACGGCGATTCCGGTGCAGCGTTCGCGCGCCAGCAGGCATGCGAGCCCCGATGCCGACCCGACCACCGCGATGCCCGCGCAGCGCCAGCAGGATCCCGATTCGACCGAGAAGCTGACCGCGCAGGCCGAGGATGAGGGCCGCCGGCGCGGCAACCTCAGCGCGGCGGATCTGCTGCGCAGGGAAGGCCGCGGCCGCTAGTTTGCGGCCACAATGTCAGCCTGACAGCGTCGCCATGCATATATAGCCGCGACGGCGCTCTCAGCGCGACATTGTGTCGGCCAATCGCCGACTGCCGCAGCTTATTTGCCCTGAGCAACGTCGTCGGGCTCGGCCTCGATCACCTTGCTCGACTCGGCCTCTTGCGCCTCCAACTCGGCCTCGGGTTCCCGTGCGAGAAGCACCCGGGTCGCGCTGTTGAGAAACGCCACGGTCGGCACGGCCAGCAGCGCGCCGACGATGCCCGCCAGCACGCCCCCCGCGGCGATGGCGAGCACCACCGCCAGCGGATGCACCGACACCGCGCGCCCCATCACCAGAGGCTGCAGCACATGGCCTTCCAGCTGCTGCACAGCAATGATGAGCGCCAGCGTGATCAGCGCATAAATGAAACCCTTCGCCAGCAGAGCGACGACGACGGCGAGGAAACCGGCGACAACCGCACCGACGAGCGGGACGAAGGCGCCGAGGAAGACCAGCGAAGCCAGCGGCAGCGCCAACGGCACCCCCATGACCGCCAGGCCGGTACCGATACCGATGGCGTCGACCAGCGCAACCACGAACGTCGCGCGCACGTAGCCGATCAGCGAGTGGAACCCAGCGCGGCCCGCGTCGCGCACCCGCTCCCGGACGTGGGTCGGGAAGATCTGGGTGACGAACGACCAGATGTTGCGTCCGCCGTGCAGGAAGAAGATGAGGGTGAACAGCGTCAGCAGTGCACCGGTGACGATCTCGGTGACGGTGGCCGCCGTCGACAATGCGCCGCTGGTGAGCTTGGCCTGGTTATTGCGGACCGCTTCGATCGCGGAATTGCCTGCGTTGGTGATCTGGTCCTTGCTCAGGTGAGCCGGTCCCTCGATCAGCCAGGCGCGGGTGGTCTCGATCGAGTGGGTGACCTGGTCGACCAGTCCGGGCAATCCGGTGACGAACTGGCTGATGACGAAGGTGAGCATGCCGCCGACGATCGCGACGCCGGTCAGCAGGACCAGGGCGACGGCGCCGCCGCGCGGCGCGCCCCGGCGGTCGAGGAAGTCGACGGCGGGGATCATCAGCGCGGTCACCATCAAGGCCAGGGCAACGGGGACGACGATGACTTCCAGCCGCCGCACCACCCACAGGATCGCGACCGCCACGGCGATGATCACCAGGAGGCGCCATGCCCACGCCGCCGCCTTCTGGATGAGGGGCGGCACCGCCTCGTCGTGACCCGAACCGAGCGCGGCCATGCCGGTAGCGTAACGGCCGGTCGGAGGCCTCCGCCGTTACCCTGTAGGGCGTGTCCCACGATGCGCCGGCGGATAATGCCCGCCGCCAAGAGGGAACCACGCGCGGCAAATACTGGTGGCTGCGCTGGGTGATCATCGGCGTCGCGGTGGCGGTGCTGACGGTCGAAGTCGTGCTGGTGTGGGACCAGCTGGCGAAGGCGTTCCACAGCCTCTACGCCGCCAAGTGGCTGTGGGTATTGGCCGCGGTGGTCGCCGCGATGTCGTCGATGCACAGCTTCGCCCAGATTCAGCGCACGCTCTTGAAGTCGGCGGGCGTGGAGGTCAAGCAGTGGCGGTCGGAGGCCGCGTTCTACGCCGGCAACGCGCTGTCGACGACGATGCCGGGCGGGCCGGTGCTCTCGGCGACGTTCATCTACCGCCAACAACGGATATGGGGCGCCTCGCCGGTGGTGGCGTCCTGGCAACTGGTGATGTCCGGGGTGCTGCAGGTCGTCGGCCTGGCGCTACTGGGTCTGGGTGGCGCTTTCCTGCTCGGCGCGTCGAAAAACCCTCTGTCGCTTATCTTTACGCTTGGCGGCTTCGTCGCTCTGCTGCTGCTGGCGCAGGCGGTCGCGTCGCGCCCCGATCTGATCGACGGCATCGGGGTCAAGGTGCTGGCGTGGGTCAACTCGCTGCGCGGCAAGCCGGTCGATACCGGCGTGGAGACCTGGCGCCATCACCTCCACCAGTCGGAGTCGGTGAGCCTCAGCCGCCGCGACCTCACCATCGCGTTCAGTTGGTCGCTGTTCAACTGGATCGCCGACGTGGCGTGTCTGGCGTTCGCCGCCTATGCGGCGGGTGGCCGGCCGTCACTGGCCGGGCTGACGGTCGCCTATGCCGCAGCGCGGGCGGTTGGGTCGATCCCGCTGATGCCCGGCGGGTTGCTGGTCGTGGAGGCGGTGCTGGTGCCCGGCCTGGTGTCGAGCGGCATGACGCTGGCGTCGGCGATCTCGGCGATGCTGATCTATCGGTTGATCAGCTGGATCTTCATCGCGGCCATCGGCTGGGTGGTGTTCTTCTTCATGTTCCGTACCGAAAAGGACGTCGACCCCGACGCCGGCCTCACGGTCGCCGAGGCGGAGGGACGCGATGCGACGCAGTAGCGCCTTCGCGGCGCTCGCCGACCTCGTCGCGGTGCTGGTGTTCTGCGCGGTTGGACGCCGCAGCCACGCCGAGGGGTTGACCGCTTCCGGTGTCGCCGAGACGGCGTGGCCATTCTTGGCCGGGGCCGTGATCGGCTGGCTGTTGAGCCGCGCGTGGCGGCGTCCGACCGCCGTCGTTCCGACCGGCCTGGTGGTGTGGGTGTGCACCGTCGCGGTGGGAATGGTTTTGCGCAAGGCCACTTCTGCGGGCGTCGCCGCCAGTTTCGTCGTAGTGGCGGCCGCCGCGACCGCGGTCCTTCTCCTCGGCTGGCGGCTGGCCGTCACCGCCTTCCAGCCCCGGCCGGATCAAGCCTGATCGGACACCGTCAGGGTGGCGCGCAGGCCACCGAGCGGGCTGTCGGCCAACACGATACTGCCGCCGTGCAGCGCGGCCTGCTGGGCCACAAGCGCGAGTCCTAGCCCCGAACCTCCCGGCGCAGCGGTACTTCCGCGCGCGAAGCGGCCGAGCACGTTGATGCGCTCGTCGGAGGGCAGGCCGCGGCCGTTGTCGTCGACGGTGATGGTCAACGCGTGGTCCTCCCGATGCCCCGTCAGCACCACCCTGGTCGCCGAACCGTGCGTGACGGCGTTGCGCACCAGGTTGTCGACGGCGAGACGCAGCCCGCTGGGCCAGCCCCAGATGGTGCCGAGCTCCTCGTCGGCCTGCACCACGATCTCCACCGACCCGCCAGGGCGCATGTTCTCCCGCGCCACGCGGTCCAGCAGGTCGGTCACGTCGATCTCCTCGCGGTCCTCAGCCCGTGCGAGTTCGCCGGAGGCCAGCTGGCCGAGCGCGGTGATGATCGCCTCGACGCGACGCTGCGCCCGCGACAGGTCGTTGACGACCTCGGCGCGCTCATCGTCGGGCAGGTTGTGGATGCGCAGCGTGTCGAGGTCGGCACGCATAGCGGTCAGCGGTGTGCGCAATTCGTGTGCCGCGTTCGCCGCGAAATCCTGTGCAGCCTGTAGGGAATTCTGGGTCGCCTGTTGCGCGGCGGCGAGCCGGCTCAGCATCCCGGCCATCGCCTCGGACAGTTCTTCGGCTTCCCGGACGCCATGGACCTCCGGCATCTTCTCGGTGCCCTTGCCCAGTCGCCGGGTGTACTCGGTGAGTCGGCGCAGCGGGCGGATCGCGGGACCGGACAGCAGCCACCCCGCGCCCGCAGCGATCAGCACCGTAACCACTCCGACCGCGACGTAGAACGGTACGCGGGCCCGACTCAGCAGGATGCTGTCGGCCCGAATCCCGATCGAAATCAGCACGCCCCCTTGCTGTTCCACCGGAATAGTGCGCACGCGGTAGTCGACCCCGTTCACCTTGACGTCCGCGGTCCCCGGCTGCAGCGGCGGCAGCTGAAGCCCGCGCTGGAACACCACCTGCCCGGTCGATTTCATTCGTCCCGTGGTCAGCACGCCCTGGCGCGGGCTGGACAGCTGATTGGGATATCTGCTCGCCTCGATGATCGAGTCGAGTCGCCGATCTAGTTGTGCCGCATCGTTATTGGCCAGCACCACCGATGTCAGAATCGTGAACACCGCGACCACAGCCGCGGCGGCCGCTGCGGAGGCCAGAGCGACCCTGGTGCGCAGCGACGCTGACCGGACGAATCTGAACAGGCCCACCCGGCTACGTTTCGTCTCGGTGGCGATGCTCGACTCCACTACGTTTCGTCTCGGTGGCGATGCTCGACTCCACTACGTTTCGTCTCGGTGGCAGATGCTCGACCCCACTACGTTTCGTCTCGCAATACGTATCCGATCCCACGCACTGTATGGATCACCCGCGGCAGCTCATCGCGTTCGAGCTTGCGCCTCAGATAGCTGATGAACACGTCCGCCACGTTGGTGTCCACGTCGAAGTCGTAGCCCCAGACCAACTCGAGCAGCCGCTGCCGGCTGAGCACCACGCCCGCGTTCTCGGCAAGCACTGCGAGCAAGTCGAATTCGCGTTTGGTCAGTTCGACGCGCTCACCGGCGACGAACACCAGCCGCCTGGCGGTGTCGATGGTCAGCGGGCCGACCGTCATGGTGTCCGACGACCGGTCGGAATAACCCGTGCGGCGCAGCAGGGCGTGTAACCGTGCGACGAGCTCGCCGAGATCGAACGGCTTGGTCAGGTAATCGTCGGCGCCGGCCTCCAGACCGGCGATCCGGTCATTGACCGTGTCGCGTGCCGACAGCACACAGATCGGGATGTCGTTTCCCAGCGCACGCAAAGCGGTCACCACCGCGACGCCGTCGAGTTCGGGCATCTGCACGTCGAGCACCAGCGCGTCGTGCTTCTCGCTCGACAACAATCGCAGCGCCTCTTTACCGGAGGCGGCGACCCGCACGTCAAATCCCGAGTGCCGCAACCCGCGGGCGACCGACGTTCTGACGTCGGGATCGTCGTCCACCATGAGCACCATTCGGCCGGCGCTCTCCTGCGCGGGCGGCCCAGCTCCAGCCCGCACGCGGATTACGGGGTGTCAGCGATGCCGTCGCCGTTGGTGTCGCCGCAGCGGTTCTTGATGTCGACCAGCGGCTGGCGTACGGCGGTAAGCTCGCCCTTTTGCACGGGGTGGGCGGCCATGTACTTATCCACTTCGGTGCGCACCTGGTCGCGGGTCTTGCCCTCGAGGCTGGTGAAGAAGAAGTTGACGTCCGGATGGCTGAACAAGTAGTCCGCCGTTGCCTGGGACACGCCTGCGGCCACGACGGCGAGGTCGGCTGCGGTGCAGTTGGGGGGCTCATCGGCCATCGCCGACGGAAGAGCACCGAACAGCATCGCGCCGGCAAGCGCACCGGTACCGAACGCGCCAGCTACCGCACGCCGCGCCGTACGGGTAGAGAGCATCATCTACAGGCTCCTTCATCGAATGAGTTGGGGCTGCAACCTTTGCGGTTACAGACACCGCAAGCTAATCAGAATCGCTGCCGACTTTCTTGCCTTGCCGGGAAAACAATGGCGCTGAAGATGAAAAATCGCAGTTCACCGGCCGGCTGAATGCTTGACTAACTCAATTATCAGAGGCCCCGCCCGCTGCTAGCCTGTCACGCAGGCTCTTCGGCCGGATATCGGGCCAGTTCTGCTCGATGTAATCCAGACATGCCGCACGGTCCGCTTCGCCGAAAACCACCCGCCAACCGTCCGGGACGTCGGCGAAGGTCGGCCACAGGCTGTGTTGCTCTTCGTCGTTGACCAAGACATAGAAGCTGCCGTTGTCATCGTCGAAAGGATTGACGCTCACAAGTTCTCCAGACCAGATAGTCGATTCGATCGGAACCGTTCCAAAATATACTGAGGGTCCACCATCGCCACTCACGGGTTTCGGCAACGTCCGTAGTATGCCACCGCCCTCAGTTCAGCAGAGCAGTTCACGGATGGGCGCCCCGCGCGCCCGCCTTCTGGGCCAGTCCGTTTCGCGCAGATGTTCTCCTACTCATGTGCCTACGGCCCTGGGAGTAGCGGGCTTCTGCGCGAATCAATGCGCGCTGTAGCGTGCGGTATCGACGGGACTACAAGGAGGATCGGTGAAACCCACTTCCAAGAGGTTGGCAGCCGGATTTGTTGAGTCTGTCGCGTGGGGATTGATGCTCTTTCTGGCGGCAGGCACCCTTGATTACTGGCAAGGGTGGGTTTTTCTGGTGGTGTACAACCTTTCTGGATGGATCCCGGGCATCTATTTGTTGCGAACGAATCCCGTTGCTTTCGAGCGGCGAATGCGTGGCGGGTCGGCAGCGGAGCCTCGAATGGTGCAGAAGGTCGTCGTTGCCGGCTGGCAGTTGTCGGTACCGGCAGCAATATTGATCAGCGCGTTGGACCATCGATTCGGCTGGTCGACGGTCCCAACCGCAATCTCGTTACTCGGCAATGCTCTAGTGGCGGCTGGGCTGATTGTTGTGTTTGTGGTCGTGATCCAAAACAGCTATGCGGCAGCAACCGTGCAGGTGGGGGGAGACCAGAAGATCGTCTCCACCGGTCTGTATGGTCTGGTGCGGCATCCCATGTATATGGGCAATGTGATCACGATCATTGGTATCCCTCTTGCGCTCGGTTCCTACTGGGGACTGCTCACGGTCATAACTGCCGGAGTAGCGCTCGCCTTAAGAATCCGAGATGAGGAGGTCCTGTTGCAGCAAGAGCTGGACGGCTACCGTGAGTACACGCATCAGGTCCGTTATCGGCTCGTGCCATGCATTTGGTGAAGGACAACACGGTCCGTCAGCTCATCGGCGCTAATAGCCGCGGCGAACTCAGGGCAGATATATGTCCGACAACGTCGGCATATCTGCCAGGCGTTTACTCAAGCCCCTGACGGACGGTGCGTTGACCAAATCGGTGACCCCGATTCTGGTATCGAGAGCCGCGCTGAGCATGGCGGTTGCTCGCAGCGCCGAAAGCGAATCTCCGCCCAAGTCGAAGAACGAATCGTCGAGCCCTAGGCTTTCTAGGTTGAGCACCTCCGCGAAAACGTCAACGAGAATCTCCTCGAGGCGTTTGGCCGCGGCGCGAGAGTCGCCAATAGTGTGGCGGTACGCGGCAATCGAGTCCGCACCTGGCACCGACTGTGCAGATATCCCGGGGCCGTAGATCTTTTCCAAAAGATCGTGCGCGGTCCTATCAATCACGTCCACTGATGAGAGATGCCGTTCGGGGTCGCTGGTCATCTTCACGAAGATCCGCTGCAACTGCTCGACGAGCGCCTCGATACCGGCCATGGAGAAAATATCGGTGCGGAACTGTACGTGAAGGGCCACTTCATCGCCGGGCATCGCTTGTACGGCCAGTGGGTAATGGTAGTAGTCACGAGCGGTGAAATCAGCGATGGCCAAGTCGTGACCGCGAGACAGAGCCGTACTGTCCACCGGGTAATTCTCGAACACGAAAACGGTGTCGAACAGTCGGTCGTGACCTGCGAGCCGGTGGATCTCGGGCAGCCCCAGGTGCTGATGGTCGACGACGTCGTTGTGCGCCTTTTGCAGCTGATTCAGCAAACTGGAGGTGGTGGTGTCGGAGGTGAGGGTCGCGCGCACTGGGACCGTGTTGATCAAGAGTCCCAGCATCGACTCTGCTCTCGGAACCTCCGTCGTACGCCCGGAATCCACGGCGCCCAAAACGACATCATCATTGCCAGTGAGGGTGCTCAACAGCAGGGCCCATGCAGCCTGGAGAACAGTGCTGAGCGTGGTGTGGTGCGAGCGGGCCAGCTCGCCGAGCGCGTATGTGACGTCTTCCGACACTTTGTAGGCCGCCACCGCGCGGGGCCCCAGTCCCAACCGATCCGGCGGCGCTACCAGAGTGGGTGTGTCGAACCCGGCCAACATCTCGGTCCAGGCCGCACGGGCATCGTGCAGGTCACGCTCGGCCAGCCAGGTGACGAACCTGCGATAGGGCGCGGGCTCTGGCAGTCGATACCCCTGATAACTAGCGATGATTTCCTGCAGCAGGATCGGCATCGACCAGCCGTCGAGCACTATGTGGTGGTAGGTCAGCACCAACCGGTGCCGCTCTGGGGTGATGCGGGTCAATGCCACCCGGAAGGGCGGCTCATTTTCCAGGTCGCACACAGCGGCGCGCTCGTCAGCGCATAGACGCGGTAACTGCGCATCAACCTCGGCTCCGCTCAGGTCGACGTAACGCCACGGCACCGCCGGATCGGCCGGGATGAGCTGAACCGGCTCATGGAATTGAGCGTTGAAGCGGGCAACCACGTTGGGATGCCGTGAGACGACGGCGTGCACCGCATCACGCAGCCGTAGCGGCTCGAGCGGGCCCGTGATGGTGATATCGAATTGCACCGCGTACACGTCGTCACCGTCGCCCTGCGCGGCGCTGGCATGGAACAGAAGGCCCTGCTGTAGCGGAGTCAACGGCAGGACATCGGCCACCGAGTAGCGCTGGCACAGGTCGTCGAGTTCTGGCTGGCTCAGCCGAGCAGGAGCGATGTCCGACGGGGTGAGTCCACCGCCCCCTGCGCGCACATGCGCACAGATTCCCGCCAGCGCCTCGAACCACAACTGGCTGAGCCTGCCCACCTGCGTGGCATCGAGCGACGACGGCGCCCACGTCCAGTCGGCGTGCAGCTGCGGACCGAAGTCGGTGTCGGCGGTGGCGGCGTTTAGCTCCACGGTGTGCGCCAACGGCAGCGGCAACGTCGCGACCCCGCCGATGAACGCCATACCCTCCGAGCTGATCCGCCAGGCATCGCCGGGAGTTTCGCCACCCGCCGCCCCTAGGCGTCCCAAGTAGTTGAAACCGATCGTCGGATCCTCGCCGCCCAGCTCAACATCGGAATTCAGATAGCGCAGCAATCCGTAGGTCGCACCGTCCGGCAAGGCGCGCAGCTGTTCTTTGGCGTCCTTGACCCACGTGCCCAGCATCGATCCGCCGGCGCTGACCTGACCCCAGTCCAAGCCGGCCACTTCCAGCGCGACCGGATAAAGGGCGGTGAACCAGCCCACGGTGCGCGACAGATCCACATCCGCGGAAACCTCCTCCGCGCGTCCGTGACCCTCCACATCGATGGTGATCGGCACACCACTGGCACCCGAGAACTCAGCGGCCGCCAACCCGAACGCGATCAACAGAATGTCGTTGATGCCGGCGTGGAACGCGGCGGGCACCTCTCCCAACAACATCCGCGTGGTGTCGACATCAAGCGACACCGACAAGCGACCGGCTGTGGCGTAGGTATCCAGCGCCGGCTGCACCGGGGGCAGCACCGCCTGGTGCGCAGTCGCCCGTCGCCACGCCTCGGCTTGAGCCACGACTTCGGGGCTGTGGGCATGATCGGCCAGCAGTGTCGACCATCGCGCAAAAGACGTTCCGCCCGGAGGCAGCACGATGGGCTGCCGATTCCGGTGTTGCGCCCAGGCGATGTTCATGTCTTCCAACAGGATTCGCCACGAAACGCCATCGACGGCCAAGTGGTGGACGACAAGCGCCAGCTGTCCGGTCGCATCCGCCCACACCGCTGCGACCATGACCCCCGCGGCGGGATTCACGCGCGACCGCGCCTCGACCAACGCCGCGTCGGACAACACGTCCACGGTTCGCAAGTAATCTTGCGCATCCGCCGCCGCGGGTTCAGGGACGGAAAGAACCCAGGCTCCGTTGTCGCCACTGTCCACGCGAAGGCGCAACATCGCATGCCGGTCCACGAGCGCCTGCAACAGCGCCGCCACATCGGACCGGGTGGTGCCGACGGGGGCCTGGAGCACCACCGCCTGGCTGAACTCCTCGACCGGACCCTCCATGCCTTCCAACCACCGCATGATGGGAGTGGCCACCACCGGCCCGACACCGTGATCGACGACGTCAGGCGGAGCGTCGGTCACCTCGACCACCCGCGCCAACCGAGCCACAGTCTGCTCGGCGAAGACGTCACGCGGCCGGCACAACAGACCCGCAGCGCGCGCCCGGGCCACCACCTGCATCGACAAGATGCTGTCGCCGCCGAGCTCGAAGAACGATTCGTCGACCCCGACCCGCTCCAGCCCGAGCACCTCCGCGAATATCCCGGCCAAGATCTCCTCGGCCGCACCGGTCGGGGCGCGGTAGCTATCAACGTCGGTGTAGTCGGGCGCCGGCAACGCGCGGGTGTCGAGCTTGCCGTTGACAGTGAGCGGGAACGCATCGAGCACGACGACGGCGGTCGGGACCATGTAGCCCGGCAGCCGATGATGCAGCGTCGCACGGATCTCGGCCGGATTCACGGCCCCGGTTGTCGACTCGGTGACGTACCCGACAAGGCGTTTGTTGCCAGGGCGGTCCTCACGGGCGATCACTGCCGCCTGCTGGACACCGTCACATCCCGCCAACGCAGCTTGGATTTCACCGAGCTCGATGCGATATCCCCGGATCTTGACCTGTTCATCAGCCCGCCCCAGATAGCGCAGTTGACCGTCGAGACCCCACGACACCAAATCTCCGGTGCGGTACATGCGAGATCCGGATACGCCAGCACCGGCGAACGGGCACGCCACAAACCGCGATGCGGTCAACGACCCCCGCCGCCAGTAGCCGATCCCCACCCCGGCGCCGGCGACATACAACTCGCCGACCACCCCGGGAGGCACCGGGCGCAACCATCTATCCAAAACGAACAGCGCTGCCCCCGGCACCGGTGCACCGATTGGTGGTGCACCCGACCCTGGCTGTAGCGGAGCACTCAGCATCACGACCATCGTCGTCTCGGTCGGGCCGAAGGCGTTGAGCATCACCCGGCCCGGCGCCCACCGATCGACCAGCTCGGGCGGGCAAGCCTCCCCGGCGACTACCAACGCGAGGTCAGCTAACCCCTCCGGGGACAGCACCCCCGCCGCGGACGGGGTCTCCGTCAGCACCTTGACCTGCTCGGCCACCAGCAAGTTGTGCAATTCCTCCGACGAGCGTGTCACCGCGTCGGGCACGACCACTACCCGACCCCCATGCAGTAGCGGACCCCAGGTCTCCCATACCGACGAGTCGAAGCCATAGGAATGACACTGCGTCCAGACCCCGGTGACAGGTAGATACGCGCCGAGTCTCTCGAGCAGCTGAAGGACGTTGTGGTGAGTGGTGGCCACTCCCTTGGGCACTCCGGTGGTGCCTGAGGTGTAGATCAGGTAGGCGATGTCGAGTGGCGCCGGCGACGGCAGCGGGGTGTCGGGTTGGGCACCGGCAGCGGGATCTTCGATATCGAGGACCAATACCTCTGTGTCGGCCATCCGCGAGCGTAGCCGCGCGTTGGTGAGGACGGCGATCGGCGCGGCGTCCTCGAGCACGAAGTCGATTCGCGCGTCCGGATGCGCCGGGTCGATCGGCACATACGCCGCCCCTGTCTTCATCACGGCCAACATCGCCACGACAGCCTCGGCTGAGCGGTCTGCCAGCAACGCCACACGCTGCCCTGGGCCCACTCCATATCCAACCAGTAAGTGCGCCAAGCGATTTGAGGCGTCGTCGAGTTCGCGGTAAGTCACCGAGCGGCCGTTGGTGCGAATGGCAACTGCTGCGGGGGTGCGAAGGGCTTGTGCAGCGAACCGTTCGGGTATGGACACCGCCGGCGGTAGGGGGGCGGTCAACGCCGCCTGGTTACCCCACGCCTTCAACTGGGCATGCTCGTCGACGTCGACCACGTCGATCGACGACAGTCGCCGTGAGGGGTCACCGGCGAGCGCTACGACCACCCGCCGCAGCCGCTCAAGCATGGCCTCGATGCTGGAGTTGTCGAAGGCATCAGTTCGGTACTCGACCACCCCACCGATTCCGGCGGGCTGTCCGGCTTCGTCCCAACGCTCGCCCAACGAGAACGTCAGATCCATCCGAGCGGATTGGGTCTCGGCCGATATCGGCGTGATTTCCACGTCACCCAAAGTCAGCGTGCTCGCGGCATTGTTTTGCCAGGCCAGCGATACCTGGACCAGCGGATGGTGGTTCAGGCTACGGGTGGGGTTGAGTCGCTCCACCAACAACTCGAACGGCACATCCTGATGCTCGAACGCCGCCAGGCTGCGCCGACGAACCTGGGCCAGCACCTCAGCGATTGTCGGATCGCCCGTAAGGTCGACCCGCAACACCAATGTGTTGACGAAGAAACCGACCAGCTCGTCGAGCGCCGGGTCGCGGCGGCCGGCGATCGGGAATCCAACCGCCACATCGGAACTGCCGCTGAGCTTTGCCAGCAGCACGGCCAGCGCAGCCTGCATCACCATGAAACTGGTCGCGTTGTGTTCACCGGCGACCCGAGCAGTCTGAAGCTGCATCTCGACGGGCCAGTCCACCGGCACTTCCGCGCCGCGGTAGTCGGCCTCCGGTGGATAAGGTCGATCGGTGGGCAACTGCAACCGCTCCGGTAGCCCGTCCAGGGCGTGTTCCCAGTAGGCCAATTGCGCGGTGATTCTGCTGTCGTCATCGGCCGGATCACCCAGCTGCGCGCGCTGCCACAGCGTGTAATCGACATACTGCACCGGTAGCGGCGCCCAATCCGGTGCTCGCCCTGCGCATCGACTGGCGTATGCCGTGCCGAGATCTCGCACCAGGGGAGCGATGGACCAACCATCGGCGGCGATATGGTGCAGGACCGCTACCAGCACATGTTCTTGTCCGTCGATCCGGAAAAGCCCCGCTCGCAACGGAATCTCGACTGCCAAGTCAAACGGGGCGCGAACGACCGAGCCGATTTCGTCATGAATACGCGCCGCCGTCCAGGCGCTGGCATCAATGAACTGCCAACCGATGTCGGCCCGCTCAACAGGCACCACCACCTGTTCCGGGATGCCTTCCGGCGCCGAGAAGAGGGTGCGGAGACTCTCATGGCGATCCACCACGTCGAGCAGCGAGGCCCTCAATGCTTCGATGTCCAGGTCACCGTTGAGCCGAAGAGCGACCGCCAAGTTGTAGATCGGTGACGGCCCCTGTAGCTGGTCGATGAGCCACAACCGGTTCTGGGCGAAGGACAACGGCACGACCGCGGGGCGCTCGACGGGGACCAGTGGCTCCAATAGGTCTTCACCGGCGCCCACGCGCAGCGCCAGCCCGGCCACGGTCGGCGCCTCGAAGATGTCGCGCACTGCCAGGCCGGCATCCAGGCCGGTGTTGATCGCGGCCACGACCCGCATCGCCGACAGCGAATCCCCACCCAAGTCGAAGAAGGATTCGTCGACTCCCACGCGCTGCACACCGAGCACGCGGGCGTAGATGCCCACCAGAATCTCCTCGACCGCATTCGAAGCGGCGCGGTAGCGATCGGTATCGGTGTAGTCCGGAGCCGGCAGCGCTCGGGTATCGAGTTTGCCGTTGACCGTCAGTGGCAGTTCATCGACCTTCATCACGGCCGCAGGAACCATGTAATTCGGCAACCGCTCAGCAAGGCTGGAGCGCAGCGCGTGCGGGTCGGCTGTCCCGGTGACATAGCCGACAAGGCGTTTGTCCCCGGGGCGGTCCTCGCGGGCGATCACCGCCGCTTGCTTCACGCCGTCCAAGCCGACAAGGGCCGCCTGAATGTCGCCGAGTTCGATGCGATATCCGCGGATCTTGACCTGATCGTCAGCGCGACCGAGGTACTGCAGTTGCCCGTCGGAACCCCACCGCACCAAATCTCCGGTGCGATACATACTGGCCCCGCTCCCGGCGAACGGGCATGCCACGAACCGCGACGCAGTCAACGCACCGCGGCCCAGATATCCGCACGCCACACCGCTTCCAGCCACATACAACTCACCGACCACTCCCGGTGCGACCGGATGCAACCAAGCGTCGAGCACGAAGAACGCAGCGCCGGGCACCGGCGAACCGATCGGCACCACACCTGAGCCCGCGGTCAACGGTGCACTGAACGACGTGTACCACGTCTCGGTCGGGCCGTAGCCGTTGATCATCGTGCGGCCGGGTGCCCAGCGATCCACCACCTCGACCGGGCACGCTTCGCCCGCTACCACCAACGCCACCGAATCCAAGCCCTCCGTCGACAGCGCTGCGACCGCAGAAGGAGTTTGGTTCAAAACGGTGACGTGTTCTTCAATGAGCAAGGCCCGGAAGCTATCTGGGGAACCCGCCACTGCTTCGGGCACCACCACCAGGCGCCCGCCGTGCAGCAGAGCTCCGAAGATCTCCCACACCGACACATCGAACGCCAACGAATGCCACTGCGACCACACCTGGCCGTCCAGCTTCAAACCAACGTCCAAGGAGTCCAATAGGTTTGTCACGCTGCGATGAGTGACCGCGACGCCCTTGGGTAGCCCAGTGGTTCCAGAGGTGTAGATGATGTAGGCGAGGTCGTCTCCCGCAGGCGCCGGAAGGTTCGTGCTCGGCTGGGTGTCGATGCGGGGGTCCTCGATCTCGACGACCGGGATATCGCCCACCTCTAACCGAGACCTCAATTCCCCGTTGGTAATTGCCGCAACCGGCGCCGCGTCGGCGAGGATCACAGCGATTCGCGAGTCAGGGTGTGCTGGGTCTACCGGCACATAGGCCGCGCCGGTCTTGAGCACCGACAGCAGCGCAACGATCGCGTCGATCGAACGCGACATCACCAAGGCCACGCGTTCGCCCGGTTTCGCACCGAGGTCAGCCAGCAGATGCGCCAACCGGTTCGCGGCATCATTGAGTTCCTGATACGTCAACGAGCGGCCCTCGAAGGTCACCGCCAACGCTTCCGGAGAACGCGACACCTGTGCATCGAACAGAACCGGGATAGAAGCCGGATCAGCCGCCGCCGTTGTCAACGCTGGCCAGTGACCGAGCGCTTGCAAACGTGAGTGTTCGACCTCATCGAGCACATCGACCGAAGACAACCGACGATCCGGGTCGCCGGTGATCGCCATCAACACGCGCTCGAATCGCTGAACCAGTGCTTCGATGCTGGCCGCATCGAAGATATCGGTGCGGAATTCCACTGCCCCAGTGATCCCCGCGGGTTCGCCGTCCGTGCTCCAGCGCTCCGCCAGCGAGAACGTCAAATCCATTCGGGCAGTGTGTGTTTCCGCTGGCAACTGGGTGACTTGAACGTCGCCTAAAGCGAGTTCAGCGCCGGCGTTGTTCTGCCCGGCGAAGTTCTGCCATGCGAGCAACACCTGTACCAACGGCTGATGAGCCTGCGATCGGGTCGGGTTGAGCCGGTCTACCAGCACCTCAAACGGCACATCTTGATGCTCGAAGGCGGCCAGGCTCCGCTGTCGCACCTGTGTCAGCAGGTCCGCAATGGTGGGATCGCCGGTTAGACCGACGCGCAGAACCAAGGTGTTGACGAAGAATCCCACCAGCTCATCCAGGGCTGGGTCACGCCGGCCGGCGATCGGAAATCCCACGGCGACATCGCGACTCGCACTGAGCTTCGCCAGCAGCACCGCCAGTGCGGCCTGCACCACCATGAAGCTGGTGGCGTTGTGCTGGCGCGCTACTTGATTCACCCGCTGCTGAACCTCAGCCGGCCAATCGACGACCACGGTCGCCCCCCGGTAGTCGGCCACCGGCGGATACGGTCGATCGGTCGGAAGCTCAAGGCGCTCCGGAATTCCTGATAGGGCACGTTCCCAATAGGCCAACTGGTTTGCGATCGGGCTGTCGGTGTCTTCGAGATCGCCAAACTGCGCACGCTGCCACAACGTGAAGTCGACATACTGCACCGGAAGGTCTGCCCAGGCGGGTGCGGTCCCCGCGAGCCGTGCTGCATACGCAGCGCCAAGATCGTTCACCAACGGTGTGATCGACCACCCGTCGGCGGCGATGTGGTGCACGACGCCTACGAACACATGCTCGTCATCGCCTACTCGCAGAATTGTTGCGTGGAAGGGGATGTCTGTCGCCAGATCGAAAGTGTGCCGGGCCGCCTCCTCCACGGCTTCCCGCACCCGGCTTTCCGACCACCCCACTGCGTCAACAGCTTCACAGTCGACGGTCGCCTGCTCGGACGGCACAACAACCTGCTGCGGCACCCCATCCACCGCCGGGAACACCGTGCGCAGCGACTCATGCCGAGCCACCACATCACCCAGCGCCGCCCGCAATGCCTTGACATCCAGTGGTCCACTGAACCGCAGCGCGACCACCATGTTGTAGACCGGTGAGTGACCCTGCAGCTGATCGATGAACCACAACCGGTTCTGGGCAAAGGACAGCGGAACTGGCGTCGGGCGCTCGACCGGCAATACCGGTTCCAGGCCAGCGGAGTCTGCGACGACACGCGACGACAACTGCGCAACCGTAGGCGCTTCGAACAAGTCACGCACGGTCAAACCGGCGTCCAAAGTCTTGTTGACAGCGGCTATTACCCGCATCGCGGACAGCGAATCACCGCCCAATTCGAAAAACGAGTCATCGACGCCGACACGCTCCGACCCGAGTACTCGGGCATAGATGGCGGCCATGATCTCCTCGGTCAGGCCGGTCGGGGCGCGGTAGTCGTCGGTAACCGTATATTCGGGCGCCGGCAGGGCTTTCTTGTCGATCTTTCCGTTAACCGTCAGAGGCAGCTCGTCGAGTACCACAACCGCTGCCGGAACCATGTAGGCCGGCAACCGCTCCGTCAGCGCACCCTGAACCGCAGCGGGAACCGCTGGGCCCGTCACATATCCGACCAGTCGCTTGTCGCCTGGCTGGTCTTCGCGCGGGACCACGACCGCCTGCTCCACGCCGTCGCAACCGGCCAACGCTACCTGTACCTCACCGAGCTCGATGCGATAGCCGCGAATCTTGACCTGCTCGTCGGCGCGCCCCAGGTACTGGAGTTGCCCGTCAATGCCCCATCGCACCAGGTCTCCAGTGCGGTACATCCGCATTCCCGGGTCACCGAACGGGCACGCGACGAACCGCGAACTAGTCAACGACGACCGACCCACATACCCGTAGGCCAGCCCTGCACCGGCCACATACAGTTCTCCGACCACACCGGTCGGCGTTGTTCGCAATGACCCATCCAGCACGAAGAAGGCCAAATGAGCTAATGGCTCACCGATCGGACTGACGGGGCTGTCGAGATCGGTCGCGACGATCTCCCGGAACGACGCATGCACCGTCGTCTCGGTGATGCCGTACATGTTGATCAACCGCGGCGAGTCCGGGTGTTCATCCAGCCAAGCGCGAAGACGTTGGGGCTCAAGCGCTTCGCCGCCGAACACGACGGCCTGGAGCTTGAGCTGCGGAGCCCGCGACGAAAGCCCATCAGCGGTTTGTAGCGCATAAAAGGCGGAGGGGGTCTGGCTCAACACACTGACCTGCTCAGCAACCAGCAGCGCATGGAGGTCTTGGGGTGAACGGACGACGGCATCGGGCACCACGACGAGCCGTCCCCCGCCCAGTAGTGCACCAAAGATTTCCCACACCGAAAAGTCGAACGCCAAGGAATGGCACTGAGACCAAACCTTTCCTGCTAGTTCGATCTCAGCGTCGAGGACCTCCAGCAGCCGGGTCACGTTGCGGTGCGGGATCGCCACGCCCTTCGGCAAACCGGTAGTGCCGGAGGTGTAGATGAGGTAGGCGATGTCCTCTGGCGCAGGCGCCGGCAGGCTGGTAGCCGCGTACGCGGCGATTCGAGGGTCTTCGATATCGACAACGAACAGGCCAAACCCGTCCAGGCGGTCGCTTAACACCCCGCTGGTTATCGCCGCAATCGGCGCGGCGTCTTCGACCATGAACCGGATCCGCGAGGCTGGTAGGCCTGGGTCGATGGCCAGATACGCAGCGCCCGCCTTCAGCACCGCCAAGATCGCCACGATCGCCTCTGCCGATCGCGGCAGCAACAACACCACACTCTTTCCCGGAGCTGCCCCCTGATTGGCCAACAGGTGCGCCAACCGATTAGCCGCCTCGTCGAGTTGCCGGTAGGTCATCGACTGGTTTCCACAGGTGATCGCAATTGCTTCAGGCGCCCGCGCCGCCTGCGCCTCGAACCACACCGGAACCGAAACCGAGGCGGTCGCCGGCGCGGTCAACGCTGCCCGGTTACCGACCTCATCGAGCCAGCCGCGCTCAGCCCCGTCCAGAACATCGATCGACGACAGCTGCCGGGTCGAGTCGGTGGTCATGGCCACCACCACTCGTTGCAACCGTTCCGTCAGCGTCTTGATACTGGCTGCATCGAAGACATCGGTGCGAAACTCCACCACCCCTGAGATTCCGGCGGGCTCCCCAGCTTCGCTCCACCGTTCAGCGAGCGAAAAGGTCAAGTCCACCCGAGCGGTGTTGGTGTCGGCCGCCAGCGGCGTTACGTCAAGATCGCCCAGATTGAGGTCGGCGGCAGAATCATCGTTCTGCCAGGCCAACATCACCTGGACCAGCGGGTGATGGGTGAGGGAACGGCGCGGCTTGAGCCGCTCCACCAGTACCTCAAACGGCACATCCTGATGTTCGTAAGCCGCCAGGCTACGCCCCCGCACCTGACTGAGCAGCTCCGCCACCGTGGGATCACCGGCGAGGTCCACGCGCAAGACCAAGTTGTTTACGAAGAAACCGACCAGGCCGTCAAGTGCCGGGTCGCGACGCCCAGCAATCGGAAAGCCAACGGCCACATCAGAACTCGCGCTGAGCTTGGACAGCAACACAGCTAACGCCGCCTGCATCACCATGAAGCTGGTCACATTGTGCTTGTGAGCCACCGAAGCGATCTGGTGCTGCAGATGTGCTGGCCAGTCGACCGCCACGCGGGCGCCGCGGTAATCGGCCACGGGCGGATAGGGGCGATCCGTCGGCAGCTCGAGCCGCTCCGGCATCCCCGCCAAGGCATCCATCCAGTAAGCAAGCTGCGCGGCGATACGGCTGCGGCTGTCGTTGATATCGCCGAGTTGTGCACGCTGCCACAACGTGTAATCGATGTACTGAACCGGCAAAGGGTTCCAGCTAGGTGCCCGACCATCGCATCGGCTGGCGTACGCCACCGACAGATCCCTTACCAAAGGCGCGATCGACAGACCATCGGCGGCGATGTGATGTACCACCGATACCAGCACGTACTCGTCGTCGGTGATATGAAAAAGCTTTGCCCGCAACGGGATCTCAGTGACCAAGTCAAACGGTTCCCGCACTACGGCGCCGATGGCCTCGTCCAACCGCGTCGCGGAATAACCGGCCGCATCGATGACGACCCACCCGAACTCTGCTTGGTGAGCTGGAACCACGAACTGTTGGGGTATCCCATCCACCGCGGGGAACAGCGTACGCAGACTTTCATGGCGGCTCACCACATCAGCTACTGCCGCCCGCAGCGCCTCGACATCGAGACGCCCGCGCAACCGTAGCCCGACCGCCAAGTTGTACACCGGTGACGGCCCCTGCAGCTGATCCAGGAACCACAACCGATTCTGGGCGAACGACAATGGCACCGCTGCGGGCCTATCGCCGGCAACAAGAGGTGCAATGCCGTGCCCGTCGACACCGACACGGAGCGCTAATTCGGCGGCCGTCGGCGCCTGGAACAGGTCGCGCACGGTGAGATTTGCGTCCAAAGCTCTGTTGGCGCCGGCGATCAGGCGCATCGCCGACAACGAATCACCGCCCATGTCGAAGAACGAATCGTCGACCCCGACGCGCTCGACTCCCAAAACCTGGGCGTAGATGCCGACCAATAGTTCTTCGGTGAGGTTGGTCGGGGCGCGGTAACGACCGGTGCCGGCGTACTCAGGTGCAGGCAAAGCGCGCGTGTCGAGTTTTCCGTTGACCGTCAGCGGCAGCGCGTCGAGCACCACAATCGCCGTCGGAACCATGTAGGCCGGCAACCGCTCGGCCAGCGCGTTGCGAACCGCACTCGACTCCACTGCGCCGCTTGCGGTTTCAGTCACGTAACCCACGAGGCGCGTGTCACCGGGGCGATCCTTGCGTGCGATCACCGCCGCCTGCTCGACGCCGTCGCATCCGGCCAACGCAGTCTGCACTTCGCCGAGCTCGATGCGGTACCCACGAACCTTGACCTGATCGTCCGCACGGCCGAGATAAACCAGCTGCCCGTCCGCGCGCCACACCACCAGGTCCCCGGTGCGGTACATCCGTGCCCCCGGCGCTCCGAACGGAGACGCGACAAACCGCGTCGCCGTCAACCCCGTCCGTCGCACGTAACCGGTCGCCAATCCGGCACCAGCCACATACAGCTCGCCGATCGCGCCCTCGGGCACCGGGCGCAACCAGTTGTCCAGTACAAACAGAGCAGCACCCGCAACGGGAGACCCGATCGGCACGCCGTCCGACTCCGCTGAGAGGGGAGCGCTGATCGCCACACACATGGTGGTCTCAGTGGGGCCGTAGGCGTTGACCATCAGCCGTCCAGGAGCCCACCGCTGCACGACCTCGGGCGGGCACGCCTCACCGACGACTACTAATGCCATCGAGTCCAAGGCCTCGGGTGAGAGGACATTGACCGCGGACGGAGTTTCGGTGAGCACGCTGACGTGTTCAGCGACCAGCACGTTTTGGTAGTTCTCAGCCGAGCGAGTCACCTCTTCGGGCACCACCACCAACCGGCCGCCGCGGAGCAGTGCATTGAAGATTTCCCACACGGAGACGTCGAAGGCCAGGGAATGGGATTGGGGCCATACTGCGGACGCCGGCAGCCCAACGTCCAACGGCTCCAGCAGTTGGGTGACGTTCTGGTGCGTGACCGCAACGCCTTTCGGGAGCCCAGTGGTGCCAGACGTGTAGATCACGTAGGCGACGTCGTCTGGGACCGGGACCGCCGCGACCGGTGCGGTGCTCGGCTGGTCGCCGACGGCGGGATCGTCGACGTCGACAATCACCAATCCATGGCCCTCTAGCCGGCTGGCCAGATCAGCAGTGGTGACAGCGGCGATCGGCGTGGCGTCGGCGGCAATGAATTCGATGCGAGCCGCAGGCAGACTTGGATCCATCGGCAGATAGGCCGCACCGGTTTTGAGCACCGCCATGATCGCCACGATTGCCTCGGCCGACCGGCCGAACATCAACGCTACGCACTGGCCCGGGCCTGCTCCATTGCCGACGAGCAGGTGCGCCAGTTTATTGGCCGCTCTGTCGAGTTCGGCGTAACTCCAGGATTGTTCGCCGCAGACCAGCGCCACCGCGTCCGGCGCTTCCGCCACTCGCGCGGTGAACAAGTCGAGGATCGACACCCGGCGGGTAGGAGATTGCGTCAGAGTTGCCCGATTGCCGATCTCGGCGAGGCGGGCGTGCTCACCGGAGTCGAGCAAATCCACCGACGAGAGCCGCCGCGTTGGCTTTTCGGCCATCGCCACCACGAGCCGCTCCAGCCGGTTGACGAACACCTCGATGGCTTGGGCATCGAAGACGCCGGCGTCGAATTCGATGCGTAACACGAGTTCGTCACCCGGTATGGCTTGCACCGACAACGGATAGTGGTTGTACTCGCGGCTGGCGACCCCAGCGACCGTCAGTCCATCGTCACCAGCCAGGGCCTCGGCGTCCACAGGATAGTTCTCGTAGACGAACATGGCGTCGAATAACTGATCGTGGCCGACGAGGCGGTGTATCTCACTGAGTGCAAGGTGCTGGTGCTCAAGTGTGTGGTTGTAGGCGCCCTGCAGTTGACTGAGTAAGTCTGCGGTGGTCGTTTGGGGCGTGATCTTCGCCCGCACCGGAACCGTGTTGATCAACAAGCCGACCATCGATTCCGCACCGACCAACTCAGGGGGCCGCCCGGATACCGCAGTTCCGAAGGCGACGTCGTCCTGGCCGCTCAGTAAACTCACCAGCAGCGCGAAGGCACCCTGAAGGACGGTGCTGACGGTGGTCTGATGAGACCGCGCCAGGTCACTCACGGCTCGGGTCGGTTGCACCGGCAGCCGGAACACTGCAACGTCTCGCACGCCGTGCCCTGATTGATCCGGCGGACCCACCATGGTCGGAGTTTCAAAGCCATCCAACACGTTGCGCCAAGCCGCGCGAGCGGCATCAAGATCCCTGTCGGCCAACCACGTCACGAATTTGCGGTATGACGCGGGCGCCGGCAACCGCAGCCCGTAGTAGCCGCCGAAGATCTCTTTCAGCAGGATTGGCAGCGACCAGCCGTCGATCACGATGTGGTGGAACGTCAGCACGAAGCGGTGCCGGTCTTCTGCGGTGCGAATCAGAGTCGCTCGGAACCCCGGCTGGTTGACGAGATCGCAAACCGCTGTGCGCTCGGCAGCGCATAACGTTTGTAGTTGCGTCTCGAAGTCCAGGTCGCCGGGCTTCAATTCGGTGTAGGACCAGGGCACCTCGGGATTGGCCGGAATGATCTGCACCGGCTCGTCAAACCTGGTGCAGAAACTGGCCGCAAGGTTCGGATGCCGGTCGGCCACTAATTCGACCGCCTCGCGGAGCCGCTGCGCATCAAGCGGCCCGTCTACGCCGATGTCCAGTTGCACCGCATAGACGTCTTCGCTGGCCTGCACCGTATTGGTGTGGAACAGCAGTCCGTGTTGCAGCGGGGTCAACGGCAGGATGTCCGCGATCTCTTCATGCGGGCCCAGTTCGTCGAGCTGCTGTTGCGTCAACCGAGCCGGGGCGACATCGGACGGCGTCAAGCCTCCCCCACCGTTGCGGACAAGCGCGCAGATACCGGAGAGGGCCTCAAACCACAACTGACTGAGCCGGCTGACTTGCACCTCGTCCAGCGCCGAGGGCGCCCAGCTCCAGTTGGCTTGCAGCTGCGGACCTGTCTCCGCATCGAGCGTGGCCGCGTTGAGCTCGAGCGAATGCATCAACGGCATAGGGATGTTTGCCGCCGCGGCCGTGGCCGACAACGCATCCGGGCTCAATCGCCAGGCCTCGGTTGACGCCTCAGCGGCCGAAGCGCCAAGCCGGCCTAGATAGTTGAACCCGATGGCGGGATCAGGCTCGGTCAGCTCGACCTCGTCGTTCAGATAGCGCAGGAGGCCATAGGTCAACCCGTCGGGAAGCGCTCGCAGCTGCTCTTTGACGTCCTTGACGACTGTTCCCAGCGCTGCCTGACCGGCTTTCACGTGGTCCCAGTCCAGGCCGCCGACCGTCATCGCCACCGGGTATTTCGTGGTGAACCAGCCAACGGTGCGTGACAGGTCCACGTCGGCGGCCAGCTCCTCATACCGGCCGTGGCCTTCCACGTCGACACCGATGGGCTTGCCGCCGGTGGCCAGAAATTCGGACAGTGCCAGTCCGAAAGCGATCAGCAGAACGTCGTTGACGCCGGCATGGAATGCAGCCGGCACCTCGCCCAGCAGCATCCGAGTGGTCGGGACATCGAGCGACAACGACAGACGCCCAGCCGTCGCGAACGTATCGGCCGCGGGCTGCACCGCAGGTAACACGGCGGGGGCGGCCACTACCTGCCGCCACGCCTGCGCATGCTCGATCACGTGCGGTTGGTGCGCGTGCTCTGCCAGCAGCGTGGCCCATCGGCCGAACGAGGTTCCGCCAGCCGGCAACTCCACCGGACGGCCCTCGCGCTGCTGCGCCCAGGCAATGTTGATGTCTTCCAACAAGATTCGCCATGACACGCCGTCGACTGCCAGGTGGTGGACGACCAGTACCAATTCGGAGGTGGAGGGCGCCCACACCGCGGCGAGCATGGCCCCGGCTGCCGGGTTCAACCGTGTCAACGCCTCGGTCAACACCGCGTCGGACACTGCGTCGACGGAAATCAGGCATCCGGCCGCGTCGACCGTCCCTGCCGACGGCACGGTCAGTGACCAGCTGCCGTTGTCGTCTTCTTCGACGCGCAACCGCAGCATGGGATGCCGATCCAGCAACGCTTGCAACACCGCGGCTACGTCGGCGTCGGTCACCGCTGACGGCGCCTTCAGCAGCACCGCTTGGTTGAACTGGTCAACGGGGCCATCGACGCTTTCCAACCACCGGATGATGGGCGTCGCGGGAATCGGCCCGAAGCCCTCGTCGGGCGCTTCGGTGGCGCCGTCGGCAGCCGAGACTGCCCGGGCCAGCCGGGCCACCGTCTGCTCAACGAAGATGTCACGCGGGCGACAAGCCAAGCCGGCGGCACGCGCACGCGCCGCGACTTGCATGGACAAGATGCTGTCCCCACCCAGCTCGAAGAAGGACTCGTCGATTCCGACGCGCTCAACCCCGAGGATCTCGGCGAAGATCCCCGCCAGCAGCTCTTCAACCGCGTCAGTCGGTTCGCGGTAGCGCTCAATGCCCTGGTATTCCGGCGGAGGCAGGGCTCGTCTGTCGAGTTTGCCGTTGACGGTCAACGGCAGTGCTTCGAGCGTGACGACCGCCGTCGGCAGCATGTAACTTGGCAGCCGCGCAGCAAGGGCGTCGCGCAACTCGACCGTATCGGCAGTCCCGGTGACATAGCCGACGATGCGTTTGTCGCCCGGTCGGTCCTCGCGGACGACCACCGCCGCATTCTCGACGCCGTCCTGTTCTGCCAGGGCTGCTTGTATCTCGCCGAGCTCAATACGGTATCCGCGGATCTTCACCTGCTCATCGACGCGGCCGAAATATTGCAACTGCCCGTCAGGGCCCCACCGCACCAGATCCCCGGTGCGGTACATCCGCCCCCCGGCATCAGCGAAGGGGCACGCCACGAATCGCGACGCCGTCAGCCCCCCGCGGCGCACATAGCCAGCCGCCACACCGCGCCCGGCCACGTATAACTCGCCGACCACACCGGGCGCCGCGGGGCGCAGCCACCCGTCGAGTACGAATAACGCCGCCCCAGGCACCGGCGCGCCGATGGGCACCACTTCCGACCCCGCCTGCAGCGGCGCACTGATCGTGGCGTAGACGGTGGTTTCAGTCGGGCCGTACCCGTTGATCATCACTCGCCCGGGCGCCCACCTGTCCACGACTGCGACTGGACAGGCTTCGCCGGCGGCCATCAACGCCACGGAATCCAGGGCGTCCGGCGAAAGCGCCGCTACTGCAGACGGTGTCTGGCTCAGGACGGTGACGTGCTCGGCTATTACCAGCGCCTGAAGGTCTTCCGGTGAGCGAGCGACATCCTCGGGCACCACCACCAACCGGCCACCGTGTAGCAGCGCGCCCCATATTTCCCACACCGAGAAGTCGAAGACCAACGACGAAGTCTGCGTCCAGACCTGCTCCGCCGTCAGCTCGAACCCGACATCCATTCCATCGAACAACCGGGTGACGTTGGAATGGGTCACGGCCACGCCCTTCGGCATGCCGGTGGTACCCGAGGTGTAGATGATGTGGGCAAGGTCGTCGGCGGCCGGCTCAGGCAACGCCGTGCTCGGGTAGTTGCCGATTCGCGGATCATCGACATCGATGACCGGTACCGAAAGCTCGTTCAGTAGGGCGGCCGAGCCGGCTGTAGTCACGCCGGCGATCGGACCGGCATCCTCCACCATGAATCGGATCCGGGCGACCGGCACGGTCGGGTCGATCGGCAGATAGGCCGCTCCCGCTTTGAGTACGGCCAAGATAGCCACGATCGCTTCGGCCGACCGGTGGAAGAGCAGCGCCACGCACTGTCCCGCACGTGCGCCGTTGGCGGCAAGAAGATGCGCGAGCCGGTTCGACGCCTCGTCGAGCTCCTGATAGGTCATGGACCGATCGTTGAAGCTGAGGGCGACCGCTTCCGGAGCCCGCGCCACCTGCGCGGCGAACAACGCTGGAATCGCTGTTCGCGTTGCGGGTTCGGTCAAGACCGACGTGTTACCCATCTCGTTCAACCGAGCATGCTCGCCGGCATCGAGCAGATCGATCGACGACAGCCGGCGCGCCGGCTCGGCGGACATCGCCACCAAGACCCGCTCAAATCGCCCGATCAGAGCCTCGATGCTGGCGGCGTCGAAAACGTTCGTGTCGTATTCGGCGCGAAGGCTCAGTTCATTGCTCGGTACGGCTTGGAGGGTCAACGCGTAGTGGTTGTATTCGCGGGCACTGAAGTCGGTTATTGCCAGGTCCTGGTCACCTGCCAACGCGGCCGCGTCCATCGGGTAATTCTCGTAGACGAAAAGCGTGTCGAAGAGTTTGTCGAGACCGGTGAGGCGGTGTATCTCGGACAGCGCCAGGTGCTGATGTTCGAGCGTGTTGCTGTAGGCGGTTTGCAGCTGGTCGAGCAGATCCGCAGCGGTGGTTCCCCCTGTGATGCGCGCTCGCACCGGCACCGTGTTGATCAACAGGCCGACCATCGAATCCGCACCGACCACCTCTGTCGGTCTTCCGGAGACCGCGGTGCCGAAGGCGACATCCTGTTGGCCGGTCAGCGAACTCAGCAGCAACGCCCAGGCGCCCTGGAGCACGACGTTGACCGTCGTTTGGTTTGTGCGTGCCAATTCGCTGAGCGCCCGCGTAGCCTGCTCGGATAAGTGAAACGATGCAACAGCTCGGGCGCCTACTCCTTGCCTGTCAGGGGTAGCCACCAAGGTGGGAGTGTCGAAACCGGCCAACACCTCACGCCACGCTGCGTGGGCCGCATCGCGATCTCGACTGGCCAGCCAGTTGACAAACCTGCGATACGGGGTAGCCGGGGGAAGTCGACGTCCGGAATAGGTGGCGAATATTTCGCCCAGCAGAATCGGCATCGACCAACCGTCGAGAATGATGTGATGGTTGGTGAGCACGAAGCGGTACCGGTCAGTTGCGACACGAATCAACGCCACCCGGAATACCGGCTCGGCGGCCAGATCGCAGACTGCGGCTCGCTCGGCGGCGCAGAGTCGCTGGATCTGTTCCTCGTCGACATCGCTTCCGGCTAGATCGACGTAGCGCCAGGGCACCTCCGGATCGGCGGGAATGATCTGTACCGGCTGGCCGAATTGCTCGGAGAAGCGAGCTGCGACGTTCGGATGCCGGTTGACCACAGCCTGGACTGCGTCGCGCAGACGGTCTGCGTCGAGGACGCCGCTGACGGTGATATCGAACTGCACCGCATATACATCGCCGCCGGAGTCCGGCATAGCGCCAGCATGAAAAAGCAAGCCATGCTGCAGAGGGGTCAGCGGCAGGATGTCAGCGATTTGCATATTGCCGCTGGAGCTCCTCAATTTGCTCTTGGCTGAGACTGACGGCGATATCGGACGGCGTCAACCCGCCTCCACCATCCCTGACATGCTCGCAGATTCCCGTGAGCGCCTCAAACCACAGCTGGCTCAGCCGACGGACCTGTGCTTCATTGAGCGCCGAGGACGCCCACGTCCAAGTGGCGTGCAACTGCGGACCATCGTCGGTGTCGGCGGTGGCGGCGTTGAGCTCCACCGTGTGGATCAGTGGCATGGGTATCTCCGCGGCGGCGCCGGCCAACGACACGCCGCCGTCGCTGATTCGCCATACCTTGCTCGAAGTCTCAGTCGCCGAAGCGCCTAGCCGCCCAAGGTAATTGAACCCGAAGGGCGGATCGGGTTCAGCGAGCTGGACTTCGGAGTTCAGATAGCGCAGCAGGCCGTAGGTCAAACCATCCGGTAGGGCGCGCAGCTGCTCTTTGGCGTCTTTCACCAGCGCACCCAGCGCGGATCCGCCGGCACTGACCTGAGCCCAGTTCAGCCCGCCGACGGTCAACGCCACCGGGTATTTCGTGGTGAACCAGCCCACTGTGCGCGACAGATCCAATTCTTCGGCCAGCTCTTCAACGCGGCCGTGCCCCTCCACGTCGATGCTGATCGGTGTGCTGCCGGTACCCACGAACTCTGCTGCGGCCAGGGCGAATGCGATCAACAAGATGTCCTGCACTCCCGCATGGAACGCCGTCGGTACTTCTCCTAGCAGCATTCGGGTAGTTTCGACATCCAACTCAACCGCGAGTTTCCCCGCCATGGCGAACGTGTCGACACCGGGTTGCACCGCCGGCAGGGCGGCCGGGGTCGCTGCTACCTCTCGCCACGCGTCGATGTGGGCAACCACCTCGGGGTCGTGGGCATACTCGTTCAGCAAGGTCGCCCAGCGGGCGAAAGAAGTCCCACCCGCGGGCAACGCAATCGGCTGTCCGCTCTGATGCTGGGCCCAGGCGATGTTCAAATCCTCCAGCAGGATGCGCCACGACACGCCATCGACTGCGAGATGGTGAACGACCAACGCGAGTTGTCCGGTGCTGGTGACCCAGAGCGCACTGAGCATCGCGCCGGCCGTCGGGCTCAACCGTGACCGCGCCTTCACGAACGCCTCGTCGGACAACACGTCCACGGATTGCAGGCAGGCATCAGCGTCGACCGACCTGGGCTCGGGCACCTGCAACGCCCACCCCCCGGCGCCGTCGTCGTCCACCCGAAGGCGCAGCATGGCATGCCGATCCAGCAATGCCTGTAACAGCGCCACCACATCGGTCTCCGTGGCCCCGGCCGGAGCCTGTACCACGACCGTCTGGTTGAACTGATCGACCGGACCATCCACGCTTTCCAGCCACCTGATGATCGGTGTCGGCA
Source organism: Mycobacterium sp. 1274761.0 (assembly GCF_001668615.1). GTDB lineage: Bacteria > Actinomycetota > Actinomycetes > Mycobacteriales > Mycobacteriaceae > Mycobacterium. The sequence goes on from NZ_LZMC01000056.1 coordinate 150,512, forward strand.
CCACCGGTCCGACACCTTCGTCGATCACTTCAGCTGAATCGTCGGCTAGCCCGGCCGCTTGGGCCAGTCGGGCCGCCGTCTGTTCGACGAACACATCGCGCGGGCGAATCAACACACCGTTTGCGCGGGCGCGCGCCACCACCTGCATCGACAGGATGCTGTCGCCGCCGAGTTCGAAGAAGGAGTCGTCGACTCCGACGCGGTTGAGTCCGAGGACTTGGGCGTAGATGCCGGTCA
>NZ_LZMC01000057.1 GCF_001668615.1 Mycobacterium sp. 1274761.0
CCCTCTCGGGTGCTCCTTTTGTTTGAATGGGCGCCATGAGCGAGCCGGGGCCGATAACGACTGGACTCAAGCGCGTTGTGATCGCCTCGATGGCGGGCACCGTCGTCGAGTGGTACGAATTTTTCCTTTACGGCACTGCCGCCACGCTGGTCTTCAACAAGATCTTCTTCGCCCAGAGCGACAGCGTCTACGGCGCGATCTTCGCGGCGTTTGTGACCTACGCGGTGGGCTTTGTCGCCCGTCCGCTCGGCGGTGTCGTGTTCGGGCACTTCGGCGACAAGCACGGACGCAAGAAGCTGCTGCAGTTCGCCATTCTGCTGGTCGGTGTCGTCACGTTCCTGATGGGGTGCCTGCCGCCTTACCAGCAGATCGGCGTCTGGGCTCCGGTGCTGCTGGTGATCCTGCGCTTCCTGCAGGGCTTCGCGGTCGGCGGCGAGTGGGGCGGCGCGGTTCTTCTGGTCGCCGAACACAGCCCGAACCGCACCAGGGGATTCTGGGCCAGCTGGCCGCAGGCCGCGGTGCCGGTCGGCAACATGCTCGCGACCGTCGTGCTGTGGGTGCTGACGGCAACATTGTCGGAGGACGACTTCCTGTCGTGGGGCTGGCGCATCGCGTTCTGGCTGTCGGCGGTCGTCGTGCTAATCGGTTACTACGTCCGCACCAAGGTCAGCGACGCGCCGATTTTCCTTGCGGCACAGCAGGAAGTCGAGCGGGTGAAGGCCGTCTCGTACGGCGTGGTCGAGGTGCTCAAGCGCTATCCGCGCGGCGTGCTCACCGCCATGGGCCTGCGGTTTGCCGAGAACATCATGTACTACCTCGTCGTCATCGTGTCGATCACGTATCTCAAGGTGCAGGTCGGCGTCAATACCACCGCGATCCTGCGGTACATGCTCGTCGCCCACGCGGTGCACTTCGCGGTCATCCCCCTGATCGGCAGGCTGTCGGACCGCATCGGTCGCAGGCCGGTGTATTTCGTCGGGACGGTGCTCGCGGCGACGTGGGGATTCTTCGCGTTCCCCATGATGGACAGCGGCGACTATCAGCTGATCATCGCCGCCATCGTCATCGGCCTGGTGATCCATGCGTTGATGTACTCGCCGCAGCCGGCGATCATGGCCGAAATGTTCCCGACCCGCATGCGCTATTCCGGTGTGTCGCTTGGTTATCAGGTCACCTCGATCGTTGCGGGCTCCGCGGCACCGGCTATTGCGGTGAAGCTGCTCGAGATGTACGACTCGTGGGTGCCGATCGCGATCTATTTGGCCGTCGCGGCAGCCATCACCTTGATCGCGGTGTTCTATCTGCGTGAAACGAAGGGCCTCGATCTCGCGACCGTCGACGAGTCCGACCGAGACGAGCTCGCCAAGGCCGGAGCGCTGTGACGGCACTTGACGGCCGCAGCGCCGTCGTCACCGGCGGTGCCAGCGGAATCGGCGCGGCATGTGCCCGCGAGCTCGCTGCCCGCGGGGCGACCGTCACCGTCGCGGATCTCGACGACGTGGGCGCCGAGTCGGTCGCCGATGAGATCGGCGGGAAGGCTTGGGCGCTAGACCTTTCCGATGTCGGATCGCTGGAACAGTTGGAGCTGGACGCCGACATTCTGGTCAACAATGCCGGCGTGCAGCACGTCAGCTCGATCACCGAGTTCCCGCCGGACCGGTTCCGCTTCATCCAGGCGCTGATGGTCGAGGCGCCCTTCCTGCTTATCCGCGCGGCGCTGCCGCACATGTACGAGCAGGGGTTCGGGCGCATCATCAACATCTCCTCGGTGCACGGACTTCGCGCCTCGGAGTACAAGGTCGCCTACGTGACCGCCAAGCACGCGCTGGAGGGGCTGTCCAAGGTGACCGCGCTGGAGGGTGGCCCGCACGGTGTAACGAGCAACTGCGTCAATCCCGGTTATGTGCGAACGCCATTGGTGGCCCAGCAGATCGCCGACCAAGCGCGCACCCACGGCATCGACGAGCAACAGGTAGTCGAGGAGGTGTTGCTCAAAGAGAGCGCGATCAAGCGCCTGGTGGAACCGAACGAGGTTGCGTCGCTGGTGGCCTGGCTGGCGTCGCCCGATGCGGGCATGGTGACCGGCGCGTCCTACACCATGGACGGCGGGTGGAGCGCGCGCTGAGTCTGCGGACTAGTCGAGCCAGTCACCGATCCGGCGCAGTGCCTCATCGATGTCGTTCGTCGGCCCCGCGAACGACAGCCGGACAAAGGAATCGCCGTGCCGCGTGTCGAAGTCGATGCCCGGAGCAATCGCAACCCCGGTGTCGGCCAACAACTTCGAGCAGAACGACATTGAGTCATCGGTCAGGTGCGAAACGTCTGCGTAGACGTAGAACGCCCCGTCTGTCGGTGCGAGCCGGTCGATGCCGATCCCGCGCAGCCCGTCGAGCAGCAACCGCCGGTTGGCACTGTAGTGGTGGAGCAGGCCGTCGGCCTCGGCGACGGATTCCGGCGTGAACGCCGCCACCGCTGCCATCTGTGACAACACCGGCGGACAGATCGTAAAATTACCGGTCACGCGGTCGACGGCTCGCTGCAGGTCAGGCGGCACCAGAAGCCAGCCGAGCCGCCAACCGGTCATCGCGAAGTACTTCGAGAAGCTGTTGACCACAACGGCTTCCCGCGACGTCTGCCATGCGCAGCTGGTCTCGGGTGCGCCCTCGTAGACCAGCCCGTGGTAAACCTCGTCGCTGATCAGCCGAACACCGGTCTCGGCGCACCACGTCGCGATCGCCGCCAGCTCCTGCGGCGGGATGACAGTGCCCGTCGGGTTGGCCGGGCTCGCCACGATCACACCCCGCACGGGCGGATCAAGTTTGGCCAGCATCGACGCGGTCGGCTGGAACCGGGTCTGCGGTCCGCACTGAATCTCCACGACCTCACACCCGAGCGCCGAGAGGATGTTTCGGTAGCACGGGTATCCGGGACTGGCGATCGCCACCCGGTCGCCCACGTCGAAGCAGGCCAGAAATGCCAGCAGGAATCCTCCGGAGGAACCTGTGGTGATCACCACGTCGCCGGGATCGACGCTCAGCCCGTGCCTGGCCTGGTAGGCGTCGGCGATGGCAGTACGGAGTTCGGGGATACCGAGTGCGACGCTGTAGCCCAGAACGGTGGTGTCGAGCGCGGCCTTTGCCGCTGCGCGTACGGCCGTCGGCGCTCCTGCGCTCGGTTGGCCGGCTGAGAGGTTCACCAGATCGCCGTGGGTGCGCTGCCGTTCGGCAGCGGCCAACCACACGTCCATGACATAGAACGGGGGTATCCCTGCACGCAAAGACGTCATGACTGCAACGTTAGAGCGCTTCGGCTTCGAGCCGGCGCAGATACTCCCGCGGCGGCCCGAGCAACTGCGCGCTGCCGTGCGCGCGCTTGAAGTACAACTGGATATCGTGCTCCCAGGTGATCGCGATGCCGCCGTGCATCTGCACCGCCTCGGCGGCCACCTTGGAGAAGGCTTCGCTCGCCGACACTCTGGCCAGCGCGGCCGAGGTGGCCGACGGTGCGGCGACCGCATCGTCGACGACCGCACGCGCCGATTGCACGGCGACATAGAGATCGGCCATCCGGTGTTTGAGCGCCTGGAAGCTGCCGATCGGGCGGCCGAACTGCACGCGGTTTCTGCTGTAGTCGACGGTGAGATCGAGGCATCTGGTTGCGGCGCCGATCTGTTCGGCGGCCACCAGGATCGCCGCGATATCGGCAAGGCCGGGGTCGGCGCCGATGTCGGCCGTGTCCTGCGGCTCCAGTCGAGCAAGTGGGCGGGTCAGGTCCATGGTGTCGACAGGGGTGGCCGTGAACGTAGTCCAGCGGCTCAGCTTCTGGCCGTCGGCGGCCATGACGACGTCGGCGACGGCGCCGTTGATCACGAAGTCGGGATCGAAGACGACCGTGCCTATCGCGGCGCCTTCAGCCAGCTTCTCGATGGTCGCCGTGTCGGGGTCGTCCGCCGCGAGCAGCGCCAGCTCGGCCAGCGTCGTGCCCAGCAGCGGTGTCGGCGCCAATGCCCGGCCGAGTTCGGAGAGTACGACGGCGGCATCGGCGAGTTCACCGCCCGCGCCGCCCAGCTCCTCTGGGACCACCAGCGCGGCCGCTCCGACCTGCTCGCACAACAATGCCCACAGCGACTCGTCGTAGCCGCGCTCCGACTCGAATGCCCGCCGCACAGCAGCCGGCGAGGCGTGCTTGTCGACCAGGGCGGCGACGGTGTCCCGCAGCAGCTCGCGTTCTTCGCTCATCAGAAGGCCTCCAGTACCCGGCGACGATGCCACGTCGGATCGCCCCACGCCGAGCGCAGCGCCTGCACCCGCAGCAGCAGAAGCGACAGGTCGTGCTCCTGGGTGAAGCCGATGGCGCCGTGGGTCTGCAGCGACGAGCGCGCCGACAGCAGGGCGGCGTCAGCGGCGGCCGCCAGCGCGGCGCTGACATCGCGTGCGGTGTCTTCGGAGCCGGCGGACAGTGACAGCGCCGCGCCGTAGACCAGCGGCCTGGCCAACTCGACGGCGATGTAGACATCGGCGAGCTTGTGCTTGATCGCCTGGTATGACCCGATGGTCCGGCCGAACTGGCTGCGCTGCTTGGCGTAGTTGACCGACTTGTCGAGCATGGCTTGCCCCGCGCCCACCAGCTGTGCGGCGTTGGCGAGCACGCCGAACTCGAAAGCGCGTGCGGTGTCGGCCTTTCGGGCATCACCCGCCGTCGTAACCTCGAAAAGCTTCCTGGCCGGGTCGACGGACTCGCGTCGGTCGCCCGCGCTGCCGTCGGTCACCTTGCCGTCGTCTGCGACAAGGATCAAACCGGCGAAGTCGGCATCGACGGCCCGCGGCGCATGCGGAGGAAAGGCCACGGTGGCGACCAGCTCACCCGACGCCAGCGCGCCGCAGCGTTCGTCGTCGGCGAGCAGAACCGGTGCCACCGCAATGGATTCGGTGACGGGTCCGGGCACGCCCCAGTATCCGAGTCGTTCGGCGGCGACGACGAGGTCGACGGGATCAGCGCCGATGCCGTCGAACTGTTCGGGCACCGCCAAGGCGGTGACGCCCAGGTCGCTAAGCGTCGACCAGATCTTGCGGCCGGCCCCGGTATCGCCCTGTGCCCACGCGCGTACCGCCGCGGGGACGTCGGCCGCACCGAGCGCGGCGTCGATGCTGGTCGCGAAGTCGCGCTGTTGTTCGTCGATCTCGAAGTTCACTTTGTCCCCTTGGGTTCACGGGGCAGGCCGAGCAGTCGCTCGGCGATGATGTTGCGTTGAATCTCGTTGGTGCCGGCGTAGATCGGGCCGCCGAGCGCGAACAGCAGCCCCTCGGTCCACTCGTTTACCAACTCCGCATCTGCACCGCGCATGTCCAGCGCCGTCTGGTGCAACGCCACGTCGAGATCCGACCAGAACACCTTGGTGATCGACGATTCGGCGCCCAGCTCACCGCCGGCGGCCAGGCGGGTGACGGTGCCGAAGGTGTGCAGACGGTAGGCCTGCGCCTTGATCCATGCGTCGGACACGCGGTCGGTGAAAGCCGCGTCAGGGTTTGCTTTCCACTGCGCGACCAACCGCTCCGCCGGTGCGAGGAACCGCGCCGGGCTGCGCAGCGACATGCCGCGCTCGTTGCTCGACGTGCTCATCGCGGCGCGCCAGCCGTCGTGCACGTCCCCGATGACGTCCTCGTCACCGACGAAGACGTCGTCGAGGAAGATCTCGCCGAACCCGGTGTCACCGCCGAGCTGCGCGATCGGCCGCACCGTCACACCGTCGGCGCGCAGATCGAACATGAAGTAGGTGAGTCCCTTGTGCCGGGCCGCCTCCGGATCGGACCGGAACAAACCGAATGCCCTGTCGCCGAATGGTGCTCGCGAGCTCCAGATCTTCTGCCCGTTGAGCTTCCAGCCGCCGTCGGTCTTGGTGGCGGTGGAGCGCAGCGAGGCAAGGTCGCTGCCGGACTCAGGTTCCGACCAGGCCTGTGCCCAGATCTCTTCGCCGCTGGCCATTTTCGGCAGTACCCGGTCGAGTTGTTCCTCGGTGCCGTGGGCGAACAGTGTGGGGGCCAGCATCGAGGTGCCGTTGGCGCTGGCGCGGCCAGGCGCTCCTGCCCGGAAGTACTCCTCCTCGTAGACCACCCACTGCAGTAGGGTGGCGTCGCGGCCGCCGTATTTCTTCGGCCAGGCGATCACCGAGAGGCCGGCGTCGAAAAGCACCTTGTCCCAACGGCGGTGCTGCTCGAAGCCCTCGGCGGTGTCGTAGGACTTGGTGGGAAAATGCTGTTTGTTCGCGGCGAGGAAGTCGCGCACCTCGGCCCGGAACTCCTCGGTATCGCTGTCGAACGTCAGATCCATCTACAGCATCTCCCGCAATTGCGGCTTGACCACTTTTCCTCCAGGGTTGCGTGGCAGCACGTCGAGGAACACCACTGATCGTGGTGTCTTGAAATTCGCCAGATGCTCACGCGTGTAAGCGATCACACCAGCCTCGTCCAGTTCTGCGCCGGGCTTTGTGACGATGAAAGCCTTGCCGACCTCGCCCAGCCGGTCGTCGGGCACCCCGATGACGGCGGCTTCGGCGACACCGTCCAGGCGTGCGAGCACCTGCTCGACCTCGGCGGGATAGACATTGAACCCGCCGCAGATGTACATATCCTTCAGTCGATCGGTGATCGCGAGGTTGCCTGCTTCGTCCACACGGCCCACGTCGCCGGTGTGCAGCCAGCCGTCGGCGTCGATGGCCTCGGCGGTGGCCTCCGGATCGTCGAGGTAGCCGAGCATCACATTGGGCCCGCGCAACAGCACCTCGCCGGTACCGTCCTCCGAACCGCTTGAGTCGATGCGCAATTCGAAGTCGGCGATCGGCCGGCCACAGGTGGTGGCGACGGTGACCGCGTCGTCGTCGGCGCGGCACATCGTGCCGAACCCGCTGCCCTCGGTCAGCCCGTAGGCCGTCAGCACGATGTCGATGTCGAGCTCGGACTGCATCCGCTCGATCAGCACCACCGGGATCGTCGCAGCGCCGGTGACGGCGAACCGCAGCGAGCTCAGGTCGTAGTCACCGCGATTGGGATGGTCGAGCAGCATCTGGTAGATCGTCGGGGGTCCTGGGAGCACGGTGATGCGGTGCTCGGCGACCGCGGCCATCGCTTTCTCCGGATCGAACGTCAACTGCGGGATCAGCGTTGCGCCGGTCTGGAGGCAGGCCAGGATGCCGGCCTTGTAGCCGAAGTTGTGGAAGAACGGGTTGATGCAGAGATAGCGGTCGGCGCTGGTGAGCTGACCGCACGCCGCCCATGCCGCAGGTGCGTCGAGGGACTGCCGGTGCGCGCACAGCACGCCCTTGCTGCGGCCGGTGGTGCCGGAGGTGAACAGGATGTCGGCAATGTCGTCGGGTTTGACGGCGGCCGCGCGCGCATCGACTTCTTCGAGGTCTGTGCCCCGGGCGACGAACTCGTCCCAGGTGCCGTCGTCGGTGTCGATCGGCACGCGCACGATGTCGCGAAGGTCGGGCAGCGCATCGCGATCCAGGCCGGCGGCTTTGTCGGCGCCGAGGAACTGCCCGGCCGCAATCAGCAGCGGCGCCCCCGTACGGGCCAGCACGTCAGCGGCCTCGGGGGCCGTATAGCGGGTGTTGAGGGGCACGACGACGCCGCCCGCGTAGGTGGTCGCCAAGCAGGCGACGACCCAGTGCCAGGTATTCGGCGACCAGATCGCCACACGGTCACCGGCGGCGACGCCCAGTTCGATCATCGCTGCTGCAGCCGAGCGGACCTCGTCACGTAACTGGCTGAAGGTCAGCCGCCGGCCGGTGGTGATCAGGGCTTCATGGTCGGAGAATGCGTCGGCGATCCGGTCCAGGACCCGCGGAATGGTCCTCAGATCGGGGTTCATCGATGCTCCTCTAACAAAGCAAGTGCTTGGTAGGTTAGCCTACAGGGGTGATAGAGGTCCAGGAGTTCAGGGCCGAGGTCCGCGAGTGGCTGGCCGACAACCTGGTCGGCGAGTTCGCCGCGCTCAGAGGGTTCGGCGGCCCGGGGCGCGAGGACGAGGCCTTCGAAGAACGGCTCGCGTGGAACAAGCATCTGGCGGCTGCCGGGCTGACCTGCCTGGGCTGGCCGGAGGAACACGGCGGGCGCGGGTTGTCCGTCGCCCACCGCGTCGCGTTCTACGAGGAGTACGCCAAGGCCGACGCGCCGGACAAGGTGAACCACTTCGGTGAAGAACTGCTCGGCCCGACGCTGATCGCCTACGGCACACCCGAACAGCAGAAGCGGTTCCTGCCGAACATCCTCGACGTGAGCGAGCTGTGGTGCCAGGGGTACTCGGAGCCCGGCGCGGGCAGCGATCTGGCCAACGTGTCGACGACGGCCGAACTCGACGGTGACCAGTGGGTGATCAACGGGCAGAAGGTGTGGACCTCGATGGCGCACCTGTCGCACTGGTGTTTCGTCGTAGCCCGCACGGAGAAGGGCTCCAAGCGGCACACGGGGTTGTCGTATCTGCTGGTTCCGCTCGACCAGCCCGGGGTCGAAATTCGGCCGATCGTGCAGTTGACCGGAACGGCTGACTTCAACGAAGTGTTCTTCGACGACGCCCGCACCGATGCCGACCTCGTGGTCGGGCAGCCCGGCGACGGGTGGCGGGTCGCGATGGGGACGCTGACGTTCGAGCGCGGTGTGTCGACGCTGGGTCAGCAGATCCGTTACGCGCGTGAGCTTTCCAACCTTGTCGAGGTAGCGAAGCAGACCGGCGCCATCGACGATCCGCTGCTGCGCGAACGGCTGACCCGATCGTGGGTCGGGCTTCAGACCATGCGGTCCTATGCGCTGGCCACCATGGATGTCGAGCAGCCCGGACAAGATAATGTTTCGAAGTTGTTGTGGGCCAACTGGCATCGCGATCTCGGCGAGCTGGCGATGGACGTCGTCGGAAAATCCGGACTGGTGGCGCCTGACGGCAAGTTCGACCAGTGGCAGCACCTGTACCTGTTCACCCGCGCCGACACCATCTACGGCGGGTCGAACGAGATCCAGCGCAACATCATCGCCGAGCGGGTGCTCGGTCTACCGCGTGAGGTGAAAGGCTGATGAGCACGCGCGCACGTGAGGAGCACAAGATCTTGTTGTCAGAGGCGCCGAAAGAGATTGCCGGGCATGGACTTCTGACCGGGAAGGTGGTGGTCGTGACCGCAGCGGCTGGCACCGGCATCGGTTCGGCGGTCGCGCGACGGGCCCTCGCCGAGGGTGCCGACGTGGTGGTATCCGACCACCACGAACGACGGCTGGGCGAAACCCGCGACCAACTGAGCGAACTCGGCCTCGGCCGCGTCGAAAGCGTCGTGTGCGACGTGACGTCGACGGCGCAGGTCGACGCGCTGGTCTCCTCGACGACCGCGCGCATGGGACGGCTCGACGTGCTGGTGAACAACGCGGGTCTCGGCGGGCAGACGCCGGTCGTCGACATGACCGACGAGGAGTGGGACCGCGTCCTGAACGTGACGCTGACATCGGTGATGCGGGCGACGCGCGCGGCGCTGCGGTACTTCCGCGACGCCGACCACGGCGGCGTCATCGTCAACAACGCCAGCGTGCTCGGCTGGCGGGCACAGCATTCCCAGTCGCACTACGCGGCGGCCAAAGCCGGCGTGATGGCGCTGACCCGGTGCAGCGCAATCGAAGCAGTCGAGTACGGTGTCCGAATCAATGCCGTCTCACCGAGCATCGCGCGGCACAAGTTCCTGGAGAAGACCAGCTCGGCGGACCTGCTGGACCGGCTGTCAGAGGGCGAGGCGTTCGGCCGCGCGGCCGAACCGTGGGAGGTTGCCGCCACCATCGCGTTCCTCGCCAGCGACTATTCCAGTTACCTGACCGGAGAAGTGATCTCGGTGTCGAGCCAACGCGCATGACCGAACAGCCGCAGACGGTGAGCAGGCGCGACGAGCTTCTCGAGCTCGCCGCGGCGATGTTCGCCGAGCGCGGCCTGCGCGCTACCACGGTGCGCGACATCGCCGATTCGGCGGGCATCCTGTCGGGCAGCCTCTACCACCACTTCAAAAGCAAGGAGCAGATGGTCGAGGAAGTGCTGCGGGACTTCCTGGATTGGCTGTTCGGCCGCTACCGCGAAATAGTCGACACCCAACCCAATCCGCTCGAACGGCTCAAGGGCCTCTTCATGGCGTCGTTCGAGGCGATCGAACATCGGCACGCGCAGGTCGTCATCTATCAGGACGAGGCCAAGCGGTTGTCGAACCTGCCGCAGTTCGACTTCGTCGAGGTCCGAAACAAAGAGCAGCGGCAGATGTGGCTGGATCTTCTGAATCAGGGGATCGAGGAGAACTACTTCCGGCCCGACATCGATGTCGACCTGGTGTACCGGTTCATCCGCGACACCACATGGGTTTCGGTCCGGTGGTATCAGCCCGGCGGACCGCTGACGGCTGAGGAAGTCGGCCGCCAGTACCTCGCTATCGTCCTAGGCGGAATCACCAACGAAGGAGCCAGTAATGCCTGAGGCATACGTCATCGACGCCGTACGCACCGCCGTCGGTAAGCGGAACGGATCGCTTGCCGGTGTGCATCCCGTCGACCTCGGCGCCGCGGGGTGGCGGGGCTTGTTCGACCGGGTCGATGTCGATCCCGGTGCGGTCGATGACGTGATCGCCGGCTGCGTCGACGCTATCGGTCCGCAGGCGGGCAACATCGCGCGCCTGTCGTGGCTGGCGGCCGGCTATCCCGAAGAGGTGCCCGGTGTCACCGTCGACCGGCAGTGCGGATCCAGCCAGCAGGCGATCTCCTTTGGCGCACAAGCGATCATGTCCGGGACGGCTGACCTCATCGTGGCCGGCGGCATGCAGAACATGAGCCAAATCCCGATCTCGTCGGCGATGACCGTCGCCGAGCAGTTCGGCTTCACCTCGCCGACCAACGAATCCAAGAGTTGGCTGCATCGCTACGGCGACCAGGAGATCTCGCAGTTCCGCGGGGCGGAGCTGATCGCCGACAAGTGGAACATCTCTCGCGAGGAGATGGAGGAGTACTCGCTCACCAGCCATCAGCGCGCTCAGGAGGCGATCCGTTCGGGGTATTTCGAGAACGAGATCATTGCGGTCGAGGGTTTCGTCACCGACGAAGGTCCGCGTGACACGTCGTTGGAGAAGATGGCCGGGCTGAAGACCCTCGTCGAGGGCGGCCGGTTGACCGCCGCGATGGCCAGCCAGATCTCCGACGGCGCCAGTGCTGTGCTGCTCGCATCGGAGCAGGCCGTCAAAGACCACGGCCTCACGCCGCGCGCCCGGATCCACCACATCAGCGCCCGCGGTGCCGACCCGGTGTTCATGCTGACCGGTCCGATTCCGGCCACCCGTTATGCGCTTGACAAGACCGGGCTGTCGATCGACGACATCGACACCGTGGAGATCAACGAGGCGTTCGCACCCGTGGTCATTGCATGGCTGAAGGAGATCAAGGCCGACTCAGCGAAGGTCAACCCCGGTGGCGGCGCGATCGCACTCGGTCACCCGCTCGGTGCGACCGGTGCCAAGCTGTTCGCGACGATGCTCAACACCCTTGAGCGCACCGGCGGTCGCTACGGCCTGCAGACCATGTGCGAAGGCGGCGGCACCGCCAACGTCACCATCATCGAACGCCTCTGATATCCGCCGAAACGGAATTCCAGCACGCCTGCACTCGCATTTCCGGTGCCGGAATGTCGTTTCGCGGAAGGACGTCAGTGGTCGTGGAGGACCACGCCGCGGATATTGCGGCCGGCCCGCATGTCCTCGTAGCCCTCGTTGACCTCGGCGAGCTTGTACTCATGCGTCACGGTCTCGTCGAGCAACAGCTTGCCCTCCCGGTAGAGGCTCAGCAGCCGCGGAATATCCGCGCGCGGATTGGCCTCGCCGTAGAGGCTGCCGAGCAGTCGCTTCTGGAAGAGGGTGAACATCATCATCCCCAGCGTTGGGGTGGTGTCGTTCATCGACGCGATCGCGGTCATGACGACCGCGCCGCCCTTGCGGATGATGTTGGCCGCGTCCTCGAGCATCGAGCCCTCCAACAGCCCTACGGTCAGGATCGCCGAGTCGGCCATTACGCCGCGCGTCAGCTCGGCAACCAACGCCGTCGCCTCCTCCAGTGAGGTGACGAAATGCGTCGCCCCGAACTGAAAAGCTTTGTCGCGCTTGGTCTCAATCGGATCCACGACGACGATCTTCTCGGCGCCCGCCAGCCGCGCACCCTGGATGGCGCCGCTGCCGATGCCGCCGAACCCGATCACGACGACGGTGTCGCCCGGGGACACGTCGGCGGTATTGACCGCCGAACCCCATCCGGTAGTGACACCGCAGCCGAGCAGACAGGCCCGCGACAGCGGAATGTCGTCGTCGATCTTGACGACGGACGCCTCCGGCACCGTGCCGTATTGGGAGAACGTCCCGACCAGCGCCATCACCCCGACGTCTTGTCCGCGGGCTCGGCGTCGGTAGCTGCCGTCCAACTGGGTCCCCGTCATGATCATCGCGCCGAGGTCACAGAGGTTCTGATGCCCGGTCGAGCAGAATCGGCAGCGCCCGCAGGCGGGCAGGAACGACGCGACGATGTGATCGCCGGGAGCCAGACCGACGACGCCAGGGCCGACCTCCTGCACGACACCCGCGCCCTCGTGGCCGCCGACAAGCGGAAGAGGAGCGGGCAGATCACCGGTGCGCACATGCTCGTCGGAGTGGCACAGCCCCGTCGCCTCCCAGGACACCAGCACTTCGCCGTTGCCGGGCGGATCAAGGTCGATCTCCTCGATGCTCCAGTCCGAACCGAATTCCCATAGAACCGCCGCATTGGTTTTCACGCGCCGAGTTTAGGAAAACGCCGCCTCGATTTCGGGGGAATGAAAAGCCTTACCGTTCAGTGCGCGAGCGCCAGCCCGCCCAGCGCGATGATCCAGCTGGCGAAACTGCCGACAAGGAAGTACTCGGTCACGTCATCAATGCCGATGTTCCCGTTCTCGCGGGCCTTCTGGGCATTGATCTCCGGGAACCGGATGATGCTCTTGGCTGCGACGACGGCCGTCGCAGCGGCGAGCTGACCGGCAAGCCCGAGCCCGAGAATGAGGATGCGCTCCATCGGGCCGAGCAGGCGCCCACCCTTGAGTCGGTCCGACGCCTGCGGTTGCCCTTCGGGTTTGACTGCGCCCACCGAGCCGAGCACCAGCCGCACCAACTGGTTACCCGTGACGAACTGCAGCAGCCCCGCCCCGATGACCATCAGCAGCCGATCCGGGCTGACGTCATCGATGCCATGCACCCCGCCCCACGTAGACCATCGCGCGACGAGCCCTCCCACGTCAGAAGCCAAACCGGACAACAGAATCAGCGTCGCCAACGCGACCCCGAAAACCGCCAGCGGGGCCCCCTCGTGCCTCCCGGCACGCTCCGCGCGCACACCCAGCAGGACCCACGCGACGCCGGCGACGGCCGCCACCGCCAGCAGTGGGAGGTCGCCGAGATGCCACAGCCCGGACAGCGCCGCGGTTGCGACGACGGCGGTGGGCGCCACCACAGCAGGAATCCACACCGCGCCGGTCATCCGGCGGACCGTATCGGCGATGCCGATCGCGATCAGGAACACGGCGACGGCGCTCACGGCATCCTCCGCAGGTACTCCGTCGCCAACACGATCAGGTCCAAACCGTCGCGGCCCGAGCGCTGCGAGACCGCCGACGCGCTGATGCCCTCCGCGGCGGCGATATCTCGTTTGGTCCGGTTCTTCAACAGTGCCTTCACTATCCGAGTCGATCGGTCGTCCAACGATCCAAGCAGGTGGTCCCGACAAATCAGCGCGGCGTTGATCGAGTCGACGTCGGTCCTGTCGGCGGCGGCCCGAAACGACGTGCGCACCAGCGCCAGCGCGGGCTGCCGCTGAGTCGACGCCGTCCACTCGATTGCCTCCCGGGCGGCCCACCAGCCGGGCCCGTCCTGGATGCCTGCGGCCTCGTCGAGCATGGTGACCGCCCCCCACCCGATGCCGAAGCGCACGTCGATGTCCGACGCGACGGCCAACCGCAGCGACAGCGCCGCGTCGATGGCCAGACCGACGCGGGGGTACGCACCCTGGAACTCGTCGCCGACGGTGAATGCCGGCGGATCGACAGCCTGTGCGGCGACGTCGCGCAGCGCCTGGTTCAGCAGCCGGTGCACCCGGGCGCGGTCGGCGACCGTGCGAGAACCGACGACGTCTCCGATGAGGGTTGCCCGCACCGAAGATGAAGCCTTACCCTTCATCATATTCATATGAAGAGTATAGCTTCAGTTTTACAAGATAAAGCTATTAACTTAATCGATGAGGGCTGCGGCGGCCTGCAGGTGTTTGACCGCGTCGGTGACGATCCGCTCGATCAACTCGGCGCAGGACGGCAGGTCATCGAGGATGCCGGCCGCCTGACCTGACGCCAGCACGCCGGCATCGGTGTTGCCCTCGACCAGTCCGGCTTTGAGCAACATCGGAGTATTGGCCGCCATCACCACCTGCGACCAGGTGAGCTCCTTGCCATGGCGCATCTCCAACCCGTCGCTGATCATCGATCGCCACGTCATGCCGGACATCTTCTTGAACTTCTGGGCGTTGCGGACCGCCGCAGTGAAGCCACGCACCCGCGAACCGCTCTCGAGCTTTTCCACCAGCCCGGTGCGCAGCACGCGATGGGGCATGCCGTCGACCCGGGTGGAGACCACCGTGCCGTCGAGTCCCGCCTGCAGGTACCGCTGCTTGACGGCGTCGGGCACCGTCGAATCGGAGGTCAGCAGGAAGCGTGTACCCATCGCGACCCCCGCAGCGCCGTAGGACAGGGCGGCGGCCAGCCCTCGGCCGTCGAAGAATCCACCGGCGGCGACCACGGGTATGTCGGTGTCTTTCAACGCGTCCAGTACCGACGGCAGCAGCAACGTGGTGGCGATCGGCCCGGTGTGCCCACCGCCCTCGCCGCCCTGAACGATCACCGCGTCGGCGCCCCAGCCGGCCACCTTCTTGGCGTGCTTGGCCAGTCCCACCGACGGGATCACCACGACGCCCGCGTCTTTGAGCTTGGCGATCAGGTCGGGCTTCGGTGCCAGGGCAAACGAAGCTACCTTGACCCCTTCGCGGATCAGCAGGTCGATGCGCTCATTCGCATCACCCGCGTCGGCGCGGATGTTGATGCCGAACGGTTTGTCCGTCGCGGCCTTCACCTTTGTGACCGCGGTCTGCAGCTCGTCCAGCGTCATCGTCGCCGAGGCGAGAATGCCGAGGCCGCCGGCGTTCGAGGTCGCCGCCACCAGCCGCGCGCCGGCCACCCAGCCCATGCCGGTCTGGACCACCGGATGCTCGATACCGACCAATTCGGTGAGCGGGGTCCGCAGCCGGCTCATGATCGAATCTCTCTGTCCCGCAATGACTTGGGGTCGATCACCTCACGAAGCAGCTTGACTTCGTCGTCGGTGGGAAGCCGGGTCTCCGGCGCCTCGTCGAGGCCGTGCACATCGAAGGAGGTGTTCTCCCGGACCTGCTCGGCTTCAATGCCGGGGTGCAGCGACACCGCCCGCATAGTGTGGTCGGGGCCGTTGAAGTCGAAGACGCCGAGGTTCGACACCACCCGGTAGACGTCGACGAACCGGTAGGCCGGATTGCCGGGATCGACCTTGTCCCAGCCGATTCCGGAGACCACGTCGACATGAGCGCAGAACACCCGCTTGGAGTGATTGCCCACCCAGTAGCTGGTGGCGTGGTTGATGGAGTTGCCTGGGGCGCCCCGCACACCGAACATCTGCCGCGTCGGATGCTGCAGCGGCCCGAACGCCGAGAGATTCTGGTTGCCGAAGCGATCGATCTGGTTGGCCCCCATCACGACGTGGCGGCGTCCCCACGCCAGGGTTTCGAACACGCGCCCGAACGGCATCCAGCCCTCGATGGCGCCGGCCGCACCGAGGGCGGGCGTGTCGGCCAGCAGTCGGGCCTCGCCGTCGGTGAGCAGGATGTCGGGGGAGAACGTCAGGCGTGCCAGCCGGGCACCGATCGACACCATGTTGGCCATCGGGCTGACCATGATTTCGCCTGCGTCCCGGAACAATTCGGCGCAGGCGACGGCGCAGACCTCTGCGCGGGAAACCGAGATCATTGCTGCTCTCCAGACTTTGCGCTCCTCGCGTCCGCGGCAAACTTGCGCACGGCTGCTTGGTAGTCCGCCTCGCTACCGGACAGATACGTCTTGACGAACTCGGCCCAGGTCTCGTCTGAGCCGGCCGCCTCGGCATAGTGGCGCTGGAATTTCTCGTCGCGCTTGTAGTCGGGCTCGGCGGTGGTGAAGTGGGCACCGCCCGGGGCCTCGACGACACTGTCCACCATCATCCGGTTGATCAACAACGCCTGCGGTGGAACGGATTTCACCAGCTCCTCCGTTGGCACCACTCGCTCGACCGAGAGGAACCGCCGCTGCGCGGCCATCAGATAGAGGTCATCGAAGTACGGATCGATGCCGGTATAGGCCGCGTTGCCGCGCTCGTCGCCGATGTTCATGTGGACGAATGCCGCGTCGAGGTTCAGTGCGGGCATCGCGATGAGTTCCTCATGGCCGCCCTCGGTGGGGTATGGCGATGTCACGGTCTTGAGTTCGTCACCCCAGAACGCGCGCACATCGCTGCCGAGACCGGCGCGGATCGGCAGAAACGGAAGCCGTTGCGCCGCAGCCTGCAAGCCGCACCGCAGCATGCCTTCGTCCATCTCGCGCGATTCGATCGAACCGCTGGTGCGCGCCTTGGCGAACCAGGGGTCGTAGAACGGCGGCGAATCAAGCGATACGAAGCCGTAGTAGACCCGCTTGACCTTGCCCGCCGAGCACAGCAGTCCGATGTCCGGGCCGCCGTAGGTCACCACGGTCAGGTCGGTGACATCGCTGCGCAGCAGCGCTCGCACGAACGCCATCGGTTTGCGTCGCGACCCCCAGCCGCCGATGCCGATGGTCATACCGCTCTCGATGGCGGCGACAGCCTCGTCGGGAGTCGTTCTCTTGTCTGTCATCGATCCCCTTTGTCCGTTCCGGCGAACGCGTCGCGATGCTCGTCGGACACCCCGGAGAGGTTGAGCTCGAATGTGAAGCCCTGCTCCATCCGGTAGCTGGAGTTGACCTTCTGCACGTCGATGAAGTTCAAGGCCTCCTTGGCCGCCCGTATCACCCGGGTATCCTTCGACGCGATATCCCGCGCGACGCGCAGCGCCGACTCGTCGAGCTCCGCTCGCGGCACCACCTCGTGCACCGACCCGAAACGGTGCAGGGTCGCGGCGTCGACGGTGGCGGCGGTAAAGAACAGCCGCCGCATCATGTGTTGCGGCACTAGCCGTGACAGGTGGGTGGCCGCACCGAGCGCACCGCGTTCCACCTCGGGCAGGCCGAAGGTCGCGTCGTCGGAGGCGACGATCACGTCGGCGTTGCCCACCAGCCCGATGCCGCCGCCCACACAGAATCCGTTGACTGCGGCCACGACCGGGACCGCACACTCGTACACCGCGCGGAACGCCTCGAAGCAACCGCGGTTGGCGTCGATCAGCGCGGTGAAACCCTCGGTATTTTGCATCTCTTTGATGTCGACGCCGGCGTTGAACCCGCGGCCCTCGGCACGCAGGATCACGACGTGGGTGGACTGGTCACGGCCGGCGGCGGTGATCGCGTCGGCGAGCTCGAACCAACCGCGGGACGGGATCGCGTTGACGGGCGGGTAGTCGACGGTGACCGAGGCGATGCCCGGCTCCACCGTTTTAGTGGTGATCGTCATGGAGGCTCCTGCAGGGGTCGGCTACCTAAGCAAGCACTTGCTTGGTACGCTAGCACAGTGACCGACGCCGCTGACAGTGCTGGTTTGAAAGGCATCAACCTGCAATTGACCGGTCGAGTCGTGCTCGTGACGGGCGGCGTGCGAGGGGTCGGGGCTGGCATCAGCGCCGTCTTCGCCGCCCAGGGGGCAACCGTGGTGACGTGCGCGCGACGACCGGTCGACGGATCGCCCTATGAGTTCCACCCGTGTGACGTCCGCGACGACGACTCGGTGAAGGCGCTCGTGGAGAAGATCGTCGCCACGCACGGGGCTCTGGACGTGGTGGTCAACAACGCCGGCGGATCGCCGTATGTACTGGCTGCCGACGCATCGGCGAAATTCAGCAGCAAGATCGTGGAACTCAACCTCCTTGGGCCGCTCTCGGTTTCGACGCACGCGAACGCCGTCATGCAGAACCAAGCGCGCGGCGGGTCCATCGTGAACATCGCCAGCGTCAGCGGCAGGCGGCCGACACCGGGCACGGTGGCTTACGGCGCGGCGAAGGCCGGACTGGAGAGCGTCACCAGCACGCTGGCCGTCGAATGGGCGCCGAAGGTGCGGGTGAACTCCGTCGTGGTCGGCATGGTGGAGACCGAACAATCCGAATTGTTCTACGGCGACGCCGATTCCATCGCGGCCATCTCTCGCAACGTCCCGCTCGGCAGGCTCGCGACGCCGGCCGACGTCGGTTGGGCCGCGGCGTTCCTGGCCTCCGACGCGGCGTCCTATATCAGCGGCGCGTCGCTCGAAGTGCACGGCGGCGGCGAGCCGCCACATTACCTGGGAACCACAACCGCCAACCTCAAATGAACTTCAAATAAACAAGGAGACAACGGATATGGGACTGCTCGACGGCCGCGTGGTCATCGTGACGGGCGCCGGTGGCGGCATCGGACGCGCGCATGCGCTGGCGTTCGCCGCCGAAGGGGCGCGAGTCGTGGTGAACGATATCGGAGTCGGTCTTGACGGTTCCCCGGCCAGCGGCGGCAGCGCCGCACAAGGCGTCGTCGACGAAATCACCTCCGCTGGAGGGGAAGCCGTGGCCAGCGGTGCCAACGTCGCTGACTGGGCACAGGCCGAAGGCCTCATCCAGACGGCGGTCGACAGTTTCGGCGGCCTCGACGTGCTGGTCAACAACGCCGGCATCGTGCGCGACCGGATGTTCGCCAACACCAGCGAAGAGGAATTCGACGCGGTCATCGCGGTGCACCTCAAAGGACACTTCGCGACGATGCGGCACGCGGCGGCATACTGGCGCGCACAGTCCAAGGCCGGTAGTACCCCCGACGCCCGCATCATCAACACCAGCTCGGGAGCCGGCCTGCAGGGCAGTGTCGGTCAGGCGAACTACAGCGCGGCCAAGGCAGGCATTGCGGCCATGACACTGGTCGGTGCCGCGGAGATGGCTCGTTACGGCGTCACCGTCAACGCCATCGCTCCCTCGGCGCGCACCCGCATGACCGAGACCGTCTTCGCCGACATGATGTCGACGCAGGACAAGGACTTCGATTCGATGGCGCCAGAGAATATTTCACCGCTGGTGGTGTGGCTTGGCAGCGTCGAGTCGCGCGATGTCACCGGCCGGATGTTTGAGGTCGAAGGCGGCATTATCCGCGTCGCGGAGGGGTGGTCACACGGCCCCGAGATCGACAAGGGGGCCCGCTGGGATCCCACCGAGCTGGGGCCCGTGGTCAACGATCTGCTCGCCAAGGCGCGGCCGCCGGTACCGGTTTTCGGCGCCTGACGAAGCGCAAACTACTTTTTCAGACGCCGGCTTCCTCCATGCCAATCTTCCTGTTGGCCAACGGATTCAGGGTCGACACCGAAGCTGGTGAGCTGCGGGCGCTCGCGCAGGCTCCGTTTCAATTCGGCGAAGCCCCCGAATTCGGCGAGGCCGACCACGTGATCCCACAGCCGCACGGCGTCCTCGGTGCTGGGCAGCCGGCTGATCACCGGGCCGAAGAACGCGGTGCCCTCCGGCGGATTGAAATGCAGGATCGGGGTGCCGACATCACGGCCGGTGAGCGCGAGCGCCTCCTCGGTCTCGGCGCGGATCTCGTCGTCGAGCGACGTGTCGTCCAGCGCGTCGGCAACCTCGACCGGCAACCCGGCCGCGACGAGCAACGGTTCAAGCACCCGTCGCGCGCCTTGGTCGGCACCCGACAGCGGATCCACTTTGCGCGACGTGTCGAACAGCCGGGTGCCGATCGCCTCGTACAGCGGCCCGACAGCATCCCGCCCGTGCGCGGCGCGGATACGTGCGGCGACCCGCAGCAGCCGCAGCCCGGCGGTATGCCCGGCTTCGTACTCCGGCGGGAAATGCGTCTCGTAGTCGATGTGCGCGTTGAGGATTCGCAATGAGATGAACCGCCAGTCCACCCGGTAGTTTCGCTGCTGCGCGACGATTCGCACCCACTTGCTGGTCAACCAGGCGAACGGGCAGACGGGATCGAAGTAGAAATGCAGATCGTAGGAATCGGTCATCGCGTGGCAGCTACGACATCAGAAACGGCCGTACGACCGCCCGGATGTGATGGATCTGGCCGTCCGCGGCAGGGATCACGAAGGTCTCGTCGACGTGCGCGCCGACCCGGCGCCCGGCCAGCGACGGGCGGGTCGTCAAGTCGAACCGCGCCCGCACCGTGTCACCGTCCACCGTGAACTCGGGGGTCGAAGCGGATGCGATGACACGGTACTGCGGGCCACCATTGAGGCTGCGCCGCAGGTGGTTTCCCGAAAACCCGGTCTTGACGCCGAATTCGATGCGGGTGCAATTCGGTGCGAACGGCACCGCGCCGGCATCGTGGTTCACCAGCGCGTCGATGTAGGCCTGCGCGGCCGCGATGCGCTCGGCTTCGGTGAAGATCCGGGTCTCGGTCACTAGATCCGCTCGAGGATGGTGCCGGTGGACAGCGCACCGCCCGCGCACATCGTCACCAGCGCGGTGCTCTTGTCGGTGCGCTCCAGTTCATGAAGCGCGGTGGTGATCAACCGGCTGCCGGTGCTGCCGACCGGATGGCCGAGCGCGATGGCGCCACCGTTGACGTTCACCTTGTCCATGTCCGGGTTGTGCACCCGCGCCCACGACAACACGACCGACGCGAACGCCTCGTTTATCTCGGTGATGTCGATGTCGCCCATCTTCATCCCGGCCTTCTCCAGCACCTTCGCCGTCGACTGCACCGGGCCGTCGAGGTGGTAGTACGGCTCGGCCCCCACCAGCGCCTGGCTGACGATCCGCGCCCGCGGCCGCAGCCCAAGCGCCTTGGCCTTGTCCTCGTCCATCCACAGCACCGCGGCGGCACCGTCGGAAATCTGCGACGACGTACCTGCGGTGTGGATACCGCCGTCCAACACCGGCTTCAGCGACGCCAGCCCTTCCAGGGTGGTGTCGCGCAGCCCCTGGTCGCGCGTGACGAACGCGCGCTCGGACGTCGGCTGCTTCTGCTCGTCGAGCACCGGCGCCTCGACGGGTGAGATCTCCCGGTCGAAGCGACCTTCGGCCCAGGCCTGCTTGGCCCGCAGCTGCGATTGGAATCCCCACTGGTCGATGTCCTCGCGGGTGATTCCGCGGCGCTTGGCAATCCGCTCGGCGGCGGTGAACTGATCGGGCAGGTCGATGTCCCACGACGACGGCCGCAGCACCGAGCGGTCGGGTCCGGCGTTGGCGCCCAACCCGATCACGCTCATCGACTCGATACCGCAGGCGACGCCGACGTCGATGGCACCGGAGGCGATCAGGCCCGCGATCAGATGATTGGCCTGCTGGCCGCTGCCGCATTGGCAGTCCACGGTGGTGGCACCGACATGCTCCGGCAGGCCGGCGACCAACCACGCCACGCGGCTGACGTTGTTGGACTGCTGCGCGAACTGAGTCACGCAGCCGCCGATGACCTGCTCCACTTCGGCGGGGTCGATGCCCGCCTTCTCCACTACCGCCCTCTGCACCGCGCCGAGAAGCTCGGTCGGATGCAGGCCTGACAACCATCCGTTGCGCTTGCCGATCGGGCTGCGGGTGGCTTCAACGATGACAGGGTTACCCATTCCGCCAGGCTAGAACACGTTTCATTACTCTGACAAGCTGCGTTGGGGGCGAGCCTTTGATCTGCGTAGAAGGCATGTTTTACTGGCACTAGAACACGTTGCAATAAGGAGTTCTCCATGGGTTGCCCCATTTCGCCCGAATTCGACTTCCTCGACGCGAGCCTGAACCTCGAGCGTCTGCCCGTCGAGGAACTCGCCGAGCTGCGCAAGTCTGAGCCTATCCACTGGGTCGACGTGCCCGCGGGCACCGGCGGGTTCGGTGACAAAGGCTATTGGCTGGTCACCAAGCACGCCGACGTCAAAGAGGTGTCAAAGCGCAACGACGTCTTCGGCAGCTCGCCCGATGGCGCCATCCCGGTCTGGCCGCAGGACATGACCCGAGAAGCCATCGACTTGCAGCGCAGCGTGCTGCTGAACATGGACGCACCCCAGCACACTCGACTGCGCAAGATCATCTCGCGCGGTTTCACCCCGCGGGCCATCGGGCGGATCGAGGACGAGCTGCGGGTACGCGCGCAGAAGATCGCCGAAACCGCCGCGGCCGAGGGATCCGGCGACTTCGTCGAGCAGGTGTCCTGCGAGCTGCCGCTGCAGGCGATCGCGGGGCTGCTCGGCGTCCCCCAAGAGGACCGCGACAAGCTGTTCCGGTGGTCCAACGAGATGACCGCCGGTGAAGATCCGGAATACGCCCACATCGATCCCGCGGTTTCGTCGTTCGAGCTGATCCAGTACGCGATGAAGATGGCCGAGGACCGCGCCAAGACCCCCACCGACGACATCGTCACCAAGCTCATCGAGGCGGATATCGAGGGCGAGAAGCTCTCGGACGACGAATTCGGCTTCTTCGTCGTGATGCTGGCGGTGGCCGGCAACGAAACCACGCGTAACTCGATCACACACGGCATGATCGCGTTCTCGCGGAACCCCGATCAGTGGGAGCTGTACAAGAAGCGACGCCCCGAAACCGCCGCCGACGAGATCGTCCGCTGGGCGACGCCCGTCTCGGCGTTCCAGCGCACCGCGCTCGAGGACGTCGAATTGGGCGGCGTGCAGATCAAGAAGGGTCAGCGCGTCGTAATGTCCTATCGCTCAGCGAATTTCGATGAAGACGTTTTCGACGAGCCGCACACGTTCAACATCCTGCGCGACCCGAACCCGCACGTCGGGTTCGGCGGCACCGGCGCGCACTACTGCATAGGCGCCAACCTCGCCAAGATGACGATCAACCTGATCTTCAACGCCGTCGCCGACCACATGCCCGACCTCAAGCCCATCGGCGAGCCGGAGCGGCTCAAGTCGGGGTGGTTGAACGGCATCAAGCACTGGCAGGTTGACTACACCGGCGCCAATGCGCAGAAGTGTCCGGTCAGCCAGTAGGAGGATTCGGTGGATTTCACTCCCGACGAAGGGCAGCAGGCCGTCGCCGACGTCGTCAACTCGGTACTCGAACGCGACAACACGTGGGACGCTCTGGTCGCCGGTGGTGTGACGGCACTAGGTGTACCCGAGCGGCTCGGGGGTGACGGTGTCGGGCTGGCCGAGTTGTCGACGGCGCTGACCGAGATCGGCAGGCACGGCACGACGGGCCCCGCGCTGTCGGTGATCGGTGCCACCGTCGTGCTTCTGGACTTGGCCTCCGAGGCCCAGCAGGACCGCTATCTCGCAAGCGTTGCCAAGGGCTCGATCGTGACACTGGCCGTCAACGAACCGGGCGCCGCACTGCCAGACAAGCCGGCGGCGACCCTGTCGGACGGCACACTCAACGGCACGAAAATCGGCGTTGGGTATGCGGGACAAGCGGACTGGCTTATCGTGACGGCCGATACCGGCGTCGTCGTGGTGTCCGCCAAGGCCGGCGGTGTCACGGCCACCAAGACCCCGACGGCCAACCACTCCGATGAGTACGTGGTGACGTTCTCCGACGTCGCGGTGCCAGGCGATGACGTGCTTGCCGACGCGCAGCCCAAGCGCGTGAATCAGCTGGCGCTCGCGACCACCGGCTCGTTCGCGGCCGGGCTTGTCGCCGGCGCGCTGCGCCTGACCGCCGATTACGTCGCCAACCGCGAACAGTTTGGCAAGCCGTTGTCGACGTTCCAGACCGTCGCCGCGCAGCTGGCCGAGGTGTATATCGCTTCGCGCACACTGACTTTGGCCGCCAACTCGGTGGCGTGGCGGCTGACCGAGGGGCTCGACGCCGATGAGGACCTCGACGTGCTGGGCTACTGGCTCGCGTCGCAGGCGCCGCCGGTGATGCAGCTCTGCCACCATCTGCACGGCGGAATGGGCATGGACATCGCTTACCCGATGGACCGCTACTACTCGACGATCAAGGACCTCACCCGGCTGGTGGGTGGTCCATCACAGCGGCTGGCTCGTCTCGGGTCCTCGACTCTGGTGGGAGCGTAATGTACATCGAGCTGACGCCCGAGCAGAAGAAACTGCAAGCGGAACTGCGCGAGTACTTTTCGAACCTCATCACCCCGGAAGAAGCCGCGGAGATGGAGACGGACCGCCACGGCAAGGCGTACCGGGCGGTCATCAAGCGGATGGGTTCCGACGGCAAGCTCGGCGTCGGCTGGCCGAAGGAGTTCGGCGGCCTCGGCTACGGACCGGTGGAGCAGTCGATCTTCGTCAACGAGGCGCACCGCGCCGATGTGCCGCTTCCCGCCGTCACGCTGCAGACGGTCGGGCCGACCCTGCAGGTGTACGGCAGCGACGCGCAGAAGAAGAAGTTCCTACCGGCCATCCTGGCGGGCGAGGTTCACTTCGCGATCGGCTACACCGAGCCCGAGGCCGGCACTGATCTGGCGTCGCTGCGCACCACGGCGGTCCGCCAGGGCGACGAGTACATCGTCAACGGCCAGAAGGTGTTCACCACCGGCGGCCACGACGCCGACTACGTGTGGCTGGCCTGCCGCACCGATCCGGAAGCCGCCAAGCACAAGGGCATCTCGATTCTCATCGTGGACACCAAAGACCCAGGCTACTCGTGGACGCCGATGATCCTGTCCGACGGCGCACACCACACCAACGCCACGTACTACAACGATGTGCGGGTGCCCGCCGACATGCTCGTCGGCGAGGAAAACGGTGGCTGGCGGCTGATCACCACCCAGCTCAACAACGAGCGGGTGATGCTTGGACCGGCCGGCCGGTTCGCGTCGCTGTATGACCGCATCCACGCGTGGGCCTCGGCGCCGGGCAGCAGCGGGGCCATCCCGCTCGACCACGACGACGTCAAGCGTTCGCTCGGTGAGCTGCGGGCGATGTGGCGCATCAACGAGCTGCTCAACTGGCAGGTGGCCGCCTCGGGCGAGACCATCGACGTTGCAGACGCCGCGGCGACGAAAGTGTTTGGCACCGAACGTATTCAGTACGCGGGACGGCTGGCTGAGGACATCGTCGGAGCCCACGGCAACCCCGCTGACCCGCACACGGCCGAACTGCTCGAGTGGTTGGACAGCCAGACGAAGCGGAACCTGGTCATCACATTCGGGGGCGGAGTGAATGAGGTGATGCGCGAAATGATCGCTGCCGCAGGCCTGAAGGTCCCGCGGGTGCCGCGATGAGCGCTTGCGCGAAGTGGGGCCACGGTCGAAGAGCAGGGGACAGAGGGCAGCGATGAGCGCTTGCGCGAAGTGGGGCCACGGTCGAAGAGCAGGGGACAGAGGGCAGCGGTGACACCGGAGGAGATCCACAAGACCGTCGCGGACATCAAGGCGGCGGGGCCCAGTAAGCCGCGGGCGGGCCGCGACCCGGTGAACCAGCCAATGATCCGGCACTGGGTCGATGCAATCGGCGACGCGAACCCGATCTACATCGACGAGGGGGCCGCGCAGGCGGCGGGTCACCCGGGGATCGTCGCCCCGCCGGCGATGATCCAGGTCTGGACGATGATGGGCCTCGGGGGCCAACGCCCCGGAGACGACCCGATCGGTCCGATCATGGAATTGTTCGACCAAGCAGGTTACGTCGGCGTCGTCGCGACCAACTGCGACCAGACCTACCACCGGTATCTGCGGCCGGGAGAAGAGGTCAGTGTCGTCGCCGAACTGACCGACGTCGTGGGCCCGAAGCAGACCGCTCTGGGTGAGGGTTACTTCATCAGTCAGCGGATCACGTGGCAGGTCGGCGATGAGGATATCGCCGAAATGGATTGGCGCATCCTCAAGTTCATTCCACGAGACTCCGGCGGCAGCGCATCGGCCACGGTTCCCGAGGATCTCGACGCCGACGCGATGATGCGGCCCGCATCCTCACGAGACACCAAGTTCTTCTGGGACGGCGTCAACGCCCACCAGTTGCGCATCCAGAAGCGGGCTGACGGCAGCTTGCAGCACCCGCCGGTGCCCGCGTTGTGGCAGGAAAAAGAAGCCGAGATCGACTACCAGGTCGCCAGCGGCAAGGGCACGGTCTTCAGCTTCGTCGTGCATCACGCACCAAAGGTGCCGGGGCGGACGCTGCCGTTCGTCATCGCGCTCGTCGAGCTGGAGGAGGGCGTGCGGATGCTGGGCGAGCTGCGCAACGTGGACCCGGCGACGGTGGAAATCGGAATGCCGGTCCGCGCAACCTATATCGACTTCCCCGAGGGCCCCAACGGCCCAGCGTGGACGCTATACGCATGGGAGCCCGACTCATGAGCGCACCAAGCATCGAGGTCGGCACGAAGCTGCCAGAGCTCGCGCTCTACGGCGATCCGACCTTCATCGTGTCGACGGCCATCGCCACCCGGGACTATCAGGACGTCCACCACGACCGCGATAAGGCGCAGGCGAAGGGGTCCAAGGACATCTTCGTCAACATCCTCACCGACACCGGCCTGGTACAGCGCTACGTCACCGACTGGGCGGGGCCGACTGCGATCATCAAGTCGATCAAGTTGCGGCTCGGCGTGCCCTGGTATGCCTACGACACGGTGACATTCAAAGGCGAGGTCACCGACGTCACCGACGGGCTGATTACGGTGAAAGTCGTTGGCAGCAACAGCCTTGGCGATCATGTCGTTGCGACCTCCACGTTGACGATCGGAGGGGTCTGATGCCCAGCCCGTTGAGCGGCAAGGCAGCCATCGTCGGAATCGGCGCCACCGACTTCTCGAAGAACTCGGGCCGAAGCGAGCTGC
Organism: Mycobacterium sp. 1274761.0; assembly: GCF_001668615.1. Taxonomy (GTDB): domain Bacteria; phylum Actinomycetota; class Actinomycetes; order Mycobacteriales; family Mycobacteriaceae; genus Mycobacterium. The sequence goes on from NZ_LZMC01000057.1 coordinate 26,970, forward strand.
GGCTGGCCTCTGAAGCGGTGCTCGATGCGCTCGAGGACGCGGGTCTGACGCCGTCTGACGTGGACGGCATGGTCACGTTCACGATGGACTCCAACACCGAGGTCGCGATCGCACGCGCCACCGGCATCGGTGAGCTGAAGTTCTTCTCGAAGATTCATCACGGCGGTGGCGCCGCATGCGCGACCATTCAGCAGGCCGCGATCGCGGTCGCGACCGGGGTCGCCGATTGTGTTGTTGCGTACCGGGCGTTCAACGAACGCTCGGGTCAGCGGTTCGGCCAGGTGCAGATGCGGCTGGTGGAAAACGCCGACTCCACGGGCGTGGACAATTCGTTCTCCTACCCGCACGGGCTGTCCACACCCGCGGCGCAGGTGGCGATGATCGCCAGGCGCTACATGCACCTGTCAGGCGCGACGAGCAAGGACTTCGGAGTCGTCTCGGTGGCCGACCGCAAGCACGCGGCCAAGAACCCCAAGGCGTATTTCTACGAGAAGCCGATAACTCTTGACGATCACCAGAATTCGCGATGGATCGCAGAGCCGCTGCGGCTGCTTGACTGCTGCCAGGAGACCGATGGGGGCGTCGCGCTGGTCGTGACGTCAGTGGAACGGGCGAACGACCTCAAGCACCGGCCTGCGGTGATCGAGGCGGCGTCGCAGGGCTCGAGCCCGGATCAATATTCGATGGTCAGCTACTACCGGCCTGAGTTGGGGCTGCCCGAGATGGGTCTGGTGGGCAGACAGTTGTGGGAGCAGTCCGGGCTGACGCCGGCCGACATCCAGACCGCGGTCCTGTATGACCACTTCACTCCGTTCACCCTGATTCAGTTGGAGGAGTTGGGGTTCTGCGGAAAGGGTGAGGCCAAGGACTTCATCGCCGACGGCGCGATCGAGGTCGGCGGCAGGCTGCCCATCAACACCCACGGCGGTCAGCTCGGTGAGGCATACATCCACGGCATGAACGGAATCGCCGAGGGCGTGCGACAGCTACGCGGTACGTCGGTCAACCCGGTGCCCGACGTCGAGCACGTGTTGGTCACCGCGGGCACCGGCGTGCCGACGTCGGGTCTCATCCTCGGCTGAAAGGCAATCTCTAGACCGCGAATGCGGGTTCGTAGGCTTCGAATACCGCGCAGCGGGGTAGGCCGACGAGCGCCCGCGCGGTCCAGCGCCGCGCCAGATGCGGGATGAAGCCCTCGACCGTGACGCTGGCCGAATTCGTCTTGAGCGTCGACAGCCGAGACCAGGCCTCGGGTCCGATCACCCTTGAAGGTGAGCATCAGTGCCTGCTGGCATCTGGCATTGCCCTAGCGGGCCCTGCGATGGCGAAGCGTCTCCGGACGAGCGAGAGGGCCACCGAGCTCCTCGGTGGTAGTTCCGTTGCCTATGCAGATTGCTAAATCTGCACATAGATGCACATAACCTACGCGTAACCCGGCGAAAATCCGCCCGTGTCCTGCGTACTGATGCCAACAGAAAAAAGCAGGTACAACGGTAAACACAGTGGTCAGGGTTTGGTGGACGAAAGCCTGAAACGGCGGTCGCTCCATAAAACGCACAACAAATTTGCTAGATTCGCCTTGCCGGGCGAAAGTCCGGGTGGTAGCTTCCCTCTTCATAAGGACCGTCGGGCGGGGCAATCTCACGATCAGCTAATCCGATGAAATTTGCACATCGTTAATCGGACATTGCGGAACTCTCAAGCAAAGGGGGGCCTGTGCCACGGCAAGGAATTCGTTTCGGGAAGCCACCGTCAACTCGTCGCGCCTGCCGCTCATGGCGCGCTTCGATAGCCGGCGGAGTCGGCGTACCCCTCGTCGACTCCGCCGACTCTCTAACCAGGTGTAAGCGATGGTGATCCAGCAAGGCCAGCGTGCTTTCATCGAAGCACCGGATGACGCCCTTGCGTCACATCGAGCAGAACTCGCGGTGGTCGCCTCGCACGCAGTCGAGGCGAATGAGGCTCCCGTTCGACGTCTGAATTGGGTACGGCGATACACAAACTGGTTGCGGATAACCGACACTGCTGTCGTCGCCGTCGCCGTCCTGCTCGCGCAGTACGTGCGCTTCGGCAGCACCCCCGCCGCGGCAGGCCACTACGAAACGGTCTACTCGGCGGTTCTGGCCGCGATCTGGCTGGCCGCCCTGGCGGGTATGCGCACCCGCTCCCCCAAGTACATCGGCGCGGGCATCGAAGAATATCGGCGGGTAGTGGCGGCGTCCTTCTGGACCTTCGGCGCGGTGGCCATCGCCGAACTGCTGATGAAACTCGAAGTTTCGCGCGGCTACCTCGCTGTCGCGCTTCCGGTCGGGATCGTCGGTCTCGTCCTGAGCCGTTGGCAATGGCGCGGATACGTGGTTCGCCAGCGCAGGATGGGCAGCTGCCAGACCACGGTGCTCGCGATCGGCGACCGGAACGCGGTGGTCAATCTCGCCGACGAGCTGACCAGCAGCCCGGATTACGGATACCGCGTCGTCGGGATCGCGATTCCCGGCTATGGACCGCCGCGTGAAGAGCACCTCACGATCAACGATCGGCAGATCCCCGTCATCGGCGGCGAAGGTCATGTGCTGGAAGCCATTCGCAGTCGAGGTGTCGACAAGGTGGCGATCGCGGGGACGGATCACTTCGGCGTCACAGGGATTCGCCGGCTCATGTGGGAGCTCGAACCGATGGGCGTCGAACTCGTCGTATCGCCAGGAGTGATGGACGTCGCGCGCTCGCGATTGGTGATGCGACCGATCGCTGGCCTGCCGCTTCTCTACATCGACAAGCCGCAATACCATGGCGCGAAGCGGTTCGAGAAACGCGCGTTCGACTTCACGTTCGCGGTGGCGGCGCTGACAGCCAGCCTGCCGCTGCTATTGATTGCGGCCTTGGCGATCAAAATCACAAGCAAGGGGCCGATCTTCTACAGAGCGGAACGCATCGGCATGGACGGCAGGCCGTTCATGATGTTCAAGTTCCGCACGATGGTCGAGGATGCCGATCGGGAGTTGGCCACCCTGCTCTCCGCCAACGAATCTGACGGCCTGCTCTTCAAGATGAAGAACGACCCCCGCGTCACTCCGGTGGGCCGGGTTCTGCGCCGGTTCAGCGTCGACGAGCTCCCGCAGTTCATCAATGTGCTTCGTCGGGAGATGAGCGTGGTCGGGCCTCGGCCGCCACTCCGGCGCGAAGTCGAGGCTTATGACGACGACGTCCAGCGACGGCTCCTCGTGAAGCCCGGCGTGACGGGCCTGTGGCAGGTGAGCGGAAGGTCGGACCTGCCCTGGGATAAGTCGGTGCGCCTTGACCTTTCGTATGTCGACAACTGGTCGATGGTGGGCGACATCCTGATCATCGCCAAGACATTGCGCGCAGTGGTCGAGCGCCGAGGAGCGTACTGAGGCAACCGCAGCCCAGTACCGAAACCGAAGGGGTAAGACAAGTGCGCTGCAGGCTGTGCAATTCGATCCGTCTGGTCAGTGTGGTGGACCTGGGTGCCACCCCGCCGTGTGAGAAGTTCCTCACCGCAGACGAACTCGACTATCCGGAGCTCACCTACCCGCTTCACCTGCGGGTCTGCGAGAACTGCCTGTTGTTGCAGATTCCGGCACTGATCACACCAGAGGAAACATTCACCGAATACGCATACTTCTCGTCGTACTCCGACACCTGGGTCGCGCACGCGAGAACCTTTGTCGAGGACACGGCCGAAAGGCTTGCGCTCGACAACAACTCGTTCATGATCGAGGTCGCGAGCAACGACGGGTACCTCCTGCAGCACGCCCTCGACAGGGGCATCCCCTGCTTGGGCATCGAACCCTCGGTCAATGTCGGCTTGGCCGCGCGGCGGCGTGGGGTACCCACCGAGACCGCATTCTTGAACGAAGGCTTGGCAGCGTCACTTCGAGCGACACACGGCCCAGCTGACCTCGTTGTCGCCAACAACGTCTACGCCCATATTCCGGATCTGCTCGGCTTCACCCGATCGCTTCGTGCGTTGCTCGCAGACGACGGCTGGTTGAGCATCGAGGTTCACCACGCGCTGAACCTGGTTGGCCTCGGCCAGTTCGACTCGATCTATCACGAGCATTTCCAGTACTACACCGTGCTTTCCGCGACACGGGCACTCGCCACGGCAGGACTGACTGTGGTCGACGTCGAGCTGCTGCCCACTCACGGTGGAAGCATCAGGATCTGGGCCCGCCCCGATGAGGCAGCCGGAGTGCCGAGTGGGCGCGTCGATGAGGCGCTGCGGATCGAACGAGAGGCCGGACTGCATCACGTCGGCGGCTATCTCACACTCCGTCGGCGCACCGAGGCCATCCGCCACGCACTGCTGCGCTTCTTGCTCGACTGCCGCGCGGAAGACAAGCGGGTCGTCGGCTACGGTGCACCCGGTAAGGGAAACACGCTGCTGAACTACTGCGGCATTCGCAGTGATCTGCTCTCGTACACCGTCGACCGCAATCCTTACAAGCACGGGCGCTTCACGCCGGGAACGCGGATCCCCATATACGAGCCGGCCCAGATCGAAACGGATCGACCGGATGTCGTAGTAGTGCTGCCGTGGAACCTCGAAGCCGAATTGACCGAGCAACTCGCCTACATCGCCGAATGGGGTGGCCAGCTCGTCTTTCCACTGCCCACGCTGCGCGTGGTCAAACCGACTCTTGAAAGCAACAGGAGGTAGTCATGAAGGTTGTTCTGTTTTGCGGTGGTTACGGGATGCGGATGCGCAACAGCGTCGACGACGACATTCCCAAGCCCATGCAGATGGTCGGCCCGCGACCGCTCATCTGGCATGTCATGCGCTACTACGCGCACTTCGGCCACAAGGAGTTCATCCTCTGCCTCGGATATGGCGCCTCACATATCAAGAACTACTTTCTCACCTACCAAGAAGCCGCCTCGAATGATTTCACAATGCGAGGCGGCGAGATACAACTGATGCACTCAGACATCAGTGACTGGTCCATCACCTTTGTCGACACCGGTCTGACATCCGCGATCGGTGAACGCCTCAGGCGCGTACGCCCATACCTAAACGGCGACGACTACTTCCTTGCGAACTACGCCGACGTCCTCACCGATGCACCGATGGACGACGTCATCGAGAAGTTCCACCAGTCCGGCGCCGCCGCATCGATGATGATCGTTCCGCCCCAGTCGTCGTTCCACTGCGTCGAGGCCAGTGAAGCCGGTGAGGTCAAAGACATCATCGCGGTCTCGAAATTGCCGATATGGGAAAACGGCGGCTTCTTCGTCCTGTCCCAGACCGTCTTCGACTATCTACCGGAAGGTGGCTGCCTGGTCGAGGACGCCTGCGCCACATTGGCCGGTGAGGGAAGGCTGTTCGGCTACAAGTACGACGGTTTCTGGAAGCCCGCGGACACCTTTAAGGAACGTGCCGAGCTCGACGCTCGGTACAACAGCGGCGACCGGCCCTGGATGGTGTGGGACGGCGCGGCCGGCAGTGGTCATCGTCAGACGAGTGGCGTGTCGTGACCCTCACAAAGCTCGCCCGCAGAACGTCGCGGCGGGTGCAATCGCTAGTGCGCTGGCAATGGCGCGTGAACTCACGGGACGTCCGCCGGTTCGACCGCACATTCGACATCGACACCGCAGGGACGTTGGAGCCGACAGAGCTGACCGTCAAGGCCGGGGATGCTGCGGACGGTTTCGTATATGTCGGCACGCCGCTTCGCCTGGCGCGCTGGTGGCTGACTGCCCTCCCGCAGAACCGCTGCGATTTCACCTTCATCGACATGGGTTCTGGTAAAGGTCGGGTGCTCGTATTCGCCGCGCAGGCCGGATTCGCGCGGGCGGTCGGTATCGAATTCGCTGAGGAGCTGCACGCGATCGCTTTGGCCAACGCGCACAAGGCCCGTGCGCATGGACTCGCAATCGAACCCGTCCTCGGTGATGCCGGGACATTCGAATTCCCCGACGAGCCACTGATCGTGCACTTCAACAATCCGTTTCATGAACGTGTGATGCGCAGGGTAATCGCCAATCTGACAGCCTCCTACCAAGCGCATCCGCGGCCGATTATCGTAATTTTCCAACAGATGACCGACGAGGACCCGGCGCATCGAACCGACAACTTGGCCCTCCTTGCATCTGTGCCGTATCTGACGGAGCGGACGCTCGAGCTTCCATCCGGCGCGATAGACCGCAGACTGTTGGCTCCTTACACCGTTCGCATCTATGAGTCGGTCGAAGCCTTTCGGTCTGTGACGGCGGCATTGCGATGATCAGTCTCACCGCAGGGAAGATCAACGAAATAGCAGTCGTCGGCGCCCATTGCGACGACATCGCCATCGGCATGGGCGGCACGTTGATGACACTTGCCGCCGTCAATCCCGGATTGCGGGTGCACGCCCTGGTCCTCGCCGGAGGCGGCACCGAACGTGAAGAGGAAGAGCAGGACGCGCTTTTCGCGTTCTGTCCTGGTGCTGAGCTGACGCTGACAGTTCTCGGCTTTCGCGACGGTAGGGCGCCGGCGAACTGGGACTCGATCAAGGATCGGCTTAGCGACTTCCGGAACTCTTGCGATCCGCAGGTCGTGTTCGGTCCGCAGCGCGATGATGCGCATCAGGATCATCGGCTGCTGGCTCGGCTGCTGCCGACCGAGTTCCGCAACCACCTCATTCTCGGGTACGAAATCTTGAAGTGGGAGACGGATACCGTGCGGCCCAGCATTTTCCATCCCATCGACACCCACGTGGCCGAAGAAAAGGCGCGTCTGCTGCTCAAGCACTATCCGTCGCAGATCGCTCACGATTGGTTCGACGAACAAGCCTTTCTCGGTCTTTCGCGACTGCGTGGCGTGCAGTGCCGCAGCCGACACGCGGAAGGCTTCGTTCTCGAGAAAGCCAGCATCACCTTCGAGCGCTGCTCCGGCGCCGACAGGACAGCGTGAAAGGACAGCAGATGCGAGTGTTGGTAACAGGCCACCAGGGCTACCTCGGCACCGTGATGGTGCCCATCCTGCAGGCCGCTGGACACAACATCACCGGGTTGGATTCGGGCCTATTCGAAAATTGTGTGCTGGGCGACGAACCGCAGGAGCCACCGGCGATCCGCACCGATCTTCGCGACGTGACGATTGACCAATTGACGGGCTTCGACGCGGTCATCCACCTCGCTGCCCTGTCGAACGATCCGCTCGGCGCCCTTGCCCCGGAGATCACCTACGACATCAACCATCACGCGTCAGTCCGACTGGCGAAGCTAGCCAAATCCGCTGGTGTCAACCGCTTCCTGTATGCCTCAACATGCTCGGTATACGGGTCCGCCGGTGACAACCTGGTGACCGAGGACGCGCCGCTGCGGCCGTTGACGCCGTACGCGGAGAGCAAGGTGCGAGTGGAGGATGATGTCGCAAACATCGCCGATTCGTCGTTCTCCCCGGTCTTTTTGCGTAATGCGACCGCATTCGGGTTCTCCCCGCGGCTCCGCGCTGACATCGTGCTCAACAACCTGGTCGCCCACGCCGTGCTCACCGGTAACGTCCTCGTGCTTTCGGACGGCACACCGTGGCGTCCACTGGTGCATGCGCGTGACATTGCCTCGGCGTTTCTGACCGCGCTCGAGGCGCCGATCGACAAAGTTCATTGCCGTGCCTACAACGTAGGAACCGAGATGAACAACGTCACCGTGGCCGAGATAGCACAGGCCGTGGTCGAGGCGGTAGCCGGTTCTGAGCTGATGATCACCGGTGAGTCCGGGCCCGATCCGCGGTCCTACCGCGTGGACTTCTCCGCGTTTCGTGATGCACTGGGTTTCGAAGCGGCGTGGTCCATTGCCGATGGTGCAGCCGAGTTGTATCGCGAATACTCCCGGGCGGGGCTGACTTCCGACGATTTCGCGAAGAAATTCACGCGACTGCCGCATCTGCAGAGCCTGCGCGACAGCGGCATCCTGGATTCGTCGATGCGTAGGGTTACGACAGATGCGTGAACAGTTCAGCCCAGCTGCCGGCGCCCGCGTCACGTTCCGACACCACCGTGACCGGAAGCGGCCATGCGATCGCAAGGTCTGGGTCATGGTAGGCGACGGCTAGGTCCTCGGCGGGATCATGCGGCCGATCGATCCGGTAGCACACGTCCGCGGTGGCGGATAGCGCCTGGAAGCCATGGAGAAAACCTGGGGGGACGTAGAGATGACGAAAGGCGTTGTCGTCCAGTATGAATGCCTGCTGTCGGCCGAAGGTCGGCGATTTCCTCCGGATGTCGACGAGGACATCGTGCACGGCACCGTGGGCGCAGCGCACCAGCTTGGCCTCTCCGCGTCCGGAGCGGCCATGCATGCCGCGAATCACCCCTTGGTGCGAACGGGATTGGGAGTCCTGGACAAACGAGGCAGCTACTCCGGGATTGCCGAGATACTCATCGAAGAGGTCGGCGTCGAACGTACGGGTGAACAAACCGCGATCGTCACGGAAGGGCTGTGGAATCAACACCAGGACGTCGACGAGCGAGGTCGTTTCGATACGCATTGGGTAATGGTGTCATGACCGCCTGTCGAGGATGTGGCAAAACAGATTTGAGCCGGGTGCTCGATCTGGGGAGGGTGCCTGCGGCCGATTACTTTCCGCCGGCGACCGATCCGGTGACAGTCGACGAGGCCGTGCACGAGCTGGCGATGGATGTCTGTCTCGTGTGCGGTCTGGCCCAACTTGCTGACGACGACACCGTCGCCGATGAGCCGCGTGGTGTCGAGCCGCAGGCGCTGAAGGACCAGGCCGAGTCCGCGATCGCTCGGGTCGCGGAGGCCGGATGGTTGCGAGGAAAGACGGTGCTGGAGTTCGGCAGTCCCCACGGCGGCAGTTGGCTGCCCTTGTTGACGCAGCGGGGATACACCACGGTTGATACGCCGGCGGATGTTGTGCTGGATTGTTTCGGCATCATGCATGAGCCGGATCAGAAGGCCGCGTTCGAGCAACGCGCAGCAGTGACCGCCCCGGGCGGAGTGCTTCTACTGCAGTATCACTCGATCGTCACGATCATCGAGCAAGGCCAGTGGAATGCGCTGCGGCATGGGCATTTCGCCTATTACTCGCTGACCACATTGTCGCGGTTACTCGCGGAAGTAGGGTTGTCGGTGGTGACCGCCTGGGAGTTCGATCTTTACGGCGGGACCGCGCTGTTGGCCGTCGTCCACGGCGAGGCGGAGCCCGACGAATCGGTGCGGCGCATCCTCGAGGCCGAGGATGCGCTGAACATCACCGACCCCACCGTTGTCGGCGGGTTGCAGATCAGCGCCGATCGTCACGCCGGCGAACTTCGGCAGTGGCTCGAGCACGAGCGCCGCCGCGGGCGTGAGGTTTACGCCTACGGCGCCGCGTCGCGGGCGGTGGCATTGTTCAGTCGGGCCAGGATCGGCTCGCACCTGCTGAGCGCCGTCGCGGATGCCTCGCCTGCAAAGCAGGGCAGGCGGATGCCCGGAACCGACATTCCGATCATCCCGCCGGAGGAACTTGTTGCGGCGGAACCGGATCGGGTGCTGCTGACGCTTCCGGACCTGCTGCCGGAACTGCAGGAGCACATGCCCGAACTTGACGGCCGGTGGACGGTCGACGGCCAGTTCATGAGGTGACGGCGCTGACCTCGAGTCGTCGTGGTGCTGAGAATCGTCGGATGGCCGGTGCTACGGGACGGCCGCGGAGTAGCCCGTCCACAGCACCTTGCTCGATGGCCCGACGATAAACGGGAAGCGCGGCGCGCACGGCCTCGACGGTGTACTCGATGTCACGGTCGGTGTGTGCCGCCGAGGTGACGAACGACTGCCCCAGGACCCCGCGGTCGAGCAGTTCCTGCAAGAACAACGTGCGATAGGCCTGTGACGGAGAACCTTCGCAGTCACGTGTTACGAATGCTAGGCAAGCCGGCCTTCCCGTCAGTTGTATGTTCTCCGTCAGGCCCTCTTCTTCGACTGCAGTTCGGACTCCCTCTGCCAGGAGCCGTCCCGCGTGTTCCATCCGACGAATCGGTTCATCGTTGACGTACGCCTCTGTGACCGCGCGGAAGGCGGCCAGCGAGCTGGTCTCGGGTCCGTGCGTCGTCGACAAGAGGAACACGCGTTCGCGGTCGGTCTGCAGTCCGCCGAGCTCCATGAACTCACGCTTGCCCGTCAACGCGGACAACGGAAAACCGTTACCCATTGCCTTGCCCCAACACGAAAGATCCGGCTGCACGCCATAGATCGATTGCGCGCCGCGTGCCGACCATCGAAAGCCGGTGATCATCTCGTCGAAGATCAACAACGCCCCGTGCCGGTCACACAGGGTCCTCACGCCTTCGAGGAAACCGGGTTCGGGTTCTGCGTTCGCGGTGGCCGCTTCGAGGATCACGCAGGCGACGTCCTCGGAGGCCAGGACCGCTGCAAGTGAGTCGAGATCGTTATAACGGAAACCGACGGTCGCTTCCCTGCTCGGCGTTGGTATGCCGGCGTTCATGTCGGTGGTTCCGATGAACCAGTCGTCGGTGGAGAAGAAGGGCTGCTGGCATGCGGCCACCCTCACCCGCCCGGTCACCGCGCGCGCCAATCGAATCGCAGCGGTCGTGACGTCGGATCCGTTCTTGGCGAACTTCACCATGTCCGCGCTCGGGACGAGGTCCAGAAAATCTTCTGCTGCAGCGAGTTCGAGGGTCGTCGGTCGGGTGAAGTTCACCCCGTCGCCGATGACCGCGCGCACCGCGTCCACTACGGGCTGATATCCGTGGCCCAGCGTGACCGCTCGTAGCCCCATTCCGTACTCGATGTACTCGTTGCCGTCGGCGTCCCACACGCGACATCCCCTGCCGCGGACCAAGATCGGGGTCATGTACTCGGGGTACTGATCCGAGCCCCGGGCATAGGTGTGCGCGCCGCCAGGAATGAGATCGTGTAGCCGTGATTGAAGGGCGTTGGAGCGTTCGAACGATCTGGTCCTGGATACGGGGTGCATAACTGTCCTCCGTCTAGAGCGGGGTCAGCCCGTCTTCGGTATCGGCCACTGAGAAACCATCGTGATACACAGCGCCGGTAGGCGTTATGTGGGAGTCGCGGTAGTAGCCCTGTTTGAAGTACGCACCACCACCACCGGGCATCAATGTCCGTACGCTGCATCGTGTTTCGCCTGCGCACGGCGTCGCGGTGAACCTCTGCGGGGCGCCATTGAGCCAGAACTCGATGAACCCCACGTCGTCCCGCGCGGACCATTTGATGTGCATTTTGATGTCGTTCCACACTCCGCGAGTGACAGGCGCACTCCACGGAGTGAATGTCGGCCCGGCATCGCCGGGAGCGTTCCACGTAGACAGAACGATGCCCCAGCGATCGCCGCCCACGTTGGTCGGCCCGGCATTGAACGCCACCGGCGGTGACCCGTCGGCATTGGCGTGCCATTGCGCCACCACGCTCCAGCCCTGGCCGGCCGGAAAGTCATTGCCGAACATCGAGCTCCACTGGTACCAACGGTCATCGCCCTCGTCGGCCCCAGTCGCTGCTTCACCGCTGACCTCGGCACGGTCATTGCAGCACATGCCTTGCGGATGGTCGCCCTGGCGAAGCTCGAAGCGAGCGGCGAATCTGCCCTGCCGGACCACATGGGTTTCGATATCCATGCTGTAAGTCGGCGCTATCTCATTGCACGGCACACTTCCGGCCGCGACGTTCTGACAGTTGAGCCACTGGTCGAAGTTGCCTGTTTCGTAGTCACCGACGAAGGTTGGGCGCTCAGTCGACGGGGGGCTGGCCGGTGGTGCCGCGTTGGCCGGCGGGGGAGCGGCTGCGGGGGCGCAACCTGTGACTGTGGCTGCCACGACCGCCGCGAGCAGCGGTGGACACAATGCCCATGCCATCGGCTCTACCCCTAACTGGTTGGCGCGAACCTAACGTCAACTACAGTAACTGTATTCGCGTAAAGGTGCGAATATACGATCGTAAACACTGTAAACAACATCAATCAATATTTGCCACCCGACGGCCCGCCCCGCGAGGCAATAGCCGGTCGTAGAAGCGAAGAAGGTGCTGTCGTGAGGTGTCCCAGGACAATTCGTCCTCTACTCGCTTACGGCCGATCCGTCCCATTTCGGCGCGGCCCTCCGGGTCATCCAGTAGCTCATCGATCTTGACGGCGAACGCCCCCTCGTCGTTGGCCGGCGCATATACCGCGGCCTCGCCCGCCGACACCCGTGCTTCGACCAGATCGAACGAAACCAATGGCCGTGCCATCGCCATGTATTCGACGACCTTGTTCATCGTGGACACGTCGTTCAGCGGGTTCTTGGGATCCGGCGACAAGCAAACATCCGCTGTCGAGAGGCAGCGCTGGACGAACTCGTCAGGCACGCGACCCGTGAACTCGACGATGTCGGAGATGCCGAGATCTTCGGCCAGGGCAACCATCTCGGTGAATGCATCACCTGCCCCCATAAAAATGAAATGCGTGTCCTGCCGACCGATCTCATGACGTAGCTTGGCGATGGCGCGTAGCGCATAATCCACGCCGTCCTGTGGTCCCATCACGCCGAGGTACGCCCCGAGATACCGCTGTCCATTCCGCAACGCCGGATCGGGTTCACGCTGGATGAACCGGGTGAGATCCGGTGCGCTCCTGACCACCGACACCCGATCGGGCGGAATCTTTCCGCGTTCAATTGCTACCCGCCGATAGCTTTCGTTCGTCGAGATCACAGCATCGGCGCAGAAGAAGGTCAGGCGCTCGAGCAACCGCGTCAACCAGTACAGCACCTTGCCGCCCGACGAGAACCTGGACAGGAACAGTTCGGGCACCAAATCGTGCTGATCGAAGACCGATCGCGTCCCGTCGAGGAGTCGCAAGACGACAGCGACGATGAAGAACAGATCCGGTGGATTGCAGGAGTGGACGACGTCGATGCGGCTGTTGCGACGCACCCTTAAGGCAAGTCGTATGGAGTGCCACAGAGCCACCGAATACTCGCGCAGATAACCGAAGGGCCCTCCTTCAGCTGCCCGCAAGGGGTAGCGCAGAATGTGGACTCCCTCGATCGTCACTTCGCGCTCGGTGTCCTGGTTGGTTCCCTGCGGACATATGACGGTCACCCGATAGCCCGCATCCGCGAGAGCACGGCTTTCCTGCCACACCCGTCGGTCGAACGGCACGGACAGGTTCTCGACGAGTACCAGGATGTGGCGGTTCATCGGTTCATGCCTTCCGTCCGGCAAGCTCGGTCAACATCTGCTCATACATCCGCGCCGTTTCCTCGATGCGGAACTGGTTTTCGGCGCGCGCGCGTCCGCTCTTGCCGAACTGCGTGCGCAGCTCGGCGTCATTCGCAACTGCCAGGAGTCGGTCGGCAAAGCAGGCGACATCCCCGACGGGAACGACGAAGCCCTGTTCGCCGTCTTCCACGATGTCGCGAACCGAGCCGCAATCGGTCGCAACGATCGGTAGGCCTGCGGCCATCGCCTCGATCAGCGTGATCGGCACACCTTCATGCAGCGAGGACAGACAAGCCACATCGAGCCCTGGTAGCAGGTGAAGCACGTCCTTGCGGATCCCGAGAAATATTGTGCGGGAGGCGATCCCAAGTCGGCTCGCCAGCTCCCGCAGCTCGTGTTCGCGATCACCGCCTCCGATCACCACGAGGCGGATTTGTGGCACCGAAGTGACACAAGCCGCGACCGCGGCGAACAGCACCTCGTGTGCCTTCTGCGGACTGAGCCGGGCGACTATCCCCACAACGAAGTCGGATTCCCTGACACCCAGCGCTTTCCGCGCATGCAACCGGTCCTCGCTGGTCGGCGCGGGCGGCACTGGGATCCCGTTGGGAATGACTACTTCCCGGGTGGTCGTGTGCAGGCGTCGGCCTACACCTTCCTCGTTGCGCAGATAACGGCCTTGTCCCTGCGACAGCAGGATGAGTGCGTCGGAGAACCCGAGTGTATTGACTGCCCATCGCGGCAGGACACGTCCGCCGACGGCCGTCAGATCCATGTCGTGGGCCGCAATCAGATTCGACGGGACCCTGGCCAGCCGTGCTGCGACGCGGCCGAGGGCGAGCGAAGCCCGGTGGTGGTGCGTCACCAGAACCGCGTCGGTCTGCGACCGACGGAAGGATCGGATGAGCCTGGACACAGTACGGATGTCGTATCTACCGGACCGACCGAGAACCGCGACGTCGAAGCCGGCTGACCTGAACTCGTCGGCAAGCGGTCCCGCAGTGCGCAAGCACACCAGGCGAGGCGCGACGACTTCGGGGTCGAGGTGTTTGAACAGATTGAGTAGCAGCATCTCGGCGCCCCCGACGAAGGTGAGGTCGAGAACGACAGTCAACCGCACGGGCCGCGCCGCGCGGGCGGATGATTTGACGAGTGCGGAGAGTGCGTCCTCCGTAGCCGAAACACTGGAGCGCAGACTGAACTTCGTCTCCACGAGAAAACGTGCCGCCTGACCCATCCCTTTTGCGAGTTCGGTATTCGTCAGAATGCGGATCAGCCGATCGGCGAGCGCATCCGGGTCCCCAGGCGCAATCAGATATCCCGTCGCCGGTTCTTCGATCATCTCCGGTACGCCGCCGACGGCGGTGCAGACAGCGGGTCGCCCTGCGGCCATCGCCTCCAGCAGGGCCATCGGAAAGCACTCCACGGTGTAGGAACTCAGCACGAACACGTCTATCGCCCGCAGCAGTGCTGGCACATCCGCCCGTGCTCCTGTGAGCACCACATGTTCGCCGAGATCGAGCGCGTCGACAAGCCCTTCGATTTCCGAGCGCATCGGACCCTCGCCGACGATCAGGAATTTTGCCGAGGGGATCTCGTCGACCACTAACCGCGCGGCGCGGAGAAAGTTCTCGTGATCCTTCTCCGGCCGCAACATCGCGAAGATGCCGACGACCTTATCCGAACACTCGATTCCAAGGCTGGGCAATATATTTCGATCATCGGTCCAGTCGAAGTCATCGGGATCAACGCCGTTGTGTATGGTCTTGATCTTGTTCCGCGGATACTTCAGTTCGTCCACCATGTAATCGACTTGAGCACGCGCTACACCGAAATATGCGCTAGTCACTCTGTCGAGCAGGCGGTCGCCGATTCGTCGAACCGCCGAGCGTCGCTCGGTGTCGCCGCAATTGTGAACCCAGACGACGCTGTGTGGCACACGTGCCAGTCGGGCCGCGATGCGCCCGAGCGTCTCGGCGTTGTATCCCCGGGTGATCACCACGTGGGGTGCGAAACGCCGCATCTCGCGCGTCAAGTCGACCACAGCGCCGATCGCCTGCCACTTCGTGCGGTGGAGTGAAACGGCGCGCACATGAGACTCCGCGAGAGAAGCGAAGAGTTCCCCTTCATCGCCGATGCAGACCACCTCGGCGTCGAACCGCGAGCGGTCCAGGTTGGGCATGAGGCGGGCGACATGGCGCTCCGCGCCACCGACACCGAGGTCGGGCACGACGTACATCACGCGGATGCGTCTAGCGAATGTCATCAGCAGACCCCCGCGTGGTTAAGAGATGAAGTATTTGCCAGTGATAGTAGGTGATCGCCGTTGCGAACCGCCAGACGCAATTGTGGCAAATCGCTACTAGCAGGCGGCAATGTAATTACCTGGATTAACACAACGGTGGAAAATCATCGCGAAATCTAGCAGTCCTGCATACAGTATCGCGTATGGCGGCGCATCGATTTGCCGCCTGGCCATCGCTGATCGACGGACGCCGACCGTTGCGGGCACCGGTTGCGCGGCTCTCGACATTGATCGATCAGCAATACGGCCCCCGCAGAGGGAAGGCTCGGTGTTTGCGCGCAGAACTCGATGAGTCACCGCATGCGCGGCCGGCGTGGGTTGTCGGCGAAGTCGGAGTGAGAGTCCCTCCGTGCCGCGTCCAGGACCGCGATCTGCGGGACGCAAAATGTGCCAGTGTTACAACTGAAAGCTGTTCACCCAGCAATATTGCCTGACAGCGCAGATCGACGATTTGCCAAATCTGCACGATCGTGTGGAATTCGAGCACCGCCTTTGGTAGTGTCGGTCCGGCCGGTGAAACGGGGCGGGATCGCCTTACTTTTCGAGGCGCGGGTCTGCGGGGAGTTTTGCGGGCTTCGGTGCATTTATCACCACCTTTGTGGGGAGGGCGAAGTGAATCTCACATCGACGTACCGTTTGGCGCAGATTCGTCGCCGGTGGAAGGTCGTCGCCGTCGTGATGCTGCTGACGGTGCTCGCGGCCGCTGCCTTCGCATCAACCGCGCGAACCACCTATGTCGGCAAGTCGACACTCATGCTTTCCGGACGGACCCCCGAACAAGACGCGGTCATGGTGGTCGGCTACCTCACCCTGTTCAACGACCCCGCGACGATCGAACGGTTGAAGGCCGGCAACGACATACCCGAGGATGTGACCGCGGAGGCGCGGACCGCGGGGGCGAGCCCGATTCTGAACATCGAGGCAAAAGCGAGCAACCCGCAGATCGCCCAGGATGCGGCTGAAAAGATGGCCCGGACATTTAGTTCCGACATCAACTCGACGCAGCAGAAGGGCAAGGACCAGCATCTCGCCGACCTGCAGGGTCAGCTCCTTGGTGTGGAGCCGTTGGCTCCCGACGGTTCGGCGAACGCCTTCTACTCGGCTCTCACAACGCAAATCAATGAGGTGAAGTCAGACGCCACAAACGAATTGCTCGGCCTGCAATTGAGGGCCGGTGTCAGGGAGCTGGCGCCGAACAGGCCGTTGACCATCATGGCGGGGGCAGTCGGCGGATTGTTACTCGGCATGCTCGCCGCTCTCGGCGTCGGCGCCCTTTCGACCAGGCCGGCCAACTCGGCCGATCTGCGGCAGCGAACTGGCGTCGAACCGCTGATCGAAGTGCCCTCTGCCAGAAAGAACCACAGCGTTGGGATCCGCCGGGACCGCCTGCGGGCACTGGGCAACATCATCAGTCTCGACGGACCTCCCGCGCCCAGCATCGTCGCTGTGAGCGATACCCGAGGCGGGTCGCAGGCGCGGGAAGTCGCTGACGCACTGGCGGAGTCGTCTGTTCGGCAAGGGGCGTGCACCGTCCTCATCTACGCAAACAATGAGGCCGCGCCGGGTGTCACCGGTATCGGCTTCAACGATGCTCTGGGCAACGTCGGCCTCATCCACGAACTATTGAGGGACACCGAACATCCATTGCTCAAGACGGTTTCGGTGGGCTCGAACATCGGCGACCGCTACCGACTATTGACCCGCGACCGAATGGCGGCGATCTGCGATGAGCTGCGTACCGTCGCGAACAGGATCATCATCGTCACCCCGCCGATCGGTGACAGCATGGATGCGCAAACCCTGTGTGCCGTAGCGGATGCCACGGTTCTTGTGGTTACCCGGAAGAAGGCCACGTTCGCCGATGTGACCTCGGCGGCAGACGAACTCAAGCGGGCGCACGCGCGTCTACTTGGAGCAGTGCTCATGGACAGGTCGGGCGGCGAACGCAGGGATGTGCGGCCGGAAACAGCGTCGGAGACCAAGGACAAACGCCGCTTCGAAAACCTCCGCGAGGTCCCGGCCGCACATGCGGAGACAATCGCGCAACAAGCTTCCTGACTGTGACCCACGCCCAAGAAGCGATGACTACCGAGTCGGAATCGGAGATCGAAGCCGTCGGCTGCGCCCGTCACTCGGAGAGCAAGCAGCAGCGGTCGTTGACCGCTCCCGTCGTCGCCGCACTATCGATGCTTCTCGCGACGTTCCTCCATCGCGGATTGCAGAATGTATTGCCCAACAAAACTTTCGCAGCGCTTCTCGTCGTGATCGTTATTGCGACCGCGGTGTGGATGCATCGCACGCCCGCAAGGCTCCGCGGGATCGGGCCCGTCGAGTGCGCCTTGGCCGGCTACCTGTTGTGGAACATCTATTCGATGTACGCCCCGCACGAGTATGAAGCGATCGTTCCCGCTACCGGGGCGCCACATTCGGTACCTCAATTCATCATGGTCGCCGCCGGTCTTCCGCTGGTGATGTACGTGGTTGGTCGTTACACGTTCGACCGGACTGCGGCGGTGCGGGTTCTGCTCTGGACCATCCTGATATTGGCAGCGTATTCGGCGGCAGTGAGCATCCTTCAATTCACCGGCCCGAAGAGCTTGGTGTGGCCACGCTTTATCGTCGACGGGTCGCTGACAGCGGGTGTCGACACATGGGCCGACCGCGCAATTGGTGTGTTCAACCAACCCGTCGTCAGCGGAATGACGATGGTTCTCGGCTTTGCAATAGCGATGCTGCTGATCAGTCGGCGAGACGAGCCCACCTGGCGCCGGCTATCCGCACTCGTCATCGCGGCCGCCTGCGGCGTCGGCATCTACCTCACATATACCCGCGCAGTCTGGCTCGGCGCCGCCGTCGTTCTCGTCATGGGAGCGTGTCTAGCAACGGGCTACCGCAAGGGGTTTGTGGTTTCGTTGTGTTTGGTCGCCCTCGGTGTCGCGACGAACTGGTCGCGGTTCTCCAGCGACGACCGGGCTTCTGGTGGCGTGGGCTCCGCAGCGGAAGTCGAGGATCGACTCAATATGATGCAGACGGCGCTCTGGGGGTTTGCGCATAAGCCCTTGACGGGCTGGGGGATTCTCCGATTTGAGTCGCTCAATACCTTCCGGCACCAGCAGTGGGCACCTGACGTGCCGTGGATTCGCGGCTATGGCGCCGTCTCGCACCAGAACGATCTGGGCATCCTGGCCGAGCTGGGTCTGATCGGTCTTGTCCTGTGGGCCGCCGTGCTTCTGGTCACTGCATACAAATTATGGGTTGCTTACCGGTCACTGCCCGTCGACGATTTGTGCGGAAAGCCATTGGCGCTCACCGCCTTCATCGCCGTGGTGGTCTTGTTCACTAGCGGGTTGACGGTCGATCTGCGGTTGTTTGACTTCCCTGCGGCAGCGCTTTTCCTGCTCTTCGGCGTCGCGGTGGGGTGGTCGGATCGAAGCACGCGTGAGCGCAGGGCCGCGCATGTCTGAGCCTCGAGCGCTCTGGGTTTCGACCAGCACGGAAACCAAGGGCGGCATCGCAACGTATGTCCGAGCCATGCAGTCGACGCGGATGTGGACCGACTGGAATGTCCGACATGTCACAAGCCATCGCGATGGGTCCACAGCAACAAAGGTCTCGACCTTCGTATCGGGAACCATCCGATTCGTCATCGAATTGATTCGACTGCGGCCCAGCGTTTGTCACCTGCACGCAAGTACCGGCGGCAGCCTTGTCCGGAAGCTGATCCTGTTCTGGATAGCCAGGGCGTGGCGTGTGCCCGTCGTCATACACATGCACGGCTCAAACTTTCAGTCGTTCTACGAGAATTCGCCGGTGCCGGTCCAAGCCGTGATCCGTGAGACGGTCAGTCGCGCGAGCTGTTTTGTCGCGCTAGGCGATATATGGGCGACTCGGCTGCGCGGATACTTTCCGAATGCACGCGTTTTCGCGATCCCCAACGCGGTGCAACTCGGCCGTTGCGCCGATCAGGCGGCACGCGGTGCAGAACCGGTGCACGTCGTATTCCTGGGCCGTATCGGTGATCGCAAGGGCACCTTCGCGTTGCTCGACGCGTGGGCAGAACTGTCCCGGGACCCGGAATTCAGCGACGGCCGCGGAACTGCCGCAGTCTTGACGGTCGCCGGTGACGGCGAAGTCGAGCGTGCCCGCAAGCGTATCCGCGAGCTGGACGTGGAGGGCTCAGTCGACATTCATGATTGGCTTTCGAAGACCGAGGTCGAGAAGCTGCTCGATAGCGCTCAGGTGTTTCTGCTGCCCTCGCGCAGCGAAGGCCAGCCAATGGCTGTACTGGAAGCGATGGCTCGAGGTCTGTGCGTTATCGCAAGCGACGTCGGCGGGCTGCCGGAAATGATCGGTGGCGGCTGTGGGGTGATGGTCTCGCCCGATGACGTCGACTCGATCGCTGACGCACTGCGACGGGTTGTCTACGACCAGGAATTGCGCGCCCGCTACGGCGCCGCGGCTTATCAACGAATCAAAGAGCAGTTCGACATCAACGCAGTATCGCGCCGCCTGGATGCGCTCTACCGCGAGGTGTCCCGGTGACCGATCAGAGGAGCACAACCATGACCACAACGGAGACGGCCAACGAAACACACGCAGGCGCTCAACACTTTTGTCGGACCATCCGATCGGTCGGCAACCTCGGAGTCACGCCACGTGTATTCGTGGCGGGCTGCGGCAAGGGCCACGAGGCGCTGTTCATCCGGCGTGAACTCGGCGGATCGCTCGTTGGCGTGGACATCGAGGCGAGGTGGGAACCGGAATTCGGTTCGGAGGTCGAAGACTTCGAATTGACAACGGGCAGCATTCTGGACCTGCCGTTCGCAGACGAGACTTTCGACGCGGTCTTCTACCACCACGTCATCGAACACGTCAGCGATCCGGCAGCCAGCTTGCGCGAATTGGGCCGGATCCTGCGTCCAGGCGGACTGATCTATGTCGGAACTCCGAATCGGCACCGCTTGGTCGGCTACCTCGGCTCCTTCGATGCGACACCCATGCAGAAGTTGCGGTGGAATCTCGGTGAATACCGCGCCCGGCTCACCAACCGGTTTCGAAACGAATTCGGAGCCCACGCAGGTTTTTCCGAAAACGAACTGCACCGTCTGCTGGCGGCGAACTTCACCGATATCCGGTTTCTGACCGACGAGTACCTGCGCTTCAAGTACAGCCGACGTCTACCCGAGCCGATCTTGGATGCGGTGTGCTCGCGCGGCTTGCGCGATGTGGCCGCACCGTCGGTCTATGCGATCGCCCGCCGGCCGGGGTACTGAAGGAGACCTACACATGGGAATCGGTTACAACAGCGCAGTTCTGCTCGGCAAGGCCAAACGGAACCAGGTGTGCTTTGACAAAGTCCTGACCATCGGACACCAGAACCTCTGCCTTCTGCCGCGGCAAATCGAGATGCTGAGCCAACGGCACGATGTGGACCTGTCGGCCGCTGATTACCCGTACGGCGTCTACGCCGACGAGTTCCTCGAGAAGTTCCTCGGTGCACAAACCGTCATGTCGCTGGACTGCTCGGATTTCGAACAATGCGACATCGTGCACGACATGAACCGTCCGATCGAGTCGTCCCTTCACCAAACTTTCGACGTGGTGATCGACGGTGGCTCGCTCGAACACATCTTCAACTTTCCTGTCGCGGTGGCGAACTGCATGAACCTTGTGAAGGAAGGCGGCAGCCTGTTCGTCTTCACGCCGGCGAACAACCATATGGGGCATGGCTTCTACCAATTCAGTCCGGAACTGTTCTTCCGGATATTCGACGGAAAGTACGGCTTCCAGATACACGATGTGCTCCTGGAAAGTCGTCCGTACCCGAGCGAAGAACTCAGTCATCGAAGTTGGTGCTACTCGGTCACCGATCCGGTCAAAGTGCAGAACCGGGTGACTCTGGTTTCGCGACGGCCTGCCCAGATGTTGGTGCATGCGGTAAAGACCAAGCACGTAAACCTATTCCAGGATTATCCGATCCAATCTGACTACGCGGCCGCGCACGCGGATTTTGCGATGGCTGGGCAGCGGACGGATGTCGGTGGCGGGCATGCGGCGGGACACCAGTTGAGCCTGCGAGCCGCCCGGCGGCTGGTGCGGAACCTGCTGCCGCTGCCCATCCGTAATTCGATCATCGGCACCCGCCAGCTGCGCCAACACTCGCTAGGCAACAAGAGTTTCTACGGACCCTGGACTCCGTAGTCAACACCGGGACCCAGGCCGCGGATATATTTGCTGAATCTGCACAGTCCGGTTGATTTCCGTGGCCAACTCTATAGAATTACTTGCTATCTACTTATCTGGCGATTAGGACATCGGGACACCGGGGGAGCGTTGTGACAGGTCTTGCTTGGTACGCCGGTCGCGCAGCGACGATGTCTCCCCGGGAGATACTGTGGCGCCTGCAGCGAGCCTGCGGCGGGGTGTCGGGCAATGCCGGATCGTATGAGCAAACCGACCAGAAAATGCTGGGCCATCCTGACCCCGACTGGGATGCCTCGTTACAACGGTTTCGCCAAGGAAACGGCCACCAAGCGCTACTTGATCAAGATCTTGCGCAGGTCATCTCCGTCGAGCGACCGACAGACGTTGCGGCTTTGATCGACGAGGCCGAACGGCTTGTCGCCGGTGAGCGGACGTACTTCGGATATCCGAGCGTCAACGTCGGTGAGGTCGTCGACTGGAACTACGACGCAGTGGCCCACTATCACTGGCCTGCCGCAACCAGCACCAGAATCGACCACCGGGCTGCGCCCTGTGATCCGAAGTGGATCTGGGAATTGAACCGGCTCCAGCATCTGCCAGTACTGGCACAGGCCTGGCTGTTCACCGGAAGATCGGTGTTCGCCGACACGGCATTCGAACACCTCGATACGTGGCTCGACCAAAACCCGGTCGGCACCGGGATCGCCTGGCGCGGTGCCTTCGAGGCAGGGCTGCGGGCGATATCGGTGGGCATCGCGCTTGAAGGCCTACGAAGCTCGGCCGCATTGACCACCCAGCGTTACCGCCGAGCGGTGCTTATGTTGAACGCAAGTGCTCGCTACTGTTGGCGCGCGAGGTCGCGCTACAGTTCGGCCAACAATCATCTGATCGGTGAGCTCGCCGGGTTAGCCACGGTGCACTTGCTGTTTCCCGAGCTCTCGGCACCCGCAAGCCTTTTCGGCGAGTGCATGCAGGCTCTCTCAGCAGAAGCCGGGCGACAGATACTCCCCGACGGCGCAGGAGCCGAACAGTCTGTTTCCTACCAGATGTTCAGCGCCGAGCTTCTGTCCATCGTTGTCGTGTTGCTGCGGCTGCGCGATGTGACGGTTCCGCCGGCACTCACAGCGGCGCTGGATCGAAGCTCCCAGTACCTGTCTTCGCTTGTCGGCGTTCATGATCCAGACCCGCGGTACGGAGACGACGACGACGCTATCGCGTTGAGATTGGGCGCTGAATCGAAACGCACCGTGCGCCAGCACCTTGCGATCGTGGCAGCGGCTACCGGCAACGCGTCGAGGTACAGCGAAGTCACGCTGACAGCTGCATGGTTCGCCGCAGCACTGGAGAGCAACATCGATGAGCTCGTCATCGGTGTCGGACCACCGGTGGAGGAAGGTATCCATGCACCCGACGGAGGCCTCGTCGTGCTGCGGTCGGGACGCCGCCGGATCACGATGGACGTGGGCCCGTTGGGATACCTGTCAATCGCTGCCCATGGGCACGCCGACGCGCTAGCCGTCACGCTGAGTGCGGACGGCCGCGACCTCATCGTCGATCCCGGAACGGCCAGTTACTACGGACATCCGGAATGGCGGACAGTGCACCGCGGCACGCACGCCCACCCGACGGTGTGTGTCGATGGTGTCGACCAGTCGGTCATCGGTGGCCCCTTTTTCTGGAGCCGCCACGCGAAGACGGCCGTGCATTCAGTCGACCTCGACCGAGGGATCGTCGACGCCGAACACCACGGCTATCGCAGGCTCAATGACCCTGTGACCCACCGACGTTGGCTGATCGCGACTCCGGGGGACGCGACGGTCGTGGTGATCGATCTGATCGACGGCCGGTCGGAGCACGACATCGTGGTGTCATGGCCGCTGGCGCCAGACCTCGATGTCACGCCCACCCAGGAGGGCCATCTTGTCGACCGCGACGGTAGCCCGGTGCTCCAAATCAGCTACGCGGCGACGGCGGCCATCAACACCGAGCAGGTCAGGGCAGACTCGGAGTCTCAGCTGGGCTGGTGGTCGGACCGCCTCGAGGCGAGAACACCTGCATGGCTGCTTGGCGCGCGGTGCGTGGTGAGTACGCCGGTTGCGCTTCTCACCCTGTTGTGTACCGAAGATGCGGGGGCGATCAGTGATCCGGCGATCGGGATGGACGGATCCACGTTGACGGCCACGTGGTCGGAGCATGACTGCCGGCGCGGGTTGACGATCGACCACCTTTTGCCCCGTTCCGTTGTGAGCGGCCCGTTTTGGCGCGTCGACAAGATCGGGAGCAAGCCATGAGCGAGGTGAGGGAGGTGTCGGGGGTCAGCGTCTTCGGCTTGGGCTATGTCGGGTGTGTCTCGGCGGCCTGCCTGGCGTCGCGAGGGCACCGCGTCGTCGGCGTCGATGTCAGCGCCGAAAAGGTCGAATCTCTTCGGCAGGGACGCTCACCGATCGTCGAGGAGCGAATCGGTGACCTCACCGCAGAGGTAGTCGCCGCTGGCAACCTGCGCGTCACCACAGATGCCAGGTCCGCCGTCCTCGAGACCGATATCTCTCTGGTGTGTGTCGGTACGCCATCAGGGGCGGGCGGCGGATTGTCCACCGCTTTTCTCGAGCAGGTGACGGAAGAGATCGGCGCTGCTCTGGTCGACAAGGACCGCTGGCACGTGGTCGTTTACCGCAGCACCATGGTCCCCGGGACGTGCGATGATCTGCTGATCCCACTCCTCGAAGCTGCATCCGGCAAGCGTGCCGGCGCGGACTTCGGGGTGTGCATCAACCCCGAATATCTTCGTGAGGGCTCCAGCGTCCAAGATTTTCTCGATCCACCGAAAACCGTTGTCGGTGAATCTGATTCCCGTAGCGGGGACATGGTGATGGAGCTTTATCACGGTTTACCGGGTCCACGCTTCCGGATACCGATCGGCATAGCGGAGATGACGAAGTATGTGGACAACAGTTTCCACGCGCTCAAGGTCGGATTCGCCAACGAGATCGGAGCGATCTGCTCGTCGTTGGGGCTCGACTCGCACGCGGTCATGGACATCTTCGTCGCAGATACAAAGCTGAACATCAGTCCCGCCTACCTTCGTCCGGGATTTGCTTTCGGTGGATCATGCCTTCCGAAGGATGTCAGAGCACTCACTCACACTGCCCGGCGCAACGACGTCGACGTTCCGCTGCTGTCGAATCTGCTGATCTCGAACGAGGTTCACCTTCGGCGTGCGGTCGATTTCGTGGTGGCCGACGGGCGCCGCAAGGTCGGAATCTTCGGGCTTTCGTTCAAGCAGGGTACCGACGATCTGAGGGAAAGTCCCATGGTCGAACTCGCCGAGCGCCTGATCGGCAAGGGATTCGACGTCAAGATCCACGACGCCAACGTGACGTTGTCACGACTCATCGGAGCCAATAGAAGCTATGTGCAGCAACAGCTTCCGCATATCGGTGACCTGCTGACCGATAACGCCGACGATGTACTCCATCATGGCGAAGTGTTGATCGCCGGTTCACGTGCGCCGGAGGTCCTCGAGGCGATAGGGCGTGCCGGACCGAAGCAGCTGGTCATCGATCTGGTGCGCTTGCCCGATGCCGATAAGCTGCAGGGCCGGCCGAATTACTGTGGCATCGGCTGGTAGGCAGACATGACTGACAGGCCTTTCGTCAGCTTCCTGACGACGGCGTACGAGACCGAGCAGTATGTTCCAGAGACTATCGAATCGGTACTGAGCCAGACACGGCCCGATTGGCAGTTGATCGTCGTCGACAACGGCAACTCCGACCAGATGGCTCAGGCGGTGAATCGATACACATCCGATCCGCGGATCACCTTGATCCGGCAGGAGAACAAGGGATATGTCGGTGGGGTGAGCGCGGCGGCGGCCGTCGCCGTCGGCAGATACCTTTGTGTGCTCGACAGTGACGATACGATCGATCCCCGGTATTGCGAGCGGATCGGTGCTCTCATCGACGCGGACGGCGGCATCGATGCAGTGGGCTGCAGCGCAATCCTGTTCCGCGATCCCGACGATGGACAACCACCCGGCGAATACTTTGCTTCGATCGGGCGGAGAACCAAGCCCGACCCGGCGCGGCCGGTCTCCTTCATCGAACTGCTTGATGAAGGTGTGCCCAACTATGTTGGCGTGGTTCGCCGTCAGGCCTGGGACAGCGTGGGCGGTTATGCGGCAGCCGCGGACTCCGAACCCGATATCGCCTTGTGGTTGCGGCTCGCGTCGAGCGGTCGAGACATCCGAATCCTCCCTGATGCGCTGATACGAGCACGCACGAGGGAAGGTTCGCTGTCCAACGACAAGACGACTATCGAGGCGTTCGAGGATCGCATGGAACGCGCGTACTGGTCCGCCGGCAAGGAGCACGGCCTGTCTGAGCGCGCCATCGCCAGAACGGGGATGCTCCGTCGTCTGCGCTATCGGCGGGCGTTACGCAGGGCCAGGTTGGCACTCTTGGCCGGCAACACGCATACCGCTCGCATCTCGGCTCGCGACGCTTTTCGTCATCAGCGCACGTTTCGTGCCGCGATCGCCGTCGGCGGGTTGTATCTCAGCCCAGGGGTATGTCTTTCGATCTATCCCGTCAGGAACCGCCTGACCCAAGCGGCCATGCGAGCGAAGTATCGGATGTCGCTGCGATCGCGCGTGGGTGTCTCCCATGACTGAAACCACCGCCAGTCTGGCTGGGGTGCTCAAACGTGGAGCGGCGATGTCCGCGGCGGGACTGGCCATCGCCCAGGTCGCCTCCGTGGTTCAGACGGTAGTCGTAGGCCGTATCTTGGGACCGCAGGAAGTCGGCATCTTCATGGCCGGCACGGTTTTGATCGGATTCTTGGTCACGTTCTCCCAAGGTGCGATGGGACAAGCTCTCATACAGCGTGAGAACGATGTCGAAGACGCCGCCAACACCGCACTGGTGGTCAGCTTTGCGACGGGACTGCTGGGCAGCCTCGCCGTGCTAGCGGCATCACCGTTGATCGGCGTGTTGTTCCACAGTTCGAGGGTCGGCGTGATCGCCGCCGCATCATCAGGTCTGATGGTCCTTCACGTCTTGGCAAGCGTTCCAGATGCGTTGATGCAGCGCTCGTTTCAGTTCAAACGCCAGATCGTGGTCACGCCCGCGGTATCGATCGTTCTTGCTGGTGTCGCGATACTGTTTGCGATCAGAGGTTTCGGCGCTTGGGCCATGGTCATCGGCTGGTATGCGGCAGCGGTCACTGGGCTGGTTCTCAGCTGGTGGATGGCCAAGTGGTTGCCGTTCCGGGGACGATTCTCGACACGCGTCTGGCGGGAGATGGCCGGGTTCTCATTGCCCGTGTTGCTGGACGCCCTCGCGGAACGCTCGCGGGAGGTCTTCGAGCAGATGATCGTGGGCCGTGTCCTCGGCACGGGTGAGCTGGGACAGTTCAGGTATGCCTATCGCATCGCCTCGCTCCCGTCATTGGCTCTCGTCACCATCTGTTCCCACGTCCTCTATCCCGCCTTCTCGCGAATCGCCCACGACGACATCCGATTCCGGCACGCCTTCCTGCGGGCGCTAGGCTGGATCTGGTTTGCCGCTGTTCCGATCGGTACATTGATGGTTGTCGTCGGTGAGCCGGTCGTCGTGTTGATGCTCGGCTCCGACTGGCGTCCGGCCGGCTCTGCGACAGCCGCGATGATGGGAATCGGCCTTGGTGCGGCACTGAATTCGGTGTGCTGGGAGGCGATCAAGGGCGCCGGTCGTTCTGGATTGCTGAACTGGTCGCCTGCGATCTCGCTCGGAGTCGGGCTGCCTCTGATCATCGTGCTGGTGCCTGCGGGCCTCGTGGGTGTCGGCATCGCGATATCGGTGACTTGTCTTGTGCTCGCAGTGGTCAACCTCGAGCTGGCCCGGCGCGTGGTCGGAGCATCCCGGCGGGAAACCTGCTCGTGTCTGATGCCGGCTTCGATCTCGGCGGTGCTGGCACTCGTCGTGCTGTGGCCGATGGAGCGACTGGTCGTGAGATCCGACAGCTATTCGGTCCTGCCGGGCCTTTCGTGGGTGGTTGTCGAATGCGTGCTCTACGGGCTCGTATATGTCGGCGCGCTTCGGATCATCTGCCCGGAGCTCTACCGCTCCATACGGGACCTCTGCGCGCGCGGAGTCGCCAAGGTGACCAGGAAAGGTTCCAGATGAGTCAGAAATCAGCCATCAAACACGTGGGTAGCTGGGAAGACGACGATGCCATCTTGTCATCGGCCATCAAGCGGCTGGACGGACCGTTGGAGATCCTCGAGGCGGGCTGTGGACGTCGGTGGAGTTTGGATCTGGACGGGGTCGACTACCGGCTGACGGGCATCGACCTCGACGCCGACGCTCTGAACAGCCGGATAACCATCGAGGGCGACCTAGACGAGGCGATCGTCGCTGACCTGAGCGTGGCGGGAACCATCGAAACAGGACGCTACGACGTCATCTTCAGCTCTTACGTTCTCGAGCACATCGATGACGCTGAAACTGCGCTCGACAACATGATCAACGGCTTGAAGCCGGGTGGGCTTCTCCTGCTCCGGATTCCGGACCGGGACTCGGTGCAGGGCTGGACCGCTCGGAACACTCCGTTCAGCGTCCACGTCGCGTATTACCGGCACGTCGTCGGATACCGCGACGCCGGAAAGCCCGGTCATGCGCCCTATCCCACGTTCCATGCGCCGGTCGTCTCGCGCAAGGGAATCCGCGACTTCTGCGAACAGCGTGGATGCACAGTTCTCGAGGAGTTCGGGCATACCGCCTACATCCAGGGCAACGGCGCGAAAACCCGGCTGATTCGGGCATATGTCAGGGGAGTGTCGGCTCTTTCCTCAGGCGCCCTTGCGTGGCAGCACAACAACCTCACCTTCATCATCCGGAAAAGCTAGACCGGCGTCAGCTCCACACCGGCTAGCGCCACCGCGTCGTCGCGTGACGGTGCGGTGACGACGGCACGAAAGCCGTCCCCTTCCTTCCACACGCTCGCCTTCAGCGTCTCGCCCGGGAACACCACGCCCGCAAAGCGCGCGCCGTAGGACCCGACCCGGGACGTGTCGCCGTCGAGCAGCGCGTCGACCAAAGCCTTACACGTCATGCCGTAGGTGCACAGCCCGTGCAGAATAGGCTTCGGAAACCCTGCGGCCGAGGCGAATTTCGGATCGGAGTGCAGCGGGTTGCGGTCCCCGCACATCCGGTAGAGCAGTGCCTGCTGCGGCGACGTTGCGATCGACAACTCGAAGTCGGGCGCCCGCTGCGTGTGGTCCGAGGACGAGGAAGACCCAGAGGATCCACGCTCCCCGCCGAAACCGCCCTCGCCACGGGCGAAGATCGACCGCTTCTGCGTCCACAACGGCGTCCCGTCCGGCGTCTTCACCGTCGTCTCCGACCAGATCACCGCGGCCTTGCCCTTGTCCCAGATGTCGGTGAACTTCGTCACCGCCACACCGGTGCCCGACGGCGGGATGGGCCCGGGCGCCGTCACCGCCTCGCTGGCGTGCAACACCTTGCTCAACTCGATGTCGATGCCGGGGAACTTAACCGTCGGCGCCTTGGTGTCGTGAAAGCTCGCGGCCACATTGCCGAACGTCGGCAACACTTGTGGGGTGTCGTCGACGAGGTACCGCAACTCGCGCTTGTCCAGGGGGTCCTGGCCGGCGCCGAGCGCCAGGTGGTACAGCTGGATATCGCTACTGCTCCAAGAGAATTCGACCGGATCCAGCTCGGCTCCGAGCGCTTCGTCAAGGTTGATCGGCATATCAGGCCTTCCCGATGCTCGATGTCGCCGGCCGAGCGGCTCCGGCAATGTGCAGCGCTGCAAGATACCCGAACGCCATTGCCGGGCCGATCGTGCCGCCGGGCCCCGGATACGTGTGACCCATCACCGGAGCGCTGACATTGCCCGCGGCGTAGAGCCCCTCGATCACTGAGCCGTCGTCACGCAGCGCCCGCGCATGCACATCGGTGCGGATGCCGCCCTTGGTGCCCAAGTCACCGGGCACCATCTTCGCCGCATAGTACGGTGCGTGGCTGATCTCACCCAGGTTCGGATTCGGCTTGTTGGTCGGGTCGCCGTAATAGCGGTCGTAGGCGCTCTCGCCGCGATGGAAGTCCTCGTCCACACCGCTACGCGCGAAGCCGTTGAACCGCTTGACCGTCGCGGAGAGTGCATCTGCCGGCAGACCCGCCTTCGCCGCGAGCTCATCCAGAGTGTCGGCCGTGACGATTACGCCGGATTCCAGCCACTTGCGCGGAATGCGCTGTCCCGGCTGCAATCCCGCGAAGATGTAGCGGTCACGGTACTGCTGGTCGAAGATCAGCCACGCCGGAATGTTCTCACCCGGCCCGGGGCCTTGGCCGTACTCACCGCCGTACATGTGGTGGCACGCCTCGACATACGGCATCGACTCGTTCATAAACCGCTTGCCCGACATGTTCACGATGATCGACCCTGGCGAGTTGCGCTCGGACAATGCGAACCACGGCGCGCCGACAAGCGGCACCGTCGGCCCCCACCACGCGTCCTCCATGATGTCCAGCGCGGCGCCGAGCTTCTCGCCGGCGAGGATGCCGTCGCCGGTGTTGGCCTTGGCGCCGACGGTCCACTCCGTGGTGATCGGGGCCCGCTGGTACTTCACCCGCATCTGCTCGTTGTGCTCGAACCCGCCCGAGCCCAGGATCACGCCGCGGCGTGCCCGGATCAGTTCGGGCTCAGCCGTTTCCGGTGCGGTGGTGTCGCGAACATAGACACCGCGCACCACACCGCCCTCGACGTAGAGATCGGTCATCGCGGTGTTGAGCCGCACCGGCACCCCGGCCTCCTGTAGGCCGATCCGCAACGGCGCGATCAACGCTCGGCCCATGCCGACCAGGTTCTTGCCGGTGGCCTTGGCCCACACGGTGCGCGCGCCCACCTTGAGGCTGCGCAGCACGCCGCGCGGATGACGCTTGAGCATGTTCAGGCGTACATAATCCTGCTGCATCACAACGACATTGAGCGGAACCTTGCCGTACGGCGGTTCGAGGCCTGCCAGGTCTGCCCCGAGCTTCTTCGCGTTGAACGGCTTCGGCTCGATCGAGCGACCGCCCGGCCTTCCACCGGGTGACTCCGGGTAGTAGTCGGAGTAGCCGGGGACCCAGCACATCTTCAGCGGCGTGTGCTTCAGCACGAACGACAGCATCTCCGGTCCGCGGTCGAGGTAGGTGTCGATGCGCTCGGGTTCGACGACGTCGCCGATGATGTGGTGGAGGTAGGTGCGCGCGGCTTCGGGGGTGTCGGTGACCCCGGCGCGCTTGAGCACCTCGTTGTTCGGGATCCACACTCCGCCTCCGGACCGGGCCGTCGAACCGCCGTAATGCGGGGCCTTCTCCAGCACTACTGTTGAGAGGCCTTGATGAGCGGCGGCCAGGGCAGCAACCATGCCGGCTGCGCCGCTTCCCACCACGACTACATCGAACTCCCGGCACCCCTGTCCTGTCATGTAGAACACGTTATAGAATTGCCCGGCCGCCGAACAACTGCGCCGGTCGGACAACACGAGGGGAATTCGCCTGATGCTCACTGTCCAGGTGCGCGAAGCGCTCGCCGCCGACCTCGCCGAGGCCGAGCGCAGTAGGGTCGCGATCGACCCGCTGACCAGTGGTAACCCCGATATCGATGTGGTCGACGCCTACGAGATCCAGCTGATCAACATCCGCCAGCGGGTTGCGGAGGGCGCCCGCGTCGTGGGCCACAAGGTCGGCCTGTCCTCGGAGGCCATGCAGAAGATGATGAACGTCGACGAGCCGGACTACGGCCACCTGCTCGACGACATGCAAGTGTTCGAAGACCGTCCGGTGGCCACAGTGAAGTACCTGTCCCCGCGGGTCGAGGTCGAGGTCGGTTTCGTGCTCGCCGCCGACCTGCCGGGGGAGGGCTGCACCGAGGATGACGTGCTGGCTGCGACCGCCGCATTCGCGCCGGCGATCGAGCTCATCGACACCCGCATCAGGGACTGGAAGATCGGGCTGTGCGACACCATCGCCGACAACGCGTCCTCGGCCGGCTGGGTCCTCGGTGAGGCGAGGGTGTCGCCCAAAGACATCGACATCCAGAACATCGATGCCGTACTGACCCGCAACGGCGAGGTCGTCGCCAAAGGTCGCAGCGACGCCGTGCTGGGGAATCCGGTGACCGCGGTGGCGTGGCTGGCCCGCAAGGTGGACAGCTTCGGCGTGCGGCTGAAGGCTGGTGACATCGTGCTGCCCGGCTCGTTCACGAAAGCCTTCGATGTCACCCCGGGAGACGATTTCGTCGCCGACTTCGACGGGCTGGGATCGGTCCGCCTGTCGTTCGAGTAAGGAGCTCTACATGCCTGATAAGGCATCCGTCGCCATCGTCGGATCCGGCAACATCAGCACCGACCTGCTGTACAAACTGCTGCGGTCGGAATGGCTGGAGCCGCGTTGGATGGTCGGTATCGACCCCGAGAGTGAGGGTCTGGCGCGGGCCCGCAAGCTGGGCCTGGAGACCAGCGCCGAGGGCGCGGACTGGCTGCTGAGCCTGGACGAAAAACCCGACCTACTGTTCGAGGCGACCAGCGCCTACGTGCACCGCGACGCCGCGCCGCGCTACGCCGAGGCCGGAATCCGGGCGATCGATCTGACGCCTGCCGCCGTGGGTCCGGCGGTGATCCCGCCCGCGAACCTGCGCGAGCACCTCGACGCGCCGAACGTCAACATGATCACCTGCGGCGGGCAGGCGACGATCCCGATCGTCTACGCGGTGTCCCGCGTCGTTGACGTGCCGTATGCCGAGATCGTCGCCTCGGTGGCGTCGGTGTCGGCGGGCCCGGGCACCCGGGCCAACATCGACGAGTTCACCAAGACCACTAGCAAGAGCGTGGAGACGATCGGCGGCGCCCAGCGCGGCAAGGCGATCATCATCCTCAACCCGGCGGACCCGCCGATGATCATGCGAGACACGATCTTCTGCGCGATTCCTGAAGACGCCGACCAGGACGCGATCGCCCAGTCGATCCGCGATGTGGTCGCCGAGGTGCAGACCTATGTGCCGGGCTACCGGTTGCTCAACGATCCGCAGTTCGACGAGCCGTCGGTGGTCAACGGCGGCAACCACGTCGTCACCACATTCATCGAGGTGGAGGGTGCGGGCGACTATCTGCCGCCTTACGCTGGAAACCTGGACATCATGACCGCCGCGGCGACCAAGGTCGGCGAGGAGATCGCCAAGGAGTCGTTGTCGGCGACCGCAGGAGGTGGCCAAGCATGAGCATCAGCGAGGAGCGCAGCGGATCGCGCATAGGCGGAGTCGACGGCATCTACTTCGACCCGTTCTGGGATGTCCGGATGACGGACACGTCGCTGCGCGATGGCAGCCACCACAAGCGCCACCAGTTCACCAAGGACGAAGTGCACGCGATTGTCGCTGCACTCGATGCTGCGGGCGTGCCGGTCATCGAGGTGACCCACGGTGACGGGCTCGGCGGGTCGAGCTTCAACTACGGCTTCTCCAAGACGCCCGAGCAGGAACTGATCAAGCTCGCGGCCGAGACCGCCAAGGACGCGAAGATCGCCTTCCTGATGCTGCCCGGAGTGGGCACCAAGGAGGACATCAAGGAGGCGCAGAACAACGGCGGCTCCATCTGCCGCATCGCCACCCACTGCACCGAGGCCGACGTTTCCATCCAACACTTCGGTCTGGCCCGCGAGCTGGGCCTGGAGACCGTCGGCTTCCTGATGATGAGCCACACGATCCCGCCGGAGAAGCTGGCCCAGCAGGCGCGGATCATGGCCGACGCCGGCTGCCAGTGCGTCTACGTCGTGGACTCCGCAGGTGCGCTGGTGCTCGAGGGCGTGCGCGACCGCGTCGCCGCGTTGGTCGCCGAATTGGGATCGGATGCTCAGGTTGGTTTTCATGGCCACGAGAACCTGGGCCTCGGCGTCGCCAACAGCATCGAGGCCGTTCGGGCAGGGGCCAAACAGATCGACGGCTCGTGCCGGCGGTTCGGCGCGGGCGCGGGCAATGCCCCCGTCGAGGCGCTGATCGGGGTGTTCGACAAGATCGGTGTGAAGACCGGCATCGACTTCTTCGATATCGCCGATGCCGCCGAAGAGGTTGTCGCACCCGCGATGCCCGCCGAATGCCTGCTCGACCGCAACGCGCTGATCATGGGGTATTCCGGGGTGTACTCCAGCTTCCTCAAGCACGCCATCCGACAGTCCGAACGCTACGGTGTGCCGGCCCACCAGCTGCTGCACCGCGCCGGTCAGCGCAAGCTGATCGGTGGGCAGGAGGACCAGCTCATCGATATCGCGCTGGAGATCAAGCGCGAACAAGACGGCGAGAAGCTCTCCCGCTAGCGCTGTTGCGCCATTGGCCGATGGCTGCCGAGCGTGGTTTGGCACAATCTTCTTCGTGCGCGGAATCATCCTGGCGGGGGGAACAGGATCTCGGCTGCATCCGATCACCTTGGGCACCAGCAAGCAGTTGCTGCCCGTATTCGACAAGCCGATGGTCTATTACCCGTTGTCGACGTTGATGCTCGCGGGTATCCGCGACGTCCTCGTCATCACGACACCGGCGGACGTCGGGGCCTTCGTCAGGCTGCTCGGAGACGGTCACCAATTCGGCATCTCGATCACCTATGCCGTGCAACCCTCACCCGACGGTCTGGCCCAGGCCTTCATCATCGGGCGTGACCACATCGGCAACGACTCAGCCGCACTTGCGTTGGGCGACAACATCTTTTACGGCCCGGGCCTGGGAACACAGCTGGGCCGGTTCGGCGACATCGACGGCGGCACCATCTTCGCCTACCGCGTCGCCAACCCCACCGCCTACGGCGTCGTCGAGTTCGACGAGCACTTTCGCGCGGTTTCCTTGGAAGAGAAGCCGAAATCCCCGCGCTCCCCGTACGCGGTGCCGGGGTTGTACTTCTACGACAACGACGTCCTCGAGATCGCGGCCAATCTCACGCCCTCCGACCGTGGGGAACTCGAGATCACCGACGTCAACCGTGCCTACCTCGAGCAGGGCCGGCTCTCGGTCGAGGTGCTCCCGCGGGGCACCGCCTGGCTCGACACGGGCACCTTCGACTCGTTGCTCGACGCCAGCAACTACGTCCGAACGATCGAGGAGCGGCAAGGCCTCAAGATCGGCGTGCCGGAGGAAGTGGCGTGGCGGCTGGGCTATGTCACCGACGACGAGTTGAGGGAACGTGCCGAACTTCTGGTGAAGTCCGGCTACGGGCAATACCTGCTCAGCATGCTCGACAGCGGCGAAAAGCTCGGTCCCGTTTAGCGCCTGCCGACGCGCTGACCATGCTCGACATCTACGTCGAACGTCGGTTTGGTACCGCCGAGCCTGCTGGTGAGCACCTCGGCGGTACCGGTTAACGCGCGGGCTCGCTTGGTGATCTCGGCATCGCTGAGCGCGCGTCCGATCTGAAGTGACACCACCATCACCTGACGGTGGTGGTGGTCGAACACCGGCGCCGAGATCACGCTGATGTCATGGCGTTGCCTGCTGCCTACCGGGTGCTCCGACCGTAGGTGGACGCGCTCGCCGATGTCGGCGACCAACTCACCGAGCAGGGCCTGTAATTCGTCGGGCAGCCTGTTCGACACCCCCGCCATCAGCGCGTACAGCCGCCTGCCGCCCGGGGTGAGGCGTTCGACGAGGTAGCCGGTGCAACGGCATTCGTCGACTACGCGGTCTAGGCGTTCACTGTCGGTGCGCAGCGGAATCGTGGGCTCCTTGGCCAGCCAGTCACGCAGGGCGGCATCGTCCCAGAGCACGTACATCAAGCCGACCGGCGGGGCGAACGGATAGCTCTGCCCGACGCGGACGCCGACGTCAGCGCCCGGCGGCCCGACCAGCTCCAGCACCGTGATGCGGTCGTCGATCACCGCCGACAGCGCGGTGGTGGTGCCGGTGAGCGCCGACAGCCTCCGCAGGTCCGCCCGCGCGGCAGGGTCGACCCGTAGGGATTCCTGCGCGGTGTGCCCGAGCGCGATGAGCGCAGGTCCCAGGCGGTAGGACTTCGTCCGGGGATCGCGCACCAGATAGTCGCTGTCGGTCAGGGTGGTGACGATGCCCAGGCAGGTGGGCTTGGACAGGCCGAGCCGCCGGGACAGCTCCGAAACCCCGAACCGCTCGTGGGGATGTCGGGCGAGGAAGTCGAGGACGGCGACCACTCGTTCGGTCGGGGGCGATTCGCGTCCCGGTGCGCTCACCATGTCAGAAATGTACCGTGCTGTTCCAAATATCGAACAGATTCTCGGAGCACAGCGTTGACGGCAATGAGAACACGTTCTAGTTTTTAGGGGTGTACTCCCAACCGTTGGCCGACGCGATCGCAGAGGCGGAGCGCTTGGTCGCCTCCGCGCCGTTCATTGAATCCGAGGCCGACCTCCTTGAAGGCCTGCAGTATCTCGCCGGATGCATCGCCGGATGCACCCACTTGGCGTTCGACTACGAGCGCGACCATCCGTTTCTGCAGTCGGGCACCGGGCCCTTCACGAAGATGGGTCTGGACAACCCCGACACGCTCTACTTCGGCACCCGTGTGCAGCCAGGCCACGAGTATGTCGTCACCGGCAAGCGGGGCACCACCACCGATCTGAGCTTCCAGATACTCGGGGGCGAGTACACCGACGACAACGTGCCCGTCAGCCAGGCCGCGTTCGACGACCGTGAACTCGACATCGCAGCCGACGGCACATTCGAGTGGCGGATCACGCCAAACAGCCCGTCGCAGTTACTTATTCGTGAGGTTTACAACGACTGGTCGGCGCGGCGCGGCTACATCAGCATCGCCAGGACCGACACCGCAGGCACCGCGCCGCCTCCGTTGACCAGGGAGCTGATCGAGAAGCGCTATGCAGTGGCGGGAAAGCAACTGGTGCAGCGGGTGAAAACGTGGCTGCAGTTCCCGCAATGGTTCTACGACTCGCTGCCGGTGAACACGATGGTGGCACCGCGCCTGACACCGGGCGGCCTGGCCACCCAGTATTCGTCGGTGGGTCATTTCAACCTCAAACCCGATGAGGCGCTGGTGATCACGCTGCCGGTGAGCGATGCGCCGTATCTGGGTTTCCAGCTGGGCAGCCTCTGGTACATCTCGCTGGACTACATCAACCACCAGACCTCACTGAACGGCACTCAGGCGCAGGCAGATCCGGACGGCAAGATCCGCTACGTGGTGTCCGATGCGAACCCGGGCGTAACCAACTGGGTGGAGACGCTGGGGCACACGAGAGGTTACCTGCAATTCCGCTGGCAGCGGTTGTCACGCGAGCTCACCGAGGCCGACGGTCCCACCGTCGAGCTGCTCAACATCGATAAGGTGGCCGCCACACTGCCGTACTACGAATCCAACAAGATCTCTGACGAGGCATGGCGGGCACGGATCGCGCTGCGCCAGAAGCAGATCGGCGACAGGATGGTGGCGTAAACATGACAGCCGAACTGCTCAAAGACAAAGTCGTCGTCATCAGCGGGGTCGGCCCGGCGCTGGGTACCACGTTGGCGCGGCGTTGCGCTGAAGCCGGTGCGGACTTGGTGTTGGCGGCCAGAACCGTCGAACGCCTCGACGACGTGGCCAAGCAGGTCACCGATCTCGGAAGGCGGGCCGTGTCCGTCGGCACCGACATCACCGACCAGGCGCAGGTCGACCACCTCGTCGACGAGACGCTCAAGGCGTACGGCAGAGTGGACGTGCTGATCAACAACGCGTTCCGCGTGCCGTCGATGAAACCGCTGGCCGACACCACCTTCGAGCACATGCGCGATGCGATCGAGTTGACGGTGTTCGGCGCGCTGCGGATGATCCAGGGCTTCACACCGGCGCTTGCGGAGTCGAACGGCTCCGTGGTCAACGTGAACTCGATGGTGGTCCGCCACTCGCAGGCCAAGTACGGCGCCTACAAGATGGCGAAATCCGCGCTGCTGGCCATGTCCCAATCGCTGGCCACCGAGCTCGGGGAACAGGGTATCCGTGTGAACTCTGTTCTGCCGGGCTACATCTGGGGCGGCACACTGAAGTCCTACTTCGAACATCAGGCCGGCAAGTACGGCACCACCGTCGACGAGATCTACGACGCGGCCGCGGTGAACAGTGATCTAAAGCGGCTGCCGACGGAGGACGAAGTGGCCTCGGCAATCCTGTTCATGGCCAGCGATCTGTCCACCGGCATCACCGGCCAGGCTCTCGACGTGAACTGCGGGGAGTACAAGGCCTGATGAGCCCACGCACGGACCCGGGTTCGGTCGACGACCTGCTCGCCTCGGCGACGAAGGCGTGTGGGCTCGACGACTTCGGCTCGAACGATGACAACTATCTCGAAGCACTCGCCGTGCTGCTCGAGTCCTACCGTCGCGACGCCGACCTGACCGAGATCGGCAGCAAGATGAACCGCTTCTTCGTCCGGAATGCGCTTGTCGCCCGGCTGATGTCGGAGGCGGCGTGGAAGCAGTATCCGCAGCATGTGGAGGTCGCGATCGAACGGCCGATTTTCGTCACGGGTCTGCCGCGCACGGGAACCACGGCGCTTCACCGGCTGATGAGCTCCGACCCACGGCACCAAGGGCTCGAGCTGTGGCTCGCCGAGTTCCCCCAACCGCGGCCACCGCGCGAAACCTGGTCGCAGAACCCGGTTTTTCGTGAGCTTGATGCCCGGTTCAAGCAGGCGCACGAGGAAAACCCGGACTACACCGGGCTGCACTTCATGACAGCCGACGAAGTCGAGGAATGCTGGCAGCTGCTTCGGCAGTCGCTGCATTCGGTGTCCTACGAGACGTTGGCCCACCTTCCCACCTACTCGCAATGGCTGTCGCGGCAGGACTGGACCAAGCCGTACCAGCGTCATCGCAAGAACCTTCAGCTGATCGGCCTCAACGATGCCGGAAAGCGCTGGGTGCTGAAGAACCCCAGTCATCTCTTCGCCCTTGACGCGTTGATGACCGCCTACCCGGACGCGCTGGTGGTGCAGTGCCATCGGCCGGTGGAGACGATCATGGCGTCCATGTGCTCGCTGGCGCAGCACACCACCGCCGGCTGGTCGCACATCTTCAGCGGGGAACTGCTCGGGCAGGACGCGATGGAGACGTGGTCACGCGGCCTGCGATTGTTCACCGCCGAACGGGTCAAACATGATCCGGCCCAGTTCTACGACATGGACTACTTCGACTTGATCAGGGACCCGATCGGTACCGTCGAGGCGATCTACACCCATTTCGGAATCGAGATGACCGAAGAGGCCCGCGCTGCCATGCAGGCGAGCGACGAGCAGAGCAAGCAGGGGCCACGCGCGCCGAAGCATACCTACTCGCTGGAGGACTACGGGCTGACGGTTGAAGCCGTCAAGGAGCGCTTCAAAGGGCTGTAGTTCCTAGCGCGTGGGCCCACACCAAGTCGCGAGCAGACGCAAGTGCACGCGACACGCCGATAGCAGTGATGCGTTTGCGTCTGCTCGCGCAGAGAGGTCAGCCGTCGCCGGGCGAGGGGGCGGTGGAGATCTCCTCCAGAACCCCTTCGGCGACAGCGTGTTTGATGCTGTCGGCCAGCTTCGGGCAGGCGCGCGCGCGAGCAGGTTCACCGCCGGACTCCCGCAGTTCGGCGAAGAACGCACACCGCTGCGCCGCGTCCGAATTCCACTGCACCGACGTATGCGCAGGCCCGAGTTTCTTGACGCTGACCGACACGTGGCAGAACCGGCAATCGATCGACACCAGCCCGGAGTTCAGATAGCGCTCACGGTCCCGCTGGGTTGCCTCGCGGACCGCCGCCGCCCGGTCGGGATCAGATGCGAAATTCGGTGCCTTCGACCATGACCCGCCACCGCCCGCTACGCCGTCGCCGCCGTGATCGTGGTCGTCGTCGTGCGCACCGTGGAGGGCCAGCATCGACTGTGCCAGGCGGTCGACGTCCGGTGTGTCTCGCTCGTCGCGCGCACTCATGACGGACCTATTTGGCGGCCTGCTCGGCCTTTTCCTTCTGTTCCGCCTGCTGCTTGAGGTTCTCCTCCACCTCGACGTGCCACTTCTCGTTGGCCGCCGTGGTGTCCACCTCGATCTCGAAGCGGTCGGTCATATCAGCGGTGACGTCGGCGACATCTACGTAAAACTGCTGATACCAGCGCCGCATCTGATACACCGCGCCGTCCTCCTCGACTAGCAGCGGATTGTCGATGCGTGTCTTGTGTTTCCAGATCTCGACGTCCTGCAGGAAGCCCTTGCTGACGCCGTCGGTGAACGTCGAGGCGAGCTTCTCGGTGGTCTTCTCGTCGAGCCCCTTTGGCTTCTCGACGATGACGCCCCACTGCAACACGAACGAGTCCTGCGTGACGGGATAGTGGCAGTTGATCAGAATCGATTCGGCCTTGAACCCGCCGTAGTTGTTGTGCAACCAGTTGATCATGAATGACGGTCCGAAATAGCTGGCCTCCGAATCCAGATGCGCCTCACCGTAGGAGGTGCCCAGATCGTTGACGTCGGGCCTGCCGACGTTGTGCAGGTACTGCGATGCGATATGGCCTTCGAAGACGTTCTTGAAATACGTCGGCAACCCGAAATGGATGTAGAAGAAGTGAGCCATATCGGTAACGTTGTCGATGATCTCGCGGCAGTTGGAGCCCTCGATGAGCATCGAGTTCCAGCGCCAGTCGGTCCACCCGTCGTCGGCGAACTCCGGGATGTCGGGGATGCGCACCTCGGGCTGCGGTGGATTGCCTTCGTGGTCGTGCCACACGAACAGCAGGCCGCCGCGGACATCGGTGTGCCACGCACGGGTGCGGGCCAGCCGCGGAGTGCGCTTGGCGTAGGGCACCAGCTTGCACTTGCCGTCGCCGCCCCAGCGCCAGTCGTGGAACGGGCAGGCCACCTCGTCGCCCTTGATGGTGCCCTGGGCGAGGTTGCCGCCCATGTGCCTGCAGTAGCCATCGAGAATATTGATGTCGCCGTGTGAGTCGGCGAACACCACCAGCATGGTGCCGAAGATCTCAATCCCATGCGGCTTGCCGTCGAGGTAGTCCTTGACCGGGCCGAGGCAGTGCCAACCGCGCGCGTACCGGTCTGGCAGCGTGCCGGTGTCGATTTCGCGAACGCCGCTGTGAGCCGTGTCAGCCGTCACTTCGCGCCTCCCGTCCTTGCTCTCTAACTAGAACACGTTACAGTTTTTCCCGTTGCCTGCGCAACATAAGCGCCATCTACCTGCGGTATATCTAGACGAATGCCGCTGTTCACGTTTGAGGGACGATCGCCGCGGGTCGTTCCCGGTGCCTTCATCGCCCCCACCGCCACCCTCATCGGTGACGTCCATGTCGAAGCGGGCGCGTCGGTGTGGTTCAACGCGGTACTCCGCGCCGACTTCGCCCCCATCATCGTCCGCGAGGGCGCCAACGTACAGGACTGCAGCGTGCTGCACGCTCCCCCAGGCATTCCGGTCGACGTCGGTCCCGGCGCAACCGTCGCCCACAGCTGCGTGATCCACGGCGTCCACATCGGCTCCGAGGCCGTCATCGCCAACCACTCCACGGTGCTCGACGGCGCGGTGATCGGCGCACGCAGCCTCATCGCCGCGCACTCTTTGGTGGTCGGCGGCACGAAGATCCCCGACGAAGTAGTCGCCGCCGGTGCGCCCGCGAAGATCCGGGGCCCGGTCGCGGGCACCGGCGCACAAATGTGGATAGACACCAATCCCGGCGCCTATCAGGACCTGGCGCGGCGCTACGCCGCCGGGTTGCGTGAGATCACCGAACCGGGAACGCCCTAGAGCTTGCGAGCGCTCTTGGTGGCGGCGTCAAGTTCCCAGTAGGCCCGCAGAGCGGTGATCTTGCCTTCGTCGTTCACCCGGTAGGTGAACACGCCTTCGGCGACGACCTCATATCCGGCCGAACGGATCACGATGTTGCCGACGTTGGCTTCCTCGTTGCCGCACTGATAGGTCTTCTCGAAGTTGAACGTCAGCTCGCTCGGTGCGATCGCCATGTCGTAGAACTTCGCGATCGCGTCTTTGCCCTTGTGTCCCTTGCCTTCCGGATCGAAGTGCGACGGGCCGATGGGGTCTTCGACGATGGCGTCGTCGGCGAACACCGCCAACCAGGCTTCCTTGTCGCGGGCCGCCGCCGCCTCGCGGGAGCGCTTGCCGGCCAGGTGAACCGGCGACTCACTCACTGCTGCCACCCCGAGTGGATGTAGGTGTCGGCGAATCGCTTCATCGAGTCGATCTTCTTGTCCAATGGCGCGTCGAAGGGCAAACCATCGAACACCCAGGGAATCCCGATGTAGTCGGTGACACCGACCTCGGCCAAGTCGCGGTGGCCGTCGACACCGAACCTGTCGATGCAGACGGCCTGGTACTCGAAGGGGTCATCGGCGCGGCCCGCCTCGGCCAGCATTCTCTTGAGCTTCGAGATGGTCTCGGCCAGTTGGTCGCACGTCATCATCGCACTCGTCCAGCCATCGCCGATACGCACCGCACGCTTGAGTGCAACATCGGTGTGGCCGCCGACATAGAACGGCACCGGCTCCGAGGGCGCCGGGCTCATCTGCAAGCGATCGAAATCGTAGAACTCGCCGTGGTGTTCGACCATGCCGCCGGCCAGTACCAGCTTGATGACATCGATCATCTCATCGACGCGCTTGCCCCGCTTGGCGAAGGGAACTCCGCACCACTCGAATTCCTCGGGTGCCCAACCGATACCGACACCAAAGCCGAAGCGGTTGTTCGTCAGGTTCGCCACCGAACCGACCTGACGGGCCAACAGCAGCGGGTGGCGCGAGCCGAGCTTCATTACGTTGGTGTAGAACCGCAGCTTTGAGGTCACCGCTCCCAACGCGCCCGCAAGGATCAACGGATCGACCCACGGCGAGTTCTCGTCGAACATCCGCTTGCCGTCTGCGGTGTAGGGATAGTCGACGGACTGCTTCTCGAAATAGAAGATCGAATCCGGCAGCGCGATATTGTCGAAGCCGAGTTCCTCGGCCGCCTTGGCGATCTCGATCAGCTGGTCCAGCGGGCTGAACGCGATGCTGACCGTGTACTGCATCATTCGGCTTCCGGCTTGTCAGAACCGACGACCCACATCGAGTAGTACTGCGCCCCGCCGCCGTAGGCGTGGCCCAACGCCTTACGCGCGCCCTGGACCTGGTGTGCACCGGCCTTGCCCATCACCTGAATTGCCGACTCGGCGAAGCGGATCATTCCCGAGGCCCCAATGGGATTGCTGCTCAGCACGCCTCCGGACGGATTGAACGGTATCCGGCCTCCGATCGCGGTTTCACCCGCCTCGGTGAGCTTCCAGCCCTCGCCCTCGGGCGCGAAGCCGAGGCTCTCGAGCCACATCGGCTCGTACCAGGAGAACGGCACATAGACCTCCCCCACGTCGATCTCGTCGATGGGGCTCTTAATTCCCGCCGCCTTCCACAGCGCGGCGGCCGCATCCCGGCTGGCTTGTGGATTGACCTGGTCGCGTCCGGCGTACGCCAGGGGTTCCGTGCGCAACGCTGTGGCGTGCACCCACGCGACGGGTTCGCCCGCGGCGACGCGGGCGTCGGCGCTCTCCTCGTCGCCGATCACCATCGCGGCCGCACCGTCTGAGGAGGGGCAGGTCTCGTCGTAGCGGATGGGGTCCCACAGCATCGGTGACTCCATCACCTTCTCGACGGTGATGTCCGGCTGATGCAGGTGCGCCAGCGGGTTCTTTGCGCCGTTGTGCCGGTCCTTGACCGCCACCATCGCCCCGATGTGCGTCGGTGCGCCGGAGCGGCGGATGTACGCGCGCACGTGGGGCGCGAAGTAGCCGCCGGCGCCCGCGCCCACCGGTTTGGTGAACGGTACCGGAATGCTCAACGCCCACATGGCATTCGACTCGGACTGCTTCTCCCACGCCATCGTCAGCACGCGTCTGTACTTGCCCGACTGCACCAGGCTGGCGGCCACGATCGCGGTGGACCCGCCCACCGAACCGGCTGTGTGCACGCGGATCAGCGGCTTGCCCGTCGCGCCGACGGCGTCGGCCATGAACAGCTCGGGCATCATCACGCCCTCGAAGAAGTCGGGCGCCTTACCGACGACGACGGCGTCGATGTCGTCGAACGTTGACCCCGAATCCGCGAGCGCCTTATCGATGGCCTCGCGCACCAGGCCGTTCATCGAGACGTCCTTGCGCTTGGCGACGTACTTTGTCTGCCCCGTACCGAGAACTGCGGCCAGCCTCTTGCTCACTTCGCCTCCATCACTGCGACGAGATTCTGTTGCAGCGCAGGGCCGCTGGTGGCATGGGCCAACACGCGGCTCGCCGAGCCGTCGAAGATGTGCTGGGCGGCGAAGCCGATTCGCTCGAGCCCGGCCGAGAACATCGGATTAGCCGCCAGCACCCCACCCGACGGGTTGACCTTCGTCGAGGACGGCAGGCCGATCGCCTCGGTCAGGATCAGGTGCTGATGGGTGAACGGGGCGTAAATCTCGGCGACCTCGATCGACCCAGGGTCACCGTCGGTGGCTACCCTGGCCGACGCCTCCGTCGACGGTGAGGTGGTCAGATCGCGAGCGCCGAGCACGGGTGTTTCGATGCGGTGCTCGATGCCGGCGATCCACGCAGGGTTCTCCCGCAGCTCGCGAGCTTTGTCGCCGGCGGCCAGGACGATCGCCGCAGCGCCGTCGGTGATCGGCGCAATGTCATGGCGCCGCAACGGTTCTGCGAAGTATGGCCGCGCGAGCAGCTCATCTACGCTTTTCGCCGGCTTTTCGGAGTCGGTGCGCTGCGCGACCGCGAACGAGTCCAGCGCGACCTGGGCCATCTGTTCGGCGGTCCACTTGCCCGCATCGAGGCCGAAGCGCGCCTGCAGTCCG
Source organism: Mycobacterium sp. 1274761.0 (assembly GCF_001668615.1). Classification (GTDB taxonomy): domain Bacteria; phylum Actinomycetota; class Actinomycetes; order Mycobacteriales; family Mycobacteriaceae; genus Mycobacterium. Next base: position 71,504 of record NZ_LZMC01000057.1, read on the forward strand.
GCCATCGACACCGAATCGGGCCACAGCGGTGCGACGGTGTACGGGTCGGTCTGCAACGCGAGCACCCGTCGCAGCGTGCCCGCCGACGATTTGCCAAAGCCGTACACCAACGCGGTCTCGACCTCGCCGGTCAGGATCTTGATGTAGGCCTCGTAGAGCGCCCACGCGGCGTCCATCTCGACATGTGACTCGTTGATCGGCGGCACCGCCCCAATCGAGTCGATGGCTGAAATGAACGAGAAGGCGCGTCCGGCAAGGTAATCCGACGAACCGGAGCACCAGAAGCCGATGTCGGTCTTCTGCAGGCCGAGTTCCTCGTAGAGCCGGCGGAAGCACGGCATCAGCATTTCCACACCGTTGGTGGTGCCGTCTGTGCGGCGCACATGCGGCGCATGGGCGAAACCGACGACGGCTACATCGCGAGAAGTCATGTGGCGGTTCCCTTTAGAGGTGGTGCTTGTAGGTGTCGTAGTCGGCGTCGGGTTCGCCGGTGGGTTTGAAGTACTCGATGTTGTCGATGCCCAGACCCCATTCCTCACGGGGCTTCCACACCGCCTGCACCCGAAGCCCCATCCGCACGTCGGCGACGTCGATCTCTTGGATCAGATGCAGGAATGGGATGTCGGCGCCGTCGAGCAGCACATAGGCCGCGACATACGGCGGCTTGATGCGCTGGCCCGCGAACGGGATGTTGATGATCGCGAACGTCGTCACGGTGCCCGCGTCCGGCAGCTCGACAAAGGTGTCCAGCTCGAGACCGGTCGCCGGATCGGCCTCCTTCGGCGGGAAGTAGACCTTTCCGGTTTCACCGGTGCGGGCACCCAGCAGCTTGCCGTCCTCGAGCCCTCGCAGGAAGACGCTTTCCGGAAGCGATGCGGTGTGCTGGATTTCGATGCTGCTGGGTGACACCTGGATGGTGACCGGTTCACGGTCATCGGTGTCGGAGGGCTCCACAGATTCTTCGGTGTCGCCGAGCACGAAGTAGGCGATGTCGGTGATCGCACCGACCGGCTCGTCGACCCAGTGCGCGCGCACCCTCGCGCCGGTGCTGATCGCGTCGGGCGAATCCGCGGCCACGGCATGCAACAGCGAGGTGTCGGCACCGTCGAGCCGGATCAGCGCCCACGCGAACGGCTTGTTCAGGGGCTGACCCTCCAAGGGCTCTGACTGCCACGTCCACGACACCACGGTGCCGACGCTGGCCACCGGCACCACCTCGGTCAACGGCGCGTAGGTCACCGGGTCATACTCAGCGGGCGGTACGAGCACCCGTCCGTCGGAACCGCGGACACCGAGGATGCGCCGTCCCCGCAGCGCGGTGAAGAACTGGGACAGGAGTGGTCCGACTGAACGGGTGTAGTCGAATGACAGCTTCAGCGGTGCCGAAAGGGGCTTCTGATGCGCGTCGATCTGCACCGGGCTGCTTTGGCTGGTGGTCACAGCATCGAGTAGAACAGGTTCTAAGAATGGTTTCAACCATGGGTCGGAAGGCGGGCTAATGAACGCACGGGCGGGGTGGTGGGAATGAAGCTCGGTTTGCAGCTGGGATATTGGGGCGCGCAGCCGCCCGAGAACGCGCCCGAACTGGTCGCCGCGGCCGAGGACGCCGGCTTCGACACCGTCTTCACGGCCGAGGCGTGGGGGTCGGACGCCTACACTCCGCTGGCGTGGTGGGGCCGCGAGACCAAGCGGATGCGGCTTGGCACGTCGGTGATCCAGCTGTCGGCCAGGACCCCGACCGCCTGCGCAATGGCCGCTCTGACGCTCGATCATCTTTCGGGCGGACGGCACATCCTCGGCCTCGGGGTGTCGGGACCGCAGGTCGTCGAGGGCTGGTATGGCCAGAAGTTCCCGAAGCCGCTGGCCCGCACCCGCGAGTACATTGACATCCTGCGACAGGTCTGGGCGCGCGAGGCTCCGGTGCGCAGCGACGGACCGCACTACCCGTTGCCGCTGACCGGAGAAGCCACCACCGGTCTGGGCAAGCCGCTGAAGCCCATCACACATCCGCTGCGCGCGGACATCCCGATCATGCTCGGAGCGGAAGGTCCCAAGAATGTTGCGCTGGCCGCCGAGATCTGCGACGGCTGGCTGCCGATCTTCTATTCGCCGCGGATCGCCGGCATGTACAACGAGTGGCTCGACGAGGGCTTCGCCCGCCCCGGCGCCCGCCGCAGCAGGGAGACGTTCGAGATCTGCGCAACCGCGCAGGTGGTCGTCACCGACGATCGCCCAGCCGTCATGGAGCTGATGAAGCCGCACCTCGCGCTGTACATGGGCGGAATGGGCGCCGAGGACACCAACTTTCACGCCGACGTCTACCGCCGGATGGGTTATGCCGAGGTGGTCGACGACGTCACGAAGCTGTTCCGATCCGACCGGAAGGACGAGGCGGCCAAGATCATTCCCGACGAGCTTGTCGACGACTCGGCGATCGTGGGGGATCTGAACTACGTCCAGGAACAGATGAAGGCGTGGGAGGCTGCGGGCGTCACCATGATGGTGGTCGGCGCCCGGTCGCCGGAACAGATCCGCGACCTTGCCGGATTGCTGTAGACAGTTCTTGCTACTTGTCTAGAACGCGTTCTAGATTGGCGCGATGAGTGGTTCGCAACACACCATCGCCGGCCAGGTCGTCACCATGCCTGTGGAGATCCGCAAGGCCGTCCAGCACATGGCGATGTTCTCCGTCGACGCCGACGCCGCCCAGGACCTGATCGATTACAGCGGGCTGACTGTGTGCCGCTATCGGCCCGGGCGCACGATCGCGATCCTGATGCTGATGCACTACGTCGACGGCGACCTCGGCCAGTACTACGAATTCGGCACCAACGTGATGGTCAACTCGCCGGGATCGTCAGCGACCGGGCTGCGGGCGCTGCAGTCTGCCGGGGCGTTCATTCATCATCTCCCGGTCGATCAGGAGTTCACCCTGGAAGCCGGAACAAAGATCTGGGGCTATCCGAAAGTCATGGCGGACTTCACGATCCGCGACGGCCGTCAGTTCGGCTTCGACCTCACCATCGACGGTCAGTTCGTGCTCGGAATGGAGTTCCGACGCGGGCTGCCGATCCGGTTGACGCCGCGCACACAAGCGCAGCGCAGCTATTCCCACCGCGACGGTGTGACCCGCGAAACCGCGTTCGAGATGTCGACCAGCGGGGTGCGCAACCGACCGGGCGGAGTGAGCATGCGGCTCGGTGATCATCCGTACGCCAAAGAGCTGGCATCCCTTGGCCTGCCGAGAGCGGCGATGCTGTCGAGTTCGGTGGACAACGTGCAAATGACGTTCGGCGACGCGACCGCCGTCTGAGAAGCCGATGCGGTCACTGCGGCAGCTGCGGCTCGATCTTTCGGGCCAGATCGACGGCTGCGTTGTCGGCGTCGGGGCCCATCAGCGCCAGCACCGCGACCTGCACTGTGTTCGCGCGACCGCCCGCCGGGAACTCGACCATGCCGCTGGCGAGGTAGCGCATCCCGTCGGGACCTGGCGTGCCGACGTCACCCAGGCCGGGGTCCGGCGGGGCGAGCGTGCCGTTTGCGGCGGTGCCGGGTTTACCGATCTCCAGCGTCACCGACTCGTAGGTCTCGCGGTTCTCCCACGTACAGGCGGGGGCGTCGGGGCTTCCTCCTATCGCCCTGCCCTCGACCGGTTTACCGAGCAGCTTGGCAATGTCGTCGGCGCTGACCAGCTTGCACGCGTCGATGGCCGATCCTGCCGCGGGCGGCGTACTCGGCTGCGACGAGGCCGGCTGCGGCTTGTCGCCGCCGCAGCCGCCGAGCGCGAGTCCCGTTGCGAGCGCGACGAATGCGAATGTGGTCCTGCTGACGGTCATGCGGGATCACGGTAATGCAGAGACGTCGTCTAGATTTCGTTAACAATCGATGGAGGCAGGCATGACCCTCACCAGACCAGACGTCGATCTGACCGACGGTGGTTTCTACGCCGGCGACTCGCACCCCGTCTACAAATGGATGCGCGACAACGAACCGGTGTTCCGCGACCGAAACGGCCTCGCGGCCGCCGCCACCTACGCCGCCGTCATCGAGGCCGAGCGCCACCCCGAGCTGTTCTCCAACGCGGGCGGCATCCGGCCTGACCAGCCGGGCGTCGAGATGATGATCGAGATGGACGACCCGCAGCATCTCCTGCGACGCAAGCTCGTCAACTCCGGCTTCACCCGCAAGCGGGTGAAAGACCTTGAGGGATCGATCATTTCACTCTGCGACACCCTGATCGACGCGGTGTGCGAACGCGGCGAGTGCGACTTCGTCTGGGACATCGCGGCACCGCTTCCGATGGCGGTCATCGGCGACATGCTCGGCGTGCGTCCCGCCGAGCGCGAGATGTTCCTGCGGTGGTCCGATGATCTGGTCAGTTTTTTGAGCAGCACAGCCGATCCCGAGCAGTTCCAGGTCACGATGGACGCATTTGCGGCATACAGCGAGTACATGACGGGCATGATCGCCGAACGCAAGGCCGAACCGACCGACGATCTCGTCAGCGTCCTTGTGCATGCCGAGGTTGAAGGCTCCAAACTCGAGGATCACCAGATCGTCACCGAGGTGCTGCTGCTGTTGATCGGCGGCGACGAGACTACCCGTCACACGTTGTCCGGAGGGACCCGGCAGTTGCTGCGTCACCCCGACCAGCATGAGCGGCTGATCAAGGATTTGGACCTGCTGCCCAACGCAATCGAAGAGATGCTGCGCTGGACCGCGCCGGTGAAGAACATGGCCCGCACCCTGACCGCCGACACCGACTTCCACGGCACGCAGTTGCGGCAGGGCGAGAAGATGATCCTGCTGTTCGAGTCGGCGAACTTCGACGAGAAGGTGTTCGACAAGCCCGAGACCTTCGACATCACCCGCTATCCCAACAACCACCTGGCGTTCGGCTTCGGCACGCATTTCTGCCTCGGCAACCAGCTGGCGCGCCTGGAGATCTCGCTCATGCAGGAGCGACTGTTGAAGCGGCTGCCCGACATGCGGTTGGCCTCTGATGCCGAATTACCGCTTCGCCCGGCCAATTTCGTCAGCGGCCTCGAGCAGATGCCGGTGGTCTTCACACCCACCAAGCCGCTGAACGTCTAACGTCTTTGCGCGAGCGTGCGTGTCTGCACACGACATGCCGCCGAATTTCGGCGGTTTGGGCACGCTCGTCGGCGCGGTTAGTGGTCGAGAAACACCACGTTGTTCTCGACCGGGTTGCGCGGCACCCGCAGCGAGTTGGCCGCGAACGTCGGGTCTGGGTAGCCGATCGCCAGCCCGCACAGGATCCGCATCTCCTCGTCGATGTTCAGTTGTTCTCGCACGACATCGGGATAGCCGGCGATTGACACCTGTACGCAGGTGCCCAGGCCGCGGGCCGTCAATGCCAGCACCAGGGTCTGCAGGAACATGCCGACACCCATCGCATCGACGTAGTCGAGATCGTGGTGCATGCAGACGATCCCCGCCAGCGGAGCCCGGAAGAACTCCCAGTTGCGTAACACCGCGATGCGCCGGGCCTCAGCGTCATGCCGCGCGACTCCCATCGATCCATAGACCAGCGCACCCAGGTCGCGTCGCATGGGTGCGAAGGACTCGGGCAAGACCGGCACGCTCGGAGACTCGACCGCTGCCACCTCGAGCAGTGCCTCAACGAGACGGTCTCGTGCCGGCCCTGAGGCGAGCACGACGTGCCAGGGCTGGATGTTCGAGTTCGACGGGGCGTGCATCGCGAGGTCCAGCGCCTCGTGAACTAACTCCATGGGGACGGGTTTGTCGCGGAGGAACAACCGGGACGATCGGCGTTCGGTGATCGCGTTTTCCAAGTCATACATCGTCGATCCTTCCGACCAACTAACAGTCGAAACGATTTCAATGCGCGTTTAATTCCTCTTGCCCGCTGAGCGCTGCGCGAGAGTGCGCAAACAGCCGAAATCCGGCGGCGTGTCGTGTGCAGACACGCACGCTCGCGAAGAGAAGGGGGCTTACTTCCATTACTTCATCTGGAAGTTGGGGGCGCGCTTCTCCTTGAAAGCCCGCGGGCCTTCCTTGGCGTCGTCGGAGAGGAACACCTCGATACCGATCTTCGTGTCGATCTTGAACGCCTCGTTCTCGTGCAAGCCCTCGGTTTCGCGGATCGACCGCAGGATGGCCTGCACCGCCAGGGGGCCGTTGTTGTTGATCACTTCGGCGATCTCCAGGGCCTTGTCGAGCGCGCTGCCGTCGGGCACCACGTAGCCGATCAGACCGTATTCCAGCGCCTCGGCGGCGGTGATGTGTCGACCGGTCAGCAGCAGGTCGCAGGCGATGGTGTAGGGGATCTGGCGGACGAGTCGGACCGCCGAGCCGCCCATCGGGTACAGGCTCCACTTCGCCTCGGAAATACCGAACTTCGCGCTCTCGCCGGCGATGCGGATGTCGGTGCCCTGCAGGATCTCCGTGCCACCGGCAATGGCCGGCCCCTCGACGGCGGCGATCAGTGGCTTGGTCAGCCGCCGGCCCTTGAGCAGAGCGTCGATGCGCGACGGGTCGTAACTGCCGTCTTTGAACGAGTCGCCCGGCGGCTTGGCGGTCGCGGCCTTGAGGTCCATGCCGGCGCAGAAGTAGCCGCCGGCGCCGGTCAGGACGCAGCTGCGGATCTCCGGATCGTTGTCGACCCGGTCCCAGGCCTCGACCATGATAGAGAGCATCTCGGTGGACAGCGCGTTGCGCGCTTCTGGCCGGTTCAGCGTCAGGATGAGGGTGTGTCCGCGCTGCTCAATGAGGGCGTCGGGGCCTTTTGTCGACTTATCTTCGTCGCTCACGAACTAGTCCGCCTTCCTTGGTCGGAGCCACAGACTTGTCTCGAAATGTAACACGTTCTAGTTTAGGTCTCGTGGCCCTGAACATTGCCGATCTCGCCGAGCACGCCATCGACGCTGTGCCAGACCGTGTCGCCCTGATCTCCGGCGACGAGCAGTTGACCTACGCCCAGCTGGAAGAGAAGGCCAACAGGTTGGCCCACTATCTGATCGAGCAGGGCGTCAAGAAGGACGACAAGGTCGGACTGTACTGCCGCAACCGCATCGAGATCGTGATCGCGATGCTGGGCATTGTCAAAGCCGGCGCCATCCTGGTCAACGTCAACTTCCGCTACGTCGAGGGCGAGCTGAAGTACCTGTTCGAGAACTCCGACATGGTCGCGCTGGTGCACGAGCGACGGTACGCCGACCGCGTCGCCAACGTGCTGCCCGAGACGCCTGCCGTCAAGACCATCCTGGTGGTCGAGGACGGCAGCGACGACGACTACCAGCGCTACGGCGGGATCGAGTTCTATGCTGCGCTCGAAAACAGCTCGCCGGAGCGAAATTTCGGGCCGCGCAGCGCCGATGACATCTACCTGCTGTACACCGGCGGCACCACGGGCTTCCCGAAGGGCGTGATGTGGCGCCACGAGGACATCTACCGGGTGTTGTTCGGCGGCACCGACTTTGCGACGGGTGAGCCGATCGCCGACGAGTACGACTTGGCCAAGGGCGCCGTCTCGAACGCGCCGATGATCCGCTATCCGATCCCGCCGATGATCCACGGCGCGACGCAGTCGGCGACCTGGATGTCGCTATTCGCGGGCCAGACGACCGTGCTGGCACCGGAATTCGACGCCGACGAGGTATGGCAGACGATCGAGAAGCACAAGGTCAACCTGTTGTTCTTCACCGGCGACGCGATGGCGCGCCCGCTTCTCGACGCGTTGACCAAGCTGCACGACGCGGGCCAGGAGCCCGACCTGTCGAGCTTGTTCCTGCTTGCCAGCACCGCCGCGCTGTTCTCGACCAGCATCAAGGAGAAGTTCCTCGAGTTGCTGCCCGACCGCATCATCACCGACTCGATCGGCTCTTCGGAGACGGGCTTCGGCGGCACCAGCGTCGTCGCCAAGGGGCAGTCGCACACCGGCGGTCCCCGGGTGACGATCGACAAGACCACGGTCGTGCTCGACGAGAACGGCGACGAGATCAAGCCGGGTTCGGGCGTGCGGGGCGTCATCGCCAAGAAGGGGCACATCCCCGTTGGCTACTACAAGGACGAGAAGAAGACCGCCGAAACGTTCCGCACGTACAACGGTGTGCGGTACGCGATTCCGGGTGACTACGCCGAGGTCGAGGCCGACGGCACCGTCACGATGCTGGGCCGAGGATCGCAATCGATCAACAGTGGCGGCGAGAAGATCTATCCCGAAGAGGTCGAGGCGGCCCTGAAGGGGCACGAGGATGTCTTCGACGCGTTGGTGGTCGGGGTCCCCGACGAGCGCTACGGCCAGTGCGTGGCCGCCGTCGTGCACCGCCGTCCCGGCACCAACCCGACCCTGGCCGAGCTCGACGCGTTCGTCCGTCAGGAGATCGCGGGATACAAAGTGCCGCGGAAGGTTTGGTGGGTCGACGAGATTCATCGCACGCCCGCAGGCAAGCCCGACTACCGGTGGGCCAAAGACATCACCGAGGAGCGGCCCGCCGACGATGCGCACGCCAACCACGTGGGGACGGCATCCTGATGCGCACGCAACTGTGCGACCGCTTCGGTATCGACTATCCGATCTTTGTCTTCACGCCGTCGGAGAAGGTGGCCGCGGCGGTCAGCAAGGCCGGTGGCTTGGGCGTGCTGGGCTGTGTGCGGTTCAACGATCCTGACCAACTCGACGCCGTCCTGAATTGGATGGACGAGAACACCGACGGAAAGCCCTACGGCGTCGACGTCGTCATGCCCGCGAAGATCCCGACCGAGGGCACCGCCGCCGACATCGACAAGCTGATCCCGCAGGCGCATCGCGACTTCGTCGACAAGACCCTCGCCGAGCTTGGCGTCCCGCCGCTGCCGGAGGATGGCGAACGCTCTGCGGGCGTGCTCGGCTGGCTGCATTCGGTGGCCCGGTCACACGTCGAGGTGGCGCTGAAGCACCCGATCAAGCTGATAGCCAACGCCCTCGGTTCTCCGCCGAAGGACGTCATCGATCAGGTGCACCAGGCCGGTGTCCCGGTCGCCGCGCTCGCCGGCAGTCCCAAACACGCGCAGCGCCACGTCGACAACGGCGTCGATATCGTGGTCGCCCAGGGCCATGAGGCAGGCGGGCACACCGGCGAGATCGGTTCGATGGTGCTGTGGCCCGAAATCGTTGACGCCCTTGATGGTCGGGCTCCGGTGCTCGCCGCGGGCGGCGTCGGCACAGGGCGTCAGGTCGCTGCGGCGCTTGCACTGGGCGCCTCTGGCGTGTGGATGGGGTCGGCGTTTCTCACCTCGGCCGAATACGACCTCGGGCATCGGCAGCCGAGCGGCAGGTCGACCATTCAGGAGGCGTTGTTGGCCGCGACGTCGGCCGACACCGTGCGTCGCCGTATCTACACCGGCAAGCCGGCGCGGCTGCTCAAGAGCCGGTGGACCGACGCGTGGGACGCGCCCGATGCGCCGGATCCGCTCCCGATGCCGCTGCAGAACATCTTGGTCAGCGAGGCGCATCAGCGGATGAACGAATCGACCGACCCGTCCACCGTGGCGATGCCGGTGGGACAGATCGTCGGCCGGATGAACGAGATCCGGCCGGTAGCCGACATCATTGCCGAGTTGGTTGCGGGTTTCGACGAGGCGACAACTCGGCTCGACGCCATCCGTCAGCGCTGACCGCGAAGGGGCTTGACCCTCACGCGACGTGAGGCATCACTCTGGTAGACGTGACGCAGGATGTGCCGGTGGACGAACTCACCGTGGGCGAAGTCGCGATGCGGTTCGGCATCACGGTCCGCACACTTCACCACTATGACGAGATCGGCTTGCTGACCCCGACCCGGCGGGCGGCTTCGGGGTATCGGGTTTACACGACCGCTGATCTGACGCGGTTATCGCAGATCATCGTGTACCGCCGGCTCGAGCTGTCTCTTGACGAGATCGCGAGCCTGCTGTCGGAGGGTGATGAGGTCAGTCACCTGCTTCGCCAGCGCGAACGCGTCATCGCCCGGCTCGATCAGATGAAGGACCTCGTCGAGGCAATAGATCAGGCATTGGAGAGAGCAGTGACGAACACCCCCATGACAGACGACGACATGCGCGAGCTCTTCGGCGACGGCTTCGACGACTACCAGGCGGAAGCCGAACAGAAGTTCGGCGAGACCGCGGAGTGGCAGGAATCGCAGCGCCGCACGAAGTCCTACAGCAAGGCCGAATGGGTCGAGCTGAAAGCCGAAGGGGAAGCCGTTGAGCGGAGGCTGGCCGACGCGTTTCGCGCTGGGCTCCCGCCCGACTCCGACGAGGCGATGGATGCTGCCGAGCAGCACCGGCTACACGTGAATCGCTGGTTCTACGACTGTCCGCCGGCCATGCACCGCAGGCTGGGCGATATGTACGTCAGCGACCCGAAGTACGTCGCCAACTACGACGAGTCATTCGGGCTGCCGGGACTTGCGGAGTACTGCCGTGCCGCCATCCACGCGAACGCGGACCGCGCTGGCAGCTGAGAGGCCCCAGTCTCAGAACGAGATGGTGTTCTGGGAGTCGTGACGCACGCAACGTGTCCGATTTGTTCACGACGCAGCGAGCTCGCCGGCTTAACGTGCGGGCTATGGACATTCGCGTGACGTCAACTGTCGTCGAGATCGCCACCAAGGATCTGCAGCGGGCCCTGGAATTCTACCGGCTGCTGGGACTCGACGTTCCCGAGCCCGATGGCCCGCATGTGGAAGTCGGCCTTCCCGGCGGCAATCGGTTGGCGTTCGATGACGAGGACGTCATCGCGGGCATGCATCCCGGCTGGACTCCGCCGACGCAGCAGGGCCGGGTGGCGTTGGCCTTCGAGGTGACTGCACCGTCGGAGGTCGACGCGTTATTCGCGAAGGTCACCGGTGCCGGTCATCCCGGACCGCTTGAGCCGTTCGATGCGCCGTGGGGCCAGCGCTACGCGACCGTCACCGATCCCGACGGCACGTCGGTCGATCTGTTCTGTCCGCTGTCGTGACGCAGAGAGGTCAATGACATGCCGGTGAGGTCGCGTACCTCGCGGTGCAGGTGCGGCTGATCGGAATAACCCGCAGCGGCGGCCGCATCGGCAGGCGAACATCCCTTGTCCAAGAGCGCAATTGCCCGACGGAATCGCAGGATGCGTCGCAGCGTGGCCGGTCCGTAGCCGAACACCGCGCGGCACTGGCGCTGTAGCGTACGGTTCGACCAGCCGATCTGGCGCGCAACCTCGGCGACGGTGGCACCGTCTGCGAGATTGCCCGCGATCCAGCTCAGCTGGGGCAGTGACCACGGCGCCGTCTCCCTCGTCGGCTCCTCCGCGGCCAAGGCGCTCGCCAGCTCGACCAACGAGCTGTCTCGTCGGCATGTGACACCCAGCTCCGTCAGTGGGACGCGCGCGTTGCGCAGCTCTGCCGCGGGGACGCCGAGTAGGCGGGGAAGCACACCCGGCCGAAACCGCAAGCCCGCGAACGTCTCCCGTCCGCGAGGGCTCAGGAAGGCCGTGGTGTCCGGGCCGGCGACGACCACCGCGCCCGACATCCTGATGAGATCCATGCACCCGTCGGGCAGCACGCGGACCGGCTGCGGCGGACCGTCAACGACCCATGCGCACTCCACGAGAGCGCGCAGGTGTGGTGGCGGTGGGAAATCGCGGTAGCCCACCGTGCCGACGTTACCGCCGAATCGGCCAAACTCTGTCAGCGCAGTCGGTGCCCTGGGCCGCCAGCTGGCGTTTGATGATCTTGAAGGACTCGGTCCTTGGCAGCTCGGTGGCGATGCGGACGAACGCGGGCCACTGTTTGCGTCCGAGGTCCGGCTGGTCGGCCAGGAATTCACGGAAGCCGTCGACGTCGAATTCGGCGCCATCGGCGAGCAGTAGCGCCGCCATCACTTGATCACCGACATCGGGGGCCGGTATGCCGTACACCGCGGCCTCGATCACGTCGGGATGACGCAGGAGCACGCGTTCGATTGGCGCGGCACCGAGGTTCTCACCGTCGACGCGCATCCAGTCACCCAGTCGCCCAGCGAAATACACGTAGCCGTTCTCGTCGCGGTAGCCGAGGTCGCCGCTGTGGTACATGCCGCCACGCATGCGTTCGGCATCGGCATCCGGATCGTTGTAGTAGCCCTCGAACCGGCCGGGACCCGTCGTGTTGACGATCTCACCGGTAACGCCGGGAGGACACGGCTCACCGGTCTCCACGTCGATGATGTCGGTTCCTTCGGGCAGCGGCCCGAGGGCGCCGGGCGGGGTGTCCGGTGTGCGCCCGATCGCGACTCCGCCTTCAGTGGAACCGAACCCGTCGACGACGACAGTGTTGAACCGGCGGGCGAACCGTTCGACGTCGGCGGGCGCACCCTCGTTGCCGTACACCGCCTTCAGCGGGTTGTCTCCGTCGTCGGGCCGTTCCGGCGTCGCCAGCACGTACGACAGCGGCTTGCCGACGTAGTTGGCGTAGGTGGCACCGTAGCGCCTCACGTCGGGCAGGAACTGCGATGCGGAGAACCTGCGCCGCAACACCATCGACCCCCGGCAGGCCAGCGACACCGCCCAGCCGACCAGCACCGCGTTCGAGTGGAACAGCGGCATGGACACATAGCAGATGTCGTCGGGGCCAAGCCCGAACCGTTCGGACATCGTCACGCCGGCGATCGCCACCTTGCCGTGACTGCAGATCACCGCCTTGGGATCGCCGCTCGTGCCTGAGGTGTAGATCAGCATGAACGTGTCGGCGGGGTCGGCTTTGCGCGCGGTGACCGGTGCGCCGCGATGCGTCGAGACTTCCTCCGCCCATGCCGGGGAGTCGACGTCGACGTGGTCGATGTCACCGACGACCGCCGCCGACGCCGAATCGGCAAGCACCACTTGGCAATCCGCATGGCAGATGTCGCGTTCCAGCGCCGCGCCGCGCCGGATCGGGTTGAGCCCGACCGGCACGATGCCCGTCAGTGCCGCCGCGACGAGCAGCGACGAGAAGAACGGCGTGTTCTGCAGCAGGACGCCGACGTGGGGCGGTTTGTCAGAGTCCATTCGTGCCCGCAGCGCGGCGGCCACCGCGGCGCCTTGCTGGATGTGCTCGCGCCACGGGGTGAACGACTCCTCGAAGAACACTCCGCGGTCGTCCACCTCGATCAGCGGAGAGACAAGCGATGTGACGGTCGGGAGCTCGCTCCCTGCGGTGGGGTTCAAGCCGGTGTGTCAGCCAGCTCCCGGCCGATGCGCAGGAGCTGACCGGTGGCGCCGCCGACGGCGAACTCCGTTTGCTTGGCCGCGAGGAAATACCGGTGCACGGGATGGTCGGTGTCTATACCGACGCCACCGTGCACGTGCACCGTGGTGTGCGCGACGCGGTGTCCCGCGTCGGCCGCCCAGAAGGCCGCGGTGTGCACGTCGATCTCGGCCGGAAGATCCTCCGACAACCGCCAGGCCGCCTGGGTCACGGTCAACCGCAAACCCTTGATGTCGATGTAGCCGTCGGCCAACCGTGACGAGACCGCCTGGAAACTGCCGATCGGGCGGTCGAACTGTTCGCGTTCCCGCGCATATTCTGCGGTGAGCTCCAACGCCCGCTCGAGAACGCCGAGCTGAAATGCGCTGCGGCCCAACGTGGCGTGGGTCGTCAGCCATGAGACGACGTCGCCGCCCCCGACGATGCGGTCGGCTCCCAACTCCACACCCTGCAACTCGAGGTGCCCGACGCTGCCGTGGCCCGTGGTGTCCAGCGAGGTGACCGTAACGCCGGCGTCGTCGTTGGAAACTACGAAGACCTTGGTGCCGGAATCGGTTTCGGCGGGCACCAGGAACGCGTCGGCGACCGGCCCGTAGGCGACCTGAGTCCTGGTGCCGGTGAGTCGGTAATTCGATCCAGACGACTGAGCCTGCACCGGTCCCTCACCCATGTCGCCGTCCAGCGCCACGGTGACAATCTTGTCGCCGTTGATCGCGGGCACTGCCCACGCCTGCTGCAGCTCCTGCGGTGCGAACTTCGCCAGTGCGCCTGCGGCCAGCACGGCCGACTCGAGATAGGGCACCGCGGCCATCTGCCGGCCCAGTGCGACGAGCACCGCGACCTGCTCGAGCACGCCGAAACCGCCGCCGCCCAACGACTCCGGGGCGGTGGTGGACAACACGTCCGCATCCTTGAGCTTGGCCCACAGGGCGGCGTCGAAGCGTTCATCGAGTCCGTCCAGCTCCCGCTGGCGCTCAGGGGTGCACACCGAGTCGACGATGGTGCGCGTCAGACCGCCGAGATCTTCGGCGGCTTCGGTCGTCGTGAAGTCCATGTGAGGGGTCCTTACCGGTTCACTCGGGGCAGGCCGAGCGCGACCATGCCGATGATGTCGCGCTGAATCTCGTTGGTGCCGCCGCCGAAGGTCAGGATGAGGCACGACCGGTGCATCCGCTCGATCCGCCCGCGCAGCTGGGCGCCGGGGGAGTTCGTACGTACCGTGGCGGCGGTACCGAGCACCTCCATCAGCAGCCGGTAGGCCTCGGTGGCCAGCTCGGTGCCGAACACCTTGGCGGCCGACGCATCGGCCGGAGACGGCGCCGCGTCCTCCGTCGAGGCCAGTTCCCAGTTGATCAGCTTGAGCACCTCGGCCTTGGCGTGCACACGGGCGAGGTTGAGCTGCACCCATTCCGAGTCGATCAGCCGGTTGCCGTGAATGTCCTTTGTGTTCTGCGCCCACTCGCGAACCTGGTTGAGCGCCACGAAGATCGGCTGGGCAGACACCAGCGCGACCCGCTCGTGGTTGAGCTGGTTGGTGACCAGCTTCCAGCCGGCGTTTTCCTCGCCGACCAGATTGGTGGTAGGCACCCGGACGTCCTGATAGTAGGTGGCGCTGGTGTCCACGCCGGCCATCGTGTGCACGGGCGTCCACGAGAACCCTTCGGCCGTGGTGGGCACGATGAGCATCGAGATGCCGCGATGCTTCTTGGCCTCCGGGTTGGTGCGCACCGCCAGCCAGACGTAGTCGGCGTAGGCGATCAGGCTGGTCCACATCTTCTGACCATTGATGACGTAATCGTCGCCGTCGCGGACCGCGGTGGTACGCAACGACGCCAGGTCGGTTCCCGCGCCGGGCTCGGAGTAGCCGATGGAGAAGTGCAACTCGCCGGCCGCGATCTTGGGCAGGAAGAACTTCTTCTGTTCTTCGGTACCGAAATGCATGATCGTCGGCGCGACGCTGTTGATCGTCAGGAACGGCACGGGCACATTGGCGATCGCGGCCTCGTCGTTGAAGATCAGGCTGTCCATCGGCGTGCGTTCCTGGCCGCCGTACTCCGTGGGCCAGTTCAGCGTCAGCCAGCCGTCCTTACCCATTTGCGCGACGGTCTCGCGGTACACGTTGCCGCGGCCCATCTCGCCGTCGTTCGACGCGAGCGCCTCGGCGCGTTCGGGCGTCATGAGCTTGGTGAAGTAGGCACGCAGTTCGCGGCGCAACTCCTCTTGCTCGGGGGTATAGCCGATCCGCATCGCCTCGTCCTTTCCGCTCCTCGCGTGCGCGCGGCCTTCACGTCGCCACCTGCGAGAAGCAGACCCAATCTGCCACCCCGGTTGTAACACGTTCTAGTCTTGGGGTCCAGCGACGGTTTGGGTCGGTAGCGCCTTGGCCTGGTCGTATTGTGGGTCCTGCCAGGAACCGGCCTGTCGGAGCTGACTGCAAGGAGGTTGTCGTGCGAGTTGAAGTTGACCGCGATCGGTGTGAAGGTAACGCCGTCTGCGTGGGAATCGCGCCTGACCTATTCGATCTCGACGACGAGGATTACGCGGTGGTGAAGCAGGATCCGGTGGCTCCTGACCAGGAGGACCTGGCCGAGCAGTCGATCGCCGAATGCCCGCGCGCCGCGTTACTTCGCAAGGACTAGAGGTATTCATTAAGTGAGCGCACAACGAGACGACCTGACCGATCTGTCCGGCCGCGTGGCGGTCGTTACCGGGGCGGCCGCGGGCTTGGGCCGCGCCGAGGCCATCGGCTTGGCTCGGTCGGGTGCCACCGTCGTGGTCAACGACATGGCCGCCGCATTGGACTCCTCGGACGTGTTGGACGAGATCGCGGCTGCCGGCTCCAAGGGGGTGGCGGTCGAAGGTGACATCAGTGCGCGCAGCACCGCCGACGAACTCGTCGCCACCGCTGACGGTCTCGGCGGCCTCGACATCGTCGTCAACAACGCGGGCATCACCCGGGACAAGATGCTGTTCAACATGTCCGACGAGGACTGGGATGCCGTGATCGCCGTGCACCTGCGGGGGCACTTCTTGTTGACGCGCAACGCGGCCGCCTACTGGCGGGCCAAGGCCAAGGAGGGCGGTGACAACCAAAAGGGGCAGGTCTACGGCCGGATCATCAACACCTCGTCGGAGGCGGGCCTGACCGGTCCCGTCGGCCAGGCCAACTACGGCGCCGCCAAGGCCGGAATCATTCAGCTCACGCTGACCGCCGCGCGAGCGCTGGAGCGCTACGGCGTGCGGGCCAACGCGATTGCTCCGCGGGCACGCACGGCTATGACCGCCGACGTGTTCGGCGATACGCCGGAGCTCGGTGACGGACAAGTCGACAGCCTCTCGCCCGAGCATGTGGTGTCGCTGGTCCGCTTTCTTGCCTCGCCGGCATCGGACCGCGTCAGCGGACAGGTCTTCATCGTCTACGGACCGTCGGTTACGCTGCTGGCGGCCCCGACGGTCGAGCAGAAATTCACCGCAGACGGGGACGCGTGGGTGCCGTCGGAGCTGAGCGCAACGCTGCGCGATTACTTTGCTGACCGTGAACTCGAGCGAGGATTTTCTGCCACCCACCTGATGGGAAATTCCTAAGGATCCCTTGAAGCCCGGGTAACTTGCGCTACTAGAACACGTTCCAGAATGACCTGGGTCACACCCGCGCTGACCTGGACATAAGCATCGATATTGTCTCAATTCGGGCGCTTTGACACTGCGAACTTGTTCTAGTTAGTATGATCCGGCTCACTCAAATTTACGTGCGCTGCAGGGGTGGAAAAGTTGCCGAGGCAAGCGGATTCGAAGGCTTCGCCATGGTGAAGGAACTCATGAAACCCCTGCTCCGAGAACGGAGCCGAGGTTGATCGAACAGCTTGCGGTCCCGGCGCGGGCCGTGGGCGGTTTCGTCGAGATGTCGATCGACACCTTCGTCAAGATCTTCCGCCGGCCGTTCCAGTTCCGCGAGTTCCTCGAGCAGACGTGGATGATCGCGCGGGTCTCGTTGGTGCCGACACTGCTCGTCGCGATTCCGTTCACGGTCCTGGTCGCCTTCACGTTGAACATCCTCTTGCGGGAGATCGGTGCGGCCGATCTATCCGGTGCGGGCACGGCGTTCGGCACCATCACCCAGCTTGGCCCGGTCGTGACGGTGCTCGTGGTGGCGGGCGCGGGTGCCACCGCGATCTGCGCCGACCTCGGTGCCCGCACCATCCGCGAAGAGATCGACGCGATGCGGGTGCTCGGTATCGATCCGATCCAGCGGCTCGTCGTCCCCCGCGTGTTGGCCTCGACCGTCGTGGCCCTGCTGCTCAACGGCTTGGTCTGCGCGATCGGCCTGTCCGGCGGCTACGTCTTCTCTGTCTTCCTTCAAGGCGTCAACCCCGGCGCGTTTATCAACGGCCTGACCGTCCTCACGGGGTTGGGCGAACTGGTGCTCGCGGAGGTGAAGGCTTTGCTGTTCGGCGTCGTCGCCGGCCTGGTCGGGTGCTATCGCGGTCTGACCGTGCAGGGCGGCCCGAAGGGCGTGGGGACGGCGGTCAACGAAACCGTGGTCTACGCATTCATCTGCCTGTTCGTGATCAATGTGATCATGACGGCGGTGGGGGTAAGGGTGTTGACGCGCCAATGAGCTACGACTTGACATTCCGACTGCGACGCGCCTTCCGCGGCGTGCCGAAAGCCGTCGACACCGTCGGTGAGCAGGCGCTGTTTTACGGCGAGACGATCCGATACGTACCCAACGCGATCACGCGCTACCGCAAGGAGACCATTCGCAACATCGCGGAGATGACCATGGGCAGCGGCGCCCTGGTGATGATCGGTGGCACGGTCGGCGTCGCAGCCTTTTTGACCCTGGCCTCCGGCGGCGTGATCGCGGTGCAGGGTTACTCGTCGCTGGGCGATATCGGCATCGAGGCGCTCACCGGGTTCCTGTCGGCGTTCCTCAACGTGCGCATCGTCGCGCCGGTCATCGCGGGGATCGCGCTTGCCGCGACGATCGGGGCGGGTACGACGGCGCAGCTGGGCGCCATGCGAGTCGCCGAGGAGATCGATGCGGTCGAATCAATGGCCGTGCATTCGGTGTCGTACCTCGTCTCGACGCGGCTGATGGCGGGGCTGGTGGCGATCATCCCGCTGTACTCGCTATCGGTGCTCGCCGCGTTCTTCGCCGCCAGGTTCACCACCGTCTTCATCAACAGCCAGTCGGCCGGGCTCTATGACCACTACTTCAATACGTTCCTGGTGCCGACCGATTTGTTGTGGTCGTTCCTGCAGGCCATCGCGATGGCGATCGCGGTGATGTTGGTGCACACCTATTACGGTTACAACGCCTCCGGCGGCCCTGTGGGCGTCGGCATCGCCGTCGGTCAGGCCGTGCGTACGTCGCTGATCGTGGTCGTCACGATCACCCTGTTCATCTCGCTCGCAGTCTACGGCGCGTCCGGTAACTTCAACCTTTCCGGATAGGTGGGGGACTTTGTCTGACGGAGACGCCAACCGCAGTCACGTGAGGATCGCCGCCGCGATCCTCACCGCGCTGGTCGTGGTCGCCGTCGTGTTCACCTACCTGTCCTACACCGCCGCGTTCACCTCGACTGACAAGGTCACCGTCACCTCGCCGCGAGCCGGCCTGGTCATGGACCGCGACGCCAAGGTGAAATACCGCGGCATCCAGATCGGCGAGGTCTCGGCGATCGACTATGCGGGCGACCAGGCGAAGTTGACGCTGGAGATCGCCAGCAGCCAGATGCGATACATCCCGTCCAATGCCCCCGTGCGTATCGCAAGCACAACGGTTTTCGGCGCCAAGTCGGTCGAGTTCGTCCCACCCGCCAAGCCGTCGGGCAGTTCGTTGCGGCCCGGCGCTGAAGTGCAGGCGCAGGCGGTGCAGCTCGAAGTCAACACGCTGTTCCAGCAGTTGACCGACGTGCTGCACAAGATCGACCCGATACAGCTCAACGGCACGCTGAGCGCGATCGCCGAAGGCCTGCGCGGTCACGGCGATGACCTCGGCGCACTGCTGGCGGGGTTGAATTACTATCTGCAGCAATTCAATCCGAAGCTGCCGACGTTGCAGCGGGACCTTCAGAAGACCGCGACGGTGGCCAACATCTACGGCGACGCCGGACCAGACATCGCACGGATCCTCGACAACGCACCCACGATCAGCGACACCCTGGTCGACGAACAGGACAACCTCAACAGGACGCTGCTGGCCGCGACGGGCCTGGCCAACAACGGCACCGCGACGTTCGAACCCGCGCAGAACGACTACATCGCTGCGATCAACCGCCTTCGCGCGCCCCTGAAGGTGGCCGGCGATTACTCGCCGGAATTCGGCTGCATCTTGCAGGGCACCGCCCAGGCGGTCGACTTCTTCGCTCCGATCATCGGTGGCACCCGGCCCGGCCTTTTCACATCGTCCAACTTCCTGCCCGGCTCACCGGCGTACACATATCCGGAAAGCCTTCCGATCGTGAACGCATCGGGCGGGCCGAACTGCCGTGGTCTCCCCAATGTGCCGAGCAAACAGTTGGGCGGGTCCTGGTACCACACGCCGTTCCTCGTCACCGACAACGCTTACGTTCCTTACCAGCCGAACACCGAGCTGCAGTTCGACGCACCGTCGACGGCGCAATTTCTCTTCAACGGGGCGTTCGCGGAGAGGGATGACTACTGATGCAGCAGAAGCACCTCTTGCTCAAGGTCTCGATCTTCACCGTGGCGATGCTGCTCGTCGCGGCGATGCTGGTGGTCGTCTTCGGTGAGTTCCGATTCGCGTCGGAGAGCAAGTACCACGCGACGTTCACCGAAGCTTCGCGGCTGAAGGCCGGCAATGATGTCCGCATCGCCGGTGTTCCTGTGGGCACGGTCGGGGCGGTCAAACTGAACCCCGACAACACGGTCGACGTCGCGTTCGACCTCGACGAGCGCTACCAGCTCTACACCTCGACGCGTGCGGTCGTCCGGTACGAAAACCTTGTCGGCGATCGCTATCTCGAGATCACGGCCGGTCCAGGTGACCTGCGCAAGCTCCCGGCGGGGAGCACCATTCCCGTGCAGAACACCCAACCCGCCCTCGATCTCGACGCATTGCTCGGCGGGCTGCGCCCGGTCCTCAAGGGACTCGACGGCGAGAAGATCAACGAGGTCAGCAGCGCCGTCATGGAACTGCTGCAGGGTCAGGGTGGTGCGCTGTCCACGCTGCTGTCGACGACAAGCGCGTTCAGCCAAAACCTGGCCGCGCGCGACCAACTCATCGGAGATGTGATCAACAACCTCAACACCGTGCTCGGCACCGTCGACGAGAAGGGTGCCCAGTTCGACGCCAGTGTCGACCAATTGCAGAAGCTGCTCAGCGGTCTCGCGCAAGGTCGCGACCCTATCGCGGGTGCGATCGAGCCGCTCGCGACGGCCGAGAACGATTTGACCGATATGCTGCAACAGTCGCGCCGGCCACTGCAGGGAGTGATCGAGAACGTGCGACCGTTCGCGCAGCGGTTCGACGCCCGCAAGGCCGACGTCAACAAGGTCATCGAGCCGCTCGCCGAGAACTACCTGCGGCTCAACGCACTTGGCGCCTACGGGTCGTTCTTCAACATCTTCTACTGCTCCGTCCGAATCAAGATCAATGGCCCTGCGGGCAGCGACATCCTGGTCCCGTTCGGTGGGCCACCGGATCCGTCGAAGGGCAGGTGTTCCGAGGATGGCTAGGCCCGATGGCGGAAACCCGCTCCGCACAGGCGTATTCGGGATCGTGCTGGTGGTATGCCTGGTGCTGGTCTCCTTCGGCTACACCAGCCTGCCATTCTGGCCGCAAGGCAAGCCGTATGAAGCCTACTTCGCTGATGCGGGCGGGATCACTCCGGGCAGTGTCGTCAACGTATCGGGAATCACCGTCGGCAAGGTGACCGACGTGGCACTCGCGGGCGACACGGCGAAGGTGACGTTCACCGTCAACCGCGACGTCAAGGTCGGCGACCAGTCTCTGGTGGCCATCAAGACCGACACCGTTCTCGGCGAGAAGTCGCTGGCGGTCACACCCCGCGGTACCGGACGGTCGACCGTTATCCCCCTGGGGCGCACCACGACTCCCTATACGCTCAACACCGCGCTGCAGGACCTCGGCCAGAACGCCAGCGAATTGGACAAGCCACGGTTCGAGCAGGCGCTGCAGACGATCACCGACTCGCTTCGCGACGCGACGCCGCAGCTGCGGGGGGCGCTCGACGGCGTCACGGCCCTGTCGCGCAGTATCAACAAGCGCGACGAGGCGCTCGAGCAGCTCCTCGTGCACGCCAAGAGGGTGTCCGACACGCTGGCGCAGCGGGCTGGGCAGGTGAACCAGTTGATCGTCGACGGCAACCTGCTGTTCGCTGCGCTCGACGAACGGCGCCAGGCGTTGAGCAATCTGATTGCGGGCATCGACGATGTGTCGCAACAGCTGTCGGGTTTCGTCGCCGACAACCGCAAGGAGTTCAAGCCGGCGCTGGAGAAGCTGAACCTCGTCCTGGACAACCTGTTGGAGCGGCGCGAGCACATCGGTGAGGCGCTCAAACGGCTGCCACCGTTCGCGACGGCGCTCGGCGAGGTGGTTGGTTCGGGTCCCGGCTTCCAGATCAACCTTTACGGACTGCCTCCTGCAGGACTCGGAGAAGTGTTGTTTGACACTTACTTCCAGCCGGGCAAGCTACCCGACAGCCTCGCTGACATGCTCAAGGGCTACATCTCCGAACGACTGATCATCAGGCCGAAGTCACCATGACGTACGCGAATCCATCCCGGGGCCGCAGCCGCTGGCTGCGGATAGCGCTGGCCGTCGTGCTCATCCTCGCACTGGCGCTCGCCGCCTATGTGGTGTGGCCGTCGCGCACCGGCGACAAGCTCGTCGGGTACTTCACGTCGGCGGTCGGTATCTACCCCGGCGACGATGTCCGCGTCGTCGGTGTCCCGGTCGGGACGATCGACTCAATCGAGCCACGGGCCCGCGACGTCAAGATCACCATGACTCTGCACGACGGGGTCAAGGTGCCCGCGGACGCCAAGGCGCTGATCATCTCGCCAAACCTGGTTTCGGAGCGCTTCATTCAGCTGGCTCCGGCCTACACCGGCGGTCCAACGCTGTCAGACGGCGCGAGCATCGGGTTGGACCGCACGGCGGTGCCGGTGGAATGGGACGAGGTCAAAAAGCAGCTGACGGCGCTCAGCCGGGAGCTCGGGCCCAAACCGGGGTCGCTGCAGGGCCCGCTGAGCTCGGTCATCAACCAGGCCGCCGACACCTTCGACGGCAACGGCGACTCGTTCCGCCGGGCCCTCCGTGAGTTGTCACAGACGGCGGGACGCCTCGGCGACTCACGCGCCGATCTCTTCGGTACCGTCCGCAATCTGCAGGTACTCATCAACGCGTTGTCGAACAGCAACGAACAGATCGTGCAGTTCACCAACCACGTTGCCTCGGTATCGCAGGTATTGGCGGACAGCGCAACTGATCTCGACAACACGCTGGGCACACTGAACCAGGCGTTGAGTGACGTCCGAGGCTTCCTCAACGACAGCAACGATGCGTTGATCAAGCAGGTCAACAAGCTCACCGACTTCACCAGCATTCTGACTCAGCACAGCGACGACATCGAACAGGTCCTGCACATCACGCCCAACGGCCTTGCGAACTTCTACAACATCTACAACCCAGCGCAGGGCACCGTTGGCGGCCTGCTGACCCTGCCGAACTTCGCCAACCCGGTGCAGTTCATATGCGGCGGCGTATTCGACGCCGGCACCTCGACCGACAACTACAAGCGTGCCGAAATCTGCAGGCAGCGAATGGGTCCGGTGCTTCGGCGCATCACCATGAATTTCCCGCCCCTCTTATTCCACCCGATCAACAGCATCACCGCCTACAAGGGCCAGATCATCTACGACACACCGGAGACCGAGGCGAAGGCACAGACACCGGTGCCCTACCTGCAGTGGCAGCCCGCCCCGGGTGTCAATCCGCCGCAGGTCTCGAATCAGACCGACCTGAGCTCGTTGATGGTGCCGCCGGCGCAGTCGACGTCGCACGCCGGTGGTCCCGAGGCGGTGCCACCCGCCCCGGGCCCGGCGGATCCGAACGCCCCCGCGGCGGCACCGTCGGGCGGGGCGCCGCCAGCGGCGCCCCTTCCGGCCGAGGCAGGTGGAGGATGAGTAATCGATTGCGTATCAGTGCGCCCCGCGCCGCTCAGCGAACGGTGGCGCTGTCAGCCGGGGCCGTCATGCTTGCCGGCTGCTCCTTCGGCGGGCTGAACTCACTCAACATGCCGGGCACGGCGGGCCATGGTGGCGGCGCGTACAAGATCACCGTCGAACTGCCCGATGTCGCCACCCTGCCGCAGAACTCTCCGGTGATGGTGGACGACGTCACCGTGGGCAGCGTCTCCGGGATCGACGCCGTGCAGCGCCCGGATGGCACCTTCTATGCGGCAGTACAGCTTTCGTTGGACGAGAATGTCAAACTCCCCGAGAATTCGACCGCGAGGGTCGCCCAGACCTCGCTGCTCGGCTCGCAGCACATTGAGCTGGCTGCGCCCGCCGACGGAAAGCCGGTCGGCCGGCTCAAGAACGGTTCCCAGATTCCTATGGGCCGCTCCGGTCGCTACCCGACCACCGAAGAGGTGTTGGCATCGCTGGGCGTCGTGGTGAACAAGGGCAATCTCGGCGCACTACAAGACATCACCGAGGAGACCTACAACGCGGTCGTGGGACGGCAAGGCAGCTTCACCGACCTGGTTCCCAGGCTCGCGGAACTGACGTCGTCACTCGACCAACAGACGAACGACATCATCGCCGCTGCCGAAGGGCTGAACCGGTTCTCCGGAATACTGGCGCGCAGCAAGGACAGCCTCGGGCGCACACTGGACACGCTGCCCGCGGCACTCGAGGTGTTGAACAAGAACCGTGCCAACATCGTCGACGCGTTCGGCGCGCTGCAGCGGTTCGCCACGATCGGGGCCAACATCCTCGAGAAGACCAAGGACGACTTCGCCGCCGACTTCAAGGATCTGTTCCCGGTCATCAAGTCCTTGAATGACAACGTCGACTACTTGATCAAGGACCTGCAGTTCCTGCCGACCTTCCCGTTCCACTACAAGTACCTGCGTCGGGCCGTGCGGGGCGACTATCTGAACGTGTACGTGACATTCGACCTGACACTGCGTCGACTCGGCGAGTCCGTGTTCACGACCGCATGGGGCTTGGACACCAACATGGCGCACATGAGCGACGTCATCAATCCGCCCGACTTCCTCACCGGTGCTGTCGCCAACCTTTCGGGCCAAGCCGCGGATCCCTTCCAGATCCCGGCGGGCTCGGCAACTCAACACGACGAGGGGCCGTAAATGCTGGACCGGCTTACTCGCATCCAACTGTCGATCTTCGCGCTCGTCACGGTGCTCACCGTAAGTGCGATCGCGATCTTCTATCTGCACCTGCCCGCAGCGGTTGGCATCGGGGCCTACAAGGTGGACGCGAACTTCGTTGCCGGCGGCGGCATCTACGAGAACGCCAACGTCACCTACCGCGGGGTGACCATCGGCCAGGTGGAGTCTGTGGGGCTGACCGACGACGGTGTCGTGGCCCACATGAGGCTCAACAGCGGCACGCCGGTACCCGACAA
Organism: Mycobacterium sp. 1274761.0; assembly: GCF_001668615.1. GTDB lineage: Bacteria > Actinomycetota > Actinomycetes > Mycobacteriales > Mycobacteriaceae > Mycobacterium. Next base: position 96,350 of record NZ_LZMC01000057.1, read on the forward strand.
TGTCACCGCCACGGTCAAGAGTGTGTCGGCGGTCGGCGAGCAGTACATCGACCTCGTGCCGCCGGACAATCCGTCGTCGGGGAAATTGCGCAACGGTGCATCGATCGGGCAGGACCGTACGGCAATCGGTCAGGACATCTCGGGCCTGCTGGACGAGGCAGACAGGCTGGTGGCGAGCATCGGTGACACACGACTGCAGGATCTGCTGCGCGAAACGTTCAAGGCGTTCAACGGATCCGGGCCCGAGCTGGCGCGGCTGATTCAGTCGTCGCGGCTTCTGGTCGACGAGGCTAACAACAACTACGGCCAGGTGACGCAGCTGATCGACCAGGCCGGTCCGTTCCTTGACGCGCAGATCCGCGGCGGCGATGACATCAAGTCATTGTCCGAGGGCTTGGCGCGGTTCGCCGGTGAACTCGCCAACGCCGATCCGCAACTGCGGTCCACTCTGCAAACGGTGCCAGAGGCCGCCGACGCGGCCAACGACACGCTCGTCGGCATCCGTCCGTCCTTCCCGGTGTTGGCCGCCAACCTGGCGAACTTTGGCCGGATCGGTGTCATCTATCGCAAGTCGCTGGAGCAGGCACTGGTGATCTTTCCGGCGCTGCTCGCAGCGCTGAGCACCGTCGCGGGCGGTGTGCCCGCTGACGAGGGCGGCAAGCTGGACTTCAAAATTCACCTGCAGGACCCGCCGTCGTGCAACGTCGGCTTCATCCCGGCGACGCAGATCCGGTCGCCGGCCGACACCACACTGCGGGACATCCCGCCGGACCTGTATTGCAAGACCGCGCAGAACGATCCGGCCGTTGTGCGCGGTGCGCGCAACTACCCGTGCCAGGAGTTCCCCGGCAAGCGAGCACCGACCATCCAGCTCTGCCGCGATCCCAAGGGCTATGTGCCGCTGGGCACCAACCCGTGGCGCGGTCCGCCGATCCCGTACGGCAGCGTGCCGATTGATGACGGCCGGATGATCCTGCCGCAGAACAAATTCCCGTTCATTCCGCCGCAGGTGGACCCGGATCCGGGCCCGCCGGTGGTGCAGCTGCCCCCGGGTGTTCCGCCGGGGCCTGGTCCGGCTCCGCACGCGCCGTTCCCGCTGCCGGTGCCGCCGAACGAGCCGGGTCCGCTGCCGCCGCCGTGGCCGTTCTACGCGCCACCCGATCAGGTGGTGCCGCCGTACGGCAGGACGCCGCCGCCTCCGGCCGGGGGTGCGCCGCTGCCGGGTCAGGCGCCCGCGGAGGCGCCACCGCTGCCCGCCGAGGCGCCGCCGATGGCGAGTGCGACGTATGACCAGAACGGCAAGTTCGTGGACCCGGCCGGGGGAACTGGCGTGTTCGCGGGTGGAACTGACACACTGGCGCCCGCGGAAAACTGGGTTGATCTGATGTTGGCTCCAAGGCAGGCGTAAATGGTTGAACAAACGGCTTCGACGCAAGCGTCGCCGAAGCCGGCGGGAAGGCGTCGTGCGTCCAGGGCGGCGGGGCCCGCCGGAGACACGGCTGCTACCGCGGCGGGCGTGACGGTCAAGGCGCCGAAACCCATCAAGGTCCGGCTGCCCAAGCCTGTGGCCCCGCCGCCACGCCGGCAATCCCACCGAGGGCTGGTGGCACTGGTGTCGCTTACCGGTGTTCTGGTCGCGGTCATCGCGCTGGGTCTAGGCCTCTTCTTCGGCGTCAAACACCTACGCGGCGAGCAGGCCGAGCAGGCGCAGAACCAGCTGTTCGTCGACACCGCGGCGCAGTTTGTGGTGAACATGTTCAGCTACACGCAGAATTCGATCGACGCCGACGTGGACCGCTTCGTCAACAGCACCAGCGGCCCGCTGCGCGACATGATGAGCCAAGGCCAGAACGCCGAAAACCTCAAGCTGCTATTCCGCGACACCAACGCCAATGCCGAGGCGGTCATCAACGGCGCTGCGCTGGAGAAGGTCGATCCCATCGCACACCGGGCGGATGTCCTTGTGGCGGTTCGTGTGACGGTGACCGACCTCGACGGCAACAACCAGCCGTCCAAGCCGTACCGGCTCCGGGTGACCGTCGCCGAGGACGACAACGGCCACATGTCGTTCTACGACCTGAAGTACCCCGACGGGGGCAACTGATGTCCATCAAGGCCGCCAAACTGGTTGGCGCGTTGACGATCCTGCTCGCCTGCGGTTTTGTCGCACTGGGCGCCGCGGGCGGTTGGTACTACTGGACCGGGGTGGAGATCGCGGGCGAGAACGAGGCCCGCACCGTCCTCGTCGACAAGGCGAAGGACCAAATCCCCAAGGTGTTCGGTTACGACTACCAGACCGTCGAGCGCACCCTCAACGACATCTATCCGCTCCTGACGCCGACCTACCGCCAGGAGTTCAAGGACAGGGCCAACAAGGACATCATCCCGCAGGCACGCGACCGGCAACTCGTCAGCCAGGCCAATACGGTCGGGGTGGGAGTGCTGGCCGCACAACGCAATTCAGGGTCGGTGATGGTGTATCTGAACCGCACGGTGACCGACAAGTCCAAGCAGCCGATCTATGACGGCAGCCGGCTGAAGGTCGACTACGTAAAGGTCGACGGTCAGTGGCTGATCAACTACATCACACCGATCTGACGTCATCACCCGTGCGCGTGGACGCCAGCGCATCAAGGAAGGACCGCGCCCAGCGGTCGACATCGTGCGCCAGCACCTGCCGGCGTAGCGCCCGCATCCGGCGCCTGCCTTCCTCCGGCGTTTGATTCAGCGCTTCCTCGATGGCGTCCTTGACACCGTCGAGGTGGTGCGGATTGGCCAGGTACGCCTGGCGGAGTTCGGCTGCTGCGCCGGTGAATTCGCTCAACACGAGCGCGCCGCCGAGATCGCTGCGACAGGCCACGTACTCCTTGGCCACCAGGTTCATGCCGTCACGCAACGGGGTCACCAGCATCACGTCCGCCGCGACGAAGAAGGCGATCAGTTCGTCGCGCGGGACCGCCCGGTGGATGTAGTGCACGATCGGGTGGCCGATCTCACCGAACTCTCCGTTGATGTGCCCTACCTGGCGCTCGATGTCCTCGCGCATCTCCTTATAGCTTTCGACGCGCTCACGGCTCGGGGTGGCCAGCTGTACGAGCACCGTGTCGTCACGTTTGACGCGGCCCTCGGTGAGCAACTCCGAAAAAGCTTTCAGCCGAACATCAATGCCCTTGGTGTAATCAAGCCGGTCGACACCGAGCAGGATCTTGCGCGGGTTTCCCAGTTCACTGCGCAGCTCGCGGGCACGCTGCCGGACATTTCTCGCGCGCGCCTTGCTGTCGAGTTCACCCGAGTCGATCGAGATGGGGAAGGCGCCCACTTTCACCGTGCGGAAACCGACCTGGACCTCACCGAAGCGGGAGCGGACGCCGACGGTCGCGCGGGATGTGTTGGCGCCCACCAATCGTCGCGACAGGATCAGGAAATTCTGGGCACCCCCGGGAAGGTGGAAGCCGACCAAGTCGGCGCCCAGCAGACCTTCGATGATCTCGGTGCGCCACGGCATTTGCATGAACAGCTCGACCGGCGGGAACGGGATGTGCAAGAAGAAGCCGATGGTGAGGTCGGGTCGCAACATCCGCAGCATCTTCGGCACCAGCTGCAGCTGATAGTCCTGGATCCACACCGTCGCGCCCTGGGCCGAGGCGCGCGCGGTGGCTTCGGCGAAGCGCCTGTTCACCTCGACGTAGCGGTCCCACCACTCGCGGTGATAGATCGGCTTCACGATGACGTCGTGATACAGCGGCCAGAGCGTGGCGTTGGAGAACCCTTCGTAGTACATCGCGACATCGTCGGCCGACAGCGAAACCGGATAAAGGCGCAGATCTTCCTCGACGATCGGTTCCTCGTCGCTGTCGGGAATGCCCGGCCAGCCGATCCATGCACCCTTCCGGCGCCGCAGCAGCGGCTCCAGCGCCGTGACGAGACCGCCGGGACTGCGCTTCCACTGTGTGGTTCCGTCGGGCAGCCGTTCCATGTCGATCGGCAGCCGGTTGGCGACGACGACGAAGTCGGCGTTGCCGGAGCCGGGTTGCTGGCCGCCCCCCGGACTCACTTATGCCTCTTGCTTCGCCGGTCCAATGCCGAGCATCGACAGAAAGATCCGGCACTCGTCAGCGTCGGTCGCGTAGGCCGCCACGACGCGCCGGGCCTGCCTGGCGGTGCTGTCGGCTAGCGGTTCGACGTCGCCGAGCTCGGCGGGATCAGATTTTGCAGCCATGACACCACCATATATCCGGCTCGGGCTAACCGACGCTCCCGGTGGAGCCGGTGGCCGTGGGGCTGCTGCTGACCTCGGACTGCGGCTGCACCGGCGGAGCCATCGCGGCGCCTTCCTCGGCGAGGCCGATGCACTGGCCGGAGTTGTGACCGGTGCAGGGGATGCCTGCGCCGCCGCCACCAGGGATGCTCACTGCGGCCAGGTCGGTGTTGCCGCCGATCGCCTGGTAGGGCTGGCCGGCGTTTGGCACGAGATGGGGGATGCACAGCGAGGTGTAGAGGTCGTGCTCTTCGCCGCCTGGGCACTGGGCGAGGGGAGTGGCCGCCGGCGTCGGTGTCGCGACGAAGGCGATCGCGGGCGCTGCCGCAACCGCGAGGGCGAATCCACCGGCAATGATCAGTCGTCGCGCTGAAAACTTCATGGTCGCCATCGTCACGCTTTCTGTTGATTTCCTGACAGGTATCGTCCGGAAGATTGTATGGAAGCTGGACAGTATCTGCTGGAATTCGCAGGGTTTCCTGTCGGTTCGGCGGTCCATTTGTGCAGGCCAGAGAGCGAAACCGGGAAGGGCCGGACACGAAATATGTGTCCGGCCCTGATGTTTGAACCCGAGGCGCCAATTCGGCGCCGCCAATTGTATTTAGGGGCTTGCGCTGACCTCAGAATGCGGTACCGCGATGGGCCCCGCGGCGTTTTGTTCTTCGCCGAGGCCGATGCACTCGCCGGAATTGTGTCCGGTGCACGGCACGCCGCTGACCTCTGGGAGGCCGCCGACGGGTGAAGTGCTGGTGTAGGACGGTGAATTCGGTACGAGATCCGGCACGCAGATGTTGGTGTACTGGTCTTCGATTTCACCGCCCGCGCATGCGGTGACCGCGGGCGCCGCGACAGGGCTGGTCGAAGCTGCGAACACTGCGACCGCGGGACCGGCAGCGATCGCGACAGCGAAGCTGCCCGCGAGGAGCATCCGGCGTGTGGGTGAGCGGAAGGTCGCCATCGTAGCGCTTTCTGTAGTTTGCTGACCGTCTAACGGGGAAGCGTGGCACGTGCCGCCGATGGGCTGGCCGCCAGCCTGCGCTCCCTGCCGATGCCGTCTTCGAAGTTGTAGCAGGAGTTGGCATCTGCTGGGGCCAGCGTACCCTCGGAACCGTCTGAACACCGGCCGAATGCCCGCAACGAAGATTCGGTGCCGTCGCCGCTGTGAGCTCTCTGCCAGATTGCTGTGGCGAGGCTGGACGAGGTCCTGTCGCGCCCGCTCGCGCCGGGGCTTATCCCCGTCGGCAGGCCCGCTGACCGGAGAAGTAGTGTGCATTACATCTGATGAGTCGAACGTAACGAGGTGTGCACCGTGGCTAGCCCGGAAGAGACCAACGCCGAATCGGTTCCACCGGAGCCGGCCCAGCAGGTGACCTACGAAACCCTGGACGAAGGTCGCATCGCCCGCATCTGGCTCAACCGGCCCGAAGCGCAGAATGCGCAATCACGCACGCTTCTTGTGCAATTGGATGAGGCATTCGGCCGCGCCGAGGCCGACGACAACGTCAGGGTGGTGATCCTCGCCGGGCGTGGGAAGAACTTCTCCGCGGGCCACGATCTCGGTTCGGAGGAGGCGCTGCTGGAGCGCAAGCCCGGCCCGGCGCAGCATCCGACATTCCGCACGCACGGCTCGACCATGAGCAGCATCGCCGAGCGCACGTATTTGCAGGAGTGGCACTTCTTCTTCGAAAACACTCGCAGATGGCGGGATTTGCGCAAGATCACCATCGCGCAAGTCCAAGGCAACGCGATCTCGGCCGGGCTGATGCTGATCTGGGCCTGCGACCTGATCGTCGCCGCTGATGATGCGAAGTTCAGCGACGTGGTTGCCGTTCGAATGGGTATGCCCGGCGTCGAATACTACGCTCACCCATGGGAATTCGGCGCGCGTAAGGCCAAAGAGCTTCTGCTGACCGGCGATTCGATCGACGCCGACGAGGCGCACCGCCTCGGCATGGTGTCCAAGGTCTTTCCGCGCGCCGACCTGGAGGACAAGACCCTGGAGTTCGCACGCCGCATCGCCGAGCGGCCGACGATGGCCGCCCTGCTGGTGAAGGATTCGGTCAACGCGGCCGCCGACGCGATGGGGTTCACCGAGGCGTTGCGCCACGCTTTCCATATCCACGAGCTCGGCCACGCGCACTGGGCGGCGGCCAACGAGAACAGGTATCCGGTGGGGCTGCCGCCCGACGTGCCGGACTGGCGCACGCTCGGGGCCCCGACGCCAGCGCGTCGCGACACCCCTTGACGTGCGTGGTTCCATAACCAGAACCTGTTCTATTTTCCAAAGGAGTGGCGGTGCAGCTCTCGCTGGTGGATAAGACCGTGCTGGTCACCGGTGGCGGCAGCGGAATCGGCAAGGGCGTCGCGACGGCGGCCGCAGCGTCCGGCGCCAAGGTGATGATCGTCGGGCGCAACGCCGACAGGCTGGCTGCTGCCGCCGAGGAAATCACGACGAAGGCCGCCGACGGAGGCGCCGTGCGCTACGCGCCGGCCGACGTCACCAACGAGGATGAGGTAAGTCGGGTCGTCGCGGCGGCCACCGCCTGGACTGGCGCGCTGCACGGCGTGGTGAACTGCGCCGGCGGGAGCGAGACGATCGGTCCCGTCACCCAGATCGACTCCGAGGGGTGGCGGCGCGCGATCGATCTGAACATCAACGGCACGATGTACGTGCTCAAGCACTCCGCTCGGGAGATGGTGCGCGGCGGCGGCGGATCCTTCATTGGGATCTCGTCGATCGCGGCGAGCAACACACACCGGTGGTTCGGTGCCTACGGCGTGGCCAAGGCCGGCATCGACCATCTGATGCAGCTGGCCGCAGACGAACTCGGCCCCTCCTGGGTGCGGGTGAATTGCATCCGACCAGGGCTCATCCGTACCGATCTGGTCGCGCCGGTTTTCGAGATACCGCAGCTGAGCGAGGATTACGCGGCATGCACGCCGCTGCCGCGACCCGGCGAAGTGGAGGACATCGCAAGCATGTCGGTGTTCCTGCTCAGTGACGCCGCCAGCTACGTCACCGGCCAGGTGATCAACGTCGACGGCGGACTGATGCTGCGCCGCGGGCCGGACTATTCGTCGATGCTCGAGCCGGTGTTCGGTGCCGACGGGTTGCGCGGAGTCGTGTCGAGCTAGCCGGTGCGAATCACCGCCGTTTTTCGATGTGATTCCGAGGTCGCGACGGATTCTGCGGCCTACCCTCGTCGATATGTCTTCATCTCCCGACGACGGGGAACGAGTTCCGATCGAGAACGTCCGTTGCGGCGACCCCATCTACGACGCGGACGGCGGTTGCCAGCACTACAAAGTTCTCGAGCGCAGGGTCATTCCGGGCGGTGTCGTCCTCGAGCTCGAATGTTTGCATGACAACCAGTGCCAGGTGATCGAGAAGTCGTTCTCGGAGGGGTACATGGTGTCGCGATCGAGCCGCCACTTCCTGTAGTAGCCGGTCGTCTAGTCTCTTGCGGGTGGGGTCAGCGCACCAGCCGGTAGCCGACGGCGAGCTGAGGGTAGCCGAGTACAGTGCGGCGCGCATTCGTGTGCTCGATGCCGCATTGGAGTTGTTCGCCGAACACGGGGTGAGCGGGACCTCGCTGCAGATGATCGCCGACGCCGTGGGTATCACGAAAGCGGCGGTGTATCACCAGTTTCGAACCAAGGACCACATCGTCATCGCTGTTACCGAACGCGAACTCGGCAGGCTGGTGCCCGCACTCGAAGAAGCCGAAACACACGGCAAGGGATCACAGGCACGCGATGCGCTGCTGGTGGGCGTCATCGATATGGCGGTGCGGGATCGCGGGCTGGTGCGGACTCTGCAGTTCGATCCCGTGGTGGTGCGGCTGCTGGGTGAACACGAACCGTTTCAGCGGTTCATGTCGCGGCTCTACCGGGTGCTGCTCAACGACGCCGATGAGGACAACCTGATCCAGGTGGCGATGTTGGCGGGGGCCATCAGCAGTGCCGTCATGCATCCGCTCGTCGGTGATATCGACGACGACACATTGCGAGAAAAGCTGACCGACTTCAGCCGCCGGCTGCTGGGGCTGCACTGATCGTCGAAGAGGAGGTCCCGGTAACCGCGTGCCGCCGCCGAGATCGCCCGCGTCCTCCCCGTTATCCATGTGCTGATGAACAACGCCGGGGTGATGTTCACCCCGTTCGGCCGCACTGACGATGGTTTCGAAATGCAGTTCGGCACAAATCATCTCGGCCACTTCGAGCTGACCCGCCTGTTGCGCCGCAACTCGAGGCGGCCGAAGGCGCCCGCATCGTCAATTTGTCGTCGGATGGCCATCTGCTTGCCGACATCGACCTGGACGATCCGAGGGGGCACGCCCGCGGATACAACAAGTTCTCTGCATACGGAGCGTCCAAAACGGCCATAATTCTGCACGCCGTGGACTCGATCGCCGACTCCGCGATACGGGTGTCCCGGGCATCTGAACGGCACCGGCCTCGGCTGTGGGAGCTGTCGGAGGCGCTGTGCGCCGGCGGCTAACCGGCGGCGCGAGCTACCGCGAGGTCTGGTCGGCGGGGGCCGCTGCCACCTTCTGCGCGACGAACGTCGCGGCCTGGTCGGTCAGCCCGTTGGCCGGATACAGATTGTGCGCATTGCTGTCGCCGCCAGCGGGCGAGCAGATCGGGTCCTCGGGAATGCACAGGTCGGCCGTCTTCGCCGCGTAGAGATGCCCGACCGTGATCGGCGGTGCAGTGTTCGCGATCATCTGCAGGAACCCGCTCGACGGCTTGCCGAACAGCGCCACCGCGGCCACGTGGTCGGCGACTGCGGCAGGCATCGGGCCGGTCAAGCCGGCGGGCATCTGGAAGCCCGCGGGCACTGAGTCGGCGGTCAGGTACCCGGCCACGGCTGCCCCTTGGGAGAAGCCGCCCAGCACGATCTTCGTCGTCGGGCACTCCGCGGCTATGGCCTGAACCTTGTTGCTCGCGTCGATGACGCCGTCGGCAGCGGTCTGAAAGTCCAGCGACGCGGGATAATTCACCGGGTACACCTCGAGGGACTTGTCGCCGAGTTTCGATCGCAGCGAGTCGACGAACGCCTGGCCGGTTCCGCCGACCCCTGGTGCTTCGAAGGTCCCCCGCGCGAATACCAACTCAACGTCTGGACAGGGTGCAGCGGAGGCGGCGGGCGCAACGACTGCGGGCCCCACCAAGGCCCCCGACAAGGCCCCCGCCACGATTCCTGCGGCTGCGAACAAACGACTGACTGCGATCAAGTGACCCACCGCCTTTTTGTTGATTCTTACTAGGCGGGGGCCTCTACTCGCACTCCGCCTGGCATGGCTACCCAACGGCTCCGTCAGTAAAACCCTAACGCGCGAAAGCGGCGTCGTCACGTCGGCGCGACCACCGTGCTCGTCGATTCATCGCGAGGTCATCGCGGGCTCCCTACAATGCCGTGAAGAGCATCGATCGCTAAGAGATGAGGATTCGCACCGATGGCGAACATTTCGATTTCGGGCAGACGGCCATGGTTGACCGCCGTGCTGGCCTTCGTGGCCGTCGGCGCTCCAGCGGTTGCTGTGATGGCAACGCCCGACGCGATCATCACGCCGCTTGCGGCATGCACAGGTGGTGAGGAAGAGGACGTCTACACCACGACCTGCGTGCCGTTCATGGTGCCGAACTCGCCGCAGGACGACGGATTCACCACCACCGCCGCCAACCCCGACATCCCCGAGATCGACGGCGTGCCGTGCACCGGCCACGACAGCGGTGAATGCATCGGGTTGGCCGAAGAACAGGCGGACATGGGGCCGCAACCGGTTCCGCGCTCGACCATCAGCTCGAGCCCGTAGGAGCCAGTCCAGCCTCCAAACGGCTCACTGCGGTTGAATCAGGGCATGACCGCTGACGGTGGCCGGGGCAACCAGGGCGGGCGTCCGCGTGACACCACGATCGACGATCGGGTGCTGTCCGTGACGCGTCAGCTTCTGCTCGAAGTGGGTTGGGACGAACTCAGTGTGCGTCTGGTCGCGATGCGCGCCGGTGTCGGCCGATCGAGTTTGAATCGCCGCTGGGCGTCGAAAGCGGAACTGGTCCTGCACGCGATTCTCGGTCAAACGCCCGACCTGTCAGCGTTTTCGGGAACCGATATCAACGGCTGGATCGAGTGGGTGGTGCGTGGCAGCCGCGAACTGTTCGCCCGTCCCGACGTTCAGGCCGCCGTGCCGGGGCTGCTGTTGGCCCTGCGCGAGAACGACGACCTGCGCAAGGCGCTGTGGTCGAACTTCAGCGGCCCTGCGGTGCAACTGTTCGCTGAGCACCTCAACGCGAGGACCCCTGCCGAACGGCGCCGTGCCGACGACGATGCACGCGCAGTGTTGGCGATGGCTGCCGGAGCCGCATTGTTCATGACGACCGTTGCCAGGGACGATGATTCGCAGACGCTAAGCGCCCGCATTACCGAGTTGCTGACCGCCGCCGTCCACTCCAGATACCCGGAATGAGTCGAGGATGGCCGCTTTCGGGCTGCGCCACCTCATATCGAGATCTCGCAGTGTTGCGCTGTCGTCGGTGGGGGTGGCCGCGGTCAGCAGCATCGCCGCCTCGTAGCTCAGCCCGGCCGACAGGGCCACATACCGGCCGATGAAGTCTGATCCGCGACCCAGGCCCCGCATTGCTCTGGGCGACACCGGAATACGTTGGATCCGTCGTCCGCGACCCTCTTCAAGGGTGTCGATCATCTCGTCGAACGACACAAGCTGACCGCCGCAGACATAGCGACGCGGTCCCCGTCCGGGCTGCATGAGTCGCACGTGCACTTCGGCGACGTCGCGCACATCGACCATCTGCATTCCGCCGCGCACCTTCGGTGCGATACCCGAGCGCACAATGGGGGCCCACCCCTGTTCGGTGACACCCGGTGCCGTGCCGAACGGCGGGCCCACCACGCTGGAGGGATAGGTCACCACGACGGGTGCGCTGTCGTCCTGCAGCCGCCGCGCGACGCGGTCCGCATATCCCTTGGTGCGGGCATAGCTGCTGCGGCCCTCCGCGGTTGGTGAGTCGGGGGAGATGACACCGTCAGGCGGCGGAAACAGCGCGCTGTAGCTGCTGACCAACACAATCGGGTCCAACCGGCGCTCGACCGCGCGGGTCAGCACTGCTTCGGTGGCGTGGGCGTTGATGTCCCACATCAGCTGCGCCCGGCGCTCGTCGGTGCCGACGACACCGGCCGCGTGCACCACCGCCTCGACTCCCGTCAGAAGTTCATCGACGGTGGCGGGCTGGCGCAGGTCGCCGATGACCACCGTGAGGTCGCCCAGTGGTTGCAGAAGGGGGATGACGGGCGCGCGGCCCTCCGCGGGCGGCACCAGCAGTCGTATCTGATGGCCCGCCTCGAGCAGCCGGCGCACGACGTGCGCGCCTACATAACCGGTTCCCCCGGTGACCGCGATACGCAGTTTCGTCCTCCTCACCCCCCGTGCTACCTTACGGTACCAATGGCATCGAAACATCGGTAGGCCCAGCGGCGACGACCGGAAAGGTCGATATGACAAACAACAAGGCCGGCCGGGTGGCCGGCAAGGTCGCGTTCATCACCGGTGCGGCGCGCGGTCAAGGCAGGGAGCACGCAATCCGGCTGGCCGAGGAAGGCGCCGACATCATCGCCGTCGACGTGTGCGAGGACATCGACGCCGCCGGTTATCCGGGCGCATCGGAAGCCGACCTCGATGACACCGTGGCGCTGGTCGAGAAGGAAGGCCGGCGCATCTTCGCGGCCAAGGCCGACGTGCGCGACCTGGAGACCTTGAAGTCGGCGGTGGAGCGAGGCGTCAGCCAGATCGGCGCCGTCGACATCGTCGTCGCCAATGCCGGTATCAGCGCGGATCCCGCCCCGGCGGCGATGATCCAAGAGTCGGCCTGGCAGACGATGCTAGACATCAATCTGACCGGGGTGTGGCACACCGTCAAGGCCGCACTGCCGCACATGACCAACGGCGGCGGGTCGATCGTCCTGGTGAGTTCGATGCTGGGTCTGCGCGGCGGCGGCTACATGGCGCACTACGCGTCGGCCAAGCATGCCGTCGTCGGGCTGATGAACTCGCTTGCGATCGAGCTTGCGCCGCAATGGATTCGGGTGAACTCCATTCACCCCGGCAATGTGCTGACGCCGATGATCGACAACGACCATTTCCGTCGCACCGTTCGGCCGGATCTGTCGGAACCCACGATGAAAGACGCCGCGGCGGTCATCGGTCACTTCCACATGCTGCCCAAGCCCACGATCGAGGCGCGCGCCGTCAGCCATGCCGTGCTGTTCCTGGCGTCCGACGAATCGCACTACATCACCGGGGCGGCGCTGCCCGTCGACGCGGGCGCTACCGCCAGATTCTGATCGGCTGCCAGTCGCGTATGCGACACTGCGTTCCGAGCTACCGGGAGGAATGCATATGTCGGGTCGCACGACGAAAAGGCTCTTCGTTTTGAAGGTCTGCGCGTCCACGTTGGGCGCGCTGCTGGTGGCCAGCGCGGCGTCGGCGCTGGCGGATCCGGATCCAGGTGGACCAGTCCCGGGCCAGGATCCGACCCCGTTCACCGGTGAAGCCCCGTTCGCGCCGCCGCGCGTCACCCCCGCCAACGGCGCGACCGTGGGCGTGGGCCAGCCGATCATCATCGACTTTCCCGGCCTCGTCGACGACTCCGGCGCGGCGGAAAGCGCCATCCACGTCTCGTCGGTGCCGCCGGTTCCCGGCAAGTTCTACTGGATGAAGCCCACGCAGCTGCGCTGGCGGCCGCTGAATTTCTGGCCGGCCCATACCACCGTGACCGTCGATGCCGGTGGCGTAGTGACGAGCTTCCGTACCGGGGACGCGTTGGTGGCCACCGCCGACGACGCCACCCACCAGCTGACCGTCACCCGCAACGGGAAGGTGGAGAAGACGATCCCGATGTCTATGGGGATGTCAGCCGGTGGCCACCAAACCCCGAACGGCACCTATTACGTCCAGGAGAAGATGCCCTCGGTGGTGATGGACTCCTCGACCTACGGCGTTCCGGTCAATTCGGCCTACGGGTACAAGACGACGGTGGAGCTCGCCGTTCGCTTCGACGACAGCGGCGACTTCGTCCACAGCGCTCCGTGGTCGGTGGATGACCAGGGCAAGCGAGATGTCAGCCACGGTTGTATCAACATCAGCCCGACCAACGCGAAGTGGTTCTTCGACAACTTCGGTGCCGGTGATCCGATCGTCGTGAAGAACTCCGGCGGCGGCACCTACTCTAGGCACGACGGCTCCAACGACTGGCAGCTTTAGCGCGCGGAACGGCATCTGAAGGGTGCCGCCTATGCCATCCTCGTGATCAACGGTCAAGGGGATACACATGGTCTCGAAGTTCGTTCGGCGTCTGGGCTGCATGTTCGCCTGTGCCCTGGTTGCCGCGTGCAGCACATCGCAGCCGCCCGCCCCCTCCAAAGCAGGTCCGCAGGAGTTGAACTACACCCGCCAGATGCCGAGCATCGCCGCCGGTGATCTGGCCGTGCGTGGCACCGTGTCGAGCTCATCGGACCAGACGCCGTTCGACATGAGCGAGCTGCCCACTGGCTCAACGGCACACACGATGGTGTACCGATCGATATCCGGTATCACTGGCAGGCCAACGGTGGTGTCCGGTGCGGTATTCGCGCCGCCCGGCGACCCACCGCCGGGAGGATGGCCTGTCATCGGTTATGCGCACGGAACCGTCGGGGTGACCCCGGACTGCGGGCCCACCGCGGATTCGCGCCTGCTCGGCGACATCAGCTCGGTGGCGATACAACTCAATCTCGGCTATGCAGTGGCATACACCGACTACGCCGGTCTCGGCAAGCCCGACGGGTCGAACCAGGATCCGGCGAGTGCTCATGCGTACCTGGAACCAAAGACGGCTGCTTTCAACCTCATTGACGCGGTGCGGGCCGCCCGCGCAGTAATGCCGCAGCTGTCGTCGCGGTGGGTGGCGTTGGGCTCGTCGCAGGGCGGTGAGACCGCGTGGGCAACCGCTGAGTATTTCGCGGATTACGGGCAGGGCACCGATCTGCTTGGCGCCGCGGCGCTGGTGCCCACCGCAGACATGGTCGGACTGGTACAGCGTGCCGAAACCTCGACGTTGACCAACGACCAGATGTTCTTGTACCCGAACGTGATCGAGGGTTTGGCAGCGATCGACAAGACAATCGATCCGAACGACTATCTGCACGGCGTTCTGCGCGATGATGAGACGACGTTGCTGGCCTGCCGGCCGCCGGGCACCCAACGGAAGGAAGCGTTGGCTGTCAAATTCACCCCTGCCGACGGCAAGCCGTCGTCGCCGGCCGCGGCCGACCGGCTCAGGGAGCGGCTCACCTCCTACGCGCTGCCCCAACAGCCCACCAAAATCCCGCTTCTGGTCGTCTACGGTGGATCCGACCAGACGGTTCCCCCAGAGTGGACCGAGGTCGCCATGGGCCGGGCTTGCGCCTTGGGTGACACTGTTCTGCGGATCCGCTTGCAAGACCAGGGCCACAAACTCGATCCCGGTGCGACCCTGGGCCAGTGGGTCGCCGATCGCTTCGCCGGGGTGCCCCCGGTCGGCAACTGCTGATCGTCGAGCAGTCTCGCTACCAGGACGCGAGTGCGGCCTTGGCCGCAGCGGTGGTCGCGGCCGAACTCGTGAGCCGCCAGTCAGGTGCATCCGGATTGCCGTCGACTTCGAACCAGATCAGTCCGCGGACGTCGGTGCCGCCGAGCCAGGTCATGAAATCGGTGATCCAATGCGACTTATCGCCGCCTCGGTCGCCACAGCCGACCTCGTTGATCCATAACGGTTTGCGCGGCGCTCGCTGGGCGACAAGGGCCAAAGTAGAACCGAAAAGTTCCGCCGGTTGCGTCCACTGATGGCCTGGGCGATCACCGAAGTTGTAGCCGTCGACGCCGATGATGTCGACGAAGTCATCACCGGGATAGCACCGTGAGAGCGCTTCGGTATCGCCGTTGATGATGACGTTCGGGCACCACACCCACTGAACGTGTTCGGCGCCTGCGTCATCGAATATGCCGCGGACTCTGCGGTAGGCCGCGACATAGTCATCCGTGGAGCCGCCCGGTGACCCCGCGGCCCAGGGGTACCAGTCTCCGTTCATTTCATGTGCGAACCGAAGCCGAAACGGCTTGGCATAGGCGGCCGCCTGCTCGGCCCAGGTGCGCACATAGGTGTCGTATCGACCGCCCGCGATCTGCCCGGACGTATACGCCGCCTGGTGCTTGCCGGCGTGCGGATCCCAGGGTTCCCAAGTCAACTCCGGGGTGCAGCCGGCGGCAGCGGTGGCGTCCAGAAACGCGGTCGGCAGTGACGCTTCCCAGGCGAATGCCTCGTAAACGGTTATCACGTTCAATCGCCTGCCCAACTGCCGCGCGGCGGCCAGTGACCGCTGCAGTGTCGCGTCGTCGCGACCGGTTGCCGCCAGCCCGAACTGGCGCGCCTCGCGAGGCTGGCTTGGCGCAGACCGGTGGCAGCCGCCCGCGGACATAATCGTCAACGCCGCCAACGGGATCGATGCCAGCAGGCTGCGACGCGATATCGTCGCAGCCTGTCCGCTGGGCACCGACACCTCCTGACCATCGCGTGTCCGGCAGAGACAACCCTACGGGACAACCGGGCGGCCGCCCCGCCGAAGTCAACGGCCGCTCAGGTCGATCTGCTTTTCCCGGATCTGCGCTTGGACGGCTGGCAGCAACGCCTTGACCGCGGTCGCCGTCAGGTGCGAATCGTCGCGATAGAGCAACGTGCCATTACGCACCGCGCGGCACTTGGTGTCCTCGCACAAGTATGCGTTGAGATCGAGCACCGGGATGTCGAGGTTCTGGCCCCGAACCTGGTCGGTGACAATGGGTTCGGTTCTCGGCGTGTTGTTGAGGTTGAAGTCGCACGCGGACCAGTCGTCGGTGGCGCCCGAGACGCATTCGGGCATGTTCTTGTTCGGGTACGGCGTATCGCGCAGGTAGATCAATTTCGCACCCGTCGCCCGCAGCTGGTTCAGCGTTTGATCCCAGGCGGTTTTGAACTCCTGGTAGTCGGGCACGTACGTGGATAGCGAGCTGATCATGATGTACTTGGGTTTCAACGCGACGATCGCTTTGATGCTGTCCTCGCGCCAGCCGAGACAATCCGACTTCGTGAACGGGTCCGTGCGGCCGTCCCTGGGCTGTAGGGCCGCGACCGGGCATGCCGCCTTGGTGAACTGGTTGAGTCGCCAGTTGTTTTCCTTCGCGATGACCTGAACCACCGGCAGCCACTGCTGTGCGTGGCTGTCGCCGAACAGCACCGCCGGCACACCGTCTGCCGGTCCATCGACGCAGGTGTTCGGTTGTTCCCGCTTGCCAAGGGGAATCAGGCACTCGTCGCGGTCGGGACGATCGTCGAAAGCCTTGAACGGATTCGGTGTCACCGGTCCCGATTTCGCGCCGGTGTCGGCGCCGAACACCGACTCGAAGCTCACCGACGCGTTCGACGACGTCGCACCGCTGGCCAGATTGACCGCCAGTACGCCGAGGGCCATCGTCATAGCGGCGGCTGCGATGGTGCCGGTGAAACCGACCGACAGCGACGCCTGCAGATTGCGTTTCAGTTCGCGCGACGACATGATGGGGCGTTCCAGCAGTGCAGTGGAGGCCCAGGCGAGCATGAGAGCCGCCATCGTCACGCCCACCAACGTCGGCCAGCTGTTGTTGTGGGTGTAGCTCTTGAACAGCACCAATGCCGGCCAGTGCCATAGGTACCAGCCGTAAGAGACCTTCCCAAGCCAGCGCAAGGGGCGTACCGAGAGGAACGCTCCGACGGCGGGTCTGCTGTTGGTGGCCACTTGCCCGGCCACGATGATGGCAGCGGCACCGAGCGTCGGTATCAACGCCGCCAGGCCCGGATAGGGCGTGGTGTGATCGTAGGCAACGGTCGCCACCAGCACGGCCACCAGGCCAGCCCAACCGAGTACCCACATCGCCGCCCGCACGGGAAATCTCGTGATCAAGCCGGTCAGCAGCGGACCCGCCACCGCGACGATGCCGCCCACGCCGAATTGCCATGCGCGCGTGTGGGTTGCCATGTACGACAGGGTCGGGTCGCTGGAGGTGAAGTGCAGCGACACCGCCAGAGAGGCCACGGTCACCAGGGCGATTCCCCAACCGACGACCATGCGGGTGGACCACCGCGAGCGCCTGGCCAGCACGGCCAACGCCACCAGCAGCACCGGCCACACGAAGTAGAACTGTTCCTCGATGGACAGCGACCAGAAGTGCGTGGCGACGCTGTCGTCGGACGCCCCGGCGAGGTAGTCCTTGCCCGCGGCAATGAAGCGCCAGTTGGCGAAGTTCATCGTGGCCGCCAGCAGGTCGAGTGCCTGGCGGAACACTGACAGCAGCGGCATGAGGAACCACACGGCGATCGACGTCGCGACGATGGTCACCGCTGCCGGCGGGATGATGCGGCGCGCGCGACGCGCATAGAAGCCCCTGAACGACACTCGCCCGTTGCGCTCGAACTCGCGCAGCAGAAGGCCCGTGATCAGGAAGCCCGAAATGACGAAAAACACGTCGACGCCCACAAAACCGCCAGCCATGTGCGGCACACCGGCGTGAAACAGCACGACCAGCGCGACGGCAATGCCTCGCAGACCTTCGACGTCATTGAAGAAGTGGTTTTCCTTCTTCTTCGTCTCGGCCTTGGGCTTGGGTTCGGTTCTGCGCGCCGACGGCTGTGTCGGGGCAACGACGGTGGGTGGACGGCGGTCTACGTGGCGACGCGCGGGTATCTGCAGGCGCTCGGTCTGGGCCGTTGCGGTGCTCAGGGCAGGGCGATGCCTGACGGTCGGTTCTTCCCAGTACGTAGTCATGACGAAAATCGTCGCGCTTGCGCAGTACAGGCGTAATCGCCGACGAGCCAGAATCCGCTGCCGCGCGGGAAGGGTTTTCTATCCCGCTGGTAAGGGTCCTGCCAGTCGGCGCTGGGACGACGACGAAGTACCGATCGCATGGTTTCACCCGAACCCGGCCGTGCACGAAGGGTTCGGGTGAAAAGCAGGGATCGTCTGACTCAGGAGCTCCACGGAATCATCAGGTCGAACCACCCGGATGCGACGGCCGCGGCCAATGCCAGCGCCAGCGTGTAGCACACCGCCTCATAGGCAGAGATCCGATGCGGATTGCGGCGCTTCGGTCCGGGGCCGTCAGTTGCTGCTGGTGTGGCGGAGCGGTCGGTCCGCGATCCAAGAGCCTTGCCGAGGGATGGAAACAGGATCTTGACGAACTCGACGAGCAACGGCAGGGCGAGGTAGGTGTAAAGGCCGACGAACATCGCCATCAGCCAGTACTGGCGCACTCCGTATGCGTGAATGTCGTAGAGTACCACTGCCCAGAATGGCACCAGCGACAGCACGATCGCGGCGGCACCAACGCGGCTAATGCTGCGCGCCAATGGATTCGGGCGGTTCATCGCACCGGTGGGAACCCATCCCGCCGATCGACCCCGCAGTTTGTGAACGATCGCAATGAGGTGGGCGTAGCTATAGGCCATCTGCAGCCGCAGGACCTCGAACCGCCAGCGGCTCTTCGACACTGCCGGCAGCACCACCAGGTACACCCACAGTCCGACGAGGAAGGGAATGAATTGGGCGGGCTGGACTTGGGTCGGGAAGAACGCGGCCATGATCATGCCGGGCAGATAGAGAGCGACGACGTTGACAGCGGTGGTGATGTAGTAGAACAGCCCCGCCCAGAAGCAAAGTCGTTGCCGCAGAGTCATTTTCACCCGCGAGCCGTCGAGCTTGGCGTTGTGCAGCTTGACCAGCGATCCGTTGCACCACCGGTATTGCTGGTTGAGGAAGCCGGCCATGTCACCCGGGCACAGGCCGCGTGAGACGACGATGGGTACGTAGCGGGTCTGGAAGCCGGCCTGCATCAAGTGGAGCCCGGTGTGAATGTCTTCACTGTGTTCAATCTGGGCGAATCCACCGGTGGCTTCGAGGGCCTTGCGCCGGTACAGCGCGCAGGTGCCGACGCAGATCGCAGCGTTGAACCGGTCCCGCGACGGCAGAATCCAACGGTAGAACAACTCCTGGGTAGAGCCGGCCGTGCGCTGAATCCAGTTCAGATTCTCGCCGCTGTCGAAGTACTGCGGGCTCTGCACGATGCCGACGGACGGGTCGTCCATGTACGGCACCAGGTGCTTCAGGAAATCGGGCCGCGGGCAGAAGTCGGCGTCCAGGATCACGATGTGGTCACCCGACGTGCGCGAGAACGTGTACTGGAGGTTGCCGGCCTTCTTCAGATGCCCACGATTCGGGCGGACGACGTAGTGGAACCCGAATCGTGCCGCCAGGTCCCGGACTTCGGCGCGATCGCCGTCGTCGAGAACGTGAACCTCAACCCGGCCCGCCCACTCCATCGCCTTGACGTGTGTGTAGGTGTTGCGCAACACCGCAACCTCTTCCCCGTAGGTGGGAAGAAAGACATCGATGCTCGGGGCTGGGCCAGAAGGAACCCAGCTCTCCACGAGCGCACGGTGCGCCTTCGCCGACACGCGCCTGCTGTTGAAGCTGGTAAGCGACGAAAGTAGGGTGCCGATGACGTTGAGCCCCAACACGATCAGCATGGGCCATAAGACGGTGATCGAGGCGAGTGCGAAATGCAGCAGGCTCCATCCTGCGAGCACGTACGCGCCCATCAGCAAGAGCTGCACCCATCGCATCTGCGCTCCGAAGTAGGAGTAGACCTCGTTGTCGCCCGGTGGGGCGACCAGGCCTTCCGAGTCGACTTCGATGTCTTCTACGGGTTGGGAGGCGACCCGCGTCGTCAGCTCGCTGCGCACAAGCCGCTCTGTGACCGGTTGATGTGGCGCTAGGCGCTCGGTGACCGGCTCGGGCAACACCATGGTGCGACCGGGCCACAACTCGCCGGTGCCGCTGTGGTCGGGGCGCCTGTCGCCTCGACGAGGGTCGGGTCCATGAGAGTCGTAGCGCGGGTGTGGCCGGTGAGTACGGAACGAACGTGGCCTCGACGGCAGCGGCATGGCGCCGGCCGGGACCGTGTCGTGGGTCAGGCCGGGGCGAAGGCTCGTCGTCTCTTCGCAGTACGTAGTCATGGAAACATCGTCACGATCGGGGAAAACTTCCGTAATCGCCGTGAAGTCAGAGTCCTCTCGTGCGGGGGAAGAGTTTCCTATCCGTCTAGTAAGGAGTGCATGAAAGCGGCAGGCGACCTCAGGATTCAGATGTTGTGGGTGAAAACGCCGCCACTCGTGCGCAAAGCGATCACCCGGCCTCTCGCATCGAGGCCGGGTGATGATCCGCGAACATCCGCGGCGGGTGTCATCGATCGATGGTGCTCTTGAACAGGTTCGGGAAGTCGCGTGCGTAAGCGTCGATCGCGGTCGCCTTCGCGGTACCCCGCAGCCGTGCGGCATCGGCGGTCATCCTGCCGATCCGGTGATCCTGGGTAGCGATTGTTCGGCGTGCCGTGCCGAGTTGGCGGTCGCGATCGGCGAGCTTGAGTTCGGCGGCCTGCCGGCGCTGCTCCGACTCGCGTAATAGACGGCGCAATTCGTCGATTTGTGCGCCCGGTGTCTGCGGCATCATGACGTCGTCACTCCCTTGCTCTGTTGTGGTGCCATGCTTTCTGCAGCGGCTCGGCGAGCACGCTCAGGAACGTGTGGGTTCGCATCGAAGTCGGAGGACCGGTAGCGGCCGGGCTGCCACGCGCTTCCTCGGATGCTCCGCTGCCGGCGCCTGCGGCTCTGTTGCATCAGCTCAACGTTCATTTCGGCTACTCCTTTCCTCTTCGGTCGGTGGCTCAATGGTCGTGAATCAGCAGCGTCTCCGAAATCGCTGCGAAGCCACATTCCGGTCGTAGGAGAGGAGGTTTTCCTATCCGCGCGGTAAGCCGGCGGATTTGGCGTCCAAAAGGGACGTTGGGGTCGTCGGGTTCAAGCCAGAGCTAGTGCTGCGCTCGGTGGCGGATCACCCTCTCGAGCGCCTGAATGTCGGATTCAATCTGACGTGCCAGCCAGTAGGCGAGCACGAACGCGGCAATCCCCCCGATACAAAGCACCCTGATCGGCACGATGACTTCGGCGATCTCGGAGGCGGTCAGAAATGTCACGGCCACAATGCCCAGCAACGGCACCGAGGCCGCGATCGCCAAA
The DNA here is from genome assembly GCF_001668615.1 of Mycobacterium sp. 1274761.0. Lineage (GTDB taxonomy): Bacteria > Actinomycetota > Actinomycetes > Mycobacteriales > Mycobacteriaceae > Mycobacterium. Next base: position 117,783 of record NZ_LZMC01000057.1, read on the forward strand.
TAGCGTGAAAGTCGACGGCTGAGCGCTCGTAGCTGCTCGGCTTCCTGCGGATGGGTCTGCCCCTGCGCCACCAGTTCCGGATAAACACTGCGCACAATGTAGAAGGTCAGAAGAAAGAACGGATACGCGATCGCGATGGCACCGCATACCGTGATCGACCCGAAGAAGTGAACCGCCGAGCGACCCGGAAGTCCGCCCGCGACGAATTGCATGGTGAGCGGAAACGTCAGCCCGGCCAGCAGCCACAGGCCAAACACCACCAGCACCACACGATCCGGTGTGACGAGGCAGTCGTGGCGCGCCTGAGCCAACACTTCTGCCGGTGGTGCCGGACCGCGTCGCAGGCGCCGGGGAACCATGAGGACACGACGACACCAAATTCCCAGCACCGCAGCACCGACCGGAAAGAAGATCAAGTTGACCAAAGTGGTCACCAACATGAACCGACTCTGAGCCTGCTCGGAGAGCCGACTGACGATCAGCAGTTGATTGTGTTGGATGTTGTACGCGCTGGCCAGCAGATTGGGAATCATGATGGCCGCCAGAGCGACCGGCGCCACAAACGGCCGCAGCCGTAACCGCCAGCTTCCTACTGGGGGATCCACTAGATCGCGTGCCTGCGGATCAAGGCACAGCTGGAGTTGCTCGGCGAATTCGGCGCCGGAGGCCCAGCGCTGGTCAGGGTCGGCGTTTAGTGCCTTCAAGAGAACCCGCAGCAGGGCGGCAGGACAGTTTGCAGGTAGCGCGGCAAGTGCCGCCGCTGAGAGTCCTTGCGCGCGGGTGGTCAACATCAGCTCGAGCGCGGTGGCATCGCCCACCAGTCCGGCCGAGTCCGCCCGAGCAGCGTGCGCCGCGGAATCATCGAACGGTTTTACACCGGTCAGCAGTTCCCACAGCAGGACCGCCAGCGAGTAGATATCGCTGCGGGTATCGAGGTTTGCCATATCTTGCGTGTGGCCGGGCTGACAGGCTTTGAGCTGCTCAGGCGACATATAAGAAAGTGAGCCGCCGAAATACTGAAACGGGCTCGCGCCGGAAACGTTGCGGGCGAAGCTGATGTTGAAGTCCGCCAATTTAGGAGTGCCGTTCGGGGCGAGTAGTACGTTCGCCGGCTTGATGTCGCGGTGCAGGACGCCCCGTGAATTCGCGTAGTCCAATGCTTCAGCCAGTCGCTTCCCCTGCCAGGCAACGGTCTCAGGCCACGGAAGCGTCGCAAGCTCGGTGCGGGTGGACGATTCGGAGGGCCGAATCTCGCCGCGTGATTCCAATGCGTTGTCCACCGCGTCGAGCAACGCTTGGCCCGACTGAGGTGGCTCTCCGTGTTGGTGCACCGCTTGAACCAGGTCGAACAGCGTTCCGCCGGGCAGATACTGCATGTAGAGCAGCCGCCAGTTCCGATCGGAGAGAATCCGCTGATCGAAGACCCGGACGATGTAGTCGTGGTCAAGCTGGGCGAGGGTTTGTGGTTCGTGGCCGCGGTTCGCAGAGATCTTGACTGCGACCAGCCGTTGCATCGACCGTTGGCGGGCGAGAAAGACTCGGGCGAATGCGCCGCTGCCGAGTTCGACCAGCAGATCGAAGTCGTCGAGCCGTTGGCCGACCTCGATTTCGCCCAAGAGGGCGGACTGGCTGATTTTGGCAAACGCCGATTGGGGTGTTCCGGTTCCGTCCCATGTGAATCCCGCAGTGCCTGCCGGCGCGTGAGTCTGGGTGAACTCGACAGGGGAATCGGCAGTCGGATCGGTCATGAAAACCTCGTATGTGATTGCCCTGAGCTTAGCTGGTGCGGTCGGCGGCCATGCGTTTCTCAGTACGACTGCCCGTTCGCGTTTCGCTGCCGTCGGAAGTGGCCGCCACGCCCCCGGTTCCGGCTCTTGGACGTGGGCTGCTGCGAGTCGCAGTTCGGACAGAACAGCCGTAGGTTCTCGCGCCGGGCTGAGCCCTGACACGCGTCACCGCAGTACACCTTCTGGCTACGCTTCGAGAGTTCAGCTCCACAGCCTCGGCATTGCCTCGCGCCGACTAGGCGCGGCCGCAGACAAGGAGGCCGGAGTGGAGCCTCCTATCGGGATTGAACCGATGACATCCTGTTTACAAGACAGGTGCTCTACCACTGAGCTAAGGAGGCCTGCGGGGGGCGAGTCTATCGGGTCACTCGTCGGCTTCGATGACGCGCTGCGAGGTCACCGACCGCGTCGACGACCGACTGCCGCGTGGCCGACGGCCGGGGAAGGGGATGCGGTCGGCGATATTGCTCAGCGGGTTGACCACCTGGCTCAGCAATATGACCGCCTCACGCAGTGCCTCGATCGTCGGCTCGAGCGCCTCCAGTCCTGGCGCCAGCCGGTTCAAGGTGTCGGCGACGTCGGCCAACTGCTCGAGCGGACCGTTTCTGGCAGTCAGCTTGTCGACCAGCCCGCCCTCGGCGAGCAGCCGATCCGCGAGCCCATCCTGTGCCAGCACCCGCTCTACGAGACCCTCTTCGTCCAGCAGCTGGTCCACCAGGCCGCCGGGCTCGATGGCCCGCATCAGCCCGCCGTTCTCCTGCGTCAGCCGGTCGAGCACCCCGCCGGGCATCGTGAGTTTGTCCACCACTCCACCGGGCTGCAGCAGCCGGTCGATCGGGCCGTCCGGCGCCAGCGCGCGACCCAGCGGCTGGTCCTCGTCCATGAGCCTGGCCAGCCGGTTCGCCCGTTCCACCGCTTCGTCGATACCGAGCATGTGCGCTACCGAGCCGGTGCTCGCCCTGGCCCCCGCGTTCGCCTGGCCGACGGCCCGCTGCGCGAGTCCCACCGCACCGGTGGCGACGTCGAGGCCGACCTCGGCGGCCGCAAGCCCGATCCGGGCCGGCGCGACGGCGAGGTCGACCAGGTTCTTGGCCAGGTTCATCACCTCAGTGTATGGGTGCAGCGGCGAGCTATCCGTCGTGTCGCGCAGGAGAGCACAATGGGACTCACAGGAAGCTGACAGCGAGCCCGCAGCTTCATTGCCAGGAAATGGGGAGACATTGAGACGATGGCCATGGCTGCACTCCCAGAATCTGTCCCAGAGGCCCGCGTTCTCGTCGTCGACGACGAGACCAACATCGTCGAACTTCTGTCGGTAAGCCTCAAGTTCCAGGGCTTCGAGGTTCACACGGCCTCCAACGGCCCCGCGGCCCTCGACAAGGCCCGCGAGGTGCGGCCCGATGCCGTCATCCTCGACGTCATGATGCCCGGCATGGACGGCTTCGGGGTTCTGCGCCGGCTCCGTGCCGACGGCATCGACGCCCCGGCTCTGTTCCTCACCGCCCGCGACAGCCTGCAGGACAAGATCGCCGGGCTGACGCTCGGCGGGGACGACTACGTCACCAAACCGTTCAGCCTCGAAGAGGTGGTCGCGCGGCTGAGGGTGATCCTGCGCCGCTCGGGGAAGGGCGGCGAGGAGCCGCGCAGCGCCCGGCTGACCTTCGCCGACATCGAACTCGACGAGGACACCCACGAGGTGTGGAAGGCAGGCGAGCCTGTCTCGCTTTCGCCGACCGAGTTCACGCTGCTGCGTTACTTCATCATCAATGCGGGCACGGTGCTGAGTAAGCCGAAGATCCTCGACCACGTGTGGCGTTACGACTTCGGCGGCGACGTCAACGTCGTCGAGTCCTATGTGTCCTACCTGCGCCGCAAGATCGACACCGGCGAGAAGCGGCTTCTGCACACGCTGCGCGGCGTCGGCTACGTTCTGCGCGAGCCGCGGTGAGCGCTTGCACGAAGAGCCGACAGCGCCGGTGATTTCTGGCGAACAATAGAGGTATGGCAGGTTTGGGCACCCGAGGCGTGCCGCTGCGGGTGGGGCTGGTCGCTGCCACCCTGGTGCTGGTGGCGTGCGGCTTGCTGGCGTCCGGCATTGCCGTCACCTCGATCCTCCGGCACAGCCTGACCAACCGCGTCGACGAGACGCTGCTCGACGCCTCGCGCAGCTGGGCGCAGGCCCCGCGGCGGATTCCGGTGCCGCTGATGGAGCCCAACCCGGCCCGGCCGCCGACCGACTTCTATGTGCGCGGGGTGGACGCGGACGGCCACATCTGGATGGCCGTCAACGACCGAGCCGCCGAACCGGCGCTGCCGGCCGACAACGACGTCGGTCCGACACCGGTGACCGTCGGGTCGATCGACAACTCGCATGTGCAGTGGCGGGCGATGTCGGTGCACGGGCCGAAGGACGAGATCACCACGGTGGCCATCGACCTGTCCGATGTTCAATCGACGGTGCGCGCTCTGATCTGGTCGCAGGCCGGCATCGGCGCCGCTGTCCTTCTGGTGCTCGGCGTCGCCGGTTTCTGGGTGGTGCACCGCAGCCTCCGCCCGTTGGCCGAAGTCGAACAGACCGCTGCTGACATCGCCGCCGGACAGCTGGATCGTCGTATCCCGCAACGTGATCCGCGCACCGAGGTGGGCCGGTTGTCGCTCGCCCTCAACGGCATGCTGGCGCAGATCCAGCGGGCCGTTGCGTCATCGGAGTCCTCGGCTGAACAGGCCCGCAGATCCGAGGAGCGGATGCGGCGCTTCATCACCGACGCCAGCCACGAACTGCGCACGCCGCTGACCACCATCCGCGGTTTCGCCGAGCTGTACCGCCAGGGCGCGGCCCGGGATGTCGAGATGTTGATGTCGCGCATCGAAAGCGAATCGCGCCGGATGGGGCTTCTGGTCGAGGACCTTCTGCTGCTGGCGCGCCTCGACGCTCAGCGGCCGCTGGACCGGCACCGCGTCGACCTGCTGGCGCTGGCCACCGACGCGGTGCACGATGCGCAGTCGATCGCTCCGAAACGGGCCATCACCATGGAGGTCATCGACGGTCCCGGCACACCCGAGGTGCTCGGTGACGAGGCGCGGCTGCGTCAGGTGCTGGGCAACCTGGTAGCCAACGCGCTGCAGCACACCCCGGAAACCGCACGCATAACGGTCCGGGTCGGTACCGACGACGACAATGCCGTGCTCGAGGTCGCCGACGAGGGGCCCGGCATGAGCGCCGAGGACGCCCACCGTGTCTTCGAGCGGTTCTACCGAACCGATTCGTCGCGCGACCGAGCCAGCGGCGGAACGGGTCTGGGGCTGTCGATCGTCGACTCGCTGGTCTACGCCCACGGCGGCACGGTCACCGTCACCACCGCGCCGGGGGAGGGTTCGCGGTTCACGGTGACGCTGCCGCGCATCGCCGACGTCGCCGCGGTGCATTGACGGCTTAGACGACCGAATCGCTCGTCGCGTGCATTTCAAACTGGAACACCAGCTGCGACACCCCATTCCGAGCGGCGGCAACCGCCTGTTCCGGTGTCTGTCCGAGCGCGCGGACATACGCCACCCGCGAGTCTGAGGACTCGAGCGCACCGACGGGGCTGCCCGGCCCGACCAGCACCTCGACCTCGGTGACGCCTTCGGTGCTTCGCGCAGCGTCGAGCCCGCGAATGTCGGCGAGCACGCCGCTGGCCGGCGCCGCGACGAACCAGATCGCCGAGGCGCAGGCCGGGCGGTCTGCGGCGAGTGCGGCGCGTAGATCCGGAAGTACCTTCTCGCCTACGGTCTGCCGCGCGACGAACTCAGCCAGGTCGACACCGGTAGCGTCGAAGGTGAGCGCGGGTATCTCATCACCACCCATGCGGACGTGGGTTTCGATCACTCGTGGACCGGCCGTGGTCAGAACGATTTCGGTATGCGTGGCGCCGAATTCCACGCCGAGGACGGTCAGCACCCGTTCGACGTGGTCGCGCACATCGTCTAGTTGCTCCGGGCTCAGTTCCGCCGACGCCACATGGCCGATTTCGACGAACGAAGCGGGATCGGAGAACTTCCGGGTGACGGACACGATCTGGTGCTCTCCGAGTTCGGAGAACGCCTCGACACTGAACTGAGGGCCGTCGTGGAATTGCTCGACCAGTACCCCGGCGTCCGGCAGCTCATCGAAGCGGGTGCTCGCGCGCTCGAACGCCGCGGTCAGCTCAGCGCTGTGCCGCACGACGGCTACGCCTGCGCTGCCCGCTCCGGCCGCCGGCTTGACCACGCAGGGGAATCCGTACTCGTCGACGAAGGCAGTCAGGTCGGAAAGATCGGTGACGACCGCCGAAGCCGTTGTGTCGACCCCCGTTTCGCGAAGGACGGCACGCATGGCGTCTTTGTTGTGAACGAGTTCGACAGTGCGGGGCGAGTGGGTGGCGATGCCTAGCGCCTCGCCGATCACCGCGCACCGATCCTGGTCGGTTTCGCCGAAGGTGGCGATCCGGGTGAACGGATGCACCTCGTGTGCGGCTCGCGCCAGCGCCACCCATTCCTCGTGGGGCGCGTCGTTCCGCACGGCGATGACGCGCGTGTGTTCGGTCACGGCCCGCAGCTTGGCGAGGAACTCCAGTCGGCAGATCACCGACGTCTCGGTGCCTGCGAGCGCGCGGCGAACCCGCGCCGGAAGGTCGCGGCCGCTGCCGACGACGAGGACATGTTCGGTCATCATTTCACCTCTAGTGGTTGGGTTGGGGTGACCGCGGCCGCGGCATCTCGCCGTTCGGCAAGGCAGCGGCGTGCGGCCGTTCGGGACATCAGGGCCGCCGCGCCGAACGCACCGGCAAGCACGGGCCAGGCCACCAGGCCGGCCGGCATCAGCGCGACGACGAGAAGCGTTGGGCCGACCACCTTCTGGCCGCTGAAGCCGAGGCTGAAGGCGCCGAGGTACCGGGCTCTCGAGTCCGCCGGTGACAGTTCGGTCGACAGCTCCCAGGCGGCCACCTCTTGAAGGTTCTCCGCAAGCGAGAGCACCACGACGGCAACGAGTACCGCCGCGATTGCGATGCCCGCCGAGGCGGCCTGAGCCAACGCGAAGAACCCACAGCAGACGGCCATCAGCGCCCCGGCGATCAGCAGCAGCCGGATGGCTGCGGCCGCGCTCTCGGCGAACCTGGCGACGTAGACCTGCAGCATCACAGTCAGCACCGTGTTGACCGCCATCAGCACAGGCACCATTGCGGCCGGTACCGCCGTGTGGGCGATGACCCAGATCGGCAGGAGCACGATCAGCACTGTGTCGTAGAGCGACAGCACGCCGTTGCCGACGGTGAACACCATGAACCACCGATCGCGGAAGGGGGAACGGACATCTGCCGGCCCTTGGGCAGCGGAAGTTTCATTGCGCTGCAGCGTCTCCCGGGTTGTGCCCAGCACCCGTCGGACCAGGGTCGCCACCACGACGAACGACAGCCCGTTGCCGATGAAGATCGCGGTGAACAATGACGGCTCGGCGGCCGCGAAAGCTGCACCGGCCAGCAGAAAGCCGACGGTAAGGCCGATGTTGCGGATAGCCCGGATGGAAGCCATCGTGCGGATGCGGTCGCCGTCTCCGATCAACGCTGTCACGACGGCCTGCTGAATGGGCGAACTGGCCCGGTCCGCGGCGGTGAGTATCACCGTGAGCACCAGAAAACCTTTGAAATCCGAGACCAGCGCAAAGCAGCCGTAGCCCAGACCACGGACCAGCAGCAGAGCGACGTAGAACCGGCCGGTTCCCAGCCGGTCGGCGAGACGTCCCAACGGCACCGGCGCGAGTAGCGCCACCGCTCCGGCGATAGTGGCCGAGAGGGCAACCTGGTTGGCGCCGATCCCGACGACGCCGACGAAGTAAAGCGCGAACGAGGCGAAGAACATCCCCGTGCCGAGAGAGTCAATGCCCGCACCGATGGCCAGTGTGCGGCCAGCGGCAGCGCTGGGTAGCAGGAGGCGGCTCAGCCGCTGCGAAATGCCTGTTGTCACAGCAGGTCTCCGCTAGCCACCGCGGCCACCAGATTGGCCGACCGTTGCACATGCGTCGGCGTCGCCGCCTCGGGAGCGGGACGGCGAAGGTGGTTCCATGCGTACCGCCGGGCGGCGTTGATCAACACATCTGTGTCGGTCGCGGGGCCACCCGCGGCGGCCTTGTCCACCAGGGCGGCGGCGACGAGCAGTCTGCCCATCCGGTCGACGAGCACCCATCCGGCAGCCGCGGCGACCGCCGGCTCGGCGCCGACCCATTCGTGGCGGGTGGTCTCCAGGGCCGTGATCGCGTCATCGACGATCCGCCACGCCATCGACAGCCGCCCCTCCGGTGTCGGGCCGAGCAGGTCTCTGGTCCGATCCACCACGGCGTCGAAATGTCCCGCTTGGATGAGCATCCGCAGTGCCGCCTCGGACAAGGCCGCTCTGTCGGGTGCGCTGGCGGGCGCTCCCGCAGCGGCCTCATCGACGGCGAGAACATAAGCCAGGCAACGCTCTGCCGCGAGCTGCGCCGGACCGTGCGACGATGCAGGCAGTCCGTGCCACGCACGTGCCGCGATCAGGTCGACCGCGCGATCGGCGGCCTCCTCGCGCCGCGCGACGTCGGCCGGTCCGTCGGCTTCGGTCGACCGGCCGACGTGAGCTGCCATCGCGGTGACGCGCCTTTCGAGTTCGGCGATCGGGTGAGCGAAGGGTGGCTGTCGCGTCCCGACGTGTTGCAGCCAATGCCGATACGCCGAATTGCGGCCGCGCACAACCTCGTTGAAGGCATCACGGAGTCGGGCGGTGACCGGACCGCAGCCGGCCGCGCCAGTCGGGCGATCGTCGACCGAGGCGATTGGGACGATCTCGGCCGCGGTTCCGGTGAGAAACGCTTCGTCGGCGACGTACAGTTCGCTGCGGGTCATGCTCTGCTCACGCACCGTGAATCCCATGTCGCGGGCCAGCGTGATGATCGTGTCCCTGGTCACGCCGGCCAAGATGTTGTCGCTGATGGGCGGGGTCACCAATTCGCCGTCTCGCACCGCGAAGATGTTCGCCGCGGACGCCTCGGAGACGTGGCCGGTCGGGGTGAGCATGAGGGCGTCGTCGTAGCCTGCGCGGATCGCGGCGACCTTGGCCAACGCCGAGTTGACGTATGCGCCGGTCGCTTTTGCGAGCGGGGGCACCGAATGAATCCCGTTGCGCTGCCAGCTGCTGACCATCAGTCGGCATCCGTCGTGCTCGGCCTTCTCGCCGAGGTAGGAACCCCACGGCCATGCCGCGATGGCCACCCTCGCGGTCTCCAGGGCCGGTGCGACACCCATGGCGCCGTAGCCCAGGTAGACGATCGGACGCAGATACCCCAACTCAAGACCGGTGCGGTGCAACAACTCCAGCGAGGCCTCGGTCAGCTCGTCGACGGTGAATCCCGGATCCATGTGGTAGACCTTCGCCGAGTCGTGCAGGCGCTTGAGATGGTCGCGCAACCGGAACACGGCCGGGCCGTCGGTGGTCGGGTACGCCCGGACGCCTTCGTAAACACCCCAGCCGTAATGCAGGCTGGGCGTCAGCACGTGGACGTGGGCCTCGTCCCATGGGACGAATTCACCGTCCATCCAGATGGTTTTCGTCGGGGTGAGTTTCATCGTCAGGCCTCCGAACTTGTGGCGAGGGTGAATTGGGAGGGCAGGGGTGGCGCGGGATAACCGACGAGCTCGAGCTGGCGTTCCATGGTCTTCGACTGCAGCGCAAGCACTTCGCGGAATGTGTCGGCTTGTGCACCGCCGAACGAGAACCAGCCCCACCGGGGCCGCAGTTCGCAGCCGCGGGTGATCTTGGCCTCGTAGGCCGCCATGCCGTAGTGGATCCGCCGGACGCCGTTCTGCAGCGCCCACCGCACCGTCTCGTGGTAGTCGACGGCGAAATAGCAACCCCGGGCGTCCGGGAGGGTGCCGCCGGTGCGGGCGAACAGCGCGTCGCGGCCCCGCAGGTAGACACTGAAGCTGGCCACTTCGTCACCGCGCTCAGCGGTGAGGACGACGCAGTCCTCACCCAGGTCGTCGCGAAGGGCGTCGAGGTCTCGTCGGACCCGGTCGGCGCCGCCGGGTAAGCCGTACTTCGCTCGGTGGGCGACTTGCAGGCCGACCAGGTCCTCGCTGAAGGCCTCCGGCCCCGTACGAACGACGGTGCGGTATCCGTCAGAGTCGTAGGCGCGCAGCTCCTTTCGAGCCTGGTATCGACGTCGCTTGGACAGGGCCGCCAGATAGCCGTCCCAGTCGGCGACCGGAAGATCGTGCACCGCTTCGGCGCCCAGCAGCGTGGGCTGGTAGCCGAGGCGAGTTGCAGCCTCGTCGACGTCGTGCGCCTCGGGCTCACCGACGTACAACATCGCGACACTGCGGCAGCCCAAGTCCTCGGCTGCCGACAGCAGCAACTCGGGGAGTGCGGCCATGACGGCGGTGCGTGCCTCAAGGTTGCGACCGGGTGCGTGCACGATCCCGTGGTGGTTGCCGAAGGTGCCCAGCGTCAACGAGGGATACTGGTCCGAACGGGCAAGACCCACCGTGAGTTCGGTCCAGCGGTGCTGATCACACGGATCGAGCAGATCGGGCTCGGCCATCGCTCCGGCCGAACCGGCGAGCTTCGGCGGGTCGTAGAAGAGAAGGCCGCCGGGGGCGTTCGTGATCAGCAGCGGTGCGAGGGCGACGGCCTGCTCGTGGTGACGCACTTCGAGATAGCGGACCTCATGCAGGTCTGTGCGTTCGGTGTAGCGCCACCAGCGGGCGTCTTCCCAGATGACCTGCGGTTCGGCAAGCCCGGCGAAGTGCTGTGCGGTCGGGCGCGTGCCGGGCGGCAGCAGACGGGCCGAGTAGGTCATCACACACCCTCCGACAATTCGTTGTCCCACCTGAACCCGGCGATCACCGCCGCGGCGGTCGTGCTGATCTTCTGGGTGAGCGACATGCCATCGGTGGCGGTGAGTACCCAGCTGGCCAGGAAGTCGGCGGACTTACGCTGCTGGTAGCGGTCGTTGTCCCAGTCGTCGCCGACAAAGCTGTTCAGGACAAAGTCGGCTGCGCCCGAGGGCTTTTCGGGAAGGGCCGACACCCGGCCCCGGCGTGGCGGAACGCCGTAGAAGGCAGCGAGGGGCGCCGTCTGCGCATGCGTGGCGATAGCGTGGAGATCGGTGGGCAGTCCACATTCCACGCGCGCCCACATCTCGCGCGGGTCGACGCCGAGAATCTGGTGGAGCATGCGGGGAATCGGACCGCCGCCGATGCGTGCGGCGACTTCGCACAACACGATCTCGCCGTGGCCGGTGACGAAGAACTCGGCATGCACGCAGATGGTTCGCGGTGACGGCAGAGCATCGACCAACCGCCATGTTTCGGATATCAACAGCTTGCTCACCGGATCGTCGGGGGACAGCGTGCGGGAGCCGAACGGCGCGTCTGTCCAGTGCTCGAGGCAGCCTTGTCCGGTGTAGTGGGAGGCGACGGCGGCGATGGGCACGCCCATGACCCGGAACGCGTCGACGTGGTGGAGAACGCCGTCGACGAACTCCTCCACCTGATAGGGCTCGCTCGCCACGACCTCGGCGAGATCGGCGGCCTGCTGCGGGGTTTCGAGCACATGGACCCCGGTGGAGCCCGAGCCGCCGCGAGGTTTGACGACGACGCGCCCCGGATGGGAGGCCATGAAATCGGTGATCTCGCCGGCCTCGGTCACCTCCGCGAATTCCGGGACGCGGATACCCGCCGCTTGGGCGTACTTCTTCATCAGGATCTTGTCGCGGTAGGCGACTGCGGCGATGCTGTCGAGTCCGGGCAGCTTGAATTCGTTGCGCAGCACCGCTGCGCGTTCGACGTCGACTTCGGCCAACGCCAGGATTGCCTGGGGTCGGTGGCGCCTGGCTGCCACCTGTGCCGCGGCAAGTACCGCGTCGTCGTCGGTGTAGTCAGCGACATGGACGACGTCGGCGAATCCTTCGCCTACTGCGACGCCCTCGGCAGTGATCGCGACCAGGCGTCCGTTGAGTTCCGGCAGCCAATCAGCAAGTGGCAGAGCCGCATTGCGGGGGCTGATCAAGACGAGGATCACGATGCGGCCGCCTTCGTGGTTGAGGTGACGACTGGACCCGCCAGGTTGTGACGGGCGGCCACGTCGGCGAGAATCTTCCCGGTCCGCGCGTCCAGCGTGATGCCGTCGCGCCGGCGGCCGCGCTCGTGTGCGCGTTGCGGGTCGCCGGGGCACAACACCGGCTCATCGGGTTCGGCGGGGGCGGCTGCCCGCACCGTGCTCAGCATGCCCGCCAGGCCTGTCGCGAAGTCGGCGCTGCCGGCGAATGCGATTGGATCGAGTGCCAGCACCAGGTGGCCGACCCCCCGGCTCCGGCCCGGCGTGCCCTCGCCGACCTGCGCGAGCTGCCAGTCCGGCGGTGTTCCGGTCAGCACACTGCCAAGCAGCGTGACCGCCATTGCCAGACCCTGGCCCTTGTAACCGCCGAGCGGGGACAGCGCGTAGGCCTCGTCGGGGTCGGTGGTGACGCTACCGGCATCGTCGGTGACCCACCCGGTCTCCAGCGGAATCCCCTGCGACCGGCGATGTTTGACCTGCCCGAAGCAGACTTGGCTGGTCGCCATGTCGAGGGCGAACTCGTCGTCGTCGGTGGCGGCGGCCACACTGATGGGGTTGGTGCCGAACAGCGGCTCCACACCGCCGAAGGGTGCCACCCGCGATGCCGCCGATGTGACGGCGATGCCGACCAGCCCGTGGCGGGCGAGCCTGCGGGTGTACACCGAGGCCGCACCGAAGTGGTTCGAGTTGCGCACGCCGACCGCTGCGACGCCGTACGCGCGGGCGCGCGATTCGGCATGTCGCGCGGCAGTCAGTCCGGCGTGCACGCCGAGCGCGCCGTCGGCATCGAGCATGATCCCCGCCCCGCGGTCACGAACCACCTGAATCTCGGGCTTGGCGTTGGCAACTCCGGTCGCCAATTCGTCGAGGTACTGCGGAAGCAGCCGCAGCCCGTGCGTGTCGATGCCGCGCAGCGAGGTGTCGACGAGGGCGTCGGCGACGTCAGCGGCCTGGCGCGGGTGCATTCCGGCATCGGTGAGCGCCAGGCGTGTGAGCGAGCGGGCCACCTGGTCGACAATCACAACACCGTGCAACTGCGGGATGGGGGAGGAAGTCATGGTTCGAATCGTCGCGGGTTGCGGCCGGTTACGTAATCAGCGCGAAGCCAGATTCGGCTGACGAAAGGGCAGGGTTTCGTGTCCTCAGGTAAGGTCGTGCGGCACCAGTACATGAAGACGTGTGCCCCGATGCCCGGCATGTCGAATTCCTCCCCGAGCGTTTGGAATCCGTGCTTGCGGTAGAAGGCTGCGACCGAGGTTCGGGCATTGCACCAGACGACGTCGGCGCCCGACAGCGCGGCATGGGTGACGGCCGTGCGCAACAGCGCGCTGCCCGCGCCGGTGCCGCGGATCTCGTCGACGGTCGCCATGCCGCGCAGCCGCCAGCCGCGGCCCCGGGCCAGTCCCGGCACCGTGACCTCAGCGGGCGGATCTTCGCGATAGATCGACGCCGCGCCCGCGGGACGCCCGCGGTGAAGCGCGGCGAAATGCCGCGCATCGGGCTGGTTGTCCTCGGCGTACGAGCAGAGTTCCGGTGGCTGACCGGGGCGCAGCACTTGTCTACGAATCGGCCACAGGTCGGCGGCCGGCACCGGACGCACGCGCCAGCCCAATGCAGCCGGATCGGGGAGATAGCCCGATCCAGGCCGGTTGGGCACCGTGATGGCGCCGTGGTCGTCGAGCATCAGACCGTCGCCGGTGTTCACCGCGAGCAGGTCGACGACGTCGACGTCCAGATGGTCGGCCAGAGCACCGAGGTGGGCGGTGGCCGATACGCCGGCCGCGGATTCGGGCATGCAGCCGAGCATCGTCACCAGCCCTCGCCTTCGCGCCGCGCGCAGCAGCGTCAACGACGGTGTGATACCGCCGGCTTTCATCGGTTTGACGTTGATGCCGTGAAACGCATCGGTACAGGCGTCGAGATCCGCAGGCGAGGTGATGCTTTCGTCGGCTATCACCGGAATCGGGCTCGACTCCTTGAGAATTCGGGCGTGGCCCCATGCCGCGCGGGGAAAAGGCTGCTCGATCAGCGTCACGCCGAGCGCCTGAAGTCCGGGCAAGGCCGGAATCACCCGCGACAGCGTCCACCCGCAGTTGCCGTCGATGTAGAACGGCGCGTCGGTGTGGGCACGGAGGCTGCGCAACACGGTGAGATCCGCCGGATCGGCGAGTTTGACCTTGTACGCCGACCAGCCCAGTCGCTCGCGCAGCTTGGCGACCATCACGTCGGGGTCGGCGAGGCCGATGCTGAAGCTCGATCGAAGGCCGCACGGCCGGTCAAGCCCCAGCGCCTTCCACATCGGCACACCCAGCAGCCGTGCATGCAGGTCGTGCACGGCGGTATCGATGGCTGCCAGCGCGAACGTCGACTGTGGTAGTTCGGCGGCCAGCGCCTCCCACACCGCGAACGGCTGGTCCGCGCTCAGTCTCGCAAGCAATGGCGCGACGCGCCGAAAGTCGTTGTGGAGCTGCGGCAGAGCCGAGTTGTAATGGTCGGTCATGAACGCGGACGCCTCACCGAAACCACTGACGCCGTCTTGGCTTACCTCGACGACGACCGCGTGTTGAACGGGGATCGCTTCCCGCGTCGAGCGCCAGAGGTGGCGTTGGGTCAAGCTGATCTCGTGTGTGGTGACCTTCACGACGCCGCAGCTTCGACGGGTGTGCCGAACTCGAAGAACTCGCGGTCACGTGCACTGTACGGGCGGAGGTCGTCCCACCACTCGGCGTGCGGATCGTAGACGGCATGGAAGGGTCTGCCGACCAATTCCGGCCGGCGCGCCTGAAGCATGCGCAGCGCGAAGGCCGGCCCCTGCTCGAGGTCGACCACTCCGTCGACCACCACTTTGCCGGGCGTTGCGGACATCACCGGGCCACGTGCCGTCCGGCCGAGACCCGAAACCCGTTGCAGTGCCTGACGATAAATGTCCACCGCCCGAGTGAGCGGCAGGCCATAGTAGCGGCGGGCGCCGGTGTCGCGTTCGACGAACATGTAGTAGGGCACGATCCGGTTGCGTACCTGGGCCTGCCACAGCTGGGCCCAGGTGTGCGGGTCGTCGTTGACATGCCGCACCACGGGCGCTTGGGCGCGCATCACGGCGCCGGTCGACGACAGCCGCGACAACGCCGCCCGGACCGCATCTGTCTGCAACTCCGCCGCGTGCGACAGGTGCAGCATCATCGCGACATTTTTGCCTGCGGCAGTGAGTCTTTCGAGCAGCCGGAGCAGGTCGTCTGCCTCCGGACCGGCCAGCAGCCGGTACGGCCAGAAAGACAGCGCCTTGGTGCCGATCCGGATTGTCTCGACGTGTTCACGGCCGGGTTCCAGCAAAGGCTCGAGGTAACCGGCGAGGAGATCGGTGCGCATGACCAACGGATCACCGCCGGTGAGCAGCACGTCGGTGACCTCAGGGTGCGCGTTCAGGTACCGCGTCATCGTCTCTGGGCCCGGTACGGCCTGTTTGAGCTCGGGCCGGTCGACGAACTGAGCCCACCGAAAGCAGTACCCGCAGTAGCTGTGACAGGTCTGTCCTTGCCGCGGGAACACCAAAAGCGTTTCGGGGTATTTGTGCTGTAGACCCCAGGCGTCGAGATCGTCGTCCTGAGGCACGTTCATGCTGAGCTGGTTGCTCGGATGGGGGTTCAGCGCGTACTGCACCTTTGTCACGGCCTGGCGGATCGTTTCCTTGTCGCCTGCCCGCACCGCTTCCTCGACCAACTCGAAATGCTCGCCGTCGAGCATGTCGCGGTGTGGAAACGTCAGCCGGTAGATCGGGTCGTCGGGTGCTTTGGTCCAGTCGATCAGCTCGTCGATCACATAGCTGCTGACCTTGAAGGGCAGCACCGCCGAGACCACCCGCGCATCGTGCGCGAGGTGTGGATCACCGGTGCGCTCCGCGATCAGGCGGCAGAGCCGATCTCCGCTGAGTGACCT
This sequence comes from Mycobacterium sp. 1274761.0, assembly GCF_001668615.1. Classification (GTDB taxonomy): domain Bacteria; phylum Actinomycetota; class Actinomycetes; order Mycobacteriales; family Mycobacteriaceae; genus Mycobacterium. The sequence continues at coordinate 133,604 of NZ_LZMC01000057.1, forward strand.
CGGCGCAAGGGCGGCACGGTCATTCGACAGCTTGATCATTTCTTCACCTCGGCAAGTTCCCAGTCGAAGTCGATGTCGGCTATCACGTCGAGTTCAGACATCAGCGAGTACAGGCCGCTGTAGTCGCGGACGAGCCGTGAGCTGGATTTGTCGGCCTGCACGTCGGCGATCATGGCCTGCCAGCCGGGCACGTTCTCGAACTGCAGGATGGCAGCCCAAGTGGTGTAGTCGGTTGCGACGAAGGCTTCGAGACCGGCGACGAGCATGTCGAGGAAGAAGCGCCGCTTGTCGGCATCGAGCACTCGGTATACGAGCTTGGCCATCTCGTCGCTGATGGAAGCGTGGCAGTATTCGTCGCGGTTGTGCAGCCGCGCTGTGGTGGAGTTCACCACCTGGATGTCCGGATCGTCGGCGAGCAGATCCAGGTACGCGTTGATCGAGATCTCCGAAACCGTCGCGAACGCCAACGTGGTCAGGCTGCGCTGCCACCGCTCGGCGCACTGCGCGCGACGCCGCTGATGCGCACGCGCCGTGTGTGATTCGGGCAGCATCGTGTCGGCGAAGGGGTAGCCCCGCTTGCGCCGGGTCAGCGCGCTGGCGGTGATGTGCATCAGGCTGTGGTACTGCTCGTCGACCATCGCCTGGGCCAGTGCGATCTCCATCTCCTGGCCACCGAGGCCGGGAAACTCGCCCTCCATCACCAGCGCGAAGGCCGGATTGGCGACCCGCTGCTCGGCGAGCACCGTGTGCCGGTTGTAGGCGATCCATGCCCAGCTCAGCAGCCGTGAGCGTAGGTCGCCGGGCAGCTTCTGCCAGGTCGGGTGGTCGCGGAACGGGATGATGCGTTCCGGATAGTCGGGTCGGGCGGCGTCGAACAAGTCGTCGATGTCGGGCTCGGGGCGCTTGACGGTCGCGCGCCGGTGCCAGTTGCCGGCGAGTCGGCGGATGACAGCGCTCTCGGCGGCGTCCTGCGGATCGAATGACGGCAGCCCCGGCAGGTTCACGAAACCGCTTCCGGCTGTGTGCAGTTCACTCATGATCAGGCCCGCCTCCAGTCACCGAACCAGAACCGGGTCAGGTGACGATCGCGGTCGGCGTACTCCGACCTGGCGTGCAGCATGCGCTGGTTGTCCCAGATCAGCAACGCCCCGTCGGGGATCAGCACGCTGGTGCGCAGCTCGCGGAACAGGTCGCTGACCCTGTGGGCCAGGCGACGGCCGGCCTGGCCGAGTGGCAGCTGGGAAGCGTCCACGGTGTTGGAGAGCGCCGGGTCGTAGTCGCCGGTGGTCAGCAGGTTGTAGCTGAATCGGGCAACCGTTTTGCCGGCGTCGTCGGTGCTCAGCATCGTCGTGTGAATGCCGCCCTCGGGCCCGGGGAAGTGCAGTGCCTGCTCGGTCATCAGCGCCAGCTCGTGGGAGTCGAGGGCGGAGCTCAGGCGGCGCACGTCCAGCAGATCGGTGTGGCCACCGCCGCAGCGCGCCTGGCGGTGGCAGAACAGCCCGAGGTAGGCGGGGCTGGGATGCCACCCGGGAGCCTCGGTGTGCGCGAGGATGGTGTTCGCGCTCTGCGAGTACGAGCGGTGGTCGTTTCCGGGGCGGTAGGTCACCTCGTGAGTCAGCCCCCCGTGGTACTGGGGGATCAGGTCGCCGACGGATCGCACGATGTCCTCTGCGGCCTGCAGGGTGCCGACGTCAGGTACGACGACGTAGCCCCACTGGTCCAGGCGGCGCTGGTTCGCATGGCTCAGGGCGATCGTTGCGGTGTGTCCGGCGAACCCGGTGGCAGCCGGGATCGGTTGCGGATCTTGCCAACTCGTAGTCATGACAAAGATCGTCACGGGTCCGCCGTCGGCGGGTAATCGCCACCAGGACACATTCGGTGGCGAACGGGTAAGGTTTTCCTACCTGTCCGGCTAGTAGCCGCTGAGCCGACGTCAGGTCAGGTCGGCCAGTGCCGCCTTGATCTTGGCTTGGGCCTCGTCGAGCGACTCCTTCGACGGGTTCTGATCGGCGTTGGCAAAACCGAAGTCAGCGAGGTCGTTGGTCGGGAAGACGTGCACGTGCAGGTGTGGCACCTCGAGGCCGGCGATGATCACCCCGGCCCGGTCGGCGGGGAACGCTTTGACCACGGCCTTGCCGATCAACTGCGCCACCTCCATTACCCGTCCGAAGACCGCAGGGGCGACGTCCTGCCACTGGTCGATCTCCGCGCGCGGCACCACCAGCGTGTGCCCCTGCGTGATCGGCGCGATCGTCAGGAAAGCGACGATGTCGTCGTCTTCGTAGACGAACCGGCCGGGCAGCTCTCCATTGATGATCTTGGTGAAGACGGTAGCCATGGCCACGAGGCTACTTGGCGATCATCTCGTGGAGCTCGTCGATCGACCACGGCGGCGAATCCGCATGGTCGCGGTACCCGATGAGCGCCGGCGTCTGCCGCTTGAACTCGCCGACGAAACCGCCTGCTGCGATGAAGATGCGCCCGGTGACGTCCTTGGCGCGGTCGTCGGCGAGGTAGGCGTAGATGGGCGCCGCGTACTCCGGAGGTGGCGCGTCGAGCGCGGCCTGTGCGCTCACGTCGTCGAGCAGGCCCCTGCGGTTCAGCGCGGCGATGTGCTGCTCGTACTCCGAACCGGTCGACAGACGCGTCTTCGCCCCTGGACAGACGACGTTCGCACGGACGCCGTGTTCGGCGAGTTCGGCGGCCAGCGCGAGGGTCAATCCGTTCACCCCGCCCTTGCCCGCCGGGTAACCCGTCCCGCCGTAGTCGCCGAGGAATGCGAACGAACTTGTGTTGACGATCGCGCCCCCACCTTGGTTGACCATCTTCGGTGCCGCGGCGCGGCAGGTCTCGAACGTCGTGACAAGGTGTGCGTCGAGCAAGTCACGGAACAGCTCGCTGGTGACGCTCAGGATCGATTCGGCGGCAAGGCCCGGGGTGCCCGCGCAGTTCACCAGGATGTCGATGCGGCCGAATTCACTGATACACCGCTCGATGACTGCGTCCGCTGTGGCGGGATCGGCCGGTGATCCCGGATGGGCGACGGCGCCGTCTATCCGGCTCGCCGCTTCGGCCGCGACGGTACCGTCGCGCCCGTTCACCACGACCCCTGCGCCCTGTTCGGCGAGAAGGGAAGCGACCTCAAAGCCGATTCCGCGTGTTCCGCCGACGACGACGGCACCGCGGCCGGAGAGTGAGCCGCTAATCGCCCTCGCCGTCCGTGACCGGCTTCATCATGTCCATGTTCCAGTAGCCGCGCAGATTGGTCAGCAGACCGGCGTCGTTGACCTTGTAGGTGAACACGCCGCGCACCGCGCTCGACACGCCGTTGTCGAACGTGAAGCGCAGATTCAAGATGTGGGCGATCTCGTGCGGACTGCTCGACGGGAACGTCTCTTCACAGGTGATTCTGATGGTCGCCAACCCAATGCTGTTGTCCCAGAACGATGAGACGCCGTCTTTGCCGCGGACCCCGGTGCCGTCGGGGTTCGTGTAGGCAGGGCCGATGGGGTCCTCGACGGCGACGTCGTCGGCCATCAGCGCCAGCCAGCCGGCCTTGTCTTTGTCGTGCACACAGCGCCACGATCCCTGCGATGCCGCCAGCGCTGGGGTCTGCTCGACCGTTTCCCGCGACATCGGCGGCGTTACCGGTCTTCGTCGGTGTACCGGATGACGCCGCGGATGTTGCGGCCCTCAAGCATGTCCTGGTAGCCCTCGTTGATCTGCTCCAGCTTGTACTGCCGGGTGACCATATCGTCGAGGTTCAGCTTGCCCGCCTTGTACATCGACAGCAGCTGCGGGATGTCGAAGTGCGGGTTGCCGCCACCGAAGATGGTGCCCTGCAGGTTCTTCTGCATCAGCGTGAGCAGCGAAAGGTTGAGCGTCACTTCGGAGCTCGCCATGTTCGCGACTGCGGTGACGACACATGTGCCGCCCTTGGACGTGCAGTTGAGGTAGTTGTCGATGTCCTCGCCTTTGAGTTCGCCGACGGTGATGATCGTCTTGCGTGCCATTCCGCCGGCGGTGACCTCAGCGATCCCGGCCATCGCGGAGAAGACGTCCGGATAGACATGTGTGGCACCGAATTTCAGCGCCTGATCACGCTTCCATTCGATCGGGTCGATCGCGAAGATGTTGCGCGCGCCGGCGTTCACGGCGCCTTGCAGTGCGCCCATGCCGACGCCGCCGATACCGAAGATCGCGACGTCCTCCCCGGGCCGGATGTCGGCGCTGCGCACCGCCGAACCGTAACCGGTGGTGACACCGCAGCCGACGAGGCAGGCGACCTCGAACGGGATCGACGGATCGATCTTCACCACCGAACTCTTGTGCACCACCATGTATGGGCTGAACGTGCCGAGCAGCGTCATCGGGATGACCGGCTTGCCGTCGGCGGTGTGGACGCGGTTGGTGCCGTCGGACACGGCCGTTCCGGTGAGCAGCAGCGCGCCGAGATCGCAGAGGTTGCGCTGACCGCTCTGACAGGTCGGACATTCGCCGCACGACGGGATGAACGACAGCACGACGTGATCGCCGGGGGCGACGTTCTCCACGCCGGGACCGACCTCGAGCACGACGCCTGCGCCCTCATGTCCGCCGAGCACGGGAAACCCGGCCATCGGGATGTCGCCGGTGACCAGATGATGGTCGGAGTGGCACATGCCCGACGCTTCCATCTGGATCTTGACCTCGTCCTTGACGGGGTCGCCGATCTCTATCTCCTCGATCTGCCACGGCTGGTTGAACTCATAGATGAGAGCGCCTTTTGTCTTCATCCCGTGCCTTCCGTTAGAGCCTGTCAGGCCAGACTAGAACCATTAGTTAAGTGGGTCACACGCACCCCCAAGCAACCGCTTGGCCGGGAGCTCACCAGATCGGTACCGGCGCCTCGCCCAGCGGGTAGTAACCGGGCAGCTTCTCGCCCACCACCGAACGCTCGATGCGCTTCTGCATGCCCTCGCTGAGGTCGCCCGATTCGATGAGCTTGCCGAACATGTGGGCCACGTGGCCGAAGTCGAAGAAGTCCCGCTGCCACTCGATTTTCAAGTTTCCGTCGAGCCGGAACCAGCTGCCGCCGATGCCGTAGATCTCGTCGCGGCTACCGTCGGATTTGTTGACGATCTGCTTCCAGAAGCCAACGATCTCGCCCTGTCTATCGTCGACGAGCACCTTCTGATACTCGTAGTTCCAGTTCTCCAGGCCTTCCATCTCCAGACCCAGCGCGACGTCACGGATCTCGTCTTTGCCGACGCACATCACGTCTTCCTTCGGGCCGATGTTCCAGCCGTAGGTGGCGTCATCGGTGTAGAAGTCCGCCAGCGGCTTCCAGTCACCGTTGCGTTCGCAGGCGCGGTTGGCTTCCAGCCATTCCTCGACCCATTCGTCGAGATCCTCGCGGGGCAGTGACGGCATTGGCGTGACCTTTCTAGTCCTCTTCTTTGATGGAGAGTGCTTGTGTGGGGCACGCCCACACTGCGTGTTCGACTTCGGCCCGGTCGTCCTCCGGCGCGGTGTCTTTGAGGATTTCGACCTTGCCGCGCTTGGGCACCCTGAAGTAGTCAGGGGATTCGAGTTCGCACATGGCGTGGCCCTGGCACAGGTCCAGATCGACCTCGATCCTGATGCCCACGGTGCCTACTTCGTCCGGCGGCAGTAGCGGGCCTTCGCCGGGCGGGCCAACTGCACCACCATCTTCGAGTGGTCGTTGCGGTAGCTCTCGGGCGGCTGCCCCATCTCGAACTCGTACTCGCGCAACAGAACCGAGAAGATCGCCTTGATCTGCATTTGCGCGAACGCCGCGCCGACGCACCGGTGCCGCCCCGCCCCGAAGGGTATCCAGGTCCAGCGGTTGACGATGTCGGCCTGTTCGGGCTTGTTGTAGCGGTCCGGCTTGAACGCGTCGGGCTCAGGGAAGTCCTCGGGGATCCTGTTGCTGATCGCCGGTGAGGCCGCGACGAAATCACCCTTGTGGATCGGGAAGCCGGCCACCTCGAATTCGCCCTGGGCCACCCGCATCAAGATGATCAGCGGCGGGTGCAGCCGCAGGGTTTCCTTGACGACATTGTCGAGCTTCGGGATCTGTCGCAGCGCATGGAAGCTGACCTCTTGGCCGTCGGCGTAGAGCTCGTCGAGCTCGTCCTGCACCTCGGCGTACACGTCGGGGTGGCGGATCAACTCGATCAGCGTCCACGCCGATGTCCCCGAGCTGGTGTGGTGGCCGGCGAACATCAGCGAGATGAACATGCCGGTGACCTCGTCGGCGGAGAACCGCGGATTGCCGTCGTCGTCGTTGATCGACACCAGCACGTCGAGCATGTCGCGGTCGGCCTTGTCCTTCGGCGGGTTGGCCAGCCGCTGATTCATGATGTCCTGAACAAGCGCAACGAGTTTCACGCGTGCCTCGTCGCGGCGCTTGAAGCTCTCAATCGGCAGGTACGGATCGACGTAGCACAGCGGATCGGTGCCGCGTTCGAGCTCGTGGTAGTACTCGGCGAACCGGTGGTCGAGCTGTTCGCGGAACTTCAGCCCGATCAGGCACGCCGTCGAGGTGTAGATGGTCAGCTCGGCGAAGAAGTCGAGGAGCTCGACCTCGCCTTCGTCACCCCAGTCGGCGATCATCTTCTTGACTTCGCCTTCGATGGTGGCGGCATGGCCCTTCATCTGCTCGCCGCGCAGCGCTGAATTGTGCAGCATCTCTTTACGGCGTTCGGGGCTGGCGTCGAACACCACACCCTTGCCGAAGATCGGCGTCATGAACGGGTAGGCCTCGGCCTGATCGAGATCCTCATCGGCCGAACGGAAGAAGAACTCGTTGGCTTCGGCGCCGGACAGCAGGATGACATGCTTGTCGACCAGTTGGAACCAGCCCACGTCGCCGCATTCGTCGCGGAGTCGCTTCATCAAACCGATCGGGTCGGTGCGGAACTCTTCGAGGTGGCCGTGCTCTTCTTCGCCGCCCGACACCCGGGGCACGATCGCTGTCGTCATACCGCTCCTCGCGTGCGCATGGTCATTTCAGGTTCTCCTCGTTCAGCTTCAGCTGCTGGCGGTCCTTGGGCGCCGACGCCAACGGGGCTTCGGGTTGGAGCTCCATGTTGGCGATGTAGCCCCCCCGCGGTGTCTCGGCGACGAACACGATGGCGCGCGCGAGATCCGATGCCCGCAGGAAGTAGTCGTGGCGGGCCTGCCCCCACTTGGCCCAGTCCGCCAGCGCCGGACCGATTTTCTCGGCAGGCAGGCTCCAGCCCATGCCCGTCTTCGTCGGACCGGGATGCACGATCGACGCCCGCACACCGCTGCCCTCCAGTTCCATCTGGAAGTTGTTCACCATCGCGACGAGGCCGGCCTTGGCCGCGCCGTAAGCGCCCATGTGCGGACGCTGGCGCAGCGACACGTCGGAGCCGACGAAGATCAGGTCTCCGCGTTGCCGCTCGATCATGCCCGGCAGCACCGCCGACGCCAGCCGGTTGGCCCCCACCAGATGGATCTGCAGCTGGGAGTTGAATTCGTCGGGCGTGATCTCGTCGAGCTTGCCGAAAAAGGTGTCACCGGCGCCGGCCACCAGCACCTCGATATCGCCGAGCGCGTCGACCGCCTGCGACACAAAGGATTTCACCGAGTTCGGATCGGTGACGTCGAGATGGAACCCGACGGCCTCGCCGCCGTCGGCCTGGATCTTGCCGACCAGCTCGGTGAGCTTCTCGACACGGCGCGCGCCGAGCGCCACAGGGAATCCGCGGGCGGCGAATTCGATGGCGGCGGCTTCACCGATGCCCGACGATGCGCCCGCGACGATCACGGGCCTGCGGTCGGGAAGGGGTTCGAAGCGGGGCATATCTGCCTTCAGTGGGTTTGGACGGTGATCGGAAGGTGAGCGAACCCGCGGACATTGCTGGAGTGGACGCGGACGGCGTTGGCCTCGTCGACCTCATATCCGCGGATTCGCTTGAACAACTCGGTCAGCGCCACCCTGGCCTCCATGCGGGCCAGGTGGGCCCCGAGGCAGAAGTGGGCACCGCTGCCGAAACTCAGGAGCTTCGAGCCGATTTCGCGGCCGATGACAAAGTCGTCGGGGCGGTCGAACACCCGCTCGTCGCGGTGCCCGGAACCCGGTAACAGCAGCAGGGCGTCGCCGTCGGGAATGGTGGTGTCGTAGAGCGTCAACTCCCCGGCGACCGTGCGCGCCAGAATCTGGCTCGACGTGTCGTAGCGAAGCGTCTCTTCGACCCACAACGGGATCCGGTCGAGGTTCTCATACAGCGGTGCCAGCTGGTCGGGATTGCGGTAACCCCAGAACGCCGCGTTGGCAAGCAGTTTCGTGGTCGTCTCGTTGCCGGCGATCACCATCAGGAACATGAATCCCAGGATTTCGTCGTCGGTCAGTCGGTCGCCGTCGATCTCGGCTTCCAACAGCGCCGAGGTCAGGTCATCGGTCAGCTTCTTGCGGCGCTGGGCGACCATCTCCTGGTAGTAGACGATCAGGTTGATCGACGCCTCGACGGCGGCCGGTGGCACATCGGTCACACCCTCGTCGCGATGCATGACGCCGTCCGCCCAGGCGCGCACCTGGGTGCGGTCGTTCTCGGGCACACCCATCAGCTCGGAGATGACGTCCATCGGCAGCTTTCCCGCGAATTCGTCGACGTAGTCGACCGTTCCGCCCGCGGCCTTCTCCAACATGATGTCCAGATGGTTCGTCGCGATCTCGGTGACGCGGGGCTCCAACTCACGAATCCGGCGCGGCGTGAACCCTTTCGACACCAGGGTGCGCAATCGCAGGTGTGCGGGGTCGTCCATCGCCAGAAAGGACATTGTCTTGGACGCATGCGGGCCGCGTGAGGCGGGGTCCAGCGACACCCCGAACTTGTTGGACAGCGTCGTGCTGTTGCGGAAGCCGTGCAGAACGTCCTGATGACGCGACAGCGCCCAGAACCCCAGTTCCTCGTTGTGATAGAGCGGTGCCTCGTAGCGCAACCGCTTATAGTACGGGTACGGATCCTCGTGGAAGTCGTAGTCGTACGGGTCGAGGATCGCGTCGCTGGTGTATGCGGTCATTGCACCTCTCCGAGGATGAGCCCTACCACGTAGCTGAGCCGGTCGGCGATCTCGCGGTAACTGACATAGCCGCTGCCCGCGTGGACCAGCGCGCCGAAGTAGGTCATCTCGAGGGCTGAGATCGTCCGCGGGTCGGCGTCGGGGCCCATCGCCGAGCGGATGCGGCGGTGGATCTCGGCGCCGATCCGGTCGCGCACGCCGATCACCGCCGAGTCGTTGCTGCTGAGCAAGGCGGTGGTGCAGGCGGCGGCGACCTCGGGTTCGTCGGCGATCATCAGAGTCATTGCGCGCAGGGCCTTCTCGACGCGCGTCGGGGTGCTGTCGTTGACGTCGGTGAAGTAGGGCACCTGGCGCATCAAATCCAGATAGACCTCGGCGATCAGGTGGTTCTTCGACGAGAAGTAGGTGTAGGCCGTCGCGGGCGCCACCTTGGCGCGAGCGGCGACCGCACGCACGGTCAGGTCGGCATACGAGGACTCCCGCAGCATCTCCACACCCGCGGCGAGGACCTTGCGGAACGTCTCTTCCTGCCGCCGGTTGCGAGGTGTTGCCCCACTCTGGTCGGTGACAGTGACCACGGCATCGCTGGACACATGTCCAAGTTATCGGACCGATACGGCGGCTAGCAAGTGGGTGCGGTAAAAGCCCTGCATATCGCCTATTTCTCCGGCGGTGCCTGAGGACTTCAGCGGTCCAACCTTGCTTCTGACGCCCCGAGGCGGCTATCGTGCGATTGACGTTAGTCGGACAGTTGTCCAGCAATCAAATGGGAGTCGGTATGGGGATGCTGGCCGATCGCCAGAGTCAATTGCTCATCGACGGGAAGCTGGTGGCAGGCAACGCTGGCACCTTCCCGACGGTCAACCCGGCCACCGAGGAAGTCCTGGGTGTGGCCGCCGACGCGAGCGCCGAGGACATGGAGCGCGCGATCGAGACCGCCCGCCGCGCGTTCGACGAAACCGACTGGTCCACCAACACCGAACTGCGAGTGCGCTCCGTCCGGCAGCTGCAGCAAGCGATGCGAGACCACATCGAAGAGCTGCGCGAGCTGACCATCTCCGAGGTGGGGGCGCCGCGGATGCTGACGTCGGCCGCCCAGCTCGAAGGGCCCGTCGAAGACCTCAGCTTCGGCGCCGACACCGCCGAATCCTACGAATGGTCAACCGATTTCGGGATCGCCTCACCGATGGGAATCAAGACCCATAGGACCATCGCCCGTGAAGCGGTCGGTGTGGTCGGCGCCATCACGCCGTGGAACTTCCCCCATCAGATCAACCTCGCCAAGCTCGGACCGGCGCTGGCGGCGGGCAACACCGTCGTCCTCAAGCCCGCACCCGACACACCATGGTGCGCAGCGATTTTGGGTGAGCTGATCACCGAGCACACCGATATTCCACCCGGCGTCGTCAACATCGTCACCGCCAGTGACCACAGCGTCGGCGCGCTGCTGTCGAAGGATCCGCGCGTCGACATGGTGTCGTTCACCGGCTCGACGAACACCGGCCGCGCCGTGATGTCCGACGGGTCGGCGACGCTGAAGAAGGTGTTCCTGGAGCTCGGTGGCAAGTCGGCGTTTCTAGTCCTCGACGACGCCGATCTCGCCGGCGCCTGCTCGATGTCGGCGTTCACCGCGGCGATGCACGCGGGGCAGGGCTGTGCGATCACCACCCGGCTGGTGGTGCCGCGCGCCCGCTACGACGAGGCGGTCGAGGCCGCGGCGGCCACCATGGGCGGGCTCAAGCCTGGCGACCCGAGCGACGCGGGAACCGTTTGCGGACCGGTGATCTCGGCCCGGCAGCGCGATCGGGTTCAGGGCTATCTGGATTCAGCCGTCCAAGAGGGCGGCACGTTCGCGTGCGGCGGCGGACGTCCCGCCGACCGCGACACCGGTTTCTTCATCGAACCGACGGTCATCGCGGGCCTCGACAACAACGCCAAGGTAGCGCGGGAGGAGATCTTCGGTCCGGTGCTGACGGTGATCGCCCACGACGGTGACGACGACGCCGTGCGCATCGCCAACGATTCGCCCTACGGGTTGTCGGGCACCGTGTTCAGCTCTGACCCGGCGCGTGCATTGGGTGTGGCCGCACGACTGCGCGTCGGCACGGTCAACATCAACGGCGGCGTCTGGTATTCGGCCGACATGCCGTTCGGCGGCTACAAGCAGTCTGGCATCGGCCGGGAGATGGGGCTGGCGGGCTTTGAGGAGTACCTCGAGATCAAGGCCATTGCCACAGCGGTGTAACGCCGACAACCGGCCAGTCGGGAGAAAGGGAAACATGGGACAGTTCGACGAGAAGGTGGCGATCGTCACCGGTGCAGGCGGCGGTATCGGGCAGGCGTACGCGGAGGCGCTCGCCCGCGAGGGCGCCGCCGTCGTCGTCGCCGACATCAACACCGAGGGCGCGCAGAAGGTCGCCGACGGCATCAAGGCCGAGGGTGGAAACGCGCTCGCCGTGCACGTCGACGTCTCCGATCCCGACTCAGCCAAGGAGATGGCCGCCCAGACGCTCTCGGAGTTCGGCGGCATCGACTACCTGGTCAACAATGCGGCGATCTTCGGCGGCATGAAGCTCGACTTCTTGATCACCGTCGACTGGGATTACTACAAGAAGTTCATGAGCGTGAACCTCGACGGCGCGCTGGTGTGCACAAGGGCGGTCTACCGCAAGATGGCCAAGCGCGGCGGCGGTGCGATCGTCAACCAGTCGTCGACCGCGGCGTGGCTGTACTCGAATTACTACGGCCTGGCCAAGGTAGGCATCAACGGGCTGACGCAGCAGCTGGCGACCGAACTCGGCGGCCAGAACATCCGTGTGAACGCGATCGCGCCGGGGCCCATCGACACCGAGGCCAACCGGTCGACGACGCCCAAGGAGATGGTCGACGACATCGTGAAGCGAATCCCGTTGTCGCGCATGGGTGAACCGGAGGATCTGGTCGGCATGTGCCTGTTTTTGCTGTCGGATCAGGCGAAGTGGATCACCGGGCAGATCTTCAACGTCGACGGCGGTCAGATCATCAGGTCCTGAGAGGTTTCCGATATGAGCGACGAACACGTCAAGCTCGGATACATCGGCCTCGGCAACATGGGAGCGCCGATGGCCAAGCGGTTGGTCGACTGGCCCGGCGGGCTCACAGTCTTCGACGTCCGCCTCGAGGCGATGACACCACTGGCCGAGGCTGGCGCGAAACTCGCCGACAGTGTCGCCGACGTCGCGGCCGCCGACCTCATCAGCGTCACGGTGCTCAATGACGAGCAGGTCCGCGATGTGGTCGCCGAGCTGGCCGCCCGCGCCAAGCCGGGCACGACGATCGCGATTCACTCCACGATCAGCCCGCAGACCGCACCGGATCTTGCTGAGTCGTTGCGACCCAAGGGCATTCACATCGTCGACGCTCCGGTGTCCGGCGGCGGTGCGGGGGCCGAAAAGGGTGAGCTCGCCGTGATGGTCGGCGCCGACCGTGAGGTTTACGAGCGGATCAAGCCGGCATTCAAGCGGTTCGCTTCGGTGGTGATCCATGCCGGGCCACCAGGGGCGGGGACGCGGATGAAGTTGGCCCGCAACATGTTGACCTTCGTCGGATACGCGGCGGCGTGCGAGGCGATGAAGCTGGCCGAGGCGTGCGGCATCAGCTTGCAGCAGCTGGGCCGCGTCGTCCGCCACACGGATGCGCTGACGAGCGGTCCCGGGGCGATCATGGTGCGCGAGGACATGTCGACCATCGAACCCGACAACTTCCTCTACGAGTCGTTCGTCCACGCGCGCGGGCTCGGCGAAAAGGATCTCAGCCTGGCGCTGGCCCTGGGCGAGGAGACCGGCGTCGACCTACCCTTGGCGCAGATAGCGCTGAAGAATCTGGCCGCGGGGCTCGGGGTGCCGCACAACGCGTCCACTGCGAAGGAGTAGGCATGAACGAGCAGCGCAAGAAGGGCCTCGCGAAGATGAATGAGGTCTACGGCTGGGAAATGCCCGACGTCGAAGGTGACCCGTACTTCGACCTTACTGTCGACCATCTGTTCGGTGATATCTGGAGCCGGCCCGGACTGTCCATGCGCGAGAAGCGGATCATGACGCTGTCCATCGTCACCGCGCTCGGGGAGCAGGACCTGGCCGAGATTCAAGTGAACGCCGCGCTGCAGAACGGCGAGCTCACCGCTGAGGAGCTCAAGGAGATGGCCATCTTCCTCACGCAGTACGTCGGCTTCCCGCGGGGCTCGGGTCTCAACGGCGTCGTCGGACGCGTCGTCGCCAAACACAAGAAGGCGGCGGAACGTGGGGAGGGCGTCGACAAGAAGGCCAACGTCAACGACGCGATCCGCATGCACACCGGGAAGAACCTCGATGACAAGTAGGTACGCCAGCCTGACCCGTGAGCAACTTGCGGTCCTTGTCCCCGAGCTGCTGCTGATCGGCCAGTTGATCGACCGGTCCGGAATGGCGTGGTGCATCAGCAATTTCGGTCGACCCGAGATGCTGCAGATCGCGATCGAAGAGTGGATGGGCGCCAGCCCGATCTACACAAAGCGGATGCAGAAGGCGCTCAGATACGAGGGCGTCGACGTCATCACCATCTTCAAGGGCCTGCAGCTCGACATCGGCGCCCCACCGCAGTTCATGGACTTCCGCTACGACGTCCACGATCGCTGGCACGGCGAATTCCACCTCGACCACTGCGGCGCCTTGCTCGACGTGGAACCGATGGGCGAGGAGTATGTCCGCGGGATGTGCCACGACATCGAGGATCCGACCTTCGACGCGACCGCCGTCGCCACCAACCGCAGAGCCCAGATCCGTCCCATCCACCGTCCGCCGCGCAAGCCTGCCGATCGCCATCCGCATTGCGCCTGGACGGTGACCATCGACGACTCCCACCCCGAGGTCGAGGACCATCCGGTGCTGGATGTCGTGCGCCGGACTAACGCCGCGACAACGGAACTCGACCCGATCGATGTCGACGACGATGGACAGTCGGACTATTCGGGCCAGTTGCTCTCCGACTTCGACTTCGCCGCGTTCTCGCATTCGGCACTGGTGCGCATTGCCGACGAGGTGTGTCTGCAGATGCACCTGCTGAACCTGTCGTTCGTCATCGCCGTGGGCAAACGCGCGGGCACCAACACCGAATTGGCGACGGAGATCTGCACCAAACAGCTCATCGGAGTCGCGGGCATCGCCGCCGAGCGCATCCACCGCGCACTCGGTCTGCCCGGCGGCATCGAGGGCGCGATACGGATGCTCGAACTGCACCCGATGTTCAACCCGGCGGCCTACGTGTCGGCCGAATTCGGACCGGACACCGTGCATGTACACCGGTCGCCGGCACACGAAGACGGCGCGTGGGTGTCGCTGGTCGGCCCGGCCGAGAAACGCCCGCTGCAGGCCGCCGTCGCGGCGATCGATGCGCACTTCGACATCGAGGTGGAGGGCAGCCACGCCGATTGGACGGCTCGGATCGTCGAAACCGAAACGGCGGCAAAGGAAATGTCAGAAGTGAAGGTGGCCCGGGTCAGCGGTGGTTCGACGTTCGTGTTCGAGCCGAGGAAGTCGCTTCCTCTGACGGTGGTTTGATTGTCGGCTCAGCCGACGGTGGTTTGATTGTCGGCTCAGCCGACGGTGGTTTCGGCCGTATAGCCGCGCCCACCCACCGCCGTAGGTAGGCCCGCAGTTCCACCCCGCGCCGCGGAGGCCGACCCGGGTCGATGACGAACGACTGGATGATCCGCAGCAGGTGCTCGGCGAGCTCGTCGAGGTCGGTGTCGGTGAAGCCCAACCCTGCCCAGTCCACATCGAACCGCCGGACCATCGAGTGCGCGAAGTCCAGCGCGACATCGGACGTCACGTCCTCGGTGTGCGGGTTCGGGCGCCCGGGTTCGATCAGCAGGCCGAGGTGCTTGTCCTTCGGCAGCCATTCCAGCGCCGCCGCCACGGCCTCGGCAACCGCCTCCGCCGGGTCGGTGATGCCCTGCAGATGCGCCGCCAAGCGGTCCAGGAACGCGCTCGCGTTGTGCACGGCGGCGGCCACCAGCAGGGCGTCGGTGCTGGGGAAGTAGCGGTAGACGGTCTGCCGGGTGACGCCGAGGCTGCGGGCGACGTCGGTGATCGAAAAGTCCGCGCCCCTGACGTCGATCACCTTTGCCGCCGCGTCGAGGATTCGCTCGACCGCTTCGTTGTCGCTGGCGGGTGCGGCGCCAGACCAACCGTGGGTGCGCACGCGGCGAATACTACTGTGAGCCGGTGTAGGAGACCTGCAGATCCTTCACGCCGTTCAACCAGCCTGAGCGAAGCCGTTGAGGCTCAGCGACTTTCGAAATATCCGGGATCTGGTCGGCGATCTCGTTGAAGATCAGCTTGATCTCCATGCGCGCCAGGTTGGCCCCGATGCAGTAGTGCGCCCCGTTGCCGCCGAACCCGAGATGCGGGTTGGGGTCGCGCAGGATGTCGAAACGGAACGGGTCGGTAAAGACCGTCTCGTCGTAGTTGGCCGAGCTGTAGAACAGGCCGACGCGCTGCCCCTCGCCGATCGTCACGCCGCCGATCTCGGTATCCGCCTGGGCGGTGCGCTGGAAGCAGTGCACCGGCGTGGCCCAGCGCACGATCTCGTCCGCGGTGGTCTCGGGGCGCTCGCGTTTGAACAGATCCCACTGCTGTGGGTTGTCGAAGAACGCATTCATGCCGTGGGTCATGGCGTTGCGGGTGGTCTCGTTGCCTGCGACCGCCAGCAGGATCACAAAGAACGCGAACTCGACGTCTTCCATCCATTCGCCGTCGATGTCGGCCTGCACGAGCCTGGTCACGATGTCGTCGGCCGGACAGCGGCGGCGCTCCTCGGCCATGTTGTACGCGTAGCCCATCAGCTCAGCGTTGGCCGCGACGTAATCCGAGGCGAAGTCGGGGTCGTCGGTGTTCATGATCGAGTTGGTCCATTCGAACAGCTTTTCGCGGTCCGCCTCGGGCACGCCGAGCATGTCCGCGATCGCCAGCAGCGGCAGCCGCATCGCGATGTCGTCGACGAAGTTGCCGCTGCCCTTTTCCTTTGCTGCGGCGACGATGTCGCGCGCTGCGTGGGCGAGCTTCTCTTCCAGCGTGGCCACGGCGCGCGGCGTGAACAACCGTGACACCAGCTTGCGCAGCCGCGTGTGTTCGGGTGCGTCGTGATTGATCAGCATCGCCTTGGTCAGTTCGAGCTGATCAGGGGTGGTGCCGTCGGGCATCCGCATCACCACGCCCTTGCGGTTGGTGGACCACAGGTCGCCGTCGCGGGAGATGGCCTTGATGTCCTCGTGGCGGCTGATCACCCAGTAGCCGCCGTCGTCGAAGATCGATTCCGGCTGCTCGTTCCACCACACCGGCGCCGTCTTGCGCAGCTGGGCGAATTCGGTGACGGGGATGCCGTGTTGGAGGACGTCGGGATCGGTGAAGTCGAATCCCGACCCGAAGGGACAGGTCTGCATCGTTGCCATGCGTCGACCATACATCGGACTGTCAAGTGTATGGCCAAACTCATTGCCCGGTCGTTCGACGCTGCCGTTAGGGTTGGCAACCGTGCGCGTCCTCGTGATCGGCTCCGGTGCCCGCGAACATGCCTTGCTGCTGGCACTGCGCCGAGATCCCCAGGTGGAAGGCCTCGCCATCGCGCCGGGCAACGCGGGCACCGCCGCCATCGCCGAGCAGCACGACGTCGACATCACCTCCGGGGACGCGGTCGCCGCCCTGGCCCGCAAGCTCGGCGTCGACCTGGTCGTGATCGGCCCTGAAGTGCCCCTGGTCGTCGGCGTCGCCGACGCGGTGCGCGCCGCGGGCATCGCCTGCTTCGGGCCCACCAAGGAGGCCGCCCGCATCGAGGGATCGAAGTCGTTCGCCAAGGACGTGATGGCGGCGGCGGGCGTTCGCACCGCTAGAAGCGAGATCGTCGACAATCCCGCTCGGCTCGACGCGGCGCTGGATCGGTTCGGTCCCTGCGGCGGCGAAGCGGCGTGGGTGGTCAAGGACGACGGCCTCGCCGCGGGCAAGGGTGTGGTGGTGACCGCCGACCGGGATGCGGCCCGGTCGCATGCCGCTGGCCTGCTCGACGCGGGCCACCCGGTGCTGCTCGAATCGTTCCTCGACGGCCCTGAGGTGTCGCTGTTCTGTGTGGTCGACGGGGAAACGGTGGTACCGCTGCTGCCCGCGCAAGATTTCAAGCGGGTCGGCGACGGCGACACCGGTCCCAACACCGGCGGCATGGGCGCCTATGCGCCGCTGGCATGGCTGCCCGCCGACGTGACGGACCGGATCGTCGGCGAGATCGTCAAACCTGTTGCGGCAGAACTGGTCAAGCGCGGCAGCTCGTTTTCCGGCCTGTTGTACGCGGGACTGGCGATCACGTCGCAGGGGCCGGCAGTCGTCGAATTCAATTGCCGCTTCGGCGATCCCGAGACCCAGTCGGTGCTTGCCCTGCTGGAGTCACCGCTGGGCCAGTTGCTGAACGCCGCTGCCACCGCGAGCCTGGCCGACCATCCGCCGCTGCACTGGCGCGACGGTGCAGCGGTGGCGGTGGTACTGGCCGCCGAGAACTATCCGGGCCGGCCACGCGTCGGTGACGTCATCGTCGGCGCGGAGGCCGAGGGAGTGCTGCACGCGGGCACGGCGCGACGCGACGACGGAGCGATCGTCTCGTCGGGCGGACGGGTGCTGTCCGTGGTCGGCTCTGGGCCCGATCTGGCCGCCGCCCGGGATTCCGCGTACACGCTGATCAAGTCGATTCGGTTGCCCGGCAGTCATTTTCGCAGCGACATCGGTCTGGCCGCGGCCGAAGGCAAGATCTCGGTTTAGTCGACGAGGAGCGGCGCCATCCACTCCAGCTCCGCGGGCAGCTGCGAGCTCCAGAACCCGCCGTCATGTCCGCCAGGGGAGAAGCCGCCCGCGGGCCGGTTCGGCAGCTGCGCGATGAACTGCTGCGTCGCCGAGTAAAAGGGATCGCTGTTGCCACAGTCGATGCGGATCGGGATCGAGGCGAGCGCAGGCAGCCCCCACACGCTGTTGGCCGCGTAGTCGTCGGCGCCGTCGAACGCGCCCGGGGCGGCGGCGCCCGACGACGTCCACAACGCCGGGCTGACCGCACAGATCGCGGCCGTGCGCGCCGCCCCGAGGCGCGCGCCCAACAGCAGCGCGCCGTAGCCGCCCATCGACCAGCCGAGAAACGCCACCCGTGAGGTGTCCAGGCCCTGATTGCCGAGCATCGGTATCAGTTCGTTGAGCACCATCGCGCCGGAGTCCTCGCCCGAGGCGCGCTTGTGCCAGTAGCCACCGCCGCCGTCGACCGCCACCACTGCAAACGGCGGCAGGCCCGCGGCGACCGCCTGAGCCAGCCCCTGCTCGACGCCGCCGGCCATCACCTGGGCCGCGTCACCGCCCTTGCCGTGCAACGCGATGACGGGTCGCAGCGGCTGGGTCTGGCCGGGCGGGCGTGCGATCGCCCAGTTGGTGTCGACGCCACCGCGGGCGGCCGAATTGAACGATCCCGAAACGTACGTCTGTGCCGCGGTTGCAACGGGCTCCAACGGGGCCGGCGGCGCCAACGGTGCCAGCGGTGCGCCGGCGCTCGTCATCTGGACGGGTGCCGGTGACGGCGCTGGATCGCGCAGGGAGCCGAGCGCGAAGGCGCCGACGGCCCCTGCGGCCGCGCTGGCACCGAGGCGCAACATCGCGCGTCGGGTCAGGTCTGGCATGCGGCCATCATGCCATCGGCGGTAGCGATGTATCCAAATCGATTGGTGGACCGCATTCCTGAGTAATGCCTTAGCTTTGGGCGAAAGTGCCATGTCATACGCGGCCGACTGGCAGCATGCTTACCGTGACGGCAGCGTTGACTCCGAAGGGAGTGCGCAGGCAGTACGCGCTTGTGACCGCGGCTGCCGAGTTGCTGTGCGAAGGGGGATTCGAGGCCGTCCGGCACCGCGCGGTGGCCAAGCGGGCGGGGCTGCCGCTGGCGGCGACGACGTACTACTTCTCATCGCTGGACGATCTGATCGTCAAGGCTGTCGAACACATCGGTGCGCTGGAGGCCCAGCAGTTGCGCGAGCGCGTCGCCGGGTTGTCGCGGCGGCGTCGCGGTGCGGAGGCGACCGTCGACGTGCTGGTCGATCTGCTCGTTGGTGACGACCCCTGCGTCGGCGACGATCCCGACACTCAGGTCAGCGAAGAGCTGATCTCGCGGTACGAGCGTTACATCGCCTGCGCGCGTCAACCGGCGCTGCGTGAGGTGCAACGGCGCGTCTTGCAGCAACGCACCGACGCGGTGGCCAAGGTCGTCGAGCGCTGCGGCCGCACGCTGCGCGGCGAGCTGGTGCCCGCACTGGTGTGCGCCGTCGACGGCGCGGTGGTGGCGGCGCTGGTCGACGACGGCGAGGGCCCCCGCAGCGCCGCGCGCGCCACCTTGATCGACGTCATCGACGTGCTCGCCCCGATCACGGCGCCGATCTCGGCGCCCGTGCTCACCGCCGCTTCCGGCTGACAGGCGATGAGATCCGACACGAGGACCGCCGAACAGCAGCCCGAACTGAAACGGGTGATGGGCCCCGGCCTGCTGCTCCTGTTCGTCGTCGGCGATATCCTCGGCACCGGGGTTTACGCCCTGACCGGTGACGTGGCCGCCGAAGTCGGTGGCGCAGCGTGGATTCCCTTCCTGGTGGCCTTCCTCATCGCCACCGTCACGGCATTCAGCTACCTGGAGCTGGTCACAAAATACCCGCAGGCGGCCGGCGCGGCGTTGTATGCGCACAAGGCGTTCGGCATTCAGTTCGTCACGTTCCTGATCGCGTTCGTCGTAATGTGCTCGGGTATCACCTCGGCGTCGACGGCCTCGCGGTTCTTCGCGGCCAATTTCTTCGAGGCGTTCCACTTCAGCTGGGGCCCCGGCGGAATCGTCTGCGTCGCACTGCTTTTCATGGCTCTGCTGGCCGCGGTCAATCTGCGCGGGGTAGGGGAGAGCGTCAAACTCAACGTCGTGCTTACCATCATCGAGATCACGGGCCTGATGCTGGTGATCGTGGTGGGGCTCTTCGCGTTCACCGGGGGCGGCGACGTCGACTTCTCGCGCGTCGTCGCATTCGAAACCGCCAGCGACAAGAACTGGTTCATGGCAGTCACGACCGCCACGTCGCTCGCGTTCTTCGCGATGGTCGGCTTCGAGGACTCGGTGAACATGGCCGAAGAGACGAAAGATCCGGTAAAGACGTTCCCGAAGGTGTTGTTGAGCGGGTTGTCGATCGCTGGCCTGGTCTATGTAGTGGTCGCCATTGTCGCGGTTGCCCTCGTGCCGATCGGGACGCTGGAGGAAAGCGAGACACCGCTGGTCGAGGTGGTCAAGGCCGGTGCGCCGGGGCTGCCGATCGAGGACATCCTGCCGTTCATCTCGATGTTCGCCGTCTCCAACACCGCGCTGATCAACATGCTGATGGCCAGCCGGCTGATCTACGGGATGTCGCGCCAGCACGTACTGCCGCCGGTGCTGGGCCGCGTACACCCGCGCAGGTTCACGCCGCATGTCGCGATCACATTCACCACCCTGATCGCGTTCGGTCTCATCCTGTATGTGACCGCGTTCGCCAACAGCAAGGCGATCTCGCTGTTGGGCGGAACGACGTCGCTGCTGCTACTTGCCGTGTTCGCCGTCGTCAACGTCTCGGTGTTGGTGCTGCGGCGCGATGTGATGGCCGAGGGCGGACACTTCAAGACACCGACCGCGTTACCGGTCATCGGGTTTCTCGCATCGGTGTATCTCGTCACGCCGCTGTCGGGTCGGCCCGGGCAGCAGTACGTGCTGGCGACGATCCTCATCGCGATCGGCATCGGGCTGTTCCTGCTGACCCGGCTGATCAACCGTCAGCTCGGAATTCGCGGGGCGGCCATCACCGACCCGACGCATCTGGCCGACGCACCCGATTAGGTCTACATCCGGTACAGCCGCTCGCGGATCGTGCGCGCCTCGGCCTGCGCTTGGGCCAGCAGTTCTTCCAGGCGCGAAAGACGTTGATGCAGTTCGTCGGTTGGCGGCGGCACCACGCGTCGGCGGGGGGTGGCCGACAGGTCCCGCGGAAGGCTGGGGGTGAGGATGTAACCCGTCTCGACGTCGCCGTAGATCGTGACGTCGTCGGGCCGCTGATCCCAGTACAGCGCGATGTAGGCGCACAGCACCGCGTCGACGGGATCCTCGTCACGGTCGAGCTGCCCCGGTTTGGTGGCGGCCTCCACGCGCCTGCGCAGCTCAACCCAGGAAACGCTGCGGTTGGCGCGCAGCCGCGGTGTGGCGTCGTCGAGTCCTTCGATGAGCGTCATCAGCTTTAGCAGCTCGCGCTGGCGGTCACCGAACGGCCCCCGCTTGTACTTCAATATCTTGTCGAGCTCGAACAGCACCACGGTCGCCGGATGCGGATACACCTCGATCGCCCGCCGGCCCGCGCCCGAGGCGGGATCGATATCGAGGTCCATGGCGGCGGCCAGTCGGGCGGCGCGCGGATTCACAAGTTCGGGCCTCTCGGCGAAGGCCGGCCGAGCCCCGGCGTCGAACTTCGCGAAGTCGCGGTTGAGGGCCGTCTCGGCCGGGCGGTGCCCGGTCTGATTGTTCACGATCAGCGGAGCGTCGAACGCGACCACGCAATCGCCGCCGGTGAACGGGGCGATAGCCGCGACGATCTCGTCGTCGTCCCGAGCGGCGCCCACGTGCAGCAGGCGACCGTCGGAGTCGATGGCCGCCACACCGGTCTGGTTCTTCTCGCCCCACGCCAGGTCCAATCCAACGAAGTGCATACGGCTACCCTGCCCCATCAGGGTCGTAAGCTGTGAGGTTGTGACGATCCCCAACGTGCTGGCCAGCAGGTATGCCAGCGACGAGATGGTGGCGATCTGGTCGCGGGAGGCCAAGATCGTCGGCGAGCGTCGGTTGTGGCTGGCGGTGCTGCGTGCGCAGGCGTCATTGGGCGTCGACGTCCCCGACGGCGTCATCGACGACTACGAGCGGGTGATCGAGGACGTCGACCTTGCCTCGATCGCCGAGCGCGAACGGGTGCTGCGCCATGACGTCAAGGCGCGCATCGAAGAGTTCAACGCGCTCGCGGGTCACGAGCACATCCACAAGGGCATGACGAGCCGCGACCTCACCGAAAACGTTGAGCAGCTGCAGATTCGGCGCTCGCTGGAACTGGTGTTTTCGCACGGGGTGGCCGTGGTGGCGCGGCTGGCCGAGCGCGCGGTCAGCTACCGCGACCTGGTGATGGCGGGCCGCAGCCACAACGTTGCGGCGCAGGCGACCACGCTGGGCAAGCGGTTCGCGTCGGCGGCCGAGGAAATGCTGGTTGCGCTGTCGAGGCTGCGTGACCTGATCGACCGGTATCCCCTGCGCGGTATCAAGGGACCGATGGGCACGGCGCAGGACATGCTCGACCTGTTCTCCGGGGACACCGCGCGGCTAGCGGAACTGGAGCGGCGGGTCGCGGAGTTCCTCGGCTTCACCGAGATATTCACCAGCGTGGGACAGGTCTATCCGCGCTCGCTCGACCACGACGTCATCTCGGCGCTGGTACAGGTCGGCGCGGGGCCGTCGTCGCTGGCCCACACGATCCGGCTGATGGCCGGCCACGAGCTGGTGACCGAGGGCTTCGCGCCCGGACAGGTCGGATCGTCGGCGATGCCGCACAAGATGAACACGCGATCGTGCGAGCGCGTCAACGGCTTGCAGGTAGTGCTGCGCGGCTACGCGTCGATGGCCGCCGAACTCGCTGGGGCGCAATGGAACGAGGGCGACGTGTTCTGCTCGGTGGTACGCCGCGTCGCGCTGCCCGACGCGTTCTTCGCGATCGACGGGCAGACCGAAACCTTCCTGACAGTCCTCGACGAGTTCGGCGCCTATCCGGCCGTGATCCAGCGTGAACTCGACCGTTACCTGCCGTTCCTGGCGACGACCCGCATTCTGATCGCGGCGGTGCGCGCCGGCATGGGCCGCGAGGCGGCGCACGAAGTCATAAAGGAGAACGCGGTCGCGGTGGCTCTGGCGATGCGCGAAAAGGGTGCCGAGCCCGACCTTCTGGACCGGTTGGCCGCCGACCGCCGTCTGCCGCTGGACCGGGCTGCTTTGGATGCGGCGCTGGCCGACAGGCAGGCGTTCACCGGTGCGGCGGGCAGCCAGCTCGACGCGGTCGTCGCGGCGGTGGACGAACTGGTCAGCCGCTATCCCGAGGCGGCCAAGTACACTTCGGGCGCGATCCTGTGACGGTGGCGGCGTCCCTGGCCCGGATCGACTTGACCGATCTGGACAATTTCGCCGCAGGCTTTCCGCATCACCTGTTCGAGGTACACCGCCGCGAGGCGCCGGTGTACTGGCACTCGGCTACCGAGAACACGCCTGACGGCGAGGGCTTCTGGTCGGTGGCCACCTACGCGGAAACGCTTGCGGTGCTGCGTGATCCTGAAACATACTCGTCGGTGACGGGCGGGACGCGGCCGTACGGTGGCACGCTGCTGCAGGACCTTTCCATCGCGGGCCAGGTGCTCAACATGATGGACGACCCGCGGCATTCACAGATCCGGCGGCTGGTGAGTTCCGGGCTGACGCCGCGGATGATCCGGCGCGTCGAAGACGATCTGCGCTCGCGTGCGCGTCGCCTGCTGGACGATGTGACGCCGGGTGTGCCGTTCGATTTCCTGGTGGAGGTCGCCGCCGAGTTGCCGATGCAGATGATCTGCATCCTGCTGGGAGTCCCTGAATCCGAACGGCATTGGCTGTTCGAGGCCATCGAGCCCCAGTTCGATTTCGGTAGGGCCCGTAGAGCGTCGGTCGGTCAGCTGACCCCCGAGGAGGCCGGCACCCGGATGTACACCTACGGCCAGTCGCTGATCGCCGCGAAGAGGGCGTCACCGACCGACGACATGCTGTCGGTGGTTGCGAATGCCGAACTGGATTCCGAGGGACTATCGGATCTCGAGCTTTACCTGTTCTTCAGCCTCTTGTTCAGCGCGGGTGCGGAGACGACGCGAAATGCCGTGGCGGGCGGGCTACTTGCGCTGGCCGAGCATCCATACCAATTCGAGTTGTTGCGGGCGAATATGTCGCTGTTGCCGACGGCCGTCGAGGAAATGGTGCGCTGGACGTCGCCGTCTCCGTCGAAGCGCCGCACCGCAACCCGCGACGTCGAGCTGGGCGGCCGTGTCATCGAGGCGGGTCAGAAGGTGCAGATCTGGGAGGGTTCGGCGAACCGGGATCCGCTGGCGTTCGACCGGCCTGACGAGTTCGACATCACCCGCAAGCCGAATCCTCACTTGGGTTTTGGGCAGGGCATTCACTACTGCCTCGGCGCCAACCTCGCCCGGCTGGAACTTCGGGTGCTCTTCGAAGAGCTGCTCGGCAGGTTCTCGTCGGTGCGGGTGACCAAACCGGTGGAATGGACACGCAGCAACCGGCACACCGGAATTCGTCACCTCGTCGTCGAACTGGACGCGTGAGACCAGACGGCTTCGCAGCGGTCATGGCGACCGGCATCGTGTCGATTGCTGCGGCAGATCATGGTTTCGG
The DNA here is from genome assembly GCF_001668615.1 of Mycobacterium sp. 1274761.0. Taxonomy (GTDB): domain Bacteria; phylum Actinomycetota; class Actinomycetes; order Mycobacteriales; family Mycobacteriaceae; genus Mycobacterium. The sequence continues at coordinate 158,207 of NZ_LZMC01000057.1, forward strand.
CCGGTTGAGCTTCGCGCTGGCGGTGATTGGCGTCGTCGGGTTGGCGGTGCTGGTGGTGCTGTGCGCAGGGACATGGCGGCGCGAGTCGTGGAGCTTGCGCGATGTAGACACTGCCGTCGGACTGCTGACGTACGTGGCGGCGTGCTGCGTGCTGGCAGCGCGCTTCAGTGAGTACCGCTGGATCGTTCTGGTGCTGGGAGGCCTGGCGCTGCAGGGATGGGTGTCGTTGCTGCCGTTCGTGGTTCGCGGATTGTGGCGGCTGCGCTGGGTCGGCCTGCGGAATCATGCTCGCGGCGCGTGGCAGCTGGTCAGCGTGTCGACGTCGGGATTGGTGATCGTGTTCGTCGCGGGCGGCAACGTGTTCTGGCCGTTCGTATTGTGGCCGCTGGCGCTGTGTTGCTACGTGGCGGTGGCTGCGCTGGTGGGCTGGCGGGCGGCGGCCGATCCGTCGGCTCGGCGAAATGTGCCCGCCGACCACTGGATCCTGATGGGTGGAACGGCAATCGCGGCGCTGGCGGGCGAGCATCTCCATGCCGCGCTGTATCCGGGACCGATCGCCGACGCGGTGCGCGCGGTGACGATCGTGACGTGGGTGGCCGCGACCGTGCAGATCGTGCCGTTGGTGATCGTGGGATGGCGTGCAGTGATCGCGTGGCCCGCGGTGTTCCCGCTGGGCATGTACGGCGCTGCGACGCATGCGATCGCTCAGGAGACGGGTTGGCGCGTGCTGCCGCAGGTGTCGTTGGCCTTCACGTGGATCGCTCTGGCGCTCTGGACCGTCACCCTCTTGCGATTTGGGCGTGAAAACCCGCGCCGGCCGCGGGAAATCACGCCCCAATCGCACGCTTGATCTCGGCGATGACGCGCTCGCGGTACTCCATGAGGTCAAGCCAGGTGAACCGCAGCACTTGCCAGCCGGCCAAGGCGATCGCGTTCTGGCGCTGGCGGTCGTGGTGGAAGTCCTCGCTGTCGCTGTGGAAGGCGAAGCCGTCGACCTCAATGGCGACCTTGTGTTCCGGGAAGCCGATGTCGACGCGGTAACCGGCGACCGGATAGTTGGCTTTCCAACCGGTGATCTTGTTCGCTCTGAGCAGCCTGAGCAGTAATCGCTCGGCTTCGGAGTGGGCGTTGTCCTGTGCGGCGTGCAGAAGTCGGCGCGCGGCCGGCGAGCCATGACGTCCCGTGTTTCGCAGATGTGCACTCCACAGCGCCCGCAATTCCACGTGGTGCTGCAAGGCAGCGTCCATGATCTTCGCGCCGCCGCGCTGTCGCACCGCCGCCTCGACGACCGTCAGGGCGAGCTTCGTGACGCGCAGACCCGATCGCTCTTCGACGTCAACCGGTTTGAGATCTCGTCGTCTGACTCTGGAGCCTTGATGGCATCGCCCGTTGCTTGCTCTCGGCACAGTGACCTCGACGATCCGCGGTGCGAACTTCGTCAGGTTATGCCACCACGCTGCCGTCAGACCGCTGGCAGCCGCTCGAACGCCGTAACTCCAGACCGCGACGCGAACACGAGCGGCATCGGCATACGGCCGGTCGTTGACGAAGTACACGCCGGCCCATATCGGACCCAGTATCCGGAGTGCACCCGCCGCGATACGGCGTCTTCGCTGAGACCTGCAGTCCGGGCCTGGGCGAGGGTGATGACACCGTCGTGCCGGCGCAAATAGTAGTCGAGCATGCCGGAATTGACGCGTCGCGGCCCGTCACGGGTTCCAACGCGCGTGAATTGGGCGTGAAAACCCGCGATCAGCGCGGGAAATCACGCCGAAATCGCCTGTTAGGGGCTGTGGCGGCGTGCGACGCCTGCGGCCCGCAGCTCCAACGCTGCCAGGCCGCTGATCGCGGCGGCATCCTCGCGGCGCCACGCTCCGACGGGGTCAGCGTTGATCGCCGCCAGCTTGGCCAGCGGCCGGTTGGCCAGCGCCCGCAGCGCCAGCAGCTGTTCGCCCGCGGGTGTCCTCGCCAGCGTCAGCGCCACCCACTTGCGCCGGAAGAAGCGCCACCGCAGCACCAGCCAGGGCATCGCGATCGCCAGAATCGGCGGCGCCGCGACCGCGAGCGCCAGCAGCCACGCCAACCACGTCGCGGTCGTGTTCAGCTGGTGGCCGGCGCCGGCGATGTCGTGGGCGAAACCGCCCGCCGCGGTCAGCGGGCTGCTCAGCGCGTCGCCGATCAGCGGCACCTTGCCCGCGTTGTCGCCGGCGTGGTCGAGGTTGCCTGCGATGCCGTTGGCGCCGTTCTCCACGTCGCTGCCGAAATCGGCGATGGCCGCGACGGCCGAGTGCACCGCCGCCCCGACCACCACCCAGATGGCGGTCCACAGCGCGATCACGATGTCGCTGACCAGTTGTCCCAGCAGCCGCGCGGGCGTGGTGGCATACGGCACGTACCTCGATGTCATGCGATCGATCCCAGCACAGATCGACCGTTAGGCTGGCCCGATGCGCCCAGCTCTATCCGACTACGAGCATCTGGCCAGCGGCAAGGTGCGCGAGCTCTACCGCATCGACGACGAGCACCTGCTCTTCGTCGCCAGCGACCGCATCTCGGCGTTCGACTACATCCTCGACAACGAGATCGGTGACAAGGGCCGCATCCTGACCGCGATGAGCGTGTTCTTCTTCGACTACGTCAAGACGCCCAACCATCTTGCGGGTCCACCCGACGACCCGCGTATTCCCGACGAGGTGCTCGGCCGCGCGCTGGTAGTGCGCAAGCTCGAGATGATTCCGGTCGAATGTGTGGCCCGCGGCTACCTGACCGGTTCCGGGCTGCTGGACTACCAGAAAACCGGAGAGGTCAGCGGCATCGCGCTGCCGCCCGGACTGACCGAAGCCAGCAAGTTCGACTTCCCGCTGTTCACGCCCGCCACCAAGGCCGAACTCGGCGAGCACGACGAGAACATTTCGTTCGCCGACGTGATCGAGGCCGTCGGGGCCGAACGCGCCAACCAGTTGCGCGATCTCACCCTGCAGACCTACACACGTGCCGCCGACCACGCGCTGACGAAGGGAATCATCATCGCCGACACCAAGTTCGAGTTCGGCATCGACGACCGCGGCGAACTGGTCCTCGCCGACGAGGTGTTCACGCCCGACTCGTCGCGCTACTGGGCCGTCGACACATACCAAGAAGGCGTCGTGCAGCCCAGCTTCGACAAGCAGTTCGTCCGTAATTGGCTGCTGAGCCCCGAATCGGGCTGGGACCGCGACGGCGACGCCCCGCCACCTCCGCTGCCGCCGACCATCGTGGACGCCACCCGCGAGCGTTACATCGATGCCTACGAGCGCATTTCGGGACTGAGCTTCGCCGACTGGATCGGACCCACCGCATGAGCCAGACTCCGGTTCCTCCCGTCGCGAAACGGGTTGAGCACCGCCGCGAGCATCACGGCGACGTCTTCGTCGACCACTACGAGTGGCTGCGCGACAAATCCGATCCCGAGGTAATCGAATACCTGAAAGCGGAGAACACCTACACCGAACAGGTCACCGAGCACCTGGCCCCGTTGCGCCAGAAGATCTTCGACGAGATCAAGGCCCGCACCAAGGAAACCGATCTGTCGGTACCGATCCGCCGCAACGAGTGGTGGTACTACACCCGCAGCTTCGAGGGCAAGCAGTACAGCGTGCACTGCCGTTGTCCGATAACGCACCCCGACGACTGGATGCCGCCGCAGTTCGACGAGCACACCGACATCCCAGGCGAGCAGGTGCTGCTCGACGAGAACGTGCTGGCCGAGGGCCACGACTACTTCGCTCTGGGCGCTGCCACGGTAAGCGTCGACGCCCACACCCTGGCATATTCCGTGGACACCCGCGGCGATGAGCGATACACGTTGCGGTTCAAGGACCTACGGACCGGGCAGCTCTACGACGACGAGATCGTCGGGATCGGCGCAGGGGCGACCTGGGCCGCCGACAACCGGACCGTCTACTACACAACCGTCGACGACGCGTGGCGCCCGGACACAGTCTGGCGGCACCGGGTCGGCGCCGGCCTGCCCGCCGAGAAGGTCTATCACGAGCCCGACGAGAAGTTCTGGCTCGCGATCGGACGCACCCGCAGCGACAAGTACATCATCATCGCCGCGGGCAGCGCGGTGACCTCAGAGATCCGCTACGCCGACGCCACCGACGGCTCAGCCGAGTTCGTGCCGGTGTGGCCGCGCCGCGACCTCGTCGAGTACTCCGTCGAGCACGCCGTCGTCGGTGGCGAAGACCGTTTCCTCATCCTGCACAACGATGGCGCCGAGAACTTCACCCTTGTCGAGGCGCCGGTGTCCGATCCGACATCGACGCGCACGCTGATCGAGCATCGCGACGACGTCCGGCTCGACGCCGTCGACGCGTTTGCCGGCCACATCGTGGTCAGCTACCGCAGCGAGGCGCTGCCGCGCATCCAGCTGTGGCCGCTGTACCCCGATGGGCAGTACGGCCGCCCGGAGGATTTCACCTTCGAGTCCGAGCTGATGTCGGCGGGGCTGAGCGGAAACCCGAACTGGGATTCGCCCAAACTGCGCATCGGCGCAACGTCTTTCGTGATCCCCGTCCGCATCTACGACGTCGACTTGGCCACCGGTGAGCGCACACTGTTGCGCGAACAGCCGGTGCTCGGCGACTACCGCCCTGAGGACTACGTCGAGCGGCGCGACTGGGCAACGGCAGCCGACGGCGCGCGGGTTCCGGTGTCGATCATCCATCGCGTCGGACTGCAATATCCCGCCCCGACCCTGCTCTACGGCTACGGCGCCTACGAGTCCTGCGAGGACCCACGGTTTTCGATCGCGCGGCTGTCGCTGCTCGACCGCGGCATGGTGTTCGCCATCGCTCACGTCCGCGGCGGCGGCGAACTCGGCAGGCCGTGGTACGAGCACGGCAAGATGCTGGAGAAGAAGAACACCTTCACCGACTTCATCGCCGTCGCAGCGCATCTCATCAACACCGACATCACCCGACCCGAAAATCTCGTCGCGCTTGGCGGCAGCGCGGGGGGTCTGTTGATCGGCGCCGTGGCCAACATGGCCCCCCATCTGTTCGCGGGTTTCCTGGCCCAGGTGCCGTTCGTCGATGCGTTGACGACGATCCTCGACCCGTCGCTTCCCCTCACGGTCACCGAGTGGGACGAGTGGGGAAACCCACTGGCCGACGAGGAGGTCTACCACTACATGAAGTCCTATTCGCCGTATGAGAACGTCACCGCCCAGGACTATCCGCCGATACTGGCGATGACGTCTCTCAATGACACCCGGGTGTACTACGTGGAGCCGGCGAAATGGGTTGCCGCACTGCGGCATACCAAGACCGACGCCCACCCGTTGCTGTTGAAGACCGAGATGAGCGCCGGCCATGGCGGCATCAGCGGTCGATACGAGCGCTGGAAAGAGGCGGCGTTCCAGTACGCCTGGCTACTGCATACCGCCAAGGCCAACCACGAGGGCGGCGCCTACGAAGACGACCTGCTCGACCGTGCGTAGCGGCAGCTTGGTGGTCATCGACTTCGGCGGGTCGGGCATCCGCGACGCGTAGACGTTGGCGGGAAACATCGCCAGCATCAGCAGGGCGAGCGCGACGGCGGCGATCGGCCGCGTCGGCGGGTACAGCAGCCCGGCCGCGCCCAGCAACTCCAGCACCCCTGTGACCGTGAGCAGTATTGCCGGCGCGGGCAGTCGCGGCGGCACGATCGCGATCAGGTCACACCGCAGCGGGTTCACGAAGTGGGCGATGCCGGTGACCACGAACATCACGGCCAGCCCGACCGCGACCGCCGCAGGCCAGGTGCCGACGTAGTCGACTCCCCACCAGCCGACCAGCCGGGCCAGCAGCGTGCCCAGCACGAGTGCGATAAGAGGGGCCATCTCGATCTCCAATCTAGACAGTGACAAGATGTACCGAATCACGATAAGCAACGCATCTAGGCACTGTCAAGATTCCGCGCTATGCTCGCGACATGACCAGCAAGGCCGGCTATCACCACGGCGATCTGAAGGCCACCATCCTCGGTGAGGCGGCGGCGCTGGTCGCCGAGCGCGGCGCCGACGGCCTATCCCTGCGCGAGCTGGCCCGCGCGGCGGGCGTTTCTCACGCCGCGCCCGCCCATCACTTCACCGACCGCCGCGGGCTGTTCACCGCGCTGGCGACTGAAGGCTTCGACATGCTCGCCGCCGCGCTCGCCGGTGCACGCCCCGACTTTCTCGCCGCTGCGCTGGCGTATGTGCGGTTCGCCATCGACCATCCCGGCCACTACGCGGTGATGTTCGACAAATCGCTCTACGAGGCCACCGATCCCGCGCTCGTGGCGGCCGAGACGGCCGCCGGCTCCGAGCTCGCCGCGGGGGTAGGCACCCTCGACGATCCGCGCGCGAAGAACGATCCGCAAGCCGCCGCGCTCGCGGCTTGGTCTCTGGTGCACGGCTTTTCGCTGCTATGGCTCAACGGCGCTATCGAGGGCGCTATCGATAAGGCCGCTGACCCGGTTGCGACAGTGCAGCGGGTGGCCGGAATGCTGTTCGCGACGTAACGGGTAGCCTGCGATGGCATGACGGACACGCAGCTCACCGACATCGCGCTGACCACCCTCGACGGCAAGCCCACCACGCTGGGCGAACTCGCCGACGGCGCGGCCCTGATCGTCAACGTCGCCTCCAAATGCGGTCTGACACCCCAGTACAGCGCCCTGGAAAAGCTCGCCAAGGACTACGGCGATCGCGGCCTCACCGTCATCGGTGTGCCCTGCAACCAGTTCATGGGCCAGGAGCCCGGCACCGCCGAGGAGATCCAGACGTTCTGTTCCACTACCTATGGGGTCACCTTCCCGCTGTTGGAAAAGACCGACGTCAACGGCCCGGACCGGCATCCGCTGTTCGCCGAGCTGACGAAGACCGCCGATGCCGGCGGCGAGGCCGGCGACGTGCAGTGGAACTTCGAAAAGTTCCTGCTCGCACCGGGCGGCGCGGTGGTCAAGCGGTTCCGCCCGCGCACCGAACCGGACGCCCCCGAGGTGATCGAGGCCATCGAGTCGGTTCTGCCGCGATAGCTGAATCTACAACTCCTGTAAGAGTGTCGGAAACCCTTGCGACACCTGGCGTTGCGACAATGCCGGTGTGGCTGGACAACTGATCGTCTCGATTTCCGGCATCCGCGACGAGACGCTGCCCGATGTCGAGGCATTCTGCGCGCTACTGGATGAGCGCGCCGTGCCGTCGTCGTTTCTCGTCGCACCGCGGCTGAAGAGCGGTTACCGGCTGGACCATGACCCGACGACCGTGGAGTGGCTTTCTGCGCGCCGCGGCCGCGGCGACGCCATCGTCCTGCACGGCTTCGACGAGGCGGCGACCAAGAAGCGGCGCGGCGAGTTCGCCACGCTGCAAGCGCACGAGGCGAACCTGCGGCTGATGGGCGCCGACCGCATCCTCGAACACCTCGGCCTGCGTACCCGGTTGTTCGCCGCACCCGGCTGGACGGTGTCGCAGGGAACAGTGAATGCGTTGCCGCGCAACGGCTTCCGACTGCTAGCCGGGCTGGGCGGTATCACCGATATCGTTCGCAAGTCCACGGTCCGCTCGCGGGTGCTCGGCATCGGCGAGGGGTTCCTGTCCGAGCCGTGGTGGTGCCGCACGTTGGTGCTGTCGGCCGACCGCACCGCGCGGCGGGCCGGAGTGGTGCGTGTCGCGGTCGCGGCGCGGCACCTGCGCACACCGGGGCCGCGCCAGGCCATGCTCGACGCCGTCGACCTGGCGCTGATGCATCAGTGCGTGCCCGCGGTGTACGAGTGGCGGCCCTATCCCGCGCTGACCGACGCCGCCTGACCGACCGCTACATTGGCGGCCATGGCAGATGATGACGTCATCGTCGTCGGAGCGGGCCTGGCGGGCCTGGTCGCCGCCTGTGAACTGGTGGAGCGGGGCCGCCGCGTCCTGATCGTCGACCAGGAGAACGACAACAACATCGGCGGGCAGGCGTTCTGGTCGTTCGGTGGCCTGTTCTTCGTCAACAGCCCCGAGCAACGCCGGCTGGGCATCCGCGACAGCCACGAGCTGGCCCTGCAGGACTGGTTGGGCGCGGCGGGATTCGACCGCCCCGAGGACCACTGGCCGCGTCAGTGGGCCCACGCCTACGTCGACTTCGCCGCCGGCGAGAAGCGCAGCTGGCTGCGGGAGCGCGGCCTGAGCACCTTCCCGTTGGTGGGCTGGGCCGAGCGCGGCGGCTACGACGCGCGCGGGCACGGGAATTCGGTGCCGCGCTTCCACATCACGTGGGGCACCGGCCCGGCGATCGTCGACGTTTTCGCTTGCCGGTTGGTGGACAACGATGCAGTGACGTTCGCCCACCGCCACCGCGTCGACGAGTTGATCGTCGAGGACGGTGCCGTCGTGGGCGTGCGCGGCACGGTGCTGGAACCGACCGATGTAGCCCGCGGTGTGGCCTCGTCGCGAATTACCGTTGGCGAGTTCGAGTTCCGCGCTCAGTCGGTGGTCGTGGCCAGCGGCGGCATCGGCGGCAACCACGACCTGGTGCGGCAGAACTGGCCCAAGCGGATGGGCCGGGTGCCCGAACAGCTGCTCAGCGGTGTGCCGGCGCACGTCGACGGCCGGATGATCGGCATCAGCGAGTCGGCAGGAGCCAACGTCGTCAACAGCGACCGGATGTGGCACTACACCGAGGGCATCACAAACTACGACCCGATCTGGCCCATGCACGGCATCCGCATCCTGCCTGCACCGTCGTCGCTGTGGCTCGACGCCAGCGGAAAACGGCTGCCCGCACCGCTATACCCGGGCTTCGACACCCTCGGCACGCTGGAATACATCGCCCGCACCGGTCAGGATTACACGTGGTTCGTGCTGAACGCCCGGATCATCGCCAAGGAGTTCGCGTTGTCAGGGCAGGAACAGAACCCCGACCTCACCGGCCGCAGCGTGCGCGACGTGCTCGCGCGGGTGCGGCCGGGCGCGCCCGCGCCGGTGCAGGCGTTCGTCGACAAGGGGGTCGACTTCGTCAGTGCGAAAACATTGCCGGAACTGGTCTCGGCGATGAACTCCGTGCCCGACGTGCTGCCCCTCGACTACGCCACGGTGGAGGCGGAGGTCACCGCGCGCGACCGCGAGGTCGCCAACCGGTTCACCAAGGACGCCCAGGTGACGGCGATCCGCGCGGCGCGCGGCTATCTCGGCGACCGCTTCACCCGCGTCGTCGCCCCGCACCGGCTTACCGACCCGAAGGCAGGCCCGCTGATCGCGGTGAAGCTACACATCCTCACCCGGAAGTCGTTGGGAGGCTTGGAAACCGACCTCGACTCGCGCGCGCTGCGGGCCGACGGCACGCCGCTGCCGGGGCTGTATGCCGCCGGGGAGGCTGCGGGCTTCGGCGGCGGCGGTGTGCACGGCTACCGCTCGCTGGAAGGCACCTTCCTCGGGGGCTGCATCTTCTCCGGCCGGGCGGCGGGCCGCGCGGCTGCGCGCGACACCGCGTGAGCCCTCCTAGAACTGCGTGCTGTTCTCCTCGTCGAGGACACAGAAGTCGGTGTCAGTCATCTCCGAGAGCCTGCCGTAGTAGATCCCGCGGGCGCCCGGATCGATGATCCCCTGGTGGATCGGCACTGCGCGCGTCGGCGCCACCGCTCGCAAAAAGTCAACGGCCTCAGAGATTTTCATCCACGGCGCGGCGGCCGGTGCGGCAAGCACGTCCACCGGCTCGCCCGGCGTGAACAGCGCATCGCCCGGATGCATCAACCGCGCCGGGTGATCGCCGTCGCCGATCAGGTAGGAGATGTTGTCGATCACCGGGAGATCCGGATGGATCACCGCGTGCTTGCCCCCGACACCGCGCACCGTCAACCCGCCGACGGTGAACTCGTCACCGACGTGCACGGCCTTCCACGGCCCGCCAAGCTGCGACGCCGTCTGCGGGTCGGCATACAGCGCCGCCTGCGGATTGGCCTCCACCAGCGCGGGCAGCCGTTCGGTGTCAGCATGGTCGGGGTGCTGATGGGTGATCAGGATCGCGTCCAGCCCCGTGATTCCCTCGAAGCCGTGCGAGAAGTTCCCCGGGTCGAACAGCACCGTGGTCGTGGCCGAATCAATGTTGAACTCGGCGAGAAGGCACGAATGGCCAAAATGGGTCAGCTGCATGTCTATATTCTGCGCTCAGGGGTGGTGCGCGATGCGACTGATGCTTGCGGCAGTGCTGGCGTCGTGCGGGCTGGCGCTTGCGCCCGGCGGCATCGGCCCTGCGTCGGGGACGCCGATGAATTGCCCGCCGAACTGCGACCGCATCCCGAACTCGGCGTGGATTGATTCGACGGCGATCCCGCTCTACCCGGTCTACCGCTGGCCGGGGCTGGCGGGCGTGGCCGTCACCGCGACCAACCCCCGCTTCCGGTTCGAGGAGGCGTGCAGCACGCCGGTCGTCCCCGACGACCCCCGCAGCTACGCGGTCGCCGCGCGGGCCACGGTGCCGCAGCCCGACGGGCAATGGCAGCTTCAAGTGCAGGTGCTGCATTGGCGCGGAGAGACGTGGCGCGGCGCGCAGCTCGCGTCGAGCGTGTTCGACAAGGCCGTGTCGGCGCTGCGGTCGTGTCAGCTGACCTCTCCGCTGACGTCGCCGTCGCTGACCACCGCCACCGGAGACCGGATCGCGGCCGTGGTCAGCGGGGTGCTGCCCGGCCAGGCCGTGCTGCACACGTACCTGCTGGTGAACCCGCTGAACAGCACCGTTGTCGAGCTGGCGATGTGGGCAAACAGCCCACCGCGCGTCGATTGGCCTGTGGTGGCCGATGCCCAGGTGCTCGAGGCGATGAACGCCCCGCTGTGCACGGCGTACATCGACTCGTGCCGGTGAGGCGGTGCGCCCGTGCCCGCCGGTAGAGTGAGCGCGTGGCAAAGGTGGTTGTGCACGTGATGCCGAAGGCCGAAATTCTCGACCCGCAGGGGCAGGCGATCGTCGGCGCACTCGGCCGCCTCGGCTACAACGGGATATCAGATGTGCGGCAGGGCAAGCGGTTTGAGCTGGAGGTCGACGACAGCGTCGCCGACGAGACGGTCGCCGAGATCGCCGAATCGCTGCTGGCGAACATCGTGATCGAGGACTGGTCAGTCAGTAGGGAGCCATCATGACCGCACGTGTGGGGGTTATCACATTTCCCGGCACGCTCGACGACATCGACGCCGCGCGGGCGGTCCGGCTGTCCGGCGCCGAGTCGGTCAGCCTCTGGCATGCCGATGCCGACCTCAAAGGTGTCGACGCCGTCATCGTGCCCGGTGGGTTCTCCTACGGTGACTACCTGCGGGCCGGCGCGATCGCCAAGTTCGCGCCGGTGATGACGTCGGTCGTCGACGCGGCGAACCGCGGAATGCCGGTGTTGGGTATCTGCAACGGCTTTCAGGTGCTGTGCGAGGCGGGCCTGCTGCCCGGCGCGTTGACCCGCAATGCCGGATTGCACTTCGTGTGCCGCGACCTGTGGCTCGAGGTGGTGTCCAACATGTCGGCGTGGACCAGCCGCTTTGAGCTCGGAGCTGATCTGTTGATCCCGTTGAAGTCCGGCGAGGGCCGCTACGTCGCCTCCGACGCCGTGCTCGACGAGCTGGAGGGCGACGGCCGCGTGGTGTTCCGCTACCGCGACAACCCCAACGGCTCGATGCGCGATATCGCCGGGATTTCATCGGCCGACGGCCGCGTGGTCGGGTTGATGCCGCACCCGGAGCACGCCACCGAGGCCCTCACCGGGCCTTCCGATGACGGGCTGGGGCTTTTCTACTCCGCGCTCGATTCGGTGCTCGCCAGCGTCTAGGCCGCTAGGGCGTCAGCGCCACCGAAGCCTCGGCGGTGTAGCACAGGAACGTCATCGTCTCCTCCAGGTAGAGCTGAACCGTGTCGGCGTCGTGCGACAGGTAGCCGATGCACACGTCGGTGCCGAGCTGAAGGTCGAAATCGCCGCCCCGAGTGGACAGTACGAATGCGCCGTCGATTGCCGGCGCCCAGATGATGTCCCCGTCGACGAGCCGGTTGAGGTGTTCGCGGATCGGATAGCCGTGTTCGGTGGTCTCGCTGACCGCGGTGTACACATCGGCTGACAGCAGCACCGAATAGGGCCCGTCGACGCCGGCCAGCCGCAGCTCCGACAGCGCCTGGGCGATCACATCGGGGATCTCGCGCGCATCGGTGGGCAGCGTCAGCGCCGGGTTCGAGCTGCAGGCACGGATGCCGCTGATCGACGCGGCCTCGTAGCCCTCGAAGATCGCCCGGTCCTCGACGAACGCCAGCTTCTTCGCGGCGTCCTTGACCGGGTCCCAGTCGGAGTCCTGCGATCCGCGCTCGACATCGTCAATATCGGTGCGCGACAACGTAAATGGCACCCGCAGCCGGACCAGCGGCCTGTTGTCGCGCAGGTGCGCGACCACTCCGTCCCCGGGGGCGGCCACGTCGAGCAGGTGCCCGGTGCTCACCGCCGCCGCCGTCGGCCCACCCGGCTCGCTCACATCCACGACGCGACGACCCGCGATGTGTCGCTTGAACGTGCGCGTCGCCTCCATTTCGATTTCAGCCCAAGCCTTTTCGGTGATCGGAGCCAGATCGCGGTACAGGTTGTTCATCTACTCAACTTCCTTTCAGGCTGCCGATGCGCAGTGATCCGTCACGGGGGGCAGGGGACACTTCCGGAGGGACCGGCTGGTCCTCGTCGGACGCCGAATCAGCTTGCGGCGGTGGGTCGTCGAGGAAGTCGACGGTGGGTGTGAAGAACATGCTCCCGGTCAACGCCGTGGAAAAGTCCAGTATCCGGTCGGTGTTACCCGGTGGGTCACCGATGAACATGTTGTCCAGCATGCGTTCGGTGACCGCCGGGGTGCGTGAATACCCGATGAAATACGTGCCGAATTCGCCCTTGCCGATCTCCCCGAACGGCATGTTGTGCCGCACGATCTTCAGCTCGGTGCCGTCGTCGTCGGTGATGACGTTCAGCGCCACATGGGAATTGGGCGGCTTGACCGCATCGTCGAGCTCGATGTCGTCGAGCTTGGTACGACCGATCACCCGTTCCTGCTCCTCGGTGGACAGCGCATTCCACGACCCCATATCGTGCACGTACTTCTGCACGTGGACATAGCAGCCGCCCGCGAAATCGGGGTCCTCGTCACCGATCTGGGTGGCCGACACCGCCAGCGGCCCGTCTGGGTTCTCGGTGCCGTCCACGAACCCCATCAGGTCCCGGTTGTCGAAGAACTTGAAGCCGTGCACCTCGTCGACGACGGTGACCGCGCCGGCCATCGCCTCGACGAGCTTGGTGGCCAGCTCGAAACACACATCCATCGACTCGGCGCGGATGTGAAACAGAAGATCGCCAGGCGTCGACGGGGCGTGGTGGCGCCCGCCGCGGATCTCGGCGAACGGATGCAGTTCGGCCGGACGCGGCCCGGAAAACAGCCGGCCCCAGGCGTCGGACCCGATCGAGGTCACCACCGACAGCCGCTTCGTCGGATCGCGGAAACCGATCGCCCGCACGAGACCCGAGATGTCTGCCAACGCGTCATGGACGGTCGATTCGCCGCCCTCGTCGATGGTCACCACCAAGAAAACAGCGGCCGGCGTCAGCGGAGCCAGAACCGGTTGCGGCAGAACAGCGGGCACCGTTGAACCTTAATTCAAGATCGTCGGTGAAAATGGTGAACCATGTCGCAAGCAAGCGCCCAGGGGTTGTGCGAGTTCATCGACGCGTCGCCATCACCGTTTCATGCGTGCGCCACCGCCGCGGCGCGGCTGCGCGACGCGGGCTTTCGTGAACTCGCCGAAGACGCTGCCTGGCCCGAGGACGGCGACTTCTTCATCGTGCGCGCCGGATCGCTGGTCGCCTGGCGCGCCGGTGCCGAAGACGACCGTCCCTTCCGCGTCGTCGGGGCGCACACCGACAGCCCCAACCTGCGGGTCAAGCAGCATCCCGACCGGTTCGTCTCGGGGTGGCGGGTGGTGGCGCTACAGCCGTACGGCGGGGCGTGGCTGAATTCGTGGCTCGACCGCGACCTCGGCCTCAGCGGGCGGTTGTCGGTACGCACCGGCTTCGGTGCTGAAGCGATCGAGCACCGATTGATCCGGATCGACGAGCCGATCCTGCGGGTGCCGCAGCTGGCCATCCACCTCGCCGAGGACCGCAAGGCCGTGACGCTGGACCCCCAACGGCACGTCAACGCGGTCTGGGGCGTCGGCGACGGGCCCCGGTCTTTCCTGGGCTACGTCGCCGGGCTGGCCGGGGTGGACGCCGACGAGGTGCTCGGTTTCGATCTGATGACCCACGACCTCACCCCGTCGACGGTGGCAGGCGTGGACGGCGACCTGGTCAGCGCCCCGCGACTGGACAATCAGTGCACGTGTTACGCGGGCCTCGAAGCGTTTCTCGCCGCCGAGCCGACCGGTTACCTGCCGGTGCTCGCGTTGTTCGACCACGAGGAGGTCGGCAGCCAATCCGGCCACGGGGCGCAATCCGAGCTGCTGCCCACGGTGCTCGAGCGCATCGTGCTGGCCGCCGGCGGCGGGCGCGAGGACTTCCTGCGCCGGCTGCCGGGCTCGATGGTCGCGTCGGGCGACATGGCACACGCCACCCACCCGAACTATCCGGAGCGGCACGAGCCGTACCACCTGATCGAGGTGAATGCGGGCCCGGTGCTGAAGGTGCAGCCGAACCTGCGCTACGCCACCGACGGCCGCACGGCCGCGGCGTTCGAGCTGGCCTGCCGCCAGGCCGGTGTTCCGCTGCAACGCTACGAGCACCGCGCCGACTTGCCGTGCGGGTCGACGATCGGGCCGATGACCTCGGCCCGCACCGGGATTCCGACTGTGGACGTCGGCGCCGCGCAGCTGGCCATGCACTCGGCGCGTGAGGTGATGGGTGCCCGCGATGTGGCCGCGTATTCCGCGGCGCTGCAAGCATTTTTGTCACCGGCCTGACCTATGTTGGCGTCGCTCATCGCGGTTGCGCTGGTCCTGGTCGCGTGGTCGCTGTCGGCGCGCCGGCTCGAGCGCTGGCGGATCACGGCGCCGATGTTCCTCGTTCTGGCGGGAATCGCGGTGGGCCTGTGGACCCAGGACGCGCTGGCCGAGTCGCTGAACACCGACACCGCGCAACACGTCGCCGAAATCATCGTCGCCGTGCTGCTGTTCATCGACGCCACCGACATCCGCGGCGGGCTGTTCGGTAGTCAACCGCGCGCCGCCGTGCGGGTGCTCTTCATTGCGATGCCGCTGAGCCTGCTGCTGTCGGTCGCGGCGGGCCTCTGGCTGCTGCCCAGCCTGGGCTGGGCGGTACTGCTGGTGGTCGCCTGCGTGGTGGTGCCCACCGATTTCGCCCCCGCCGCCTCGGTGCTGCGCGACGGGCGCGTGCCCGCACGGGTTCGCAACGTGCTCAACGTGGAAGCGGGCTACAACGACGGCGTCGTTTCGCCGGTCTTCATCTTCGCCCTCACCCTCGCCGGGGACCGCACGCACGCGTCGACGCCGGTGGAGGCGCTGGGCTCGGCCATGCCCCAGGCGATCAAGGCGATCGTTGTCGGTGTCGCCGTCGGAGCCGCGCTGGCCCTGCTCACCAACTTCGCCGAACGGCGCGGGGCGATGACCGACCAGAGCAAGCGAATGGTCCTGGCGGCAGCGCCCATGCTGGCCTACGGGCTGGGCCTGGCCGTCGGCGGCAACGGCTTCGTCTCGGCCTTCGTCTGCGGGATCGCCTTCAACTATCTGCGTCGCTCCGATGCAATCCGCGAGGAGCTGGAACTGCTCGACGACATCGGCTTTCTGCTGTCGGCCGTGATGTGGTACGTGTTCGGCGCCACCGCCGTGCTGGCTCTGACCTTGGGGGTGTCCTGGGGGATGGTGGCCTTCTGCCTGCTGGCGTTGACGGTCGTGCGGCTGGTGCCGGTGCTGGCCGCGATGCTCGGATCGCCCTACTCGTGGCAGGAGCGGTTGCTGCTCGGCTGGCTGGGCCCGCGCGGCACCACCTCGATCGTGTTCGGGTTGCTGGCGTTCAACGTGTTGACCGGCGACGACGAGCGTTCAGCCCTCTTGGCCATGGTGATCGTGGTGCTGGGCAGCGTGGTGCTGCACGGGGTCGGCGCGCCCGCGGCCGCCCGCGCATATCGCAGGTCGCAAACTAGACTGGCCGGGTGACCTCGGAGCCCAGTCATTCGGTCGACACCGTAGAGCACGCGGCATCCACTCCCGATCAGCCGCAGCCGTTCCGAGAACTCGGCCTCAAAGACGACGAGTACGAGCGCATCCGGCAGATCCTCGGCCGCAGACCCACCGACGCCGAGCTGGCGATGTATTCGGTGATGTGGAGCGAGCA
This sequence comes from Mycobacterium sp. 1274761.0, assembly GCF_001668615.1. GTDB lineage: Bacteria > Actinomycetota > Actinomycetes > Mycobacteriales > Mycobacteriaceae > Mycobacterium. Next base: position 174,536 of record NZ_LZMC01000057.1, read on the forward strand.
CTGCAGCTACAAATCGTCGAAGGTGCACCTGCGGTACTTCGGCGAAACCACTACCGAGGCGATGCGATCGGCCATGCTCGCGGGCATCGGCGAAAACGCCGGCGTCGTGGACATCGGTGACGGCTGGGCCGTCACCTTCAAGGTCGAATCGCACAACCACCCGTCGTACGTGGAGCCGTACCAGGGCGCCGCGACCGGCGTCGGCGGAATCGTCCGCGACATCATGGCGATGGGCGCCCGCCCAGTCGCCGTCATGGACCAGTTGCGGTTCGGCGCCGCCGACGCGCCTGACACCCGCCGCGTCGTCGACGGTGTGGTCCGCGGCATCGGGGGATACGGAAACTCGTTGGGCCTGCCCAACATCGGCGGTGAAACCGTCTTCGACGCCTCCTACGGCGGCAACCCGTTGGTGAACGCGATGTGCGTCGGTGTGCTGCGCAAAGAGGACCTGCACCTGGCATTCGCGTCGGGCACCGGCAACAAGATCATCCTGTTCGGGGCGCGCACCGGGCTGGACGGTATCGGCGGGGTGTCGGTGCTGGCGTCGGAGACGTTCGGCGGGGACGAAGACGGGGCCGGCCGAAAGAAGCTGCCCAGCGTGCAGGTGGGTGACCCCTTCATGGAGAAGGTCCTCATCGAATGCTGCCTGGAGTTGTACGCGGCCGGCCTGGTGATCGGCATTCAGGACCTCGGTGGCGCCGGATTGTCTTGTGCCACATCGGAACTCGCCTCTGCCGGCGACGGCGGTATGACCGTCGAGCTGGACACGGTGCCGCTGCGGGCGGCCACCATGACGCCGGCGGAGATCCTGTCCAGCGAATCACAGGAACGGATGTGCGCCGTCGTCGCACCCGACAACGTCGACGCGTTCATGGCGGTATGCCGCAAGTGGGAGGTAGTCGCCACGGTCATCGGCGAAGTCACCGACGGTGATCGGCTGAAGGTCACCTGGCACGGTGAGACGGTCGTCGACGTGCCGCCCCGAACGGTGGCGCACGAGGGCCCCGTCTACGAGCGGCCGGTGCAGCGACCGGACAGCCAGGACGCCCTCAACGCCGACACCTCCGACCGGCTGCCGCGTCCGAAAACCGGTGAGGAATTGCGGGCGACTTTGCTTGCGCTGGTGGGCAGCCCGCATCTGTGCAGCCGGGCGTTCATCACCGAGCAGTACGACCGCTATGTGCGCGGCAACACCGTGTTGGCCGAGAACGCCGACGGCGGTGTGTTGCGCGTCGATGAGTCCACCGGCCGCGGCATCGCGGTGTCCACCGATGCGTCGGGCCGCTACACCCAGCTGGACCCCTACACCGGCGCGCAGCTGGCGCTGGCCGAGGCGTACCGCAACGTCGCGGTCACCGGCGCCACTCCGATCGCGGTCACCAACTGCCTGAACTTCGGTTCACCGGAAGACCCCGGGGTCATGTGGCAGTTCTCCGAAGCGGTCCGCGGCTTAGCGGACGGCTGTGCGGCCCTTGGTATCCCGGTCACCGGCGGCAATGTGAGCTTCTACAACCAGACCGGCACCACCGCGATTCTGCCCACCCCGGTCGTAGGGGTGCTCGGTGTGATCGACGACGTCGCCCGCCGCATCCCGACCGGGTTCGGCACCGAACCCGGCGAGACGCTGTTGCTGCTCGGCGACACCCGTGACGAGTTCGACGGCTCCATCTGGGCGCAGGTCACCGCCGACCATCTGGGCGGGCGGCCGCCACAGGTGGATCTGGGCAGGGAGCAGTTGCTCGCCGAGGTGCTTTCCGCGGCGTCGCAGGACGGGCTGGTATCGGCCGCCCACGACCTGTCCGAGGGCGGCCTGATCCAAGCCACTGTGGAATCGGCGCTGACCGGCGAAACCGGTTGCCGCATCATCCTTCCCGAAGGGGCCGATCCCTTCGTCACGCTCTTCTCAGAGTCGGCGGGCAGGGTGCTGGTCGCCGTCCCCCGCACCGAGGAAAGCAGGTTCCGGTCCATGTGCGAGGCTCGCGGTCTGCCGGTCACCCGCATCGGGGTGGTGGACCCGGGACCACAGGGTGAAGCGGCCGCCGTCGAAGTGCAGGGTCAGTTCACGGTGTCGCTGGAGGAGTTGCGCAGCACGTCGGAGGCCGTGCTGCCCGGGTTGTTCGGGTGAGTGTTCCGACAGAGAACATCACCGGCGAAGGGGTCGCCGCCAACCACGAGCGTCGGCAACGACATCCGCTGCTGGTGTGGGCGTGGAGCCTGGTCCGGTTGGACTTCGTCGGCATCGTCTTCGGCGCGGGATTCTTCTGTCTGTCGCTGACGCCCTCACTGCTGCCGCGTGACTGGCTGTTTCAGGGACTCATCGGGGGACTCAACGCCGCCATCGGCTACGGCATCGGTGTGTTCATCGGAAGGATATTGCGGCGCTTCGTGTTACACCGCCGACAGTGGTGGCCACCACCGAAGCGGGTGGTCTACTGGGCCAAGACCGCCGCAGTGACCTTCTCGACCGCCGCGAGCCTGCTGATGCTGATTCCAGCCGCCGCCTGGCAGCGACAGGTCTCGGCGGAGATGGGCATGGAAGGCCCCGCGACGGCGGGATATCTGCGCACCCTGGTTCTGGCGATGCTCGTCACCGGCCTGTGCGTCTCCGGGTCGCGGGTCATCATCGACCTGATCAAGACGATGGCCCGGTACTTCATTCGGCGCTGGCGGTTGCACGACGAGGTGGCGTTGTTCATCGGCACGGCCATCGTCGTGGTGCTGGCGATCACGTTGATCAACGGCGTGCTGATCCGCGGCTTCCTCGCCGGCGCCAACAGGGTGTTCCAGCCGCAGAACGCTACCACGAGAGAGGCCATCACTCAGCCGCTGCAGCCCGAACGCTCCGGCAGCCCAACGTCTCTGGCGCCGTGGGAGACGCTGGGCTACCAAGGCCGCAATTTCGTCGCCACCGGCCCGCACCTCGAGGAGCTCACCCGCCTCAACCGCGCCCCGGCCAAGGAGCCGATCCGGGTGTATGCCGGCCTGCAGACCGCCGACACAGATCGGGGGCGCGCCGACATCTTGGTCCGCGAGTTGGACCGCACCCGAGCCGCCGACCGCAAGGTGCTCGTGATCGTCCCCACGACGGGCACCGGCTGGATCAACCCCGTCGCCGCCAGGGCGCTGGAACTCATGTACAACGGCGACACCGCGATCGTCGGGTCACAGTATTCCTATCTGCCGAGCTGGATCTCGTTTCTCGGCGATCAGCAGAAATCCATGGAGTCGGGCCGGGCGATGATCGACACCGTCCACAGCTGGTGGATGCGGCTGCCGCCCGACCACCGGCCCAAGCTGCTGCTCTACGGCGAGAGTTTGGGCTCGATGGCCGGACAGGGCGCCTTCGACTGGCTGCCCGACATCTCCCGGATGGGGTTCTCATCGGTGTTGTGGGTGGGCCCGCCGAACGCCAGCCCGCTGTGGAAGGCCATCACCGTGCGGCGCGACCCCGGAACACCGGAGGTGCAACCTCGTTACGACAACGGGCGCACGGTGCGGTTCTCCCAGGGCAACGGCGCCGCCGAGATCGCCGCCGACACCGAAGGCGAATGGGAGGGCACGCGTGTGCTGTTCCTTCAGCACGCGTCGGACCCGATCGTGTGGTGGTCGGCGGACCTGTTGTTCAACCGGCCGGACTGGCTGAGAGAACCACCCGGCCGCGACCGTTCGCCGGTCATGCGGTGGTATCCGATCATCACCTTCTGGCAGGTCGCCGCGGACATGACGAACGCGAGCTCCGTTCCCGGCGGCCACGGCCACAACTACGGCGAGTACGTGCTCGACGGCTGGGCGGCCGTCGCGCCGCCCGACGGTTGGACCCACCAGGACACTGATCGCGTCCGCTCTGTCCTGGAGGACTCCGTCGCCAAATATGGGCCTGAATACTAGTGCGTGGCAAGCGGTTTCGTGCAGGCGCCCTTGCGGTCGGGTTGGTGGCCTGGAGCGGACTGGCCGATCCGCGGATACCGGCGCGCGTGCAGCCCGCGGTTCGTGCGGGGTTGGGGACAGTGCTGGTTGCGGTGACCCGCGCACCGCTGGGTCTACGCCCCCCGCAGCTGTGGACGGGGCTGCGGCTCGGGTGCGCCATGGCCGTACCGATTATCGTCGGCGTCGCCGCGTCGACGGCTGTGGCGCCGGTGCGCTCGGCGATGGCCGACCGCGACCTGCCTGCGCAGGGCTGGCTGGCGGTGCGCATTCCCATCGGCACGGTGTGGCCGGAGGAGGCGATGTTTCGGGCGGCGCTCGGCACCGCGGCCGCTGAGGCGTTCGGTCCGACCCGCGGCCGGCTGCTGCAGGCCGCCGCGTTCGGGCTGTCCCACATCGCCGACGCCCGAGGCACCGGCGAACCGCTGGCCGCCACGGTGGCAGCAACGGGCTTCGCGGGCTGGTGGTTCGCGCTTCTCTACGAACGGTCCGCCAGCCTCGCCGCACCGATGCTGGCGCACCTCGCGATCAACGAAGCGGGTGCGCTCGCCGCGGTCGGCGTGCAGCGACGGAGGGCGTAGCCGCCGCGAAACGATATTCCGGCACACCTCTTCTCGCACTTTCGGTGCTGGAATATCGTTTCGCGGAAAGTGGGGCTACGGGTTGATCGTGTTCTCGCCGACCTGCCTACCCCAGATGTAATCCGACACCAGCGGGCTCGCGAGCTCGAAATGGTTGTAGGGCGCGATGCTGTAGCCGGTGTCCATCACCAGGTACGGGAACGGCCACAGATCTTTGGTGACCTTCTGCCAGCACCCCGGACGGCCCTCCGGTCCGCCGCGCGCGTTGACCCGTGGCAGGTTGTCCGGATAGATGAACGGGTTGCCGGGCAGCAGGATGGTGCCGTACGACTTCAGTGCATATCCGTTGTCGCCACCGAGCACCTTGGACAGCCGCGGCCGCACCTCATCGTAATTGCGGACGGTGCAGAAGATCATGGCCCGGTAATCGTCGAGCAGCTGCGTGGTGGGCAGCAGATCCTCGGCGGCCCGCACGAAGTACGGTCCACCGCGTTCGAAGCTGTCGGCCGTCTCGCCGAAGCCGATGGTGGCCATCAGCGCGGCGTCGATGCTCGCGCTTTGATCGTCGAGGGTGCGCGCGGTCGTCGCCGCATTGTCCAGACCGTCCCATAGGTCGGCAGCGTTGGCGTACACGTCCGAAAGGTCGGCGACGACCCTTGTGTCGGCGCGGAGTTGCGGCATCCGCGGAATCAGGTCGGCCATGATCTGGTTGCCGTCGATCAGCGAGTCGCCGAACTTCTGACCCAGCCCCGTCAGCGCCTGCGCGGTGGTGGTCAGCGTGGTGTTGAGCTTCACCGGGTCGACCTGCTCGGCGAGCCTTAGCGCGTTCTCGAACAGCGTGTTGAACTCCGTCGTCACCGACGACGCGTCGATAACGTCGTTGCTCGTAATGCGTTGCACATCAGGGCTTTCCGGTGAGCGCAACGATACGTACTTGTTGCCGAACACCGTCGTCGCCCTGATATCGGCGACCACATTACGCGGAATCAACGCCAGGTAGCGTGGGTCGACGCTCAGCGTCAGCTTGGCCCGCACCGCACCGTCGACGTCGAGATAGTCGACGGCCGCGACCTTTCCGATCTCCACGCCGTTGTAGGTCACCTTTGAGCCGGGGTCGACGACCAGGCCTGCACGCGGCGACAGCACCGTAAGCCGAGTCGTCGTCGCGAGCTCGCCGCGGAACTGGAGATACAGCAGGCTCGTCGCCACCGCGGCGAACACCAGCAGGAGCGCCCCGGCCGCCTTGTACGGCGGCGCGTGTCGGTCGACGGGCACCTTGAGACACTAAGTTATGCCCGCTCGCCGCACCGCTGATCCGGCGAAGACGCGTGCCGCCGTGCTCGCGGTCGCCGACTGGTTGCGTGACGAGAACCGGCCCGCCCCTGCGCGATCCGAGGTCGCCGACGCGGTCCGGCTCACCGCCCGCACGCTCGCCGCAACGGCGCCCGGCGCGAGCGTGGAGGTGCGCGTGCCGCCGTTCATCGCCGTCCAATGCATTCCGGGGCCGAAACACACCCGCGGCAACCCCCCCAACGTCGTCGAGACGGATGCGCGCACCTGGCTGCTGGTGGCCACGGGTCTGCTCAGCGTCCCCGCCGCGGCCTCCGCCGGTCGGCTGCAGCTGTCGGGCTCACGCGCCGGCGAGATCGCGACGCTGTTGCCGGTGGTACCGCTCGACAACTGACCGCCCTCGGGGAATCCGAGGGCGGCTGCAACCGTTGTTGTCGAGGACGACATGAGCGCACACGACTTTCGTGATTGACCTGTTGTCCCCGTAGACTGACCACGTCACCCACCGCCCCATGGGAGCAGCCCTATCGTGACCGGCGAGCAAACCGAGCCCGAACCAAGAGAAGAGTGCGGCGTCTTCGGCGTCTGGGCCCCCGGCGAAGAGGTCGCCAAACTCACCTACTACGGCCTGTACGCCCTGCAACACCGGGGTCAGGAGGCCGCAGGCATCGCCGTCGCCGACGGTTCCCAGGTGCTGGTCTTCAAGGACCTTGGCCTGGTCAGTCAGGTCTTCGACGAGCAAACACTCGCTGCGATGGACGGCCACGTCGCCATCGGCCACTGCCGCTACTCCACGACCGGCTCGACCACGTGGGAGAACGCCCAGCCTGTGTTTCGCAACACAGCCGCGGGCACCGGCGTCGCGCTCGGCCACAACGGAAACCTGGTCAACGCCACCGAGCTGGCCGCCCGCGCCCGCGAGGCCGGACTGCTCAACACGCGCGGCGGCTCGGTGGCCACCACCGACTCCGACATCCTCGGTGCGCTGCTGGCACACGGGGCCGCCGACTCCTCGCTCGAGCAGGCCGCGCTCGAGTTGCTACCGACCGTGCGCGGGGCGTTCTGCCTGACGTTCATGGACGAAAACACCCTGTATGCCGCCCGCGACCCCTACGGTGTGCGGCCGCTGTCGCTGGGCCGTCTCGACCGCGGCTGGGTGGTCGCCTCGGAGACCGCGGCTCTCGACATCGTCGGCGCGTCCTTCGTCCGCGACATCGAGCCAGGTGAACTGCTGGCCATCGACGCCGACGGGGTGCGCTCCAGCCGGTTCGCGCCGCCGTCACCCAAGGGCTGTGTCTTCGAATACGTGTATTTGGCGCGGCCCGACAGCACCATCGGCGGCCGGTCGGTGCACAAGACCCGTGTCGACATCGGCCGCAGGCTGGCCCAGGAGCGGCCGGTCGAGGCCGACCTCGTCATCGGCGTCCCGGAATCGGGCACCCCGGCCGCGGTTGGCTACGCCCAGGAGTCGGGCATCCCGTTCGGCCAGGGCCTGACCAAGAACGCCTATGTCGGGCGGACGTTCATCCAGCCCTCGCAGACGATTCGCCAACTCGGCATCCGGCTCAAGCTCAACCCGCTCAAAGAGGTCATCCGCGGCAAGCGATTGATCGTCGTCGACGACTCGATCGTGCGCGGCAACACCCAGCGCGCGCTGGTCCGGATGCTGCGCGAGGCCGGCGCCGTCGAGGTGCACGTCCGCATCGCTTCCCCGCCGGTGAAGTGGCCGTGCTTCTACGGCATCGATTTCGCGACACCCGCCGAGCTCATCGCCAACGCGTCGAGCACCCAGGGCGACGAAGAAGAGATGGTGGAGGCCGTCCGCCACGGCATCGGCGCCGACTCGCTGGGCTACATCTCCCAGCACGGCATGATCGCCGCCACCGAGCAGCCCACTTCGCGACTGTGCTCGGCGTGCTTCGACGGCAAGTACCCGATCGAGCTGCCCGGCGAGACGGCGCTGGGCAAGAACGTCATCGAGCACATGCTCGCGACCGCCGCCCGCACCGGCGTGCCGTTGGTCGAGAACGACAACGCCTCGGCGCTGCGTCGCCCCTGACTGCTCCTCACAAACCTATTGCGGCGCAGTGGAACTGAACTTCCACAGCCGACGCTTGCCGCCGCCCGACGCGGTACCGTCGTCGCGCAGCGCCTTGGCGACGGCATCGCGGTAACTCGTCAGGCCGCCTTCCGGGCGGTCGATGACCGTATCGACGTCGTGGTTGAGCATCACCGCGTTACATTCCAGCGACTCCACCAGCGGGCGGGCGATTCCCGACGCGATAGGCGTCACCAATCCCACCCACAGACTGGCGATCGTGGGCGTCAGGAACGGAATGACGACGATGAGTCTGCGTCGCAGGCCTGCGACGTCGGCGTAGACCTGCATCGCGTCGCCGTACTCCATCACGTCGGGACCGCCGATGTCCCAGGTTCGTGACCTCGGGACCTCGACGGTGGCGGCGGCCGTCAGATAGTGAAGCGCATCGTCGATCGCGATTGGCTGGATCTTGTTGCGCACCCACTTCGGCGTCGTCATCGCCGGAAGTCGGTCGGTCAGGTGGCGGATCATCTCGAATGACGCCGACCCGCTGCCGATCACAACGCCTGCCTGCAGCACCACGGTCTCGATGCCCGAGTCGATCAGGATCTCGCCGACCTCGGTGCGCGACGCCAGATGTCGCGACAACTCGGTGTCGTCCGGGTGAAGTCCGCTCAGATAGACCAGCCGGCGCACGCCCGTGCGGCGCGCCGCTTCCACGACGTTGCCGGCCGATTGCCTCTCCTCGGCGACGAAGTCCTTGGCCGTGCCCATCGAGTGGACCAGGTAGTAGACGACGTCGACGCCGTCGAAAGCCGCCTCGAGCGAATCGGGTTCGGTGAGATCGCCTTGGACCACCTCGACGTGCTCGCGCCACGGCGCCGTCGCGAGCTTGTCGGGGTTGCGCGCCATGGCGCGCACCTGCAGCCCAGCCTCGACCAGCCGCGGCACCAATCGACCCCCGATGTAACCGGTCGCACCGGTCACCAGACAGCGAACGTCTTCACCCACGCCGACAGATGACCCCGTCTGGTCGTCAGTCAAACCCGCAACCCGGATCGGGCGCGTCGTCGGACAGCGGTGCCCCCGAGGGATCGACGTAGAGCACCTGTAGGACCAACGGCTCGGGACCGAGGTTACGGCCGATGTGCACGTAGTCCGGCCCGCCCTTCTCCGCGAGGCTCTGGCCGGCCACATATACCCCGTCCACCGAGCAGTCGGCCCGGTTATGGGTCAGCACGCCCTCTTTGACGACGGCGAAAAGCTGACCGTCATGCGAGTGCCAGCCGGTGCTGCCTCCCGGGGCGATGGTGATCTCGCGGAAGATGTAGTCCTTGCCGTCGTCGGACATTTGCCACAGCACGGTGCCGTCGGTGTCTCGCGGCGCAGTGGCCGAGGCGGTGCCGGCGGCGGCTGGCGACATTGCCGTGATCGCGGCGGCGGCCAGCGCAAACCAGGCAACGGTCTTCATGGACGGCCACGTTTTCACACCGAAGCTCGTTCGCGCTTCATCTCGGCCAGAAAACGTACAGCGACCGGCGCATACCGTGCGGTCCTTGCGACCGGTAGATTTGGCGGCGATGACGGATCGCGCCGCACAACACGGCATCTCCTATGCATCGGCCGGGGTGGACATCGAAGCTGGTGACCGCGCCGTCGAACTGTTCAAACCGCTGGCGAGCAAGGCGACCAGACCCGAGGTACGAGGCGGGCTGGGCGGCTTCGCGGGCCTGTTCGCGCTGCGCGGCGGCTACCGTGAGCCGGTGCTGGCGGCGTCGACCGACGGGGTCGGCACCAAGCTGGCCGTCGCGCAGGCGATGGACAAGCACGACACCGTCGGCCTCGACCTCGTCGCGATGGTCGTCGACGACCTCGTGGTGTGCGGTGCCGAGCCGCTGTTCCTGCAGGACTACATCGCCGTCGGCCGTACCGTTCCCGAGCGGGTGAGCGAGCTGGTGTCCGGCATCGCCAACGGTTGCGTGATCGCCGGCTGTGCGCTGCTGGGCGGGGAGACCGCCGAACACCCCGGGCTGATGGCTCCCGATCACTACGACATCTCCGCGACCGGGGTTGGCATCGTTGAAGCCGACGATGTGCTGGGCCCTGAGCGGGTCAAGCCGGGCGACGTTGTGATCGCCATGGCGTCCACCGGTTTGCACTCCAACGGCTACTCGCTGGCGCGCCACGTGCTGCTGGAGATCGATCACATGAACCTGGCCGGCCACGTCGAAGAGTTCGGCCGGACGCTCGGGGAGGAGCTGCTCGAGCCAACCCGCATCTACGCCAAGGACTGCCTGGCGCTGACCGCCGAAACCCAGGTGCGCACGTTCTGCCACGTCACCGGCGGCGGGTTGGCAGGCAACCTTGAGCGCGTCATCCCGCCGGGGCTGGTGGCCGAGGTGGATCGCGGGACATGGACGCCTGCGCCGGTGTTCGGGATGATCGGCCAGCGCGGCCGGATCGAACGTGCCGAGATGGAGAGGACGTTCAACATGGGTGTCGGCATGGTCGCCGTCGTCGCGCCCGAGGACACCGACCGGGCGCTGGCGATCCTGACCGCACGCCACCTGGACTGCTGGATTCTCGGCACCGTCAAGAAGGGCGCCAAGGGCGGACCGCGCGCTGAACTCGTGGGTCAGCACCCACGTTTCTAACGAGAGATCCGCGCAGTGTCGCGGCTAGCGGCGCCAGTCGTCCTCGCCCCAACCGCCGCCGTCGGCGCCGTTGAGGTCGTCGTCGGTGTTGGTCGCTTCCGAACCCGCCAGCTCGCGCTGGAGCCGCTCGAAATCGGTCTGCGGTGAGCTGTATTTGAGCTCACGAGCAACCTTGGTCTGCTTTGCCTTCGCCCGGCCGCGGCCCATGGGGGGACCCCCTCGCGCAATAACGGAGCGGCCCGATGAGAAGGCGGCTCCGATCTGTGTGTCTTTATTGTCCTGCCAACACTTTACCGTGCCCGGCTGCGCTCCGCTGGCAGGCCCGTTTCTGCGCGTATCGGCTCACCGCGCTCCGCCCCGCAGCCGCTCGACCGCTAACCGCCCGGCTCCGGCCACATCGGTGGCCGGCAGCGAATCGGCGTCGATCACCGCGGGCACCTCGATGTCACCGCCGGTGGTCAGCGCCGTATCCGCGGGCAGGCCGCGCTTGAGCAAGGCCAGGGCCACGGGACCGAGGTCGACGTGATCGACGACGGTGCCGAGGCGGCCGACGGTCCGGCCGCCGGCGAGCACAGGATCGCCCGTCGCGGGCCGGTCGGTAGACCCGTCGAGATGAAGCAGCACCAGCATCCGCGGCGGTTTGCCCAGGTTATGGACCCGAGCGACGGTTTCCTGACCGCGGTAACAGCCCTTGTCCAGGTGCACCGCGCTGCCGATCCAGCCGACCTCGTGGGGGATCGTCCGCTCGTCGGTGTCCACGCCCAGCCGCGGCCGCAGCGCGACGACGCGGTACGCCTCGTAGGCCCACACGCCGGCTCGCCGCACGCCTGCCACAGTCAACCGATCAAGCCAGCCGGCGGCCTGCCCGCGCGCTACGACGAGGTCGATCTCGATGTCCGGTCCGCTCATCCGCCGCACGAAGCCGCCGTCGGCGAGCGGGGTCGCGGTGTTTTCAGCCGGTAGCGAACCCAGCCCGAGCACGCCGAGGACTTCGGCGTCGGCTAGCCGTCGCCCCAGCAGCGACAGCACGGCCAGATCGGCCGGCTCGATCGCGACGTCGGCCCAGAACACCATCTTGCGCAGATAGGCCAGCAGCGGCTCGCCGCGCCACGGCTCGGTGTCGAGGTAGGTCGCGCCGCCGACTTCGGTCTGGATCCAGTGATCTTCGACACGGCCCTGCCCGTCGAGGCTCAGGTTCTGGGTGACCGCGCCGTCGGGCTGTTCGCTGACGTGCTGGCTGGAGATGCTGTGCAACCAACTCTTGCGGTCGCCGCCGGTCAGCTCGAGCACGGCGCGATGGGAGCGGTCCACCACCACAGCCTCGTCGGCGGCGGCGCGTTGCTCGCCGAGCGGGTCGCCGTAGTGCCAGACGGCGCCTGCGTCGGGTCCCGAATCCGGGGCGGGAACTGCTGACATGGCTTCAACTCTACGTACGTGGCTCCTCGCACCGATGCTCGTCGGCGGCGCTACGCTTCTTGGCCATGGCGAGCGAACCGGGCGTGGTGGTCACGCTCGACGGGCAGTTGCGGGACCCGCGCACACCTCTGTTGCACGCCGATGATCTGGCCGTCGTACGCGGCGACGGCATCTTTGAGTCGCTGCTGGTCCGCGATGGGCGCCCCTGCCTGCTGGAGTCTCATCTGGGGCGGTTGACGCAGTCGGCGCGGCTGATGGATCTGCCCGAGCCCGACTTGGCGCGCTGGCGGGCCGCGGTGGCCGCCGCAGTGTCTCGCTGGGCCGAGCAGGGCGGCGGCGAAGGTGTGCTGCGGCTCATCTACAGCCGGGGACGCGAAAGCGGATCCGGACCGACCGCGTTCGCGATGATCGGCGCGGTGCCCGACCGGGTGGCCGCGGTGCGCGCCGACGGTCTGGCGGCCGTGACACTGGACCGCGGGCTGCCGGCCGACGGTGCCGCCGAAATGCCGTGGCTGCTGGCGGGCGCCAAGACGCTGTCCTACGCGGTGAACATGGCGGCGCTGCGCCACGCCGAGCGCCACGGCGCCGGCGACGTGATCTTCGTCAGCCCCGAGGGTCAGGTGCTGGAGGGGCCGCGGTCGACCGTGGTCATCGCCGCCGACGCCGAGGGGGGCGCCGGGCGTCCTTGCTTTTTCACCCCGCCGCCCTGGTATCCGATCTTGCGCGGCACCACACAGCAGGCGCTGTTCGAGGTGGCCCGCAACAAGGGTTACGACTGCGACTACCGAGCCCTGCGTCCGGCGGATCTTCTTGCCGCACAGGGTGTTTGGCTGGTGTCGAGCATTACCCTCGCCGCTCGGGTGCACACGTTGGACGGCAAACCGCTGCGCCCTTCGCCGATGGCGGCCGAATTCAGCGGGCTCATCGACGCCGCGATCCTCAGCGATCGCTGAGCGCGTAACGGCCGATAATCGCTTGTCGCAGTAGGGCAGTGCGAGTACGGTCGGCCGTACACAGGGAAGGAGGTGGTCCGTCAAATTGAGTGACTTATGGACATGTGAGGTGGCTGCGAGCTAGCAGCGCCGGGGAGTCACCTGCAGCGCGCTGGCGAATTCCCCGCAGCCACCCGGCCCCCGAGCCCCTCGGTTTTCGTCCGACCAGGAACAGCGGCTCGGGGGCCGCTCCATTTCCGCGTATGGCCTGGTGGGCTAGCGCCACAGCGCACGGGTGCGCGATGATGCGGCCCATGCCTGCGCAGTGGCGACGTTCTCGGCGCTGACCGCTGCGCGGATCAGCTGCGCTCCGGTGGCTGACCCCTTTTTCTGCGTTAGCCGCCGTCAGGGCCGGGCGCCAGCGATGCGCACGCCTGCGTCGCCTTGTGCCAGGTCGCCTCGTCAGTACCCGGCGGTGGCCCGGCGACCGGTCCAGGCGGAGTCGAAACGCCATGTTCGTGAAGACAATTCGCCCATGCGCCATGCCCGCCGGTGGCGGGCGGCTGCGTCGTCGACTCCTGCGACGGCGTCTCGTTCGACGAGCAGCCCGCGACCACAATGACCGCAGCGAACACCGTGGCCAACCCGATCCTGCGCATCAGCCGACGAACCTCGACAGCCGCGCGGACAGATGCGGCACCAAGCCGCCGTCGGCGTCCACGCGTTCCTCTACGTAAGCCAAATCGCCCCCTTCGACGATGCCGTACAACCGTTTCGCGCCACCAACCAACATGCCAGACTTGCTGCGTGCCAGGGCATCGGTGACCAATTCCCATGACGACTGATTGCGCGGCTGACCGTAGAACAACTCCACGTAGCCCGCGGAGTGGGCCAGCAGCAGTTCGATCGCCTGAGACTCGGTCGGGTCGTTGGGATCACTGACGAAGCGCCAGAAGCCCGACTCGCGCAGGCCGCGCTGTTCGTATTCCCCAGAGTCGGTGAGCCGCCAGGAGCGTGCTTCCCAGATCAGATAGTCCCCGCCGTCGTGCGAGACGACGATCTGCTGACCGAACCGGTAGTCACCATGGGTTCCCCGGCCTTCTCCCTCGCCGCGCCACACCCCGACCAGCGGCAGCAGCGCCAGCAGCGCATCGTTGAGGTCTGCGCCTTCGCGCAGGTTCGCGGTATCGGCCGGTGCCGGCAGGTCGGAGAAGACCGGGATGTTGCGCGCCGCGGTTGTTTTCGCGCGCTCGGCCGCTGCCCGGACGGCGTCGTCGCCGGAGGTCACGACTCGTCGGTGATCAGCCGGTACAGCGCATAAAGCGCGAACCACGTGATGACCACGACGGCCGTCACCAGCAGGATTTCGAACAGCAGCACCACGGCGTCGAGTCTAGTCGTCGGCCCGGAAGCTCACCTGCCCGGGCCGAACGTGAACTTGTGCCCGAGATTTCGCAACTTCTTCGAACACAAGCTCACGTTGGAGCTCAAGATCTAGGCGACCTTGACATCGACCTCGTGGATGCCCGCGCCCGACGGCGCGATGCTGGCGTCGCCGTTGCCCGCGGGGGACAGCGCGCGCAGCGTCCACGTGCCGGGTGCGGCGAAGAACCGGAAGTCACCGGTGGCCGAGGCGACCACTTCGGCGGTGAACTCGTCGGAGGCATCCAACAGACGCACGAACGCGCCACCGACGGTCTGACCGGAGCCGTCGACGACGCGACCGGTGATCACCGTTTCCTTTTCCAGGTCAACGCCGGCCGGCAGCGTTTGTCCTTGTTTGGGTGCAGAGCACATATCAACTTCCCAACTCGATCGGGGCCCCCACCAGGGAGCCGTATTCCGTCCAACTGCCGTCGTAATTCTTGACGTTCTTGTGTCCCAACAACTCCTGCAGCACGAACCAGGTGTGCGAGCTGCGCTCACCGATCCGGCAGTACGCGATGGTCTCCTTCTCACCATCCAGCCCGGCCTCGGCGTACAACTTGGCCAGGTCTTCGTCGGACTTGAATGTGCCGTCCTCGTTGGCCGCCTTGCTCCAAGGAACATTGATGGCGCCCGGGATATGCCCAGGCCGCTGGCTCTGCTCCTGCGGCAGATGCGCGGGGGCGAGGATCTTGCCGGAGAATTCGTCGGGCGAGCGCACGTCGACGAGGTTCTTCTCGCCGATCGCGTTGATCACCTCGTCGCGGAACGCCCGGATGCTGTTGTCGGGTGCCTTGGCGGTGTAACTGGTCGACGGGCGGTTGGGCACGTCGGTGACCAGGGGGCGGCCGTCCAGCTCCCACTTCTTGCGACCGCCGTCGAGAAGCTTGACGTTCTCGTGGCCGTAGAGCTTGAAGTACCAGTAGGCGTAGGCGGCGAACCAGTTGTTGTTGCCGCCGTAGAGGATCACCGTGTCGTCGTTGCTGATACCGCGGTCGGACAGCAGCTTCGAAAACTGCTGTGCGTCAACGAAGTCGCGCCGCACCGGATCCTGCAGGTCGGTCTTCCAGTCCAGCTTGACCGCGCCGGCGATGTGTCCGCCGTCGTAGGCGGAGGTGTCTTCGTCGACCTCGACGAAGACGGTGTTCGGCGCATCGAGATTGCTCTCGGCCCAGTCAACTGAGACCAGGACGTCTGAGCGAGCCATTGAGGGGATCCTTTCGATTGCTTGATATTCGAGTTTTTACGCAGGAGAGGTGGTGCGACGGAATCGCGTCACCAAGGGATAGAGCTGGCAGCCGAGGCAGATGGCGAACGCTGCGTTGAGGAACGCGGCGACCAACGCGAAGCCGGTGGCGATCAGCCCCAGCGTGCCCAGCCCGGTCGCGAAGCCGGCGGTGCCGACGACGGCGAACACGAACCCGACCAGCTGGGCGAACTTCAGCGGCGGCACCGGCTCCTTCTCTGAGACAGGGGCGAGCCGGGGCGCGACGACATTAGCGAAGATCAGGCCGTACGGGTGTTTTCGCGGGCCGCGGACCGCGCCGATCGCGAAGACGCCGGCCTGCAGCCCGAGGATCACCGCTGCCACGGTAAGGCTGACCGTCGAGACCAGCAGTGTGGCGACCAGAACCACCGTGGTGACCCAGGCGGCGAAGCGGGGTCCGCGCACGTCCACCTGGTCGACGGCGGCAACGGTTCTGGGTGGCGATCCGGTTTCGGATGTCATGGAAAATCACTCCTGTTGTGCTGATAGGGCTGGGTACGAGCAGGCCACATGGGCTGCTCAGAGCGAGCGCGCGTGACGGCGCGGCTGCGCTCAGCAGCTACAACAACAACAACAAGAACCCGCGACGCGGCACAGATCGACTGCGCGGCGCTTGGTGAGGCTCACCACTAGGCGGGTTGACACGCCGGACAGCTTACCTAATGACAGGGTGATCAAGCCAACAGCGGGCCCAGCGCCGACCGCAGGTCAGCGGCGGTCGGAACGCCGGTGGCCCGGTACCGCTGGCGGCCGTCTGCGTCGAAAATGAATGTGGTCGGCAAAGACAGCACCGAAAGACGCCGTGCCGCGTCGGGATTCGCGTCCATGTCGATCTCCACGTGCGCCACTGCAGGCAGTTCAGCGCATACCTGATCGACCACCCGCCGCACCCCGGCGCAAGGACCACACCATATGGCGCTGAAGTGCACGACGGTTGGTCCGGTTCGCGACAGGCCGAGGCCGGAAATGTCGACGACCGAGGCCCCCGCGGTCTCGGTCGTGTCCTGCAGACCGGCGCGCAGCGCCAGCATCCTGTTGATCACGTACGCCATGCCGAAAGCAGCGATCAGCACGGCGACGACGGCGACAACGGAAGTGCTCATGGCTGTGTGAACTCGTTCAGCGTCACGGTTACTCCCTCGGCGATGCCCTCGATGATGACGTCGGAGCCACGGGCGCCCTCGCTGGTCGGGGGGATTCCGAAAGGCAGTGTCAGCCCAGGCAGCCTGGTGGTGAACTCGGCCAGCACAGCGGCCGTCTTGTCATCCGGGACCGCCTCGTCGGCGGTGCCGGCGCCGGTTAGCACATCTGTGGGAGTGAACACCAGCGTGGTGCGGTCCGGGCCCGCGACCGACAGGTCGACGGACACGCTCACCTTCTTGTCGAAGCCCGCCGCCTTCGGGGTACCGGTGAACACCAGACCCTTGTTTCCCGAGATTCCCGACTCGGTGGTGCCGCCGGTGGCGTTGTTGGCCTCCTTGAGCGGCTGTTCCACCAACAGATCCGGGATGCCCATGAAGCGGCCGAGGTGGGTGGAGTCGATGATGATGCGGCTTTCCACCTTGCCGACGGGCAGCTTGGTATCGGCGCCGATGAGCCAGGAATCGGTCGGCACGTCGACCGAATACAAGGTGGCCTCATAGGACGCCTTGCCCGCGACGGGGTGATCTACGCCATTGGCCCGAATTTCGATCTGTTCGTAGCGCCGGTCTCTGGCCTGGGTCACGAACGGGAAGCCGATGATGCCCACCCAAGGATCGAACGACAGCTTCGACTCCTCCCGTATGGCTCTGGCCAGGCGATATTCGGCGTAAATGGCCGCGACGAAGTCGGCGCCGACGGCCGCGACCGCCACCGCGGCCACCACGGATACCAGCCCGATAACCAGCTTGCGCACAGCCACATTCTTGCCCAACGGACCCGTCCCGCCCTGTTCGGCGCCGCTAATCGCCAGGTGTCGGGTTATCGTTATTGCACCGGTAACGTCCAGATGTCGGTTACGAATCTGGGAGGTATCCCGGACAGCGATGTCCGTCAACATCTGTCCGGCATGCTGGAGGGCCAGTTGGATCTACTGCTATTAACCGCCGATCCGCATCCGGAAACGGTGCTGCCCTCGTTGTCGCTGCTCGCTCACAATGTACGAACAGCGCCCACCGAGGTGTCTTCGTTGCTGGAGGCCGGCAGCGCCGACATCGCGATTGTCGATGCCCGGACCGATCTCGCCGCCGCGCGTGGCCTCTGCCGTCTGCTCGGCACGACGGGCACGTCGGTTCCCGTCGTGGCCGTGGTCACCGAGGGCGGGCTCGTCGCGGTCAACGTGGAGTGGGGGCTCGACGACATCCTGTTGCCGTCCACCGGCCCGGCCGAGATCGATGCGCGGCTGCGGTTGCTCGTCGGGCGCCGCGGGGGCGCGGCGAGCCAGGAGAACGCCGGCAAGATCAGTTTGGGGGAGCTGGTCATCGACGAGGGCACCTATACCGCTCGGCTACGCGGCCGGCCGCTCGACCTGACCTACAAGGAATTCGAGCTGCTGAAGTATCTGGCCCAGCACGCGGGCCGGGTCTTCACCCGCGCTCAGCTGCTGCAGGAGGTGTGGGGCTATGACTTTTTCGGGGGCACCCGCACCGTCGACGTCCACGTGCGGCGCCTGCGCGCCAAGCTCGGCACCGAGTACGAGTCGCTGATCGGCACGGTGCGCAACGTCGGTTACAAGGCGGTGCGCCCGGCCAGGGGACGCGCTCCCGCGCCCGGCGCGGATGCGCCCGACGACTTCGACCAGGGCTACGACCAGAACTATGACGAAGCCTATGACGCCCCTCTCGGACTGCCCGACGAGCTGGCTGATCCGCTACGCGCTCAGTGAGCCACCCGACGCTGCGCTGGCGTACCGGTCTCAGCGATGAGGAACAGCGCGCCGTTCGCGCGTTGATCGCCGCAGCTACGACCGAAGACGGCATCGCGCCCGTCGGGGACCAGGTGCTGCGCCAGCTGGCGCACGACCGCACTCGCCATCTGCTGGCGCTCGACGGTGACACCGTCGTCGGCTTTCTCGATCTCGCGCCGGCCACCGATGACGCGCCGCCGATGGCCGAACTGGTCGTGCACCCCGAATCGCGAAGGCGCGGCATCGGTTCGGCGATGGCCCGTGCTGCGCTGACCGAGGGCGACAGTGGCACGCGCATCTGGGCGCACGGCAATCTCGCACCGGCGCGGGCGACGGCAGCGGCGCTCGGCCTATCGGCCGTGCGTGAGCTGCTGCAGATGCGCCGCCCGCTCGCATCGGGGTTGCCGCCCGTATCGATTCCTTCCGGGGTGCGCATCGACACCTATCGCGGGCCGCAGGACGATGCCGAACTGCTGCGGGTCAACAACGCCGCATTCTCGTGGCATCCCGAGCAGGGCGGCTGGACGCAGGCCGATATCGACGAGCGTCGCGGCGAAGCGTGGTTCGATCCGCAGGGCTTGTTCCTGGCCTACGACCAGCAGAGCGGCCGGCTGCTCGGATTCCACTGGACGAAGGTGCACGACGAAAGCCTCGGCGAGGTGTACGTGGTGGGCGTCGACCCGGCCGCTCAGGGCCGCGGCCTCGGAGCGACGCTGACGCTGGTCGGGCTGCACCACCTCGACGAGCGGCTTTCGCGCGCCGCCGAACCGGCGGTGATGCTTTACGTCGAGGCAGATAACTCCGCGGCGGTGAACACCTATCGACGGCTGGGTTTCGACGTGAGCAACGCCGACGTGGCCTACGCCGCGAACTAGCACCGCAAGCTGGAAATCAGCTGGACCTGTTCACCGTTCGTTCACCTTCAATCCCTCGCGTGTCAACCGCGGCCGCATACGTTGCCGGGGAGTTCGCAAGTCGTCGGAATTCCTGAAAGAAAGCGGGATTAAGTGAAGCTCAACGGCATTGGCAAGGCCTTTGGTACGACCGTCTCTGTCGCGGCGCTCGCCGCGCTGACGTTGTCGGGGTGCGGCAGTGACAACAATTCGGGTACCGGCTCAGGCGCATCCGGGACAGCCGCATCATCGGAGGACTGCGGCGGCAAGAACTCGCTCACCGCAGAGGGTTCGACGGCTCAGCAGAACGCGATCGCGGAGTTCAACAAGGTCTGGGGCCAGGTCTGCCCGGGCAAGAACTTGTCCTACAACCCCACCGGCTCCGGCGCGGGCGTCGAGCAGTTCCTGGCCAAGCAGGTCGACTTCGCCGGCTCGGACTCGGCACTGAAGGACGATCAGGTGGCCAAGGGCACCGAACGCTGCGGCGGCAATCCGGCGTGGAACCTGCCGCTGGTGTTCGGCCCGGTGGCCATGGCCTACAACGTCGAGGGCGTCGACAAGCTCGTCGTCAGTGGGGATGTGCTGGCCAAGATCTTCCAGGGCCAGATCAAGAAGTGGAACGACCCGGCCATCGCGTCGCTGAACTCCGGCGCGACGCTGCCGGACGTGGACATCAAGCCGATCTACCGATCGGACTCCTCCGGCACCACCGACAACTTCCAGAAATACCTGGCGGCCGCCGCTCCGCAGGCGTGGACCAAGGGCGCGGGCAAGGAGTTCCAGGGCGGCGCAGGCGAAGGCGCGCAGAAGTCGTCGGGTGTCGTGCAGGCCATCCAGGCCACGCCGGGCGCCATCGGCTACGTCGAGAAGGGCTTCGCGCAGCAGGGCGGCCTGAAGGTCGCCCAGATCGACAGCGGAGGCGGAGCCGTCGAGCTCACCGACGAGTCGGCCCAAAAGGCCGTCGACAGCGCCAAGTTCAAGTCCGAGGGACAGGACCTCGTTCTCGACCTGAATGCGCTGTACGCGACGAAGGAAGCCGGTGTCTATCCGCTGATGCTGGCGACCTACGAGATCGTGTGCTCGAAGGGCTACGACCCGGACACCGCCGCGGCCGTAAAGTCGTTTCTGACCGTGGCCGCCAACCAGGGCCAGGCCAACCTCTCCGGGGCAGGCTACGTTCCGCTGCCCAGTGCGTTCAAGGAGCGGTTGCTGAAATCCGTCGACGCAATCGCTTAGATACGTAGCGCGGCGGCTCGCATGCGGGTGAGGATGGGCGCTGACGAGCGCTTGCGAGGAGCAAAGGGCTCTGACACATGACCGATAGGCTCGAGGTGACCGAATCTAGCGGACTGCCCAATCCGGCTGAAGCGGGTTCGGGTGAGGCTCTGGCGGTGCCTCACCCAGACCTGCCGATTATCTCGACGAACCCGTCGAAGAACGCCAAAGTTCGTCCGGGAGACCGGATCTTCGGCGGCCTCGCCGAAGGGTCCGGTGTCTTCATCGTCGTCATCATCGCGGCGATCGGGGCGTTTCTGCTGTGGCGTGCCGTTCCCGCGCTGAGCCGCAACGAGGAGAACTTCTTCCTCTACAGCGGAAACTGGGTCACCACCGACACGTCGGCGATGAAGTTCGGCATCCTCGACCTCCTGCAGGTCACCGTCTTCGTGTCGGTCTTCGCGCTGATCCTGGCCATGCCGGTGGCGCTGGGCATCGCGATCTTTTTGACGCAGTACGCACCACGGCGGGTGGCCGGTCCATTGGCCTACATGGTCGATCTGCTCGCGGCAGTGCCATCGATCATCTACGGCGTCTGGGGCCTGTATGTACTGGCGCCGGTGCTCAAGCCGTTTGCGACGTGGCTGAACGAGAACCTGAGCTGGCTGTTCCTGTTCGACACCGGCAACGCGTCGGTGGCCGGCGGCGGAACGATCTTCACCGCAGGCATCGTGCTGGCGGTGATGATCCTGCCGATCATCACCGCGGTCACCCGGGAGGTGTTCGTCCAGACTCCGCGCGGCCAGATCGAGGCGGCGCTGGCGCTGGGCGCCACCCGCTGGGAGGTGGTGAAGACCACCGTGCTGCCGTTCGGATTGTCGGGCTACATCAGCGGCGCGATGCTCGGCCTCGGCCGCGCGCTCGGTGAGACCATCGCGCTGCTGATCATTCTGCGTGGCACGCAGCAGGCGTTCGGCTGGTCGCTATTCGACGCCGGCTACACGTTCGCGAGCAAGATCGCAGCTGCCGCCTCGGAATTCAACGATCAGTACAAGGCGGGCGCCTACATTGCGGCCGGCCTCGTGCTGTTCATCTTGACGTTCATCGTCAACTCTCTGGCTCGCGCGGCCGTGGGCGGAAGGGGGAAGTCATGACCGCAACGCTGGACAAGCCGGTCAAGGCGCCCGCTTTCCAGAAGCTGAGCCTGCGCCGCAAGGTGGCCGACAATGTGGCGACGGTTCTGGTGACGCTGTCAGTTGTGATCGCCGTGGTGCCACTGTTGTGGGTGCTCTACACCGTGATCGCCAGGGGCTTTCACGCTGTCACATCGAGCACGTGGTGGTTCAACTCGCAGGCAGGCATGACCGCCTTCCAGGCGGGCGGCGGCGCTTACCACGCGATCGCCGGAACCCTGTTGCAGGGCTTGGTATGTGCGCTGATCTCGATCCCGATCGGGGTGTTCGTCGGCATCTATCTCGTCGAGTACGGCGGGGGCACCAGGCTCGGGAAGGTGACCACGTTCATGGTGGACATCCTCACCGGGGTGCCGTCGATCGTGGCGGCGCTGTTCATCTACGCACTCTGGGTCGCGACGCTGGGTTTTCAGCGTTCGGGCTTCGCGGTGTCACTTGCCTTGGTGCTGTTGATGATTCCGGTCATCGTGCGGTCCACCGAGGAGATGCTGCGCATCGTCCCGATGGACCTCCGCGAGGCGAGTTACGCGCTCGGCGTGCCGAAGTGGCGAACGATCACGTCGATCGTGATCCCCACCGCGCTGTCGGGCATCGTCACCGGCATCCTGCTCGCGCTGGCCCGCGTCATGGGCGAGACGGCACCGCTGCTGATCTTGGTGGGTTACGCACAGGCGATCAACTTCGATATGTTCAACGGGTTCATGGGATCGCTGCCCGGCATGATGTACGACCAGACCTCGGCTGGCGCAGGTGCGAATCCTGTTCCGACTGACCGCCTTTGGGGCGCCGCGCTGACCCTCATAGTGCTGATCGCGTTGCTCAACGTCGGCGCGCGGTTCATCGCCAAGTTCTTCGCCCCCAAGAAAGTTTAGGAGCACCAGAGAGATGGCCAAGCGCCTCGATCTCAAGGAAGTAAACATCTACTACGGCTCGTTTCATGCCGTGGCCGACGTGTCGATGGCCGTCCCGCCGCGCAGCGTGACGGCGTTCATCGGGCCGTCCGGGTGCGGCAAGTCGACGGTGCTGCGGACCCTGAACCGGATGCACGAAGTCATTCCCGGCGCGCGGGTCGAGGGTTCGGTCCTGCTGGACGGGGAAGACGTCTACGGCGCAGGCGTCGACCCGGTCGGCGTCCGCAAGACCATCGGTATGGTGTTTCAGCGGCCAAACCCGTTTCCCACCATGTCGATTCGCGACAACGTCGTGGCCGGCCTCAAGCTTCAGGGGGTGCGTAACAAGAAAACGCTCGACGAGGTGGCGGAAAAGTCGCTGAAGGGCGCCAACCTGTGGAACGAGGTCAAAGATCGACTGGACAGGCCGGGCGGTGGCCTGTCCGGTGGCCAGCAGCAGCGGCTGTGCATCGCACGTGCCATCGCGGTGCAGCCCGATGTCCTGCTGATGGACGAACCGTGTTCGGCGCTCGACCCCATCTCCACGCTGGCGATCGAGGATCTGATCGCCGAGCTCAAGCAGCAGTACACGATCGTGATCGTCACGCACAACATGCAGCAGGCCGCCCGGGTCAGCGATCAGACCGCCTTCTTCAACCTGGAGGCGACGGGCAAGCCGGGCAGGCTGATCGAGATCGACGACACCGAGAAGATCTTCTCCAACCCGACGCAGAAGGCCACCGAGGATTACATCTCGGGCCGGTTCGGCTGACGACAGCTCAACGCGGAGCTGGAATTTCGCTTTCGTCGGGCAACTTGCCGGTGGCCTGGAAGATGACGCGGCGGGCTACTTCGACGGCGTGGTCGGCGAACCGCTCGTAGAAGCGGCTCAGCAGCGTCACGTCAACGGCCGCAGTGACGCCGTGCTTCCACTCTTTGTCCATCAGCACGCTGAACAGATGGCGATGGAGGTCGTCCATGGCATCGTCTTCCTCGCCGATGCGCGCGGCCTTCTCGGGATCCTTGGTCAACAGCACCTCCTGGGCGCTGTTGCCGAGTTCCACTGCGACGCGGCCCATTTCGGCGAAGTAGCCGTTGACCTCTTCGGGCAGCGCATGCTGGGGATGACGGCGGCGGGCGATCTTGGCGACGTGCAGCGCCAGGGCACCCATCCGGTCGACGTCGGCGACGATCTGGATCGAGCTGACGATCGCACGCAGATCGCCCGCGACCGGCGCCTGCAGGGCCAGCAGCACGAACGCCGCCTCTTCGGCCCTGGCGCTCATCGAGGCAATCTGTTCGTGGTCGGTGATCACCTGCTCGGCAAGCAGCAGGTCGGCTTGCAGCAGGGCCTGGGTGGCGCGCTCCATTGCAACGCCTGCCAGCCCGCACATCTCGCCGAGCTGGTTGGTGAGCGCGTCTAGCTGCTCGTGGTACGCAGTTCGCATATGCCCAGCCTACGGGCATATCCGACGAATCGTCGCGATGTGGGCGGTGAACGAACGGTGAATGCCGCCCGTGAGCGCTACTCGCAGCGGGTATCGGCGGCGTTGGTGACCGTCAGGTCCTCCGGCAGCTGCGTGGGCGTGCTCCCGGTTCCGTGCAGCACGTGGACCTGCACCGACGATCCGCTCGGTTTCGGTGCGCCGACGGCTGAAAAGTCAGAGCCGAGCACCACCTGCACGGTTTTGCCCTTGCCGTTCACCCGCTCGATCGTCGGCGCGGTAAAGGCCGATGCCACCGTTGCCGCGGCCTCTTCGTTACCGGGTGAGAAGAACACCGTCGTCGAGGGCAGCGAACCCGGATAGTCGTCGGGTGTGATGACGTTGAAGCCGTGCTGCTGCAATTCCGTTGCGGCAGTTGCGCCTAGGCCGTCCTGGCCGGTCGAGTTCGATACCTGCACTGTGACAGATGCAGGCTCGGTGGTGATGGCATTGACCACCTCGCCGGCGTTCGCGGACACCTTCGACGTCGCGGTCTCGCTCGGGGTCGATTCGGTCGTCTGGTTCGTCAGCGACTCGGGCGTGCCCGGCACCGGTGTGTTGTCGGCGTTCTTCTCTTTCGGCAGCGGGTCGTCGTTGATGATCGCGTCGAAGATCGCGCGGGTGTCATCCTCGCGCAGATGCTCGTTGCCCCACTCGTCCATGTATCCCGTTGTCGGGACGGTGAGGAAGGTTATGCGTCCGGCGGCGACATTCTGCAGCGACTGGCCAAGCTCCACCAGGTCCTTGGTGTCGATGTTGTCGACGTAGCTATCGTTGATGAACTGGTTGACGACGTTGTTGAGCTTGTTCAGCGAGAAGAAGACCTCCTTGGAAATCAGGGAGCGCAGCAGCGATGACAGGAACAACTGCTGACGTTTGATGCGGCCGTAGTCACCGTTGGTCTCGGTGGTCACCTGCCGCGCCCGCACGTAGTTAAGCGCGGTGTGCCCGTCGACCATCTGGCGGCCCGCGCTGGCGAGCACAGTGCCGAGCTCGTAGTCCTCCAGCGGAGTGGTGCTGCAGACCTCCACACCGCCGAGCGCGTCGACCATCTTCGAGAACCCGGCGAAGTCGACGGCCATGAACCGGTTGATGGACAGGCCCGACATCTTCTGGATCACCTTCACCAGACATTTGGGGCCACCGAAGGAGAACGCGGAGTTCAGCTTGGTCTCGGTGTAGATCTGGTCGGGGCCGTAGCTGCCGGTCTGCTCGTCATACAGCGGACCGTATTCACCGGTCTCGGCGTTCCAGGCCTCGCACTTCATCGGTTCGATGTTCAGGTCGCGCGGAAACGACACCGCGACTACGCGTTCCCGGTTGGCCGGGATGTTGACCAGCATGATCGTGTCGGAGCGCGCGCCGCCTGCGTCCTCGGTGTCACCGGCACCCATCTCGGCGTTCTCACCGAAGCGGCTGTCGATGCCGACGATGAGGAAGTTCTCATCGCCGAATTGGGCGTTGGGGTCGAGGATGTCGCGCGAACCCGGATCGAGCGCCGACACCCGGTTCAACATGCTGTTCTTCGACGATTGCCACTGCCAGGCGCCTCCGGTCAAAGCCAGCGCCAGCACGGCGAAGACGGCGGCCAGGGCACGGCCGGCCACCATGACCCGCCGCCCGGACGTGCGCTTCTTCGGACGGTCGACGGTGTTATCGGGGAATCCCGCGGGGCGCTGCGGCACCACCCGCTCGAACCGGCGCAGCACGCCCAGGTCGGGGAGGTCGTCGGTGTGCGAGAGGGCGGGGATGATCTCGGTGTCCGGGTCGGACGGCTCGGCGGGCTTGCGTCGAAGCGGGCGCGGCTGCCGACGTGGCCGCTCGGCGGCGGGCGGGGTGGGCTCGCGCGTGACTGGAGGCTCCGGTTCGCCGTCGGTCGAGGAGCGCTTGCTGGGGAAATCGGCGGCCGAGGCGCCGGTGACCTTGGCGATCAGGTCGGCCACTGTCACACCGTCGGTATGGCTACCCGTAGAGCCCGTCGAGAATGAAACCGGCGACTCGGTGCTCTCGGAATCGACCCTCGTTTGGCGTTCCCACGGCGCGGCGGCTCGCGGTAGCCGAGGCGACCGGGTAAGCCACTCGTTGTCACCGGACGCGTCGGATGCGCGCGGGCGGCCAGGAGTGGCGTTTTCGCCGTCACTCATGTCCCTACTGGCCTCCGACCGTTTGAGCTGGCGTGCGCGTCGCTGCGCATCAGTCGCTGCGCTGCCGCCACCTGATTTGAAGCGGCACTATCCGTGGCCCCGAGTGCGGAGCCAATAACGACAAGACTCATATCGTACTGAGAGATCCTGTGAGACGTAATGTCGAGAGGGTCTCGGTTCACCCACCGGAATGCATCAGATCGGCGCCTGCGGGCACCGTGCAATCGTCGGGGTCGGCCAGCCAGCCCTCGGGCAGCGCCACCGATGCCGGTGAGCCCTGACGCCCACGCGGTCCGGTCGCGGCCTCGGGGAAGGGTACGTGCCCGTCCAACTTCGCCAGCAGTTCGTCGAGTTCAGCCCGCGTTTTGACGAGCGCCAAGGCGCGACGGAGCTCGGCGCCGGCGGGATAGCCGTGCAGATACCAGGCGATGTGCTTGCGGATGTCGCGCATGCCTTTGTCCTCGCCGAAGTGGGCGCTCAGCAGCTCGCCGTGCCTGCGGATGATCTCCGCGACCTCGCCGAGTGTGGGCGGTCTCACACTCGGGCGGCCGGCGAACGCGTCGGACAGTTCGGCGAACAGCCAGGGCCTGCCGAGACAGCCGCGTCCGATCACGACGCCGTCGCAGCCGGTGGCGGCCATCATGGCCAGCGCGTCATCGGCGTTGAAGATGTCCCCGTTGCCCAGCACCGGGATGCCGGTGACGTGCGACTTCAGGGCGGCGATCTGCTCCCAGTCGGCGGTCCCGGAGTAGCGCTGCGCGGCCGTGCGGGCATGCAGCGCGACGGCGGCTGCGCCTTCCTCGGCGGCGATCCGGCCGGCGTCGAGGTGGGTGTGGTGGGCGTCGTCGATGCCGATGCGGAACTTCACCGTCACCGGGACGTTCGACCCTTCGGTCGCACGGACTGCGGCGGCCACGATCTGACCGAACAGCCTGCGCTTATAGGGCAGCGCGGCGCCACCGCCGCGGCGCGTGACCTTCGGGACAGGGCAGCCGAAGTTCATGTCGATGTGGTCGGCGAGGTCCTCGTCGACAATCATCTTGGCCGCGGCGTAGGTGTTCTCCGGGTCCACCGCGTAAAGCTGCAGCGAGCGCGGCGACTCGTCGGGTGCGAACGTCGTCATGTGCATGGTCACTGGATGACGCTCGACGAGCGCGCGGGCGGTGACCATCTCGCAGACGTAAAGCCCGCTGACCGTGCCGGCCCGGGCCAATTCGAGTTCGCGGCACAGGGTGCGGAACGCGACGTTCGTGACGCCTGCCATCGGCGCCAGCACCACGGGGCTGGCCAGCCGAAGAGGACCGATCCGCAGCCGTGCGCGGGATTCGGTCAGGACGCTGATGACGCCAGAACCTTCTTCGATTCCAGTCGCTCGGCCTTCTTCGCCTCGCGCTCGAGACGCTTCTGCTTGGCGACCTCGAATTTCTCGCAGGCCTCCTCGAGCTCCTCGACGAGCACGCCGAGATCGTCCCGCATTCGGGCGGCCTCACCGGTGAAGTCCTCGCGTTCGAAGATGCGCCACTTCTTGAGCACCGGCATCACGACGTCGTCGAGGTGGATGCGCGGGTCATACACTCCGCCGACGGCGATGATCACGGCCTTGCGCCGGAACTCCGGAACGGTGAACCCGGGCATCTTGAAATTGCGCAACACGCGGTGCAGCGAGTGCATGGCCTGATCCGGCGCGATTTCGAAGCCTGCCTCGCTGACATCGCGGTAGAAGATCATGTGCAGGTTCTCGTCGGCCGAAACGCGTTGCAGCAGTTGGTCGGCGATGGTTTCCTCGCACGCCTTGCCGGTGTTGCGGTGCGAGACGCGGGTGGCCAGCTCCTGGAACGTCACGTAGATGACCGAGTCGAACAGGCTCTCGGCGAACAGGTCGCCCTGCTGGTTCTGGCCCGGGCTGAAGCCGCGGGTCACCTGCTCGAGACGCAGGGTCTCCAGCGCGACGGGATCGACGGCGCGCGTGACGACCAGGTAGTCGCGCAGCGCGATGCCGTGCCGGTTTTCCTCCGCGGTCCAGCGGTTCACCCACTGGCCCCACGCGCCGTCCATGCCGAAGTTCATCGCGATCTCGCGGTGATAGGACGGCAGGTTGTCCTCGGTGAGAAGGTTCTGCACCATCGCCGTCTGGGCGACCTCGGACAGCTGCGACTGACCGGGCTCCCAGTCCTGGCCGCCGAGCGCGTAGTAGTTCTTGCCGTCCGACCACGGGATGTAGTCGTGCGGGTTCCAGTCCTTGCGCATCGAGAGATGCCGGTTGAGATTCTTCTCAACGACAGGCTCGAGTTCGTGCAGCAGATGCAGGTCGGTCAGGTTCTCGTGCATCAGCCCTGCGTCCTCCTAGCGGGTGGACCCTCCGTCGATACTCAGACGGGGTCCTCGGGTTTATCTGTACCTCTTGGTTGCAGTGAATATATCTGTGTAACCCGGTGACATCAAGTTCCGTGGACCGTGTTGCGGCGTCGGATCGGTCACGATTTCCGACGCGCTCACCTCGGGTACCCAGATCGGCCGCGGCTGCCGTCTTGGTCGCGGGATTGGCTGGTCAGAGGTATGGTCTGCGCAGGCAGACAACGGCGCCTAGGTTCCTCGCAACGTAGGCCTCAGACATAGGTGGGCACGTGAAGAAGATCATCATTTCGGCCGGCGTCGGCGCCACAGGCCTTGCCATCGGCGCGCTGGGATTGTCGGGCGCGGGCATCGCCTCCGCCGCTCCGGACGTGGTGGGAATGACCTACGGTGACGCCGTTTCGAAGATCGAAGAGGGCGGCGGCACGGCGAAGATCGCCGTCACCGTGGGCGATCGCCAGGACGCGATGGGTGACTGTCTGGTCACCAATGCCGCCGATGCACCGTTTGTCCGCGACCTCGTGGGCTCGTTCGGGCATGCCGACAACGAGGTGCTGTTGACGCTGAACTGCAACCGTGGAGCCGCGACGGCGACGACGCCGGGAGCGTCGGCGGCCAGCCCGGAGGGTCGCGCGTTCACGGCCAAGGCCGAAGAGGCGGCCGCGGCCCAACAGAGCCAGCAAGAAGAGCTCGCGCAGGCCGGCGAAACGCCGGGCGCCACGGAGAACATCCCCGCCGGCTAGTTCTCGCCTCTTGAGGCGTCAGGACGTCGACACCCGGTTGAGAACCATATCGACGCAATGGTCGATGAACTGTTCGCGGGTGGCTGTCAGCCTGCCATCCAGATAGGCGATGAACAGCGCCGTCAGCGCGCCCAACAACCCCGTGGCCGCCATGGCCTGCTTGGCAGGTTCGGTGATCTCGGTGATGCGGGTGACCTTGCGTTGCAGCAACTCGATGAAACTGGGCATCCAGCTCGCCCCAGACCTGGTCAACACCGGTTCGACCGTCGGCGCGAGCAGCAGCACCCTACCGCGGGTCGGGTCGTCGACCATCAGGGCGACGAACCGTTCGACGGCGTCATGGGCACTGGTGGATGACGCAAGCGTGGTCATCGCCTTCGCGCATACGTCGTCGTAGACGGCGCGAACAAACTCGTCCCTGTCGGCAAAACTTTCGTAGAAGTAGCGTTCGGTGAGCCCGGTCGCCCTGCACACCGCGCGCACGGTCAGCGCTGGCCCACCCTCGCCGCCGAGCAATTCGACGCCCGCTGCGATCAGCTCGTCGCGACGCAGCGCCTGACGGTCCTCGAGCGGAACGCCGGACCATCGGCCTCGTCGTTGACCCTCAGGCACATCACTCCTAGACTCGCGGTGACAACGCACGTAGTCAAAACGACTCCAACGCCGATCGGAAGCACACCAGTGACCCAAGATACGTCTGAGGCATGCCCGGCGACCAGGGAAACGACACCGGTTGCCGCAGGATGCCCGGTGTCGGGCGGCGGCTATGACGCGGTGCCGGCGCCGTTGGGCCCGGACTCGCTGACGTGGAGATACTTCGGTCAGTGGACCGGCCTGCTTCAGGGCACCTGGGCCGGGTCGATGCAGAACATGCACCCGCAACTCGGCGCAGCGGTGAAAGACCACTCGATCTTCTTCATGGAGCGGATCCCCCGGCTGCTTCGGTCGGTCTATCCCATCGGCGGCGTCGTCTTCGACGGCGATCGCGCAC
This sequence comes from Mycobacterium sp. 1274761.0, assembly GCF_001668615.1. Taxonomy (GTDB): domain Bacteria; phylum Actinomycetota; class Actinomycetes; order Mycobacteriales; family Mycobacteriaceae; genus Mycobacterium. The sequence goes on from NZ_LZMC01000057.1 coordinate 204,858, forward strand.
CCAAGACCGGCGCAGAGGTCCGCGACTACCACATCGGCATCAAGGGGGTCGACGAGCAGGGCCGCCGCTACAGCGCACTGAACCCCGACGTCTTCTACTGGGCCCACGCCACGTTCTTCAAGTCGACCCTGCTGGCCGCCGAGAAGTTCGGCGGCGGCCTGACCGACGAACAGCGCCGACAGCTGTTCGACGAACACATCACGTGGTACCGGATGTACGGAATGAGCATGCGTCCGGTGCCGAAGTCCTGGGAGGAATTCCAGAAGTACTGGGATCACATGTGCCGCAACGTGTTGGAGAACAACTGGGCGGCCCGCGAGGTGATGGACCTGTCGACCATGCCGAAACACCCGTCGCTGGAATGGGTGCCGGATCCGCTGTGGCGACTGAATCTGAAAGTCATGCAACGCTTCCTGACATTCATGACCGTTGCCCTCTACGACCCGCCGGTTAGGGAGCTGATGGGCTACACCTGGTCGCCTCGCCAGGAGTGGTTGCATCGGCGGTTCTGTGAGGTCGTCACCCTCGCCACCAAGGTGCTGCCCAAACGCATGCTGATGCATCCGCGCAAGCGCAGCGCCTATGACCGTGCGACCGGCCGACTGCCCGTCGACGCGCCGCTCGTCGAGACGCCGGCGCGCAATCTGCCGCCCGTCGAGCATCGGGGAAACCCGATGCATTACTGCCCGGCTGTGTAAGCCGGGTAGCCGGTATCGACCGACTAAACCCGTTATCCCCGATACCATTTGCCGATGCCATGGCAATTGATTGTCGCGTTGCTGTTTCACATCGTCTCTGTCGTAGCCCTGCTTGTCCGGGCCACCTCGAGCAGCGCACCCGGTAAGGCGCGCGCGTTGCGAGTTGCGGCCATCGCCGGTGGCCTCACCGTCATCATGTTGATTCTCGGCTCGACCACCATCGTGTCGACCCGCAACATCGGCGTGGTCACGACGTTCGGCCGGCCGAGCGGCACGCTGTCGAACGGCCTTCACCTCAAGGCGCCGTGGCAGAACGTCACCGAGATGAACGGCACCATCCAGATCGACAACCACGCCGGGGAGTCGGCAACCACTGTGCGGCTCGGCAACAACTCCACCGCCAATGTCGACAACAGCGTGCGGTGGCGCATTCAGCCCGCTGCCGCCGACGAATTGTTCCTCGACTACCGGGAATTCGACAATGTCCGGGACAACCTGGTCACCCGTGAGCTCAGGGCGGCGCTCAACGAGGTGTTCGCGGATTTCGATCCGCTGGCTCCGGAGAACGCCGAGGGCGCCAACGTTCAGGCCCTCGGCGACAAGGTCGCTGCCAAGCTCCGCGCCAAGGTCGGCGACCAGGTCGAGATACTCAATGTGATTGTCCCGCTCGTGAATTACGACGAGGCGACGCAGAGCCGGATCAACGCGCTCAACGTCGAGAAAGCGAACACCCGCGTAGCCGAACAGCGGGCCAAGACCGCGGCGGCCGAGGCGAGGGCCAACGAGATCCTGGCCGCGTCGGTGTCGGACAACCCGAACGTGTTGGTGAGCAAGTGTCTGGACAACGCGCGGGAGGGCAAGATCAGCCCGCTTGGCTGCTGGCCGGGCACGTCGGCGGTGCCCACGGTTCCCGCCCGCTGATCGGGTCGCGCTAGCGTAGGGGTGTGCGAGCGCCAGAGATTCTCGGCGGCCGCTACGAATTGCGGGGGATTCTTGGCCGCGGCGGCATGGCCGAGGTTCGCGACGGGTGGGACCGGCGATTGGATCGGCCCGTCGCGGTCAAACTTCTGCATCCCGCCTTCAGCGTGCAGCCCGACAGCCGGGCGCGGTTCGAGTCGGAGGCCCGGGCCGCCGCGGGGTTGAACCACCCGCACATCGTGGCGGTACACGACAGCGGCGAGCATGACGGAACGCCCTACATCGTGATGGAAAGGCTGTCGGGCCGAACGCTGGCCGACGAGTTGATGCGGGGACCGATGCCGCAGGCGCGGGTTCGCGCCCTCCTCGACGATGTGCTCTCGGCGCTGGCCGCTGCGCATGCGGCGGGCATCCTGCACCGGGACGTTAAGCCGGGCAACGTGTTGCTGACCGCGTCGGGCGACGTGAAGGTTGCCGACTTCGGCATCGCCAAGAGCGCCGAGTCACCCGCGACGATGACCGGGCAGGTCGTCGGAACGATGGCCTATCTCAGCGCCGACCGGGTGGCGGGCCGTCCCGCGACCGTCGCCGACGATCTCTACGCGGTCGGGGTCATCGGCTACGAGGCACTGACGGGTCACAAACCGTTCCCGCAGGACAACCTGGTGGCGTTGGCGCGGGCCATCGCCGACGACACCCCACCGCCGCTGTCGATGGTGCGCCCGGACGTCGACCCCGCGTTGGTGTCGGTGATCGAACGGGCGATGGCTCGGGACCCGCAGTGGCGCTTTCCCTCTGCTGATGCCATGCGCGCCGCGTTATTCGCTGTGCCGCACCCTATTTCAGGCCGCCCGCCGACCATGGTGATGGCCGAGCCGTTGCCGCCGCCGGCCACCGTGGCCGTCGCACCGGTGACGGCGCCCAATCGCAACCGCAGGATCTTGTTCGCCGCCGCCGGCTTGTTCGCAATCGCGCTGGCCGCCGTGCTGATTCTCTTCGAGACGACGTCGCCGTCGTCCACACCGAAGCCGGCGACCACCAACACGTCGTTGCCTACCACGCCAACGTCGTCTGCTCTGCCGCCGCCGACATCCGAGCCACCCCCGCCACCGCCGCCGGAGCAAGTCGAGCCGGCAGGGCCGCCCGGCAAGAAAAAGGGCCACGGCAAAAAAGGCGACTAGTTCTGCTGCCGTCTTGTCGGTGGGTTGTGGCAGTATCGAATGTATGTTCGATGTCGAGGGCGCGGTGACGGTGCGCCCGTGTGATCGTTTGGAGGTGTTGTTCGAGGAGTTGTCGCAGTTGTGCGGTCAGCGCAACGCGATCGATGGCCGCATTGTGGAGATCGTCGCCGAGATCGACCGCGACGGGTTGTGGAGCATCACCGGGACGCGGTCGGTGGCGGCGCTGGTGGCCTGGAAGCTGGGCGCCTCGACGGCCAACGCCACCACCATCGCCACCCTGGCGCAGCGCTGTGAGGAGTTCCCCCAGTGTGTGGCGGGGTTGCGCGAGGGCCGGTTGTCGCTGGATCAGGTCGGGGTGATCGCCGCGCGCGCCGGTGCAGGCTCGGATGAGCACTACGCACAGCTGGCCAGCGTGGCCACGGTCAACCAGCTGCGCACCGCGCTGAAGCTGGAATCACCGCCGGCACCCCCACCCGCCACGCCGCACGACACCACCGACGACGACGACGATGAGGACGCGGACGAGGCGCCGGAGCCGGTGGTGGAGGCGGCGCGCTCGATCAGCACGACCAGCGATGAGGTGTCCACCACGTGGCGCATCACCCTGCCCCATCCGGAGGCGGCGACGTTCGACGCGGCGCTGGGGTCACATCTGGACGCGTTGATCACCGAGTGGAACCACGACCACGACACCGGTGCCTCCACGAACGCGCCGCCGCGGCCCTCGACGGTGGATGCGTTGCTGCGGCTGATCGAGACCGGCTGGGACGCCGAGGTGGTGCGGCGCCCGCACGCCCACCGCACCACCGTGGTGGTGCACCTCGACGTCAACGACCGCATCGGCGCGCTGCATCGGGGCCCGCTGCTCTCTGATGCCGACCGCCGCTACCTGAGCTGTGATGCCACCTGCGAAGTCTGGTTCCAACGAAACGGCCAACCGATCGGAGCGGGCCGCTCCACGCGGGTGATCAACCGCCGGCTGCGCCGCGCACTGGAGTACCGCTATCCCACGTGTGCGGTGCCCGGCTGCGGGGCCACCCGCGGGCTGCACGCCCATCACATCCGGCACTGGGAAGACGGCGGGGCCACCGAGCTGGACAACCTGGTGCTGCTGTGTCCCTATCACCACCGGCTACACCACCGCGGCGGCATCACCATCACCGGACCCGCCGACCACCTCGTCGTCACCGACGCCACCGGCGCGGTGATGACCAACAGCACACTGGCCCGCCCACCCACCACACCCCCACCCGAGGTGCCGCCCTATGCCGGACCTCTCGGCGAACGCGCCGACTGGTGGTGGTACGACCCCTACCAACCCCCACCACCCCCCCCCAACTAG
>NZ_LZMC01000058.1 GCF_001668615.1 Mycobacterium sp. 1274761.0
GTACTGGCGACCCGCGTCGTGGGCGGCCGGCGTGGCCGTGGTCGACGCGCTGTCCTGGGGTGAGGCCGACGACGGGCTGGTGGAGCGCTGGGCGCCGCTACCGGAGTGGCCGCAGATGTTGTTGCGGGCGTTGATGTTCCGGCTCGCGGTCCATGCGCTGCATCCGCGGTCGACGGCCGCCGCGTTCCCGGGCCTGGCGCGGACCGCGGCTTTGGTCCGCCTGGTGCTGTAGCGGCTCTTCGCGCCCCTCGGCGATTTCGGCGTGAAAACCGGCGCCCAGCGCGGGGTATCACGCCCGAATCGCGGGACGACGAATCAAAACGCGTGCCGAACCTCGGTGAGCGGCACTCGCCCGTCGTCGGCCAGCACCCCTTCAGCGCGCAGCAGCTCCAACTGCCGGGTGGCCAGGTGCGGCGCGGGTCGGCCAGAGGCTCGGATCACGCGGTGCCACGGCAGGTCCGACGAATCCGTCCGCATGATCCAAGCGACGATGCGTGGGCTGGAAAGCCTTGCCGCTGAGGCGATATCGCCGTAGGTCGAGACCCGCCCACGCGGTATCGACGCGACCAGCGCGCGTACCGTCTCGACCTGCTGGTCTGTGACCGCCGCCATGACTAGACCTGGTCGAGCCGCTCGCGGATCACCGCAGCCGTCTCCGCTGGCTTGGCGTGGGCCACCATGTGGTCGCAGTCGAATTCGACGAACGAGAATCGAGGCCCGAGCGTCTCGGACAGCGCGCTGATGAGCTCGTCGCTGACATACGGCGGCTGCGTGCGCGCGGCGCGCACCAGCGTCGTACGAATTCCCTTGTGCGGCACGACGAAATCGCGCGCCAACTCGCTCCAGTAGGACATCATCGCCGGGATGCTGATCCGCCACCCGCAGCGGCCATCGGGCCGCTCGACGAGATGCTCGTCGAGTTCGGCGTCCAACTCGGCGGGATCCACGTCAGCCCACGAACCCGACGCCTTCTCGTTGCGCGCCTCGTCCCGGTCGAGGTAATACGGCGAGGCCATCATGTCGTCGGCGATGTTGGCCATCCAGGCACCGTCCAGACCGACGGCCGGATCGAGCAGCACTAGCGACGCCACCAGATCCGGGCGCGCGACAGCGAGTTTCAGCGCGACGGCACCGCCGAACGAGTGTCCGACCACCACCACAGGCCGGGTGGTCTGCGCGACCAGTAGATCGGCCAGCGCGGCGACGTTGGCGTCCAACGTCCACGGCGCTTCCCACGACGACCGGCCATGGCCGATCAGGTCCGGCGCCAGCACCGAGCAGCCGGGCAGGTGCTGGGTCGCAAGATTCCGCCAGCGCAGCCCGTGGCCGGTGAGCCCATGGATGGCCAGGATCTGTGCGGGCTCTTCCGGACCGAAGCGATGGATGTTGAGGAAATGGGTGTTGCCTACCACGGTCCGATGCTAGGCGCATCGGGGTAAACGCCTCATGTCAGACCCTCGTGGTGTCATGCCCTCATGTCCGCACCGCACATCGCGCTCACCCCGACGGCGTTGACCGAAACCGGCATCCGTGGCGTGGTCCGGGTGCTCGGCGGGCCCGGCACCGGCAAGACGCGCGCGCTGATCGACACGGCGATCGCGCACATCGCCGCTGGCGCCGAGCCGGAATCGGTTCTGCTGCTGACGGGTTCGGCGCGGCTGGGCACGCAGGCGCGCGCCGCCATCACGTCGGCGTTGCTGCAGGCGGGCAGCCGCGCCGTCGTGCGTGAGCCGCTGGTGCGCACCGTGCACTCGTATGCGTTCGCGGTGCTGCGGGTGGCGGCGCAGCGCAACGGCGATCCGCCGCCCCGGCTCATCACCACCGCCGAGCAGGACGGCATCATCCGCGAGCTGCTCGCGGGAGACCTCGAGGACGGCGACAATGCGGCCGCTGCGTGGCCCCGCCAGCTGCGGCCCGCGCTCACCACCGCCGGGTTCGCCAACGAGCTGCGTGATCTGCTGGCCCGCTGCACCGAACGCGGGGTGGATCCTCTTGCGCTGCAACGCCTTGGCCGCTCCTGCGACCGTCAGGAGTGGCTGGCGGCGGGGCAGTTCGCGCAGCAGTACGAGCAGACGATGCTGCTCCGGTCGGCCGTCGGCATGGCCGCAGCGCAGGCCACCGTGCCCGCGCTGGGCGCCGCCGGGCTCGTCGGCGCCGCGCTGGAAGCGTTCGCCGTCGACGCCGACCTGCTCGCCGCCGAACGCGCCCGGGTCAGGCTGCTTCTCGTCGACGACGCCCAGCACCTCGACCCGCAGGCCGCCCGGCTGGTACGGCTGCTGGCGGCCAGCGCCGAGCTGACGGTCATCGCGGGTGACCCCAACCAATCCGTGTTCTCCTACCGCGGCGCCGACCCGGCCCTGCTGGAGGGCGACGACGACGATCAGGTGATCACGCTGACCGTGTCGCACCGGTGTGCACCCGCGGTGGCCCGCGCCGTCACCGGCCTCGCGCAGCGGTTGCCCGGCGCCGCGCAGGCGCGTGACCTTGTCGGCGCGGGCGACGCGCCGGGCTCGGTGTCGGTGCGGGTGGCCGCGTCCCCGCACGCCGAAGCCGCTTTGATCGCCGACGTGCTGCGCAGAGCCCACCTGGTCGACGGGGTGGCGTGGTCGCAGATGGCCGTGATCGTCCGGTCGGTGCGCCACAGCGGCGCGGCGGTGTCGCGTGCCCTCGCCGCGGCCGGCGTGCCGGTGCTCATCCCGGCGGCAGGGGTGCCGATCACCCAGCAGCCGGCGTCGCGGGCGATGCTGACCGTGCTGGAGGCCGTCGCCGAGGGCCTCGACCCCGACCGCGCCGAGCAGCTGGTCACCGGACCTATCGGTCGGGTCGACCCAGTGTCGCTGCGCCAACTGCGGAGGGCGCTGCGCCGCGCCGACCGCAGCCAACCACCGCGCGACATCGGCGATCTTCTCGTTGAGGCGTTGCAGTCCGAAAAGCTCAGCATCACAGGCGATCTAGCCCGGCCCATCCAGCGCGTGCGGGCAGTGCTGGCGGCCGCGCGGCGCAGTGAGGCCGACGGCGCTGACCCCCGCCACACGCTGTGGCAGGCGTGGCACCGCTCCGGTCTGCAGAAGCGTTGGCTGGCAGCCAGCGAGCGCGGCGGCGTGGCGGGCGCCAACGCCGACAACGACCTCGACGCTGTCACCGCATTGTTCGACGTAGCCGAGCAGTACGTGAGCCGGACGGCCGGGGCATCGCTTGGCGGTCTGGTCGAACACGTGCGCGCGCTGGGCCCGCTGCCCGCACCGGGCGACTCACGGCCCGACAAGGACGGGGTCGCACTGCTGAGCGCGCACGCCGCGGTCGGCGGGCAGTGGGACGTCGTCGTGATCGCGGGCCTGCAGGAAGGGTTGTGGCCCAACACCACTCCCCGAGGCGGCGTGCTCGGCACCCAGCACCTGGTCGACGTCATCGACGGCGTCGCCACCGACAGCGCAGGCGTGTCCAGCCGGGCGCCGCTGCTCGCCGAGGAACGCCGGCTGCTGCTCGCCGCGATGGGCCGCGCCCGGCGCAGCCTGCTGGTCACCGCGGTCGACAGCGAATGGGGCGACGACTCGATGCTGCCGTCACCCTTCTTCTTCGAGCTTCAGAAGTTCGCGACCGACAGCGATACCGAGGCCGCCGCGCCGGTGTCGGCGCCCCGAGTGCTGGCTCCGGCGCCGTTGGTCGGCCGGCTGCGGGCCGTCGTCTGCGCGCCCGACGGCGCCGTCGCTGATACCGTAAGAGCCTGCGCTGCGGCACAGTTGGCCCGGCTCGCCGCAGCCGGCGTTCCCGGCGCCGATCCCAGGCAGTGGTACGGCATGACGGCGCCGAGCACCGACGAACCGCTGTGGTCCGGCGAGGACCACGTGGTGCGGTTGTCGCCGTCGACGCTGCAGACGCTGGCCGACTGCCCGCTGCGGTGGCTGCTCGAGCGCCACGGCGGCAGCGACGGTCGCGACGTCTGCTCGGCCGTCGGCTCACTGGTGCATGCCCTGGTCGCAGACCCTGGCATGAGCGAGCGGCAGATGACCGCAGAACTCGAACGGCTCTGGGAGAAGCTGCCGTTCGATTCGACCTGGTACGCCGACAATGAGCTGGCACGGCACCAGTCGATGCTGTCGACGTTCGTGCAGTGGCGCGAGCAGACCCGCCGCGAGGTCACCGAGGTCGGCACCGAGGTCGACGTCGACGGTGTCATCGATTGCGACGGCACGGCCGTGCGGGTGCGCGGTCGGCTCGATCGGCTGGAACGCGACGAGGCGGGCCGCCTGGTGGTCGTCGACATCAAAACCGGCAAGTCACCCGTGAGCAAGGACGACGCCCAGCGACACGCCCAGCTGGCGATGTATCAGTTGGCCATCGCCGAAGGCCTTCTGCTGCAGGGGGATACACCCGGTGGTGGTCGTCTGATCTACCTCGGAAAGACCGGCACGTGCGGGGCGACCGAGCGGCAGCAGGATCCGCTCACACCGGATGCGTGCGACCAGTGGCGGGACCTGGTAGGTCAAGCGGCGGCGGCGACGCGGGGTCCCCAGTTCCTCGCCCGCATCAACGACGGCTGCGCGCACTGCCCGGTCCGTCAAAGCTGCCCCGCCCAACACGCGTCCGATGGAAAGCCGTCATCATGACGCCGCGCTACAGTCCCGCCGAACTGGCCTCTGCCCTGGGGCTTTTCGCGCCGACCGATGAACAGGCGGCGGTCATCGCCGCGCCGCCGGGCCCCCTGGTGGTGATCGCGGGCGCCGGCGCGGGCAAGACCGAGACCATGGCGGCGCGGGTGGTGTGGCTGGTGGCCAACGGCTACGCCACACCCGGTCAGGTCCTCGGCCTGACGTTCACCCGCAAGGCCGCGGGACAGCTGTTGCGGCGCGTGCGGTCCCGGCTGGCCCGGCTAGCGGGCACCGGCATCGTTCCCGGCGGGCTGGACGCCGCCGACGACCCGGCGACGGTCAGCACCTACCACGCGTTCGCCGGAACGTTGTTGCGCGAGCACGGCCTGCTTTTGCCGGTCGAGCCCGACGCCCGGCTGATCAGCGAAACCGAGCTGTGGCAGTTGGCTTTTCGCGTGGTCGCCGACCATCGGGGTGGCCTCGAAACGGATAAGACTCCGGCCGCCGTCACCACTATGGTGCTGCGACTGGCAGCTGCGCTGGCCGAACACCTCGTCGACACCGAGCAGCTGACCGACACCCATGTCGAGCTGGAAAGGCTCGTGCGCACGCTGCCCGGGGGTTCATATCAACGCGACCGCGGGCCCAGCCAGTGGCTGCTGCGGATGCTGGCCACGCAGACCGAGCGCGCCCAGCTGGTGCCGTTGATCGACGCGCTGCACCGGCGCATGAAAGCCGAGAAGGTGGTGGACTTCGGCATGCAGATGGCCTCGGCGGCCCGGCTGGCGTCGTCGTTCCCGCAAGTCGGCGAACAACTGCGGAAGCGGTTCCGTGTCGTGCTGCTCGACGAGTACCAGGACACCGGACACGCGCAGCGGATCGCCTTGTCCTCCTTGTTCGGCGGCGGTGTCGACGACGAGCTGGCGTTGACCGCCGTCGGCGACCCCATTCAATCGATCTACGGCTGGCGAGGCGCATCGGCCACGAACCTGCCTCGGTTCACCACCGATTTCCCGCTTTCCGATGGCACCCCGGCTCCCACACTGGAGCTGCGGACCAGTTGGCGCAATCCGCCGCGGGCCCTGTACCTGGCCAACGCGGTGTCAGCGGAAGCCAGGCGACGGTCGGTCGCGGTGCAGCCGCTGCGCCCGCGGCCGGACGCCGAGCCGGGCACGATCCGCTGCGCGCTGCTGAACGACGTGGAGGCCGAACGCGAGTGGGTCGCTGACCATCTGGCGCGGCGCTATTACGGCGCCCGCGAGGCGGGCGAGGCCATCCCGACAGCCGCGGTGTTGGTGCGGCGCAACGCCGACGCCGCGCCGATGGCCGACGCGTTGACCGCCCGAGGTCTGCCCGTGGAGGTCGTGGGTCTGGCCGGTCTGCTGGTCGTCACGGAGGTCGCCGACGTGGTGGCCATGCTGCGGCTGGTCGCCGACCCGGCGGCGGGTGCGGCCGCGATGCGCGTGTTGACCGGGCCGCGTTGGCAGCTGGGCGGCCGCGATATCGCCGCGCTGTGGCGCCGCGCCGTCGAACTCGGCGATACCGGCGGGCAGCGCTCGTCGCTCGACGAGATCGTGGCGCAGGCCGGCGCGGATGCCGATGCCGCCTGCCTGGCCGACGCCATCAGCGACCCGGGGGCCGCCGACGCGTACTCAGCGGAGGGTTTTCGACGCATCACCGCGCTGGCGCAGGAACTGGCGGCCCTGCGTGCACGTCTCACGCATCCGTTGCCTGACCTCATCGCCGAGGTGCGCCGGGTGATCGGTGTCGACGCCGAGGCCCGCGCGGCCCGTCAGCCGTCGGCGGCATGGTCGGGCGCCGAGAACCTCGACCGGTTCGCCGATGTGGTGGCCGACTACTCGGCGGCACGTCCGGGTGCGACGGTGTTAGACCTGCTCGGCTACCTCGACGCCGCAATGGTGGTGGAAAACGGCCTGGCGCCTGCGGAAGTCACCGTCGCCCATGACCGGGTGCAGATCCTCACCGTGCACGCCGCCAAAGGCCTGGAATGGCAGATCGTGGCCGTGCCGCACTTGAGCGGACGCGTCTTCCCGTCGACGGCGACGATGCGGACCTGGCTCACCGATCCTGGCGACCTGCCGCCATTGCTGCGCGGCGACCGGGCCACTGCGGGTACCCACGGCGTGCCGATACTCGACACATCGGACGTCAACGACCGGAAACGGTTGTCGGACAAGATCGCCGAGCACAAGCGCCGGCTCGACCAGCGACGCGTCGACGAGGAACGCCGGCTGCTGTATGTGGCCCTGACCCGCGCGGAGGACACGCTGCTGCTGTCCGGCCATCATTGGGGCGCATCGGAGGGCAAACCGAGGGGACCGTCGGAGTTTCTCCTCGAGCTCGAGGAGATCATCGAGCAGTCGGCAGCGGCGGGCCAACCGTGCGGCGAGATCGAGCAGTGGGCGCCCACCCCTGCAGACGGCGACCCGAACCCGCTGCGGGACAAGGTTATCGAGGCCGTGTGGCCGGCTGATCCCACCGGAGGGCGGCGCGCAGACATCGTCCGCGGGGCCGGTCTGGTCCAACAGGCGATGACGGATAGCCTCGACGCGCCACCCGACGATGACGACGACGTCGACGATGTCGACGGCTGGGTCGCCGATGTCGACGCGCTGCTCGCCGAGCGCACCCGCACGGCGCCGCAGCGGCCCACCACGCTGCCCGCAGCGCTGTCGGTGAGCAGCCTGGTGGAACTCGGCCGCGACCACGAGGCGGCGTTGCGTCGGCTGAACCGCAGGTTGCCGGTCCGCCCCGACCCACATGCATTGCTCGGCACCGCTTTTCACGACTGGGTGCAGCGGTTCTACGGCGCCGAGCGGCTGTTCGACCTCGAAGACCTACCCGGTGCAGCCGATGGACAGCTGGCGCGTGAGGATGCCGACCGGCTCGCCGAACTGCAGACCGCGTTCATGTCGTCACCGTGGGCGGCCCGCACGCCCGTCGACGTCGAAGTGCCTTTCGACATGGTCATCGGCGGCACGGTGGTGCGGGGCCGCATCGACGCCGTGTTCGTCGACGATGACGGCACGACCGTCGTCGACTGGAAGACCGGCGACCCACCGGAGACGCCCGAGGCCAAGCGGCACGCGGCCGTTCAGCTCGCGGTCTACCGGCTGGCGTGGGCGGCGATGCGCGGCGTGCCGGTCGACAGTGTCCGCGCGGCCTTCCATTACGTGCGCTCCGGAGAAACCGTCATCCCCGAATCGCTGCCCCACGAGGCGGACCTGGCGGCGCTGCTGGCATTCCCGGCCGCCTAGGACTCGCGGTAGATCTTCAGGGCCTGCGTAATCATCGGGATCTGCATCGGCAGCCGGGCGAGCGCGCCGATCCGCATCCACAGCGGCTTGTTCTTCCACAGCCGCACCATGTTGACGTTGGCCGGAAACACCGACACGAACAGCGCCACCGCGGCCAGCGCGCCCAGTCTGCGGGTCCGCGGCGCCAGCAGAAGCCCGCCGGTGACCATCTCGGCGACGCCCGAGGCGTGGGTGTAGAACCGCGGGGATCCCGGCAGTTCGACGGGAACGATCGAGTCGAATGGTTTGGGGGCCGCAAAATGCAGCACCCCCATGCCCACGAGCCACCCGCCCATGCGCGACGCGCGCGAGGGGTTGGAGATCTGCTGCAGTTCAGACGGAGGGGAGGTCATGATTACATTGTGCTGGTGCGGCAGACCCACACGATGACGGATTCACGTGGCCAAAGGTAGGTTGCGTCGGCGGCTGGCCGCCATCGACCAGAACCTGACCGCGCGTCCCGACGCCGACCTCGTCGACGTGCTGCGCATTCCCGAGCCGTTCGTCAGCCCGACCCAGCGCATCATCCGCCGCCTCATCTACGCGGCTACGGCGCTGTTCGCCGCCGTGATCATCGTGTACCTGGACCGGCACGGCTACCGCGACATCGAAAGCGCCCCGAATGCCAGCGACCCGCTGTCGTTCCTCGACTGTTTCTATTACGCCACGGTGTCGTTGTCGACCACCGGCTACGGCGACATCACCCCGGTCACGCCGTCGGCGCGGCTGGTCAATGTTCTGGTGATCACCCCGCTGCGGGTGGCTTTCCTGATCGTGCTGATTGGAACCACGGTCGAGACCCTGACCACGCAGTCGCGCCAGGCACTGAAGATCCAGCGATGGAGGAGCAGAGTGCGCAACCACACCATCGTCGTCGGCTACGGCACCAAGGGCAGGACGGCGGTCGCAGCGATGGTCGGCGACGAGGTCGCACCCGCCGACATCGTCGTCGTCGACGAAGACCCAGCCGCCCTCGAGCGCGCCAAGAGTGCGGGCCTGGTCACCGTCCGCGGCAGCGCGACCGATTCGGAAGTGCTGCGGCTGGCCAGCGCCCAGCACGCCAAAGCCATCATCGTGGCCACCAACCGCGACGACGCTGCCGTACTCGTCACGCTCACCGCGCGTGAGCTCGCGCCCAACGCCAAGATCATCGCGGCCGTCCGCGAAGCCGAGAACCAGCACCTTCTGGAGCAGTCCGGCGCGGATTCGACGGTTGTGACGTCCGAGACAGCGGGCCGGCTGCTGGGCATAGCGGTGCAGACCCCCAGCGTTGTCGAGATGATGGAAGATCTGTTGACGCCCGACGCTGGGTTCGCCATCGCCGAACGCGAGGTGGAGACCAAGGAAGTCGGCGGCTCACCGCGGCACAACCCGGACATCGTGCTCGGTGTGGTGCGCGGCGGGAAGCTACTGCGCGTCGACGATCCACAGGTCGATGCCCTCGAACTCGGTGACCGGCTGCTCTACATCCGCAGCGCCGAACCCGAACGGTGAGCCAGCGAATGACGTCGTTGCGGCTGCGGAATGTGCCGCTGCTGTCGCGGGTCGGTGCCGACCGAGCGGATGCGGTGCGCACCGACATCGACGCGGCGGTGGCCGGCTGGCCGGAAGCCCTTCTGCTGCGGGTTGATTCGCGCAACCAGGTCCTGATTGCCGACGGGCGGGCGGTGCTCGGCAAGGCGAGCGCGCTGGGGGACAAGCCGCCCGATCACGCGGTATTTCTCGGCCGGCTGACGGACGGCAGGCATGTGTGGGCAGTGCGCAGCGCGTTGGTCGCCCCGGAGAACTCGGCCGGCGGCGACACGGAAGTGCTGGATCTGCGCCGGGCCGGACACATCTTCGACGATGTCAGCGCGCAACTGGTGGCTACCGCGACCGCGCTGCTGAACTGGCACGACAGGGCTCGCTTCAGCACCGTCGACGGGTCACCGACCAAGCCGGTCAAGGCCGGCTGGGCACGGGTCAACCCGCTCAACGGCCACGAGGACTACCCGCGGATCGACCCTGCCGTGATCTGCTTGATTCACGACGGCCACGATCGCGCGGTGCTGGCGCGCCAGACCATGTGGCCCGAGCGGTTGTTCTCGCTGCTGGCCGGGTTCGTCGAGGCCGGCGAATCGTTCGAGGCGTGCGTCGCCCGCGAGATCGCCGAGGAGATCGGGTTGACGGTCCGCGACGTCACCTATCTGGGGAGTCAGCCGTGGCCGTTTCCGCGGTCGCTGATGGTGGGCTTCCACGCCATCGCCGACCCCGAGCAGGAGTTCGTCTTCCATGACGGCGAGATCGCCGAGGCAGCCTGGTTCACCCGCGACGAGATCCGCGAAGCGTTGGCCCACGGCGACTGGAGTAGCGATTCGGGTGCACGCCTGCTGCTGCCCGGCTCGATCTCGATCGCCAGGGAAATCATTGAATCCTGGGCCGCCCAGGATTGACTTCAGCGCCCAGGTGGAAGCGGGCTCCGAAGCTAGGCCAGCTTCTTGCGGACGTCGCGAATGCTCGGATTGGTCAGCGTGGAGCCGTCGGCGAACTTCACCGTGGGCACCGTCTGGTTGCCGCCGTTGACTGACATCACGAATTCCGCAGCGGCGGGATCGCTTTCGATGTCGATCTCGGCGTAAGGAATGCCCTCGGATTTCAGGGCCGTCTTGAGTCGGAAGCAGTAGCCGCACCACGACGTGGTGTACATGGTGATCGGGGCGTCGCTGACTGTCATAACGCCCTCAACGTAGCCCAGCCCCGCAAAATTCTCCTAACTGGGCCACGCGGTTCGCGCCTCCCGGCGATGTCGGTTCGCCCTGACATGATGTAGCCCATGTCGGCCGCGCACGCGAGGAGCGAGATAGACCCCGCGCACGCGAGGAGCGAGATAGACCCCGCGCACGCGAGGAGCGAGATAGACCCCGCGCACGCGAGGAGCGTCCCCAACACCCATCTCGGCGAACTGGACGACGAGCAGCGCGAAGCGGTGCTGGCGGCCCGCGGCCCGGTGTGCGTGCTGGCGGGGGCGGGCACCGGCAAAACCCGCACCATCACCCGCCGCATCGCCCATTTGGTGACGGCCGGCCACGTCGCCGCAGGCCAGGTATTGGCGGTGACGTTCACCCAGCGCGCGGCAGGGGAGATGCGCAGCAGGCTGCGTGCGCTCGACGACGGGTCGGGCACCGGCGCCGTGCAGGCGATGACGTTTCACGCCGCGGCCCGTCGACAACTGCAGTACTTCTGGCCGCGGGTCGTCGGTGACACCGGATGGCAGCTGCTGGACAGCAAGTTCTCGGTCGTCGCGCAGGCCGCCAGTCGGACGGGACTGCACGTCAGCACCGACGACGTGCGCGACCTCGCCGGCGAAATCGAATGGGCGAAGTCGTCACTGATCACCCCGGAGGCCTACGGCGCCGCCGTCGCCAAGGCCGGCCGCGACATTCCGCTCGACGCGGCCAAGGTGTCGGCGGTCTACGCGGGCTACGAGACGCTCAAGGCGCGCGTCGACGGCACCACGCTGCTCGACTTCGACGACCTTTTGCTGCACACCGCGGCCGCGATCGAGAACGACCCAGCGGTCGCAGAGGAGTTCCGCGACCGCTACCGGTGCTTCGTCGTCGACGAATACCAGGACGTCACCCCGCTGCAGCAGCGTGTCCTCGACGCCTGGCTCGGCGACCGCGACGACCTGACCGTGGTCGGCGACGCCAACCAGACCATCTATTCGTTCACCGGCGCGACGCCGCACTATCTGCTGAATTTCTCGCGGCGCTTCCCCGAGGCCGCCGTCGTACGGCTGGAACGCGACTACCGGTCGACGCCGCAGGTGGTGTCGCTCGCCAACCAGGTGATCGCCGCGGCCCGCGGACGGGTGGCGGGCAGCAAGCTGCACCTGGTGGGCCAACGCGATCCGGGGCCCAAGCCGACGTTCGTCGAGCACCCCGACGAAGTCGCCGAGGCCACTGCGGTCGCCAAGAAGATCGGCCGCCTCATCGAGTCGGGTACGCCGGCGTCGGAAATCGCTGTGCTGTACCGGATCAACGCCCAGTCCGAAGTGTACGAGGAGGCGCTGACTGAGGCGGGCATCGCTTTCCAGGTGCGCGGCGGTGAAGGCTTTTTCAGCCGTCAGGAGATCCGTCAGGCGCTGGTGGCGCTGCAGCGCGCGGCCGAACGCGGCGCCGACGCCGCAGGCCCCGAGCTCGCGCCGGTCGTCCGCCAACTGCTCGAGCCGCTCGGGTTGACCGCCGAGGCGCCGTCGGGCACGCGTGCCCGGGACCGGTGGGAGGCGCTGACGGCACTCGCCGAACTCGTCGATGACGAAGTGGCGCAACGCCCTTCGTTCGACATGCGGGCGATGGTAAATGAACTCCGGCAACGCGCCGACGCCCGTCATCCACCTGTCGTGCAGGGCGTCACCCTGGCGTCACTGCATGCCGCCAAGGGTTTGGAGTGGGACGCGGTGTTCCTCGTCGGCCTGGCCGACGGCACCCTTCCCATCTCGCACGCGCTGGCCCATGGCCCCGACAGCGAGGCCGTCGAGGAAGAACGCCGTCTGCTCTATGTCGGAATCACAAGGGCGCGTGTGCATTTGGCGCTCAGCTGGGCGTTGGCGCGTAACCCGGGCGGCAGGCAGGGCCGACGCCCGTCACGTTTCCTCAACGGCATCGCACCGAACTCGCACGCCGACACCCCGAGCAGGCCACGCAAACGAGGCCCGACGCCGCGGTGCCGGGTCTGCAACAACACGCTGACCACCCCGGCGGCGGTCATGCTGCGCCGCTGCGAAACCTGCCCGTCCGACATCGACGAACAGCTGCTCGCCGACCTCAAGGACTGGCGCACCCGCACGTCGAAAGACATGAGCGTGCCGGCGTACGTGGTGTTCACCGACAACACCCTGATCGCGATCGCCGAGACGCTGCCGACCGACG
This sequence comes from Mycobacterium sp. 1274761.0, assembly GCF_001668615.1. Classification (GTDB taxonomy): domain Bacteria; phylum Actinomycetota; class Actinomycetes; order Mycobacteriales; family Mycobacteriaceae; genus Mycobacterium. The sequence continues at coordinate 12,817 of NZ_LZMC01000058.1, forward strand.
ACGCCGCGCTGGTGGCCATTCCCGGCATCGGCGCCCGAAAGCTGGAACAGTTCGGCGCGGACGTGCTGGCGCTGGTCAAGGACCGCCAATCGCAGTAAAGATCGCGCCAAAACCGCTGGTCAGAAAATCGGTTGTGTTCCTCGCCTGCTACTCTTAGCCTCGAAGCCACACCCGAGCGGACGAGAGGAGGGTGCTTCCGATCATGGCGATCATCAATGCGTTCAACGGCGTAGGCGTGTCCGGCATGGCGCGAGCCCTCCGTGCTGCCCAGGCGATCGCCGCTGCGGCCCATCCCGCCGCCGTGATTACGCCGCGTAAGCCGCGTACCGCCACCGCGATTGTCGCGTCCGTGAATCGGGGCACTATCTAACAGAGCCCAGAACGCCGAAATGGCCACGGACCCGAAATCACCCGGATCCGTGGCCATAGTTTTTGGGAGATCCCCGAACACCTGGTCACAGATCCAAGGAAACAAAACCGAAGAGATCAACGACCAGGAAGCAGGTGAACGGACATGTCCGGGCTCCAGACATGCCGCAACAAGACGCTACCGGCCGTGCCGTGTCATGTCGGTGATCCCGACTTGTGGTTCGCCGAAAGCCCCAACGACCTCGAGCGCGCGAAAACCCTGTGCGCCGAGTGCCCGATTCGGCCGGAATGCCTGGCGGCCGCGCTCGAGCGGGGCGAGCCGTGGGGCGTGTGGGGAGGCGAGATCCTCGACCGCGGCACGATCGTTGCGCGCAAGCGTCCGCGGGGCCGTCCCCGCAAGGAAAGCCCGGCAGCCGCATGACAGCGGCGCCGGGCTTTCGGCGCTGATGTCGTCGAGATCTGCACTGGGGTCGTATCCAGCCGCGTAAAGAAGCCTTGGCGCAGAACTCAACGCACATCCGGCCGAAACTTACGCCACTTCTTTGGCGAAGCCCGGAATCAGTTCGGTGGCAAGCCTTCTCGCCGGAACGTGGGCATTGAGCTGGCAGGCGATCGCGACGTTGGATGCGATTACCCGCATCGGTATCGCCAGCCGAGCCGGGATGTCCATCTGTCGGGCGGCCTTGAGCTGGCCCGCCGCGCGCTCGGGTTTCATATTCGCGGCGGTCAACTTCTGCAGCCACTTGCGGGTGTAGTGGAAGACATCGACTTCGAGCGGCTCGACGTACTGCCGCATCATCTCGTCCATCTCGCGGTGGGACACCACTTCGCCTTTTTGGATGAACCCGATCCTCTGCATGGCAGCCTGCAGGTTTTCGTAATCGTCCTCCAGTGCATAGCGCGTCGCCAACCCGATGTCTTCGGGGATCCCGCCGGGCAGCGGTGCGACCGCGCCGAAGTCGATGACGCCCATTTTGTTGTCGGGCAATAGCATGAAATTGCCCGGGTGCGCGTCGCCGTGCATCATCTCCAGCCGCCGCGGCGAGTCATAGGTGAGCTCGAAGAGCCTGGTGCCCATCAGGTCTCGCTGTTCCTGTGTGCCCTCGCGGATGATGACCGACATCGGAATGCCCTCGATCCACTCCTGGATCACCACTTTGGGCGCACTAGCCACGATGCGCGGGACGACGAAATGGGGATGTCCCGCATAGGCTTTCGCGAACGCGCGCTGGTTGTCGGCCTCCAGCCGGTAATCGAGCTCCATCTCCGTGCGTTCGACGAGCTCGTCGACGACGCCCTGCACGTCGGCGCCGGGGGAGAGCTGCTTGAGCACCTTGACCATGCGCTGCATGGTCTTCAGGTCGGCCCGCAATGCCTCGTCGGCGCCGGGGTACTGGATCTTGACGGCAACCTCGCGACCGTCGGACCAGACGGCCTTGTGCACTTGCCCGATGCTGGCCGACGCGACCGGAGTGTCGGAGAACGACGAGAACCGTTCGCGCCATTTGGTACCCAGCTGCGAGTCCAGCACCCGGTGCACCTTGGCGGCGGGCAACGGCGGGGCCTCACGCTGCAGCTTGGTCAACGCCTCGCGGTAGGGCTTGCCGTACTGCTCGGGAATGGCGGCCTCCATGACCGACAACGCCTGGCCGACCTTCATCGCGCCGCCCTTGAGCTCACCGAGCACGGTGAACAACTGCTGGGCCGCCTTGTCCATCAGCTCCGCATTGACCTCGTCCTTGGACTTTCCGGTCAGCCGCTTGCCGAATCCGAGCGCCGCCCGCCCCGCCATTCCGGCGCCGAGGCCGGCGAGCTTGGCGTTGCGCGATGCTCCACCGCGTTTGATGTCGCTCACGGGTCCATCATCCATGACGAATCTGACGGTATGACGTCCGTGTGGCAACAATCATTGTCACGCCAAGCGAGCGCTGCACTGCGTGCAGTGGGGATGCCGCGCCCACCTACGCGCGACGGTCGAGCCGGTGTGGACATCGAATTCCAAGGTGGTGTCCAGGGTCGACGGCGGCTGCGAAGCATCGCCGAAACCAACGCCGCCGCGCACCGCGGCGATGACGCGGTCGATCTGGTTGAGCGCCAGCGCCGCGGTGCCCAGCACGGTCGCCCGGTCGGCGGAACCCACGGTGTCGCGCAGTTGCGCAGCGACGGCCGGCCAGCCCGCATCGCGTTCGCTGCGGTGCAGGTCTGCGCAGCGCAGGCAGCTGGTCATGCCGGGCACCACCAGCGGCCCCACCAAACCTGACCCGTCGCGGACCCGCACCGGCAGATGAGGTATCGCAGCAACGTGTAGGTCGCGCAGCAGCCGCGGATCGGCGACCAGCGAATCCGCCAACACCACGAGGTCGGCGCCGTCGACCGCGACACCGGCGTGGGACTGGCTGCTCTGTTTGATCCTGGCGCCCGAGCAGCGCAGCGCCCCGACCAGCAGATCCGACAGCGGCCCCCGGCCGTGAATGCGGATCGACGCCGAACGTGTGCGCGGCCGCGGCACCGGCTTCACCACCCCGGCGTCCACCAACGCCGCGACCAGACCGGCCACCGCGGGCGGGTCCGCATTGACGGCCAACGCCTGCACCTGGTCAACCGTGGCGCCGGCGTGTAACGCCCGCAGCACAGCGCGCAGGTCCGCACTCGCCATCCCCGCCGGCGGGCGCACCAGCACCGCGCGCCGCGGGTCCCAGCCCACCTGAACCATCCCGTCGGGACGCGACAACACCGGCATGGCCGGGTTCAGCGCATAGCGCGTCATGGATCGACTCTGCCACGCGGCTCACCCCGGCCAGGAGTTATCCACAGGCCGCCAAAGACTCAGTCCTCGTCGGAACCCTCGTCGCGCACGTCCTTCAACGCGTTCTCGATCGCGGTGTCGAAGTCGCTGGTGTCCCCGCCGATCACCCTGTCGATGAAGGCCGCCGGCTCGTCGAGGTCGCCCGATGACGGCAGCAGGTCGGGGTGATTCCAGACGGCATCGCGGGCGTCGACACCGGCGGCCTGCGTCAGCCTGTCCCACAGCGCGGCGGCCTCACGCATCTTGCGGGGCCGCAGCTCCAGACCGACCAGCGTCGCGAACGTCTGCTCGGCTGGTCCGCCGGTTGCCCGCCGCCTTCGCAGCGTCTCGGCCAATGCGGCCGCGCCGGGGATGCGTTCGCCGAGCGCGTCATTGACCACGGTCTGCACCCAGCCCTCGATGAGCGCCAGCAGGGTCTCCAACCGTTCCAGTGCGGCGCTCTGCTCCGGGGTGGCCTTCGGTTCGAAGATGCCCTCGTTGAGCAATTGCTCCATCTGCGACGGGTCGGTCAGCGAGGCGGGGTTGAAGCCGGCCGCGAACTCCTCGATGCCGGTCATGTCGATCTTCATGCCCTTGGCGAAGGCTTCCACGGCGTTGAGCAGCTGGCTGGCCAGCCACGGCACATGGCTGAACAGTCGATGGTGTGCGGCTTCCCGCGCGGCGAGGAACGTCAAGATCTCGCTCCGCGGCTGCTCGAGGCCTTCGGAGAGCGACTCGACGGCCTCGGGCATCAGCGCGGCGACCCCCTTGGGGCCCAGCGGCAGCCCGATGTCGGTGGAGGTCAGCACCTCGCGGCTGAGCTTGCCCAAAGCCTGCCCGAGCTGCGAGCCGAACGCCATGCCGCCCATCTGGGTCATCATCGACAGCAGCGGCCCGGCCATCGCACGGGCCTCCTCCGGCAGCGCCGAGGCCCACACCGTCGAAATCTGTTCGGCCACGGGATCACACAGCCGCTTCCACGTGTCAAGCGTGTTGTCGATCCAGTCGGTCGGCGTCCACGCGACGGCCCTTGTGGTGCCCGCGGGCAGCGCGGTCGCGCCGTCCAGCCAGGTCTCGGCTAGACGGACCGCGTCACCGATCGCGGAGTTCGTGGTCTCCGGGATGGGCGCGACGAAGCCGATCGAGCTGGACGCCAGCTGGCGGGCGAGGTCGTAGTTCACCGGGCCGGACTGTTTACCGCCGCCCATCACGTTGCCCGCGCCGCTGAACATCTCGCCGAGCCGGGTGAAGATCTGCCCGAGCTGGGACATATCGAACTCGCCGCCGAACTCGCCGGCCCCGAAACCGGAGCCGAACGGATCCTGCCCGGCGCCGGACCCCGACTCGGGGTCCTTCTTGCGCTTGTCGCGCTCAGGGTCTTCTCCGGACGAAAAGCCGAAGGGCAGGTCAGCCATGCCCACAACGGTACTCATCGTGCGCGGGCGGCGCGCTTGCCGCCGTCACGCTCTCAGTGAACCGCCGTCTACTGTTGCTGGCGTGAACAGGCGGATTGCCACGCTGCTGGTGGCCTTGGTGCCGATCCTCGCGTTCGGGCTGCTGTTGGTGTTGGTGACTGTGCCCTACGTCTCACTGGGGCCCGGCCCGACGTTCGACACGCTCGGCGAGATCGACGGCAAACAGGTCGTCGCCATCGAGGGCACCGACGTTCATCCCACCACCGGACACCTGAACATGACGACGGTGTCGCAGCGCGACCACCTCACACTGTGGGAGGCGCTGACGCTATGGATGTCAGGCAATCAGCAGCTAATCCCGCGCGACCTCGTCTATCCGCCCGACAAGTCCAAGGACGAGATCGACAAGTCCAACAACCAGGAGTTCAAACGGTCCGAGGATGCCGCGGCCGCCGCGGCGCTCGGATTTCTGAAGTACGCGCCCGCGGTCACCGTGGACACGGTGAACAACGACGGCGCATCGAAGGGCAGGCTCGAGGAGGGTGACGCGATCGACGCGGTGAACGGCACCCCGGTCGACAACCTCAAGCAGTTCCAGGAGCTGATGAGCAAAACGCGTCCGGGGGATGAGGTGGTGCTCGACTTCCGCCGCAAGAACGCCGCGCCCGGCGTCACGACGATCAAGCTCGGCTCGGCTCCGGATAAGGAGCAGGGCGTGCTCGGCATCGGCGTCGTCGAAGCGCCGTGGGCGCCGTTCACCATCGACTTCAACCTGGCCAACATCGGTGGCCCGTCGGCGGGCCTGGTGTTCAGCCTGGCCGTGATCGACAAGTTGACGACCGGTGATCTGAGCGGTTCGAAGTTCGTCGCGGGCACCGGCACTATCGACGTCGACGGCAAGGTGGGGCCCATCGGCGGCATCACCCACAAGATCTTCTCCGCCCGTGAGGCTGGCGCGTCGGTGTTTCTGGTTCCGGCCGATAACTGCGACGAGGCCAAGTCGGCACGCGAGGACGGCATCGATCTGGTCAGGGTCGAAAATCTCGGCGGTGCGGTGGACGCGCTGAAGGCGCTTTCTGCTGGTGGCGAAGCGCCCCGTTGTTAGATCGGGTGCCAGGTAGCCGATGCGTAGAGTTGGGACACGTCGATCACGACGTGCATGGGCGAAGACCGGGAGTTGACGAGTGGGTATGCGGCCCGCGGCCAAGATGCCGAAGCTGACGCGACGTAGCCGAGTGCTGATCTCGATCGCCTTGGTGGTCGTGCTGCTGTTGCTGGTCGGCCCGCGCCTCGTCGACGCCTACGTGGACTGGCTGTGGTTCGGCGAGCTCGGCTACCGCTCAGTTTTCACCACGCAGCTGCTGACCAAGCTCGTCGTGTTCCTCGTGGTGTGGGCGTTGGTCGGCGCCATCGTGTTCGGCGCGCTGGCGCTCGCGTATCGCACGCGGCCGGTATTCGTTCCGACCAACGGACCCAATGACCCGGTCGCTCGGTACCGCACTGCGATTATGACGCGGCTGAAGCTGGTGGGCATCGGCATCCCCGCGGTCATCGGGTTCTTCGCAGGCATCGTCGCGCAGACCTACTGGGAGCGCATTCAGCTGTTCCTGCATGGCGGCGAATTCGGCATCGCCGATCCGCAGTTCGGCATGGACCTCGGGTTCTATGCGTTCGATCTGCCGTTCTACCGGCTGGTGCTCGGCTATTTGTTCGTCGCCACGTTCCTGGCGTTGATCGCAAACCTGATGGGCCACTATCTCTTCGGCGGCATCAGGCTGACGGGCCGCACCGGTGCGTTGAGCCGGTCGGCGCGTATCCAGCTGATCAGCCTGGTGGGCACGCTGGTGCTGCTGAAGGCGATCGCCTACTGGTTCGACCGCTATGCCTTGTTGTCGAATACCCGCAGCGGCAAGCCGTTCACCGGCGCCGGCTACACCGACATCAACGCCGTGCTGCCCGCCAAGTTGATCATGTTGGCCATCGCGTTGATCTGTGCGGTGGCAGTGTTCTCGGCGATCGTCCTGCGCGACCTGCGCATCCCGGCGATCGGCTTGGTGCTGCTCCTGTTGTCGAGCCTGATCGTGGGCGCGGGCTGGCCGCTGGTGGTCGAGCAGATCAGCGTTAAACCCAATGCGGCGCAAAAGGAAAGCGAATACATCAGCCGCAGCATCACCGCGACACGCGACGCGTATGGGCTGACGGACAAAACGGTCACCTACCGTGACTATCCGGGCAATGCGCCCGCAACCGCGCAACAGGTGGCCGCCGACCGCGCCACCACGTCGAACATCCGGTTGCTCGACCCGACGATTGTCAGTCCGGCGTTCACGCAGTTCCAGCAGGGCAAGAACTTCTACTACTTCCCTGATCAACTGTCGATCGACCGCTACAACGGGCCCGACGGGAACCTGCGCGACTTCGTGGTCGCCGCGCGAGAACTCAACCCCGACCGCCTGATCGACAACCAGCGAGACTGGATCAACCGGCACTTCGTCTACACCCACGGCAACGGTTTCATCGCCTCGCCGGCCAACACCGTACGCGGAGTGGCTAACGACCCCAACCAGAACGGCGGCTATCCCGAATTCCTGTCCAGTGTCGTCGGCGCCAACGGCAGCGTCATCTCGCCGGGACCCGCACCGCTGGACCAGCCGCGCATCTACTTCGGCCCGGTCATCGCGGGCACGTCCGCCGACTACGCGATCGTCGGGAAGAACGGCAACGACCGCGAATACGACTACGAGACCAATACCGAGACCAAAAACTACACCTACACCGGCAAGGGCGGCGTGCCGATCGGCAACTGGTTGGCCAGAGCGGTGTTCGCGGCCAAGTTCTCGGAGCGAAAGTTGGTGTTCCCCAACCCGATTGGGCCCGACAGCCGGATCCTGTTCAACCGTGATCCCGCCGAGCGGGTAGAGGCGGTCGCGCCATGGCTGACCACTGACACCAGCGTGTACCCGGCGATCGTCAACAAGCGGATGGTGTGGATCGTCGACGGCTACACCACGCTGGACAACTACCCGTATTCGGAGCTGACGTCGCTGTCCAGCGTCACCGCCGACTCCAACGAGGTGGCGTTCAACCGGCTGGCACCCGACAAGCAGGTGTCCTACATCCGCAACTCGGTGAAGGCCACCGTCGACGCCTACGACGGCACGGTGACGCTGTATGCACAGGACGAACAGGATCCCGTCCTACAGGCCTGGATGAAGATCTTTCCCGGCGTGGTCAAGCCGAAGGCTGACATCACCCCCGAACTGCAGTCGCATTTGCGCTATCCCGAGGATCTGTTCAAGGTGCAGCGGGCGCTGCTGGCCAAGTATCACGTCAACGACCCGGTCACGTTCTTCTCAACGTCGGACTTCTGGAATGTGCCCCAGGACCCGAACCCGACCGCCAGTAGCTACCAACCGCCGTACTACATCGTCGCGAAAGACCTTGCCAAAGACGACAAATCGGCATCGTTTCAGTTGACCAGCGCGATGAACCGCTTCCAGCGTGACTTCCTGGCCGCCTACATCACCGCCAGTTCCGACCCCGACACTTACGGCAAGATCACGGTGCTGACGATTCCGGGTCAGGTCAACGGTCCCAAGTTGGCGTTCAACGCCATCAGTACCGACACCGCGGTCAGCCAGGACCTCGGTGTGATCGGCCGGGACAACCAGAACCGGATCCGCTGGGGCAACCTGCTGACGCTGCCGGTGGCCGACGGCGGTCTGCTGTACGTGGCACCGGTGTACGCCTCGCCGGGCGCCAGCGACGCGGCGTCGTCGTATCCGCGGTTGATTCGGGTGGCGATGATGTACGAGGACCGGGTCGGCTACGGGCCGACGGTGCGTGACGCGCTGACCGAGTTGTTCGGGCCGGGAGCCGACGCCACTGCGACCGGTCCCGCGCCCGCGAACGCGCCCGGCGGGCGTCCGGCGTCAGCGCCGGTGGCGGACGGCCAGGCAGCGGCGGGCCCGCCTGCGGAGCAGGGCAGGGCCCCGGAGGTGCCGTCGCCGGTGGCCGCGGTGCCGGCACCGGGCCCGAGCCAGTTGTCTGCGGCGAAAGCGGCCGCGCTCGCCGACGTGCAGTCGGCTATGGGTGAACTGCGACAGGCACAGCAAAGCGGCAATTTCGAGCAGTTCGGCACCGCGCTGCAGCGTCTTGACGACGCCATGAGGAAGTACGACGACGCAAAGTAACGCACTTGTCGTTTGCTACCCGCTGTAATCGAGGACGCAATCTGGCACAATCGGCCCCTTGGGCACGGTTGACCATGGGGCGGCGGCGTCGCTGAAGGACCGGCTGCGCAACGCGTGGCTCCGATTCGCGCGCCTCGGGGCGGTCGGCCGGATCGGTGCCGCAGTGTTCGCCGGCGCCTCTGTGGTCGTGTCGGCGTGGGGAATCTGGTCGTGGGAGGACGCGCTACGAACCCGACCCGTTGACGAGGTCGCTTACGTGGTCTGTTTGGCGTTCGCGATGGGGTGCGCCGGCCGAGCGGCCGCCGCGGCGCGCGGGCGCTACCGCCTCGGCTGGTCGGTATTTGTCGTTGCGCTGGCAGCGTGGACCGTCGGCGAGGTCATCGCCATGTTCGAGGAAGTACGCCTGGACTCCCAGCCGTGGCATCCCAGGTTGACAGAGTTCGTGCTGCTGTTGATCCCGATTTGTGCCTACGTGTCGTTGCGTGTGCTGTCCGATCTCAACCAGGCGCCGCTGCGACGGCTGGTGCTGGACGGCGTCATCGTGTTGTCGTCGCTGTTCATCATCTCCTGGGTCGGTGTGCTCGACCGGCTGGGCGGTGAAGGTATGGCGCCGTTCGTGACCGTGGTCCACGTCACCGCCGACGTGACCCTCATCACGCTCGCGATCCTGGTGTGGTCGCGGACGCTGCGACGGCACAGTGTCAGCCTCCTGGCCGCGGGCGTCGCAACGCTCATGATCGGCGACATAGCCAGCGTCTACGTGTCCGGAGTCGGCGGCTACCACAATGGCGGCCCGGTCGATCTGGTGCGGGTCGTCGGTTTCGGGATGGTGGCGTTCGCCGCTCTGCTCAGCGTCGGCGAGCAGCCGGTCGACAAGTCGGCGCTCGAGCTTCAACCCGGTGTGCGGATATGGCTGCCGTATATACCGCTGCTGGGTGCTGGCATCGTCAGTGTCGGCTATGAATTCGTCCGCCACGACCACCGCACGCTCCTGGTCGCCGAAGCGGTGCTCGTCGCGGCCGTGCTGGCCCGCCAGTTCCTGGTCCTGCACGAGAACCGGCAGCTCCTTGCAGACGTTGCCCGTGAGGCGTTTCACGACAACCTCACCGGGTTGGCGAACCGGGCGAATTTCCTCGACGCCATGGAGCGCGCGATGGCGCGGCGCCGGCGTGGCGGCGAACCGGTCGCGGTGCTGTGCCTCGATCTCGACAACTTCAAGGCGGTCAACGACGCGCTCGGCCACCCGGCCGGCGACGAACTGTTGATTCGGGTCGCCGAACGCCTCCGCGGCACGCTCCGCAGCCCGTGGATCATCGCGCGCCTGGGCGGCGACGAGTTCGCCGCGTTGGGCGAGGGGCACCTCGACGCGCTGGCCGCGGCCAACAGCGTGCTCGACGCGTTCGCCGCGCCGATCGCCATCGAAGGCATCCCGCAGACCGTCCGTCCGAGCGTCGGCTTGACCATCGCCGCGGCCAGCTCAGAGCAGACCTCCGACGACCTGCTGTTGAATGCGGACCTGGCTATGTATGCGGCCAAGCGCGACGGCGGCGGCTGTGTCCGCAGCTTCGTGCCCGACCTGCCGGTCCCCTGGGAACTCGACCAGGTTCCCGATGCTGATGTATTGCAGGGGAATTCCGACGAGCCAGCACCCTCGATGGGCGACCTGCAGCAGCGCAACGGCCGTGACGTCGTCACCCACGTCCACCGCGACGGTGGGTGGGCGCCCATCGGCGTTCGTGCCGCGATCGGCGTACTGGCCTTCGGGGTGGTGATCTTCACCGCCTCGGTCCTTCTCCGCGGTGATGTCGGCACCATCGTGGCATTCGACAATTTTCTGTATCCGGCGATGAGCATCGCGGCGGCGGCGATCGTCTTTTGGCGGGTCGTCAGCACGCGCGAAGAGCGCGTGCCCTGCCTTCTGATCGGCATAGGCATGGCCAGCCTGGCGGTCGCCGACGTGGTGTATGCCGCCTCAGTGTCTGAGGGCCAGATGATTTCGGTGGCCGACGTGTTCTATCTCGCATTCTATCCGCTGGTCTATGCCGGCCTATTGGTGCTGCTGCGTCAGAGGCTCAAGCGCGTGCCGACCGCCTTGCGACTCGATTCGCTGATCTGCGCCTTGACCCTCGGTGCGGTGGCCGTCGCCGTGGCAACAGGTCCGATCGAGGCGGCGTTACACGGCCAACCGGGGACGGTGCTGATCGGGCTGGCCTATCCGGTGGGCGACCTGTTCTTGTTGGCCCTGACGGCGGGAATGCTGCCGCTTCTGGGCTGGCGGGCCGAAATGCGTTGGGGCCTGCTGATTGTCGCGTTCATGATCTACGCCATCGCCGACACCGTCTATCTGTTCCAGTTGGCGGACGGTACCTATCGGCAGGGCACCTGGATCGACGCGTGCTGGCCGATCGGGTCGCTGCTGATCGTCGTCGTGGGTTGGTTGCCGGCCTCGCGCGTTATCCCGCGGCCGAAACCGACTCTGACGTCCTACATTCCGGTCGTCGTGTGTGCCGGGGTGGCGCTGATAGTGGCGGTGTTGGCCAACCAGAGTCGCGGCGCCGTGGCCCTTGCCGCATTCACGCTCATCGCGGTGGCCTGGCGCTTCGCCGTCACGTTCCGCGATGTCAGCGCTACCGCAGAGGCTCATCGGCGGGCCACGACCGACGAGCTGACGGGGTTGCCCAACCGGATGTCGTTGGCGACGACGTTGACGGCCGTGACCGTCCAACAGCCCTCGGCGTTCCGGACGCGGGCAAGCAGAGCGCTGATCCTGCTCGACATCGACCAGTTCCGCGAGGTCAACTACTTCGCCGGTCGCAGCGTGGGGGACCAGTTGCTGAAACGTGTTGCGGCGCGGCTGAAGCGGACCGTACGTCCCGACGACGTCGTCGCCCGCACCGGCAGCGACGAGTTCGCGATCCTGTTCGCCGACGGCGCCGACATCACCAGCACGCGGGCCCGTGCGGGGGCGATTCTTGAGGCGCTGCGCGTGCCCTTCGAGCTCGACCCGATTACCCTTCAGATCGACGCGAGCGTCTCAATTGCGTTGTGCCCCGACCACTGTGAGCATCCCCATGACTTGCTCAACTGCGTCCAGACCACGATGCCGCATGCCAAGGCGGCGCCGAGCAAGGTCGTGGTCTACGACGCCAGCAGGGCCAAGGACAGCGGCGACTACCTCGTCGACGAATTGCGTGACGCCTTGGCCACCGACCAGATGACGTGTTTCTACCAGCCGAAGATCCGCGCTGAAGACGGCCGGGTGCACAGCGTCGAGGCGTTGTTGCGGTGGCGGCACCCGCGTCGCGGTCTGTTGATGCCCGAGGAGTTTTTGCCCGCTGCGGAGCGGGCCGGCCTGATGCGCCAGGTCGCCAATTGCGGAGTGAACATCGCGTTAGGTCAGGTGCGGGCCTGGCGTGATGAGGGCGTGCGGATGACGGTGGCGGTCAACCTGTCCATGGTGAACCTGCTGGACCTCGACCTGGTCGATACCGTGGACCGGCTGTTGACCACCCACGGGGTACCGCCGGAGACGTTGATCCTCGAGATCACCGAGAGCACCTTCGCCAACGATTCGTCGCGGTCACGCAAGACGGTGGCCGCGCTGCGGCGGCTCGGCGTCCGGATCTCGTTGGACGACTACGGCACCGGGTGGTCGTCGCTGGCGCGCCTCCAGGATTTGTCGGTCGACGAACTGAAGCTCGATCGGATCTTCGTCTCGCGGCTGGCCGCCGACCCGCGATCGATCGCGATCGTGCGCTCGACAGTCGCGTTGGCGCACAGCCTGGGTGCGGACCTGGTCGCCGAAGGCGTCGAGGACGAGTCGACGTTGGCGGCGCTGCGCCGGTACGGCTGCAACCTCACGCAGGGCTTCGTGCACACCCCGCCCCTGCCGGCCAGCGAGCTGCTGCGCTGGATCGCCCGCTGCGCGCCGCAGGTCCCGGCAGGCGATTTGGCTCTGCACCCCGACCTTCGGTAACCTTGCGTTCACCGACGCGGGGTGGAGCAGCTCGGTAGCTCGCTGGGCTCATAACCCAGAGGTCGCAGGTTCGAATCCTGTCCCCGCTACCAATGTGATGTCTCACGGCATCGGAATTGTTCCGAACCCGCCTTAGGTTCGGAACTTTTCCATTTGGGGGCCTTTCATGCGTCGGCGGGTTGGTAGTCCCTGGTGGGGTCCAGTGTTAGCTTGCGGGCGAGTTCACCGCCGTCAAACGCCCCACACCTGATCGACACAGTCGAGCGGCCAAAGAGAGCTCAGTGGAGGTTGCGCCCCGCCAACGGCGGTCTACCGGACTGCTCCGTTGAACGATTTACCAGCGGGCGGGCGCCGGCGTATCGATGGTCAAGGGGCGTTGATAGGACAGGTCGCTGCGATCCCTAGTACCAACCGAATAGCCCTTTTCGGTGAAGAAGGGTGATTGAAGGACTCGAGCGTCAGCGATGAACATCCCTTCGACCGTTGATCGACGAACTGAGATGCGCCACTGTCCATCTTGTCGTTCGAGACGATCGATGTAGCGGCCGGTGATGAATTGCGCGCTCTTTGTGTCGGGTCCGATGAGGACGACAATCACGTAGCTTTCGGCGTGCGCGGTGTCCCCGTCGATGTCGCAGGTGTGGGTAGTGATGTTGTGCGTGTGTACGCGCGACGTCGCGGCGTGGGTTTTGTTCGCCCATTCGGCGTACTCGGGGCCGGGATTGATCGCATCGCCGTGCTCATCGACGCCGTCGCGATGGTATGCCGACGTGAGTAGGTCGACGTCATGGCGGTCGTGGCCGCGGGCGTGGCGGTTGATGCAGTCGAGGATCTCGGTCCGATCCATGAGGTACCTCACGTCGCGTTGCAGCGTGCTCATGTCGGTGTCGACGGTCATCGTTCTCCTAGCGGTCACGACCCTTGGTTCCGGTGCAACACTATACGACTGTACAGCACAAGCGTATAGCAGAATAGGCCTAACTCGATCGAACGGAGCAGCCATGGCGACTGCAGCGCGACGCGTCGGCGCAGAGACTTCGAAGACTCGTGACGTGCTTCTCGATTGCGTCGAGAAGATGATGCTGGAAGAAGGCTATGCGAGCGTGAGCTACCGAGCGCTTGCCGCGAGGGCCGGCGTCACGCCCAGCTTGGTTCAGTACTACTTTCCAAACGTCGACGACATCTTCGTCGCAGCGATCAAACGGTATTCCGAGCGTGGGCTTGCCCATTTGAAGCGAGAGCTCGAGCGCCGTACCGATGATCCGCTTCGGGCGGTGTGGGAGTACTCGTGGGACGAGGCCACAGGTGCCTTGATGACCGAGTTCATGGCCCTGGGAAATCACCGCAAATCGATCGCCAACGAGATCGCCGCGGTAACCGAGGCTGTCCGAAAGATGCAGTTGGCTGCGCTCACCGCGAAGTTCGGCAAGGATGCCAAGCCAATCGGCGACTTCTCCCTTCCCGCCTTGCAACTGTTGATGTCAGGCATGCCCAAGTTCCTCAACCTCGAGAAGGGCGTCGGCGTCAAGTCGGCGCATGCGGAAGTCACCGAAGCCTTCGAGCGGTACTTGGATTCGGTCGAGCCCCGCGCCTCCGGCATGCCGAAGCGCAAACCCGCGGCACGGAAGGCCGCATCCGCGCCGAAGACCAAGGCGCGCCGCGGCCGCTAGACACTCAATCGCCGGAGAACATTCTGCGGTATCAGAGGCTTGGACATCGTGGACCTCGTCTCGCGGTTCTGGCGGTCGGCCGCTGTACGACCGTATTGCTATACGACTGTAGAGCAGAAATACGGCAGGCAACAGCATTGGGCACCGGCTTACAGCGTGTGCGTCTAACGCATCGTGTGTGCGTACTGACGGTGTGGGTGTACGTCGAACATGTCACGGTAAGACGGGGGCTGGCGGCCATCCTCGTCGGCGATGCCGTACTTCTTGGCGAGCTCCGCTCCGATGAGCGTCTGGCCGCTCAGCGCCATCAGATCGGGGTCGTTGTAGAGGGCCCAGATGACGTGTCCGGTCAGCTCCGGGGTTTCGGCGCTGTCGAGGATGTGTCCAAATTTTGCGGGGTTGCTCGCGATGATCTTGCGAACCCGGTCGGTCAGCAACGAGCCCATCCAGATCGACACGGACGCGACGTTGAACTCGCGGAAATCGACGGCCATGTCGGCGGCCATTTTGTCGGTACCGGCCTTGGGCACTCCATAGGCCGGACCGAACGCGTAGTGAACCGCCCCCGAAGAAGACGAGAATGCGACCAGCCCGTTGCCCTGTGTGATCATCAGCGGCGCTGCATACACTGTCGCGACATAGCTGCTGCGCAGACCGACGTTCAGGGTGTCGATGACGTTGATGGGCTCCTGCCAGAATTTCGTTCGACCCATCATCTGGTCTCGGATGAGCGCGGCGTTGTTGACCAGGATGTCGACGCGCCCCTGCTGTTCGCGAATTCGGTCGAATAGCGCTTTGACCTGAGCGTCGTCGCTATGGTCCACGGCGACAGCGATACCGGTACCGCCGGCCGCGGTCACACGCGCCGCCGTCTCGTCGATGGTGCTCGGCGCCGACGAGGCGCTCGAGCCGCGGGTACGGCCGGTGACATAAACGGTGCAGCCGTGGCTGCCCAGGGCGTGGGCAATGCCGGCCCCGGCGCCGCGGCTCGCCCCGGTGACTACGGCGATGATGTTGTGATCAGACATCGATTCTGGCCGATTCCTTCAGTTCCATTTCGAGCATGCCGCCGCGGAAGTTCTCGGCCTCGACCGTCAGCGGTATGGAAATGCCTTTGTATCCGCGGCGTTCGATGTGCACGTCGTGATCATGAGAGACGTGTGGGCACCGCGCGATTTGGAACACCTCGCGACTTCCCGCGGCCACCCAGTGGCCGTCATATGTTGGGCGCTGCGCTTTCGGGACCTCTTGCGCAATGGCGGTGGCGTGACCGTCGACATCGTCGAGTTCGAAGGTTTCCGGAACGATCATGGTGCACAGGGTGTGGCCCTGACACCTCGTCGAATCAACTTGGACGCGCACTACTTCTCCTCAATTGTCCGGTTCGGCGTGTCGGGCGGCTCGAATCAGACGACGGCTCCGCCATTGACTCCGATTACCTGACCGTTGACGTATCCCGCCTGCTCCGAGCACAAGAACGAGCACACCGCCGCCACTTCCTCGCCGGCGCCGAGCCGACCGGCCGGGATGGCTTGTGTGAGTACTTCTGTGCCAGGAAGTTTGCCCTCGGCTTGCTGCTGCCGCAGCATCGGCGAGTCGATGACGAAGGGCGGCACGGTATTAGCGGTGATGCCCTTGCGGGCGTAGTCGAGCGCGACGGTCTTGGTCATGGCGATGACTCCACCTTTGGTGGCCGAATAGTGGCCCTGTCGCGGCGCACCCTGCTGACCGGCGGCCGAAGATATGGTGATAATTCGGCCCCAACCCGCGTCGACCATCTCTGGTAGTACGGCTCGAATGCATAGGAATGTTCCGGTGAGGTTGATCGCCAGGTAGCGGTTCCACTCGTCGAGGGTGATCTTGTCGAACCGCGTGAAGCCGGCGATGGCCGCACTGGTTACAAGGATCTGTGCAGGCCCGAGCGCGTCACGCACCGTCGCGAAGGCTGAATCGACTGCGGCCTCATCGGATACGTCGACACCGAGCGCTAAGCCGCGGCCTCCGGCTGCCTGAATCTCGGCGGCAACCTTCTCCGCGGCTTCGCCGTTGACGTCCATCACCGCAACCGCATGACCGTCAGCGGCGAGCTTGATGCTGATCGCCTTACCCAAGCCTGATCCCCCACCGGTCACCACCGCTGTTCGGCGCATCTTCATAACTCCTGACTGCGGTTACTCGCGTTGAATGCGCTGTACGAGTGTATAGTGAATAGCTCCGTCGGAAAACAAGCAGACTCAGCCGTCATACGCCTGCCGGCCCGGGGGCTCCGTGCATGTACAGGGTCTGGCCTGAGCAAAAGCTCGATGCGTCGGAGGCGAAAAACAGTACCCCGTAGCCGATCTCGTCGGGTTCACCGAGGCGGCCCAATCCATTTGACATTGCGATGGCCTCGGGATCGAGACCGTAGCGGGCCGCGTCGTCGGTCAGTGTGGCGGCCCGAACCGCGCCGACAGCAATGGCGTTGACCCGAATCCCTTTCTTGGCCCATGCCGCCGCCATGGATCCGGTGAGGTTATTCACGGCAGCCTTGGCGGCGCCGTACGGGGCCGCCTGCGGCATCGCCAACAGGCTGGCGCCGGAGCTGATGTTGACGATGGCGCCACCGCCTTGCGACATCATCGGCTTGGCCGCTGCTTTCGACAAGTGCCACACGGCTTTGAAGTTCAGGGCCAGCACGTTCTCGAAGTCGTCGTCGGGCCACTCGAGGATGGACTTGGTTTCCGCGCCGCCGGCGCAGTTGACGAGCACGTCGAGTCGTCCGAACTCGGAGAGAGTCGTGTCGACCAGCTCGCGACACACGTCGGCGGTGGTGACATCGGTCGGTACCGCCAGGGCGCGCCGCCCCATGGCCATGACTTCTTTGGCTGTGGATTCCAGGGGATCGGGTCGGCGGCCGGCCAGCACGACGTCGGCTCCGTGCTCTGCCAGGACGAGAGCCGCACCGCGTCCGATGCCGGTTCCCCCGCCAGTGATCACGGCCACCCGACCGTCCATCGAGAATCGACTGGTCATTGCGCTCCTTGTGCTCGTAGCGGTGCGGGCACCAGGGCACCGACCGGCATTGTACGAGCGTATAGCAGTATCGGTGTTTTGCGAAGTAGTCGATCTTGCTCGCCTACAGCGTCTCCTATACAGTCGTACAGCAGCCTGGCTGGTGGCCAAGCTGCTGTTCCGCATCGAAGGAGCCGACCTTGAGCGACTTGTACTACGACCCCTGGGACTTCGATATTGACCTGGATCCATACCCGACCTATTGCCGTCTGCGCGACGAGTCGCCGGTCTACTACAACGACCGTCATGACTTCTGGGGTATCAGCCGCTACGCAGATGTGGACGCGGCGTTGAAAGATACGGCCCGGCTCAGCTCCGCGAAGGGTGACATCCTGGAAGTGGTCATGGCTGACCCTGTGATGCCGCCGGGAATCTTCATCAACGAGGACCCCCCGCTGCACACGATCCACCGCGCTATCGTGTCCCGGGCCTTCACTCCCAAAAAGATGCGCGCGATCGAGGACAAGGTCCGCGCCTTCTGCGTCGCGTGTCTCGATCCGCTTGTCGGCGGAAACCACTTCGACTTCGTGGCAGACCTCGGGGCAGAGCTCCCGATGCGCACGATCGGCATGCTTGCCGGCATTCCGGACGCCGAGCAGCCCGCGGTGCGTGCACATGCCAATCAAGTGCTGCACAACGAACCCGGTAAACCGATGGACATCAAAAAGGATCACTACTTCACCGGTCAAATGTTCGGCGAGTATGTCGAGTGGCGTGAGAAGAATCCTTCTGACGATCTGATCACCGAACTGCTCAATGTCGAGTTCGAAGATGAAACGGGAACAACGCGCAACCTTGACAAGCAGGAACTGATCGTCTTTCTCGCTGTTGTTGCTGGAGCCGGCGTGGAAACCACGGGTCGACTGTTCGGCTGGATGGGCAAGGTGTTGGGCGAACACCCCGACCAGCGCAAGGAATTGGTTGAAGACAGCGCGTTGATTCCCGCTGCGATCGAGGAGCTTCTTCGCTTCGAGCCGCCGGGTCCGCACGTCGCGCGCTACGTGGCCTCAGAAGAGGTGAGCTACCAGGGTCAGGTCATACCGGCGGGTAGTGCGTTGCTGATTATGCTGGCCTCCGCGAACCGCGACGAGCGTCACTTCGATAATCCCGACAAGTTTGACATTCACCGAAAGCCGGGTGGCCACCTCACGTTTGGTCGCGGAGCACACTTCTGCGTCGGCGCCCCACTAGCCCGGCTGGAGGGCCGCGTCGCCCTCGAAGAGGTTCTGAAGCGCTGGCCCGAGTGGGAAATCGACATGGCCGGTGCCCGACGCTCACGTACCTCCACGGTCCGCGGTTGGGACAGCATGCCGGCAGTCGTGGGCTGAAGATAACCACCGATGACGGGGTGGTGGCCGTCGTGCTCAGCCAGGAGCATCGAGCGCCGCACGTCTCAGCATCCCGGTGTCGCGAACAGTCATACGAAATCGCTCAGTGTGGGACGCAGGATGGACAGGATGCGTTCGCAGCCAACGTGGTCGGACGTGTGGCACGAGCGCAGGAGCGTTTGAGCGATCATCTTGTCATGCGCCCTGACCTAGCGGCTACGTCGTCACGTGCTGTCTCACCGACGACCGACACAGCGTAGCAACGCCTATCAGTTCGCCAACGTTCGCGAGCCGTTTCGTCGTTCGGCGGCACGCCACCGGAAGCTAGGCTCAGTGGCGTGTCTCTTGCCATGGCGGCTACACGATTCGCCCTGCGGTTGCGGCCAAGCGCTTTGCAATCACCCGAGGCACTGCGCCAGCGAATAAGTGGCCCAAGGTCTCCGGCGCCTATACCGCGATCAATCAGCCACCGATATGTGGTTGACTCTCAAGCTATTAACGGTCATGAAGTAATGACTGTCCGCCCGCGTAGCCGGGCCGAGTCCCGGGCGCACGTGCTTTATCTCCACGGCGGGTCTTACACCTCATCGCTTGTGCAACTGCACTGGAGCATCGTAGCCGCCCTACTCAAGCGCACCGAGTCAGCAGTCACGCTACCGTTGTATCCCCTTGCCCCTGAACATACTATCGACGACGCGCTACCATTCCTCGACGCTGTGACGCGATCTCTCGAAATTCCCAAGGGCAAGCGTCTTCTATACATGGGTGATTCAGCGGGTGGCGGTCTGGCGCTTTCCTATGCGATCCGCCAGCGCGATGAGCAATTGCAACGACAGGCCGACGCAATAGTGTTGTTTTCGCCATGGGTCGACGTCACGATGCAAAACCCCGACATCGCTCGGTACGAAGCTGATGACCCCATCCTGAACCGCCAGCAGCTGAAGACATGCGGCACCTGGTGGGCGGGTCGGCGAGAACCTACAGACCCGGCCGTCAGCCCTCTACTCGGAAATCTCGCAGGTCTGCCGCCGCTACACGTCTTTCAAGGCGATCACGACTTGTTCCTTCCCGACGTACAACTTCTCGATCGACTAGTCCGTCAGGCGGGCGGTGCAAGCACCCTTACCGTAGTACCCGGCGGGTTCCACATATATGTCGGTGCTCCGTGGATTCCGGAAGCTCGCACCTCGCTTCGCATGGCTTCCGATGTAGTTCTGAGCGATCATCGTTGATCAGTCGCGGTTACCGCTATTTGGTCGGACTAAGCGCGACGCTGTCGCATCTGTATCCGAAGAAAGCGATAACGCTCTTCGACCGTTTCGAAGCACGTCATGTTGAGCGAAATAGACTCCGGGGCGTTTACTTTCCCGCGATCTCTCGATTGATTGCTGCGAATTCAAAGCACCTTGTCAACGACACGACGAAAGCAGTTCGCCACCACGAGTATGCAGCAGCGATGTTTGCGCTACCCGGTCGACGCCGGCATACGCGGCGGCTGCCGGGCAAAGGTCTACCAGGTCAACTTTCGCAATGCCCCCGAGCGTCGACGTTGCAGGCACCATTGTCCAACCCGGCGAGGCGGTGGCGACTGGAACCTCGGCGATGCGGAAGTGGCGTTCCTGCCGCTGGTCGATGCGGCAGAGTCGGACGCGCTCAGGAAGGACGGCATCCGATTCACCAAAGCCGTCGCGGTCGGTCGCGCCAGGCGGACGCCAGTCCACGTAGTACGGTCCCAGCGTGGTGAACTTGGCCTACGACGACCGCGGCCACGGCGACCCCGTGCTCTTCATTGCCGGCCATGGTGTCGTCGGACGAACGTGGCAGGTCCATCAAGTGCCCGCATTCCTAGACGTCGGGTACCGCGTGGTCACATTCGACAACCGGGGCGTTGGCGCAACCCAGGACGCTTCCGGATTCACCACGGCGACGATGGTGGCCGACACGGCGGAGCTGATCGACGAACTGGACCTCGCTCCCGTCCGAGTCGTCGCCACGTCGATGGGCTCCTACATAGCCCAGGAGCTGATGCTGGCTCGTCCCGGATTGGTCAGGCAGGCGGCCTTGATGGCCACGCGCGCACGACACGACAGTGCGCGCGCCTTCTTCCATGAGGCTGAAAGGGAGTTCGCAGATGCCGGAATACAACTCCCCGCCAGCTACGACGCGAAATTGCGCCTGATCGAGGGCTTCTCGCGGAAGACATTGAACGATGACGCCGCAGTCGCAGATTGGATAGACGTGTTTACCATGTGGCCCACGACCTGGACGCCGGGATCGCGGGCCCAGTTCGACATCGCCCCGCAAAGCGACCGACGACCTGCATATAAGGCGATCGCCACACCGGTTCTGGTGATCGGTTTCGCTGACGACATCGCCGTACCGCCGCATCTTGGCGCCGAGGTCGCCCAAGTCCTGCCCAACGGGCGGTATGTCGAGATCGCCGACGCCGGGCATCACGGATTCCTGGAACGGCCGGATGCGGTGAACAGCGCGATACTGAAATTCTTCAGCAGCGGGAGTGAATAGGTACGTGTGTGCAGGAAAAAAGTCGAGCTGGGCCAGCTTAGTTTGCCAGAGTTTTAGCTATCAGCGTTTTTCCCATCAAACCGGGTATTACTTCCTGCGGCGCGGATTAGCCAAACGAAAATTAGGCGCCGCTACGCTGATACGAGGACGGTAGCTGATAGTTTATCCCGGCCCTTTCCCCGAAAATTCCTAATGACTAGACGGCAACTACGAATTACGTTCTGTAAGCGATCGCCATGACACTTAGCTGCCCAATAATTGATGTTATGGCGTGGGCATACTGGAAAACCCCCAAGTCGACATACCGGGAAACCCCCAGACGCGCGAATCGACAGGAAATTTCATGTCCAACGAGCGTCACTGCGATCAGGCGACTGCGGCTCGGCCTTCCTCGACAGCAACACCATCATGGTGCTTACAAGATAACTTCAAACCCGTTGGCACAGTGATTCTTCCGATCCGGCCAACGGAGGCCTCAGTGCCAACCCTTCTAGGTTTCCGGCGATGAACCGCGCATTCCGCTGACCGTCCTCGTGTGAGTATCCGGTTCTGAATCCGCGACTTCACCGCCATGGGCGGCTGTCGCGAACGATCGGGTTGCAGTACTCAAGTGCTCGCGCACGCGCCAAGATTTCTATGTCTCGAACATTTTGCGCACGATCCCAGACTGTGTTTAGATGCCGCCACGGCAATCGATGTAATTACCATCGCATATCGTCTTGGAAACGACGCCATAGGAAGGTCGTCTACGTGGTCTACTGTCTACTGGTCATGCTGCCCGAGGCCGCCGTTGTTTGAGGCGACTGCCGCAAGCTAGCAGGCGACTTCGCCGCCTGCCGGGTGGTGCTCCGCGGAGTATGACCGCCGACGAGAATGGACATGGACGAGCAGATAGCATGTGCCGGGCGTCACCGTAGGGGAGGGGTTCGAGGATTTTTAGGGTTCTGAGACGGTTGTGGATACCGCTCCTGGTGCTGGTCGTGGTCGGCGCCGGGGCGTTCACCGTGTCGCGTCTGCACGGCATCTTCGGCTCTGAAAAGCGACCGTCCTACGCCGACACGAAGGTGAACGACTCAAAGCCCTTCAACCCCAAGCATCTGACCTATGAGGTGTTCGGTGCCGCCGGGACCGTCGCGGACATCAGTTACTTCGACGCGAACGCCGAGCCGACATTCGTCCAAGGAGCGAGCCTTCCCTGGTCGCTGACCTTCGAGATCACTGAAACGGCGGGTCCAGGGAGCATTATGGCTCAAGGTGACAGTGGCAGCATCGGCTGCCGCATTCTGGTGGACAACGAGGTCAAAACCGAGAAGGTCTCCAACCAAGTGAACGCTTTCACTTCCTGCCTTTTGAAGTCCGCATGAGCGATCAGGCCACCCTCCAGAACCGCGTCAAGCGCTCGAGAATGGCTCGGGCGATACATCGTTTCTCGTTGCTCATCATCTTGGCGTGGATAGCGCTCACGGTCATACTGACCCTCGCCGTCCCTCCGCTGGAGCAGGTCGAACGGGAGCATGCGGTGGCGCTGTCGGCCCCGGACGCGCCGTCGTTCAGGGCAGCAGAGCGCATCGGCGAGGCCTTTGACGAATCCACCTCAGATGCGCTGGCCGTTATCGTCCTGGAGGGTGAGCAGCGCCTTGGGACCGACGCTCACCGGTACTACGACGATCTGGTCAGGCAGCTGAGAGCCGATTCGGCCCACGTTCAGCACGTCCAGGATTTCTGGGGGGATCCGCTCACCGCCGGGGCCGCGGAAAGCGGCGACGGCAAAGCCACATACGTCCAGGTGGTACTCGTCGGTCAGGCTGGCCAAGCCCAGGGAAACGATTCAGTCAAAGCTGTTCAAGACATCGTGAATCGCACTCCTGCGCCTGTGGGGGTTAAGGCTTACGTCACCGGACCTGCGGCGATCGTCGCCGACATGGGGGAGAGCGGGAACAGAACCGTCATCTTGATCACGGTGGTCAGCCTCACGGTGATCTTCGTGATGTTGTTATTGGCATTCCGTTCAGTGATCACCACCATCGTCATCTTGCTCTCGGTCGGCATCGAACTCCAGGTGGCCCGCGGAATCATCGCGTTCCTCGGGATGCACGGCGTCGTCGGCCTCACCACTTTCGTCGTGAACCTATTGGTATCCATCGGTATCGCGGCGGGAACGGACTACGGCGTCTTCTACTTCGGGCGGTACAAAGAGGCGCGAGCAAACGGCGAGGACCGCGAGACGTCCTACTACATCACCTTTTGCGGAGTGACCAAAGTCGTGCTCGCCTCTGGTGCTACGATCGCGGGCGCTATCTTCTGCATGACCTTCACGCGGCTGCCGTTTTTCCAACCGCTGGGTATCCCTGGAGCGTTGGGCATTCTGGTCGCCGTCGCGGTGGCGCTGACGCTGCTTCCCGCCACTCTGGCGTTGGGAAGCCGTTTCGGATTGTTCGACCCCAGGCGGCAGATTCACACCCGCCGCTGGCGTCGGGTAGGCACAGCAGTAGTCCGGTGGCCCCTGCCGATAATTATCGCTACCACCGCGCTTTCGCTGATCGGATTATTGACGCTGCCGGGATATAACCCCAGCTACAACGACCAGAAGACTCTCCCTACAGATATTCCCGCGAACATGGGGTATGCGGCCGCAACACGTCATTTTCCAGCGTCGAAGATGACGACGCCCGACCTGTTGATGATCGAGTCCGACCACGATATGCGGAATTCCGCCGATATGTTGGTGCTCAACAAACTCGCGAAGGCCATCTTCGCTGTTCCCGGGGTTGCCACCGTCCAGTCGATCACTCGTCCCGAGGGGAAACAGATCGCGCATACGACCATCCCGTACTCGATCAGTATGCAGAACGCCGGCCAACTAATGGGCATGCCTTTCCAGAAAGCTCGCATGGAAGACATGCTCAAGCAGGCCGACGAAATGACGACGACGATCGGCATCATGCAGCGCATGTACGGCCTGATGCAGCAGATGGTCGACGCGACCCACCGCATGGTTGCAACCACGCACGAACTGCAAGACGTCACCAATGAGTTGAGGGATCACCTCGGTGATTTCCAGGACTTCTGGCGGCCGCTCATCAACTACCTCTATTGGGAGCAGCACTGCTACGACATTCCTATTTGTTATTCGATCAGGTCATTGTTCGATGCGCTCGACGGTATCGACGAAATCACCGAGAAAATGGACGAGCTCATCAAGAACCTCGATCAGCTTGATGTGCTTCTCCCGCAGATACTCGTCCAATTCCCGCCGATGATTGCGACCATGGAGAGCACCCGCACGATGATGCTCACGATGCACAGCACCATGGCGGGCACCATCAATTCGATGGAGGAGGCGAGCGACAACGCGACGGCGATGGGCAAAGCGTTCGATGCCGCGGGTAACGACGAATCCTTCTATCTGCCTCCGGATGTGTTCAAGAACGAGGACTTCAAGCGCGTCCTCAAGATCTTCCTGTCGCCGGATGGCAAGGCCGCTCGCCTGTTGATCTCACAGAGGGGCGATCCTTCCTCACCCGAAGGCGTCTCGCGCGTTGATCCGATCAAGGATGCCGCTGAAGAGGCACTCAAGGGCACCCCCTTGGAGACCAGCAAGATCTATCTCGCTGGCACTGCGGCGACGGTGAAGGATCTCATTGACGGATCCACATACGACCTCCTGATCGCGGGGATCTCTGCCCTCTGCCTGATCTTCATCGTCATGCTCATCATGACGCGAAGTTTCGTCGCCGCGCTGGTCATCGTCGGGACGGTGGCGCTGTCGCTCGGCGCATCGTTCGGGTTGTCGGTCCTCGTCTGGCAAAACGTCCTCGGCATACAGATTCACTGGATGGTGCTGGCGATGTCCGTCATCGTTCTCTTGGCGGTTGGATCCGACTACAACCTGCTGCTGGTCTCGCGAATGAAGGAGGAAGTAGCAGCCGGGATCAATACCGGGATCATTCGCGCAATGGGCGGGACCGGCCGGGTAGTCACTTGGGCCGGACTGATATTCGCGGCGACCATGGCGTCAATGCTCGTCAGCGACCTACTGACACTCGGCCAGGTAGGCGCCACCATCGCCTTGGGGTTGCTGTTCGACACGTTGGTCGTGCGCGCACTGATGACGCCAGCCATCGCGGCGCTGCTGGGACGCTGGTTCTGGTGGCCACAACGCGTGCGTACACGGCCCGCGAGTGGTCTGCTTCGCTCGACGGGGCCGCGCCCACTGGTGCGCTCCCTGTTGCTGAGGAACTAGCGAACGCCGCATGAGCTCAGGACATCGTCGGCACCCCTTCGTGGCGCGGACCATACGTCGGTTGTCGCTGCTGGTCATTTTGGCTTGGCTGGCGGTGTTGCTGATTTCGACACTTGTGTCGGTCAACTGGCGATGGGCTTCTGCAATCCCGGCGCTGGAGCATGTCGCGGAAAGGCATTCCGTTTCCCTGATGCCCAGGGATGCGCCGTCTGTACTGGCGATGAACCGCATGGGCCAAGTTTTCAAGGAGTCCAGCTCGGACAGCTCCGCAATGATTGTGCTGGAGGGTCAGCAGCCGCTCGGCGAGGACGCGCACCAGTATTACGACGGCTTGATCCGTGACCTGAGAAATGACTCGAAGCATGTCGAGCATGTGCAGGACCTGTGGGGGGACCGACTCACATCGTCGAGCGTCCAGAGCCCTGACGGCAAAGCCACATACGTACAGGTGAATCTGGTCGGCAATCAAGGGACCGCGTTAGGAGACCAATCCGTCGCCGCGGTCCGCGACATCGTTGCTCGGTCACATCCGCCGGCCGGCGTAAAGGCCTACGTTACAGGCGCCGCACCGCTCGCGTCGGATATGCAACACAGCGGGAACAAATCCGTCCTGAAGATCACCTTGGTGACCGTAGTGGTCATCTTCACGGTATTGCTCTTGGTTTACCGGTCGATAGTCACAGTGATCCTTCTGCTGCTCACAGTCGGCATCGAATTGGCCGCTGCGCGCGGCATTGTTGCCTTCCTTGGCTATTCCGATGTCCTGGTGCTGTCGACGTTCGCCGTCAACATGTTGGTCTTTCTCAGCATCGCGGCCGGAACCGATTACGGCATCTTCTTTTTCGGTCGCTATCAAGAGGCGCGCCAAGCGGGAGAAGACCCGGAAACGGCGTACTACAACATGTATCGAGGGGTAGCGCCGGTTGTGTTGGCATCCGGCTTGACGATCGCGGGTGCAATCTTCTGCTTGAGCTTCGCTCGCCTGCCGTACTTCCACAGCATGGCCATCCCGTGCGCGATAGGCATGCTTGTCTCAGTCGCGGTCGCGGTAACCCTTGTTCCAGCAGTGGTGCATATAGCGAGCCGATTCGGACTCTTGGAGCCCAAACGCAGTCTGCGAGCGCAGCGGTGGCGAGGGATCGGCACGGCTATTGTCCGATGGCCCGTCCCCATTCTGATCGCGTCACTCGCGCTGGCACTAGTCGGTCTGGCGACGTTGCCCGGGTATAAAACCAGCTACAACGATCGCGAGTACATACCCGGCGACATCCCGGCCAATTTGGGTTATGCAGCCGCTGAGCGCCACTTCTCCCAAGCACGACTGTCGCCGGATATTCTGCTGGTCGAAGCTGACCACGACCTGCGCAACCCAGCCGATTTTCTTGTCTTGAACAAATTGGCGAAGGCAATTTTCCAGGTCAAGGGAGTCTCACGGGTGCAGGGCATCACAAGGCCCGAGGGAACGCCAATCGGCCACACTTCCATTCCGTTCCTTCTCAGCCTGCAAAGCGCCAGCCAGGTGCAGATGATGAAGTTTCAGGAAGCCAGGTCCAACGACATGCTCAAGCAGGCCGAGGATCTGGCCACCATGATCAGGATCATGCAAGACCAGTACCGGCTGTTGCGGCAAATGAACGACATCACTCATAAAATGGTGCAGGTAACGCACGACCTTAAAATCACCATCGATGACGTTCGGGACAATATCGCCGAATTCGACGACTGGTTCCGGCCGATCCGCAATTACTTCTACTGGGAGCAGCACTGCTACGACATTCCCATCTGCAATTCGCTGAGAGCCATTTTCGATACGCTCGACGGAATAGATGCCATCACCGATAAGTTCCAGGAACTCCTGGTCCCTCTCGACAAAATTGATGTGATCATGCCGCAACTGGCGGCGCAGCTTCCGCCGATGATAGCAACCATGCAGAGCATGCGGACGATGATGCTCACCATGCATAGCACCATGTCAGGCATGATCGGCACGATGAACGAGGCGCAAGACAACGTCACGGCGATGGGCCAGGCATTCGACGAGAGTCATAGCGATGAGTCTTTCTTTCTACCGCCTGAGACGTTCCAGAACGAAGATTTCAAGCGCGCGATGGATAATTTCCTTTCCCCGGATGGAAAAGCGGCTCGATTCATCATTTCGCATCGCGGGGCGCCGGCAACACCCGAAGGCATCGCTCGAATCAATCAAATAAAGACCGCGGCTGAGGAAGCTCTCAAAGGGACGCCGCTGGTAAACGCCAAGGTGCAAATCGCCGGCGCGGCGTCGACCGCGAAGGATTGGCACGACGGGTCGACCTACGACTTGTGGATCGCAGGCGTCGCGGCGCTGTGCCTGATCTTCGTCATCATGCTCATCATCACTCGCGGGCTCATCGCTTCTTTGGTGATCGTTGGCACCGTTGCGCTATCGCTTGGCGCATCGTTTGGAGTGTCGGTCCTGCTGTGGCAATACATACTGGGCATCAATCTGCACTGGATGGTGCTCGCGATGTCGGTGATCATCCTCTTGGCTGTCGGATCCGACTACAACCTGCTCCTCGTGTCCAGAATGAGGGAAGAAATAAGTGCCGGGATCAACACCGGCATCATCCGCTCGATGGGTGGCACCGGCAAGGTCGTGACAACAGCGGGTGTAGTGTTCGCGCTCACCATGGCATCAATGGCGGCCAGCGATCTCTTGATCATCGGCCAAATTGGCACGACGATCGCACTGGGCTTGTTGTTCGACACGTTGATCGTGCGCTCCTTCATGACGCCGTCGATCGCCGCGCTCCTGGGCCGCTGGTTCTGGTGGCCGCAACGTGTGCGCCCACGCCCGGCTAGTTTCCTTCTGGAGCCACTCGCGCCTCGGTGGGCCGCACGGCGTTATCTCCTCGGCCAGGGCCGCGATGACGAGGATCCGGTCACGGCACCGATCCGGATCCCGTCGCGCTAGCCTGCGGCATGCGCCTCCCGCTAGTCCTGACCTACGGAAGGTGGGCAGCTGTGTCGTACCTGTCAGGGGCGTAACGTAGAAGGCTGCCGCGCGATGTAACTAGTACATCTCGGTAGGTTTGGGTACTAGCGAGATGGTGGTAGCTCGGCTGTTGGGAAGTATTAGTCCGGGATCCGCGCAAACGGTTTAGGGTCGTTACGAATAAGGGGAGGCTCCATACATGAAGAAGTTGTCATCGAACAAGCTCGCGGTGGCTATCGGCGGTTCGGCATTGGCACTCGTGGCTAGTGCGGGTGTTGCGTCCGCAACTCCCGATCTGGGTCCCGTTGTGAACACCACGTGTAATTATCGGCAGCTGACATCAGCGCTGGATGCACAGGGGAATCCGCAAGTCAGCGCGGCTTTCAACCAGTCTCCACAGCTGAAAGCCGGCTTGCAGCTTTTCGTTGCGTCGGGCCCGGAGAAGCGTCAGGAAATAGCTGAGGAACTCGTCAGTTCGCCGCAGTTCGGCCCGTACCTTGGAACGATCGAAAACGCATTTCTGACCTGCAATAACTTTCAGCCCTGACCCAAACCTCTAGACCGGGGTAGGCCTGCGCGCCTGCCCCGGTTTAGCGCGCCATGCGACTGCTGAGAGGCGGATCGCCGTCGTCGCTGCGGCAGCCGGGATATCCGCTCAACTCCAGGGATTGGTTCGAAATCGCCCTCGCTATTATTTTCTGAAGTCCGCGTCCGGATCGCTGGGGAGGGGAAATGACGGCACAGGTCGAGCAGATGGAGTTTCAGGCGGAGGCTCGCCAACTTCTGGATCTGATGGTCCACTCCGTGTACTCCAACAAGGATTCCTTCCTGCGTGAGCTGATCTCCAACGCGTCCGATGCGCTCGACAAGTTGCGGCTCGAATCGCTGCGCAACAAAGACCTCGACGTCGACACCTCCGATCTTCATATCGAGATCGACGCCGACAAGGACGCGCGGACGTTGACCGTTCGCGACAACGGCATCGGCATGACGCGCGACGAGGTCGTGGACCTGATCGGAACCCTCGCCAAGTCAGGTACCGCCGAAGTGCGTCGGAAGCTGCGTGAGGCGAAGAACGCCGCCGCCTCCGAGGAATTGATCGGCCAGTTCGGCATCGGCTTCTACTCGACGTTCATGGTGGCTGACAGAGTGGAGTTGCTGACGCGCAAGGCCGGCGAGAGCACCGCCACCCGATGGGTGTCCAGCGGCGACGGCACCTACACCGTCGAATCGGTCGATGACGCTCCGCAGGGAACCTCGGTCACGCTGCACCTCAAGCCCGAGGACAAAGAGGACCAGCTGCACGATTACTCCTCGGAGTGGAAGATCCGCGAACTGGTCAAGAAGTACTCGGACTTCATCTCCTGGCCCATCCGGATGCAGGTCGAGCGGCGCACCCCGGCGGCCGAAGAGGGTGGCGAAGAGACCATCACCATCGAGACCCAGACCCTCAACTCGATGAAGGCCCTGTGGACCAGGCCCAAGGACGAGGTGTCCGACGAGGAATACACCGAGTTCTATAAGCACATTGCGCACGCCTGGGACAACCCGCTCGAGGTCATCACGATGAAGGCCGAAGGCACCTTCGAGTACCAGGCGTTGTTGTTCATTCCCTCGCATGCGCCGTTCGATCTGTTCACCCGGGACGCGCCGACCGGCGTGCAGCTGTACGTGAAGCGCGTCTTCGTCATGGGCGACTGCGACCAGCTCGTGCCGCGATACCTTCGCTTCGTCAAAGGTGTCGTCGATGCAGAGGACATGTCGCTCAACGTTTCTCGCGAGATCCTGCAGCAGGATCGGCAGCTCACCGCGATCCGTCGTCGCCTGACCAAGAAGGTGCTGTCGACGATCAAGAATCTGCAGTCCGAGCGGCCCGAGGACTACCGCACATTGTGGTCTCAGTTCGGCGCGGTCCTCAAAGAAGGGTTGATGTCCGACCATGACAATCAGGACACTCTTCTGCGTATCTCGTCGTTCTCGTCAACCCATAGCGACGAAGAACTCACGACATTGGCCGACTACGTCGAGCGCATGAAAGACAGTCAGGAGCAGATCTTCTATGCCACGGGCCAGTCGCGTGAGCAACTCCTCAAGTCGCCCCATCTCGAAGCGTTCAAAGCCAAGGGTTATGAGGTACTACTGCTGACCGACCCGGTCGACGAGATCTGGGTGGGGTCGGTAACCGAGTTCGACGGGAAACCGCTTCAATCCGTCGCCAGAGGCGAGATCGACCTCGACTCCGAGGACGAAAGCAGCGAGGCGGAGCGCGAAGAGCAGCAGAAGGAATTTGCAGACTTGCTCGACTGGCTGAAGGAGACTTTGAGCGATCATGTGTCGGAGGTGCGACTGTCCAAGCGCCTGACCGAGTCGCCGGCCTGCCTGATAACGCCCACCTTTGGCTTCACACCGGCCCTCGCGCGCATGTACCGGGCCTCGGGACAGGCAGTTCCCGTCTCGAAGCGGATTCTCGAACTCAATCCGAAGCATCCGCTGGTCACGAGCATCCAAGAGGCGCGCTCGGCGCGCGGCGCCGAAGACTCGTCGCTGATCGAAACAGCGGAGCTGCTCTACGGCACAGCCCTTCTTGCCGAAGGTGACGTACCGGAGGATCCGGCCAAGTTCGCCGGGCTGCTAGCGGACCGGTTGGCCCGGACTGTTTAGCCGAAGATCACTCGCCCCAGGCGACGGCGTGGCGGCACTTGGCCACGTGGTCCAGGCGGGCCAGCGCAGGGCCTAATTCTCCGACCACGGGCAGCTCACCATGCGGGTCGCAGATACTCAGTAGCCGCTGCACGGTCCGTCCGGCGACCACCATCCAGTCCGTATCGCGCCGGGCGCACTGCACACTGACGTAGTAAAGGGCAGTAAAGCCTTGGCTGCCGAAGAAGTCGACGGCGGACAGATCGAGGATCAGCTGCTTGGAAACGCGTGTGTGCCGCTGGATGAAGCGGCCGAGTTCCTGGCGGTTTGTCGCGTCGACCTCACCTTGGACCGTGATCAGCATCCGCGCATCGGACAGCTCCTGCGCTGCGAACACGGCGCGGCCACACCGATAGACCTCGTCGGCGGCGGGCATATCGACATGCAGCGCAACTGTGCTCGCGACCGGCACGTTGAACTCCCTTCCCAGCGCCCAACGGGCGCTCGAGCCGACTCGAACGGCCCTGCATTCTGAAGACCGGATATGCGGTGCAGCGAGTTTCTCGCTCCGCGACCGGCTGTAAGCTCAACCGCACTTGAGGCTACTACGGATTCCGCAGAATGGGCCCATACCTTACTAATCTTTTAATACTCGTTGTGATTCTTCGCTTTTCGGATCTCTTAGTTGCGTAATTTGGCTGCGCGTAACTGTCGACGGTGCACCGGCGCAACGAAATCCGAAAGCTTAGCCACTTCTAAGTTGCTATATTTGCACACCCGCGACGAGTTACACGGCTTCGATTCTCCGTGAGACAGGCCGCGACAGGCCGATGCCCTGAGCGGTCAACGGCATCAGTGGTTTTCATCAGGGAACGAAAGTTTGGCGGTGGCAAACACGGCCCGCTTGAACCAGCGTTCACTAGTACTGATTCCGCACGGGCCCCGATGGACGAGTCAGTCCGACAGGAACCCGACGACGACCTCGGTCATGGCCCCGATGGCGTCCTGATGAATCACCTCGTAGCCGTGCGTGTTCAACGTCGGGAGGCAGAGCAGTCCTGACTGCGCCGTCAAGCCGGAAGCCCGCGCGTGTGACGAGTCGGATTCGAATGCGCCCAATACCGCCGCCTGCGGGGACATTCCGAGCTTCTCGGCGATTCCGTAGAGCCGGTCGGCGATGTCCTTGTCGTACACACACTGCGCATCGCTGTACGCCACAATGGGTCCGCCGCTGACCGTGGTCGCATATTCCTCTTCCGTCGGCCCCACTTCCAACGCCAGCGTCACATCGCCGGGTAGCGTGCGGCTGGCGTAGGAGCCGCCGACGCCGCCGACCTCTTCGTCAGTGGTGCACACGACGTAGACGTCGTTCGTGGGCCGACGATCCGCAGTCTTCAGTGCCGCGGCGACATCCAGTAGAGCCACCAGCGCGGCGCGGTCGTCCATGAAGTAGCAGCCGAAATAATCGCCGACCTCGACGAGGGTGCGCTTGCTTCGATCGACACAGACGCGGGTGCCTACGCGTACGCCGGCATCCGTGAGCTCTTCGGCTTTGCGTCCGGTGAAGACCGACACGTGGGTCCAGTCCATCGCTTTGTCGCCACCGTCCGGTTTGGTCTCCCAGATCCGTCGACTTTCGGAGGTGGTGTGCTCGGACCCGAGCGACAGCACCCCCGTCAAGCGCTCCCGATCGCCGAGCACAGCCACCGGACCGAGGCCGAAATTACCCGGATACATCGTGCCCAGCGGGCTCAGGTGCAATGAGCCGTCCGCGGCGATCCGCTTGATGATCATGGACAGCTCGTCCATGTGCGCCATCACGCGCACGGGGTCGTCGGCGGAGTCGCCGCGGATCAGGCCGACGAGGTTGCCGGCCTTGTCGACCCACACCTCGTCGGCCGAACCCTGGAGTTCGCGGCGACAGATTTCGCGAACGTCGTTTTCCTGCCCGGACGGGCCGCAAGCCCACAACAGTTCCTGGAGCAGGTCGCGGCGCAGCCCGTTACTGATGGGACTGTTGTCGCTTCTCGGCCGCCTTGGCGCCACCGCGTGCCGATTCTGCTTCCGCTTCCTTCTTGGCGGCGTCCTTCTGCGCGTCGGCCTTGTCCTGCTGGGCCTTGCCCTCTTCGGTCAGGTCGTCGCGGCCGGTGACGGTGCCTGCGGCTTCCTTGGCCTTGCCTTTGACGTCTTCGACGGCGCCTTTGATGCCCTCTTGCGGGCCGCTGTTGTCAGCCATGTGTACTCCTTCGTCGCGGACGGACGGGCGCAGTGTTCCCGGCGCGCGGAATGTCAAACAAGCATGCTGATGACCAGCACCACTGCAGTGACGACGAAGAGCAGCACAAAGATGACCACGGCGGCGATTCCGGCGACGGTCGCCGGGGTGTACTTGCGGCGGGCACGCGGCTGAGCCGCCGAGACGCCGGACGTCTGCGCCGAATCGGGTGGCACATCGCCGGGGCTGACCCCGCCGCCGGGTTCGAGGTTCGGCGTGCCCGCTGGATCGGGATCGGGCGGTTGCGCGGTCATAGCACGTGGCATACCCGCCGAAGCGGTCTCACACGCGCCGCACCCTACGATCTGATCATGACCGCAGCGCCCGAGCCGTTCGTGATCGAGGTGCCCGGCGGTCTCCGCATCGCCTGCGACCGGCTCGGCGACGCCGCCTCGCGCGCCGTGGTCTTCCTGCACGGCGGCGGGCAGACCAGGCGCTCATGGACGCGCGCCGCGGCCGCCGTCGCCGAGCGGGGCTGGCAGGCCGTCACCGTCGACTTCCGCGGTCACGGCGAATCCGACTGGTCCAGAGAAGGCGACTACCGCGTCATCACCTTCGCCGAAGACGTCCGCGCCGTGCTGAGCCAACTGCCGCCGGATCCCGTGCTCGTGGGCGCCTCGCTCGGCGGCTTTACATCGATGCTGCTGGCCGGTGAACTGTCGCCCGGCATCGCCAGCGCTGTGGTGCTCGTCGACATCGTCCCGAACATGAACCCGTCCGGGGCCGCGCGGATCCACGACTTCATGGCCGACCGCATGGTCGAAGGCTTCGCCTCGCTCGACGAGGTGGCCGACATGATCGCCGGGTACAACCCACACCGGCCGCGGCCCGCCGATCTGAATGGGTTGCGCGCCAACCTCCGCCGCCGCGGCGACCGCTGGTACTGGCACTGGGATCCCCAGTTCATCGACGGCACCGCCGCGTATCCGCCGATCGAGGTCACCGACCCCGACCGGATGAACAAGGCCATCGAGGCGATCCTCGCCGACGACATCCCGGTGCTGCTGGTGCGCGGCCAGGTCAGCGACCTGGTCAGCACCGACCGCGCCGAGGAGTTCCTGGCCCGCTTCCCGCAGCTCGAGTTCGTCGACGTGCAGGGTGCGGGACACATGGTGGCGGGGGACCGCAACGATCTGTTCGCCGACGCCGTCGTCGACTTCCTCAACCGGCACGCCGCACGCTGAGCGTTCCCTACGATCAGCGCATGCGCGGAGCCAAGATTCTGATCACCGGTCCCAGCGGGCAGGTGGCCGCCCCCATCGCCCGAGCGCTGGCCGCCGACAACGAGGTGTGGGGCATTGCGCGTTTCACAGACGCGGCGGCGCGGCAGCGCCTGGAGAGCCAGGGGGTGCGCTGCCAGACCGTCAACCTCGCATCCGGTGACTTCAGCGAGCTGCCGTCCGACTTCGACTACGTGCTCAACCTGGCCGTGGCCAAGAGCGGCCGGTGGGACAAGGACCTCGCGGCCAACGCCGAGTCGGCCGGCCTGCTGATGGCGCACTGCCGCACGGCCAAGGCGTTCCTGCATTGTTCGACGGCGGCGGTCTACGACCCACCCGGCGATGAGCCGCGAACCGAGCGCGCTGCGCTCGGCGACAACCACAAGCCGCTGTTCCCAACGTATTCCATCTCGAAGATCGCCGGCGAGGTCGTCGTGCACACCATGTCACGCGCACTCGAGGTGCCCGCGATCATCGCCCGCCTCAACGTGCCCTACGGCGACAGCGGGGGCTGGCCGTTCTTCCACATGGAGATGATGCTGGGCGGTATTCCGATCCCCGTGCCGCCGGGCGGCCCCGCCCTGTACAACCCGATCCACGAGGACGACATCATCGCGATGATCCCGAAACTGCTCGAAAAAGCGGCGGTTCCGGCTCCTACCGTCAACTGGTGCGGCGAACAAACCGTCAGCCTTCAGGAGTGGTGCGCCTACATCGGCTCGCTGATCGGCAAGGAACCCGTATTCGAGGAAAGCTCACAGTGCTTGCGCGGCAACCCGACTGACCCGGCTCTGATGCGCGAGCTGATCGGCGGCACCACGGCCGACTGGCGCGACGGCATGCGCCGCATGGTCGCGACGTTCCATCCCGAGTTGGTCGGGTAGTCGGTGGGCGAGCGCGTCAGTTTCCCGAGTACCAGCGGTCCCATGCTGGCGGGCATCATCGATCTGCCCGACGGTGACGTGCGGGGGTGGGGCGTCTTCGCGCACGGCTTCACACTCGGCAAGGACAGCCCGGCGGCGAGCCGGATCTGCAAGCAGCTCGCCGCCGAAGGCATCGGCATGCTGCGTTTCGACAACCTCGGTCTCGGCGACTCCGAAGGCGACTGGGGCGACGGGTCGTTCTCCCACAAGGTCGCCGACACCGCCCGTGCGGTGGAGTTCATGAACGACTCCGGTCACGAGGTTCACCTGCTGGTCGGCCATTCCTTCGGCGGCGCCGCCGTCATCGCCGCCGCGCAGGACTGCCCGACCGTCGCGGCCGTCGCCAGCATCGGCGCGCCGTACGACCCCGGCCACGTCGAGCGCAGCTATGACGCGCTGGTGGCCCGCATCGAGGCCGAGGGCGAGGCCCCGTTTTTGGTCGGCGGCAAGGCGCTGACCCTCAAGCGGCATTTCATCACCGACGTGCGCAACGCCGATCTCCGCGAGCAGATCCGTGGCCTGCGCCGGGCACTTCTGGTCATGCATTCGCCCACCGACAACACCGTCGGCATTGCCAACGCGAGCGAGATCTTCCGCGCCGCCCGCCACCCGCGCAGCTTCGTGTCGCTGGAAGGCGCGGACCACCTGCTCACCGGCAAGAATCAGGCCGCCCGAGCGGCCCGGATCATCAGCGCCTGGGCTGACCCCTACCTGTAAGCGAGTTTCGGCGCGCGTTTGCTGGGGTAACTCCCCTTACAACGACAGACATGGTCGAGTGGCGGAGAAAGGTCATGAGTGGAAAACATCGCACCAAGTCGCGCTCCAACCTGGTAATCGGCTCCATCGCCGCATCCGTTGGCGCCAGCAGTGTACTTGCCGCTGCGATCGTCGAGCTCGCCGCCCCGCAGGAGCCCAGCCACTCAGCCGTCCAGCCGCAACAGCCGGTTACCCAGCAGGGCAGGTTGATCGCCGTCACGGCAGACTCCCTCACGGCGCAGAGCGCCGACGGGGCAATCCAGACATACAGCATCACCCCGAACACCACGGCCATCACCGACCGTGGTGGAAGCGCAAGTCCGGCAACGTCGTTCACCGTCGACGATGAGGTGACCGTGGTCGGCACACGGCAGGGCGGCATGGTCGTCGCCACCGCCGTGGCCGATCAGTCCGCAGTCGGTGGGCAGGGCCGGCCTATGGATTACGGCGTGTAAGGCGGCATTCCAGGCCGAAGTGGTCGGAGGGAAACACGCGCGGCAAGTCATCGGCGATCGGCTCGGTACCCAGCAACTCGATTGCGTCCGCCCTCCACTGATCGCCTTTCAGCAGAACACGGTCGAACCTCACGTGACGTGGCTTGTTCTTCAAGTCGCCGAGCATCAGGTTGGCCGACGTGTCCTCGGTGAAGCCGCCCTCGTCTGGCCGCAGCATCGGCCAGACGTCCCGGTACGGCGCGCCGATGCGTCCGTTCTCGGCGTCGCGCATGTTGAAGTCTCCGAGTACCACGGCCTCGTCCGCATCTCGTAGCGCACGAAAGATCCTGCGCAGCTGCCACCCTCGCAGACGTGCCGAGGCCTTGCCGCTGTCGAGATGCAGGCAGCACACGACGGTCGTGGCGCCGTTGAGCGGAAGTTCCGCCTGCAGAAATCCGCGTGAATCGCTCCACGGCAACCGCGCGTACGCGACCCGCGACACCGGCAGCCGCGACAACAACAACAGCCCGTAATCGCCCGCCTCGCCGCCGACCACCGCGGCACACGAATACGAAGCGCGGATCCAATCCTGGGACAACAACACGTCGGATGCAGTCGACGTGACCTCCTGAAACACCATGACGTCGGGTGATCGCCGCGAAAGTAGTTGCGCGATTGCGAGATACCGCTCTTTGTCGTAGGCGCTGTCGTTCCAGATGTTGTACGTCGTCAGCGTCAACTCGTCACACGCCACGGAGCCGGCACGGTCTGCGTCAGACCATTGGCTCGTTGCCGCATCAAACGTTTCGACGGGTACGTCACGTCGTCGCGGAAGCAGCCTCACCGCAGCGTGACGACGACTTTGCCCTTGGCGCTGCGGTTTTCGAGAGAGGCGATGGCCTCCCCGGCACGCTCCAGCGGGTAAACCTCGGGTTGCGGCGCCGACACCTTCCCTGATGCGAGCAAGGGTTCGAGTTCCTCCCACTGCTCGCGTAGATAGTTGGGATGGGTGAACGTCCACGCGCCCCAGCCGACGCCGACGGCGTCGACGTTGTTCAGCAGCAGGCGGTTGACCTTGACGGTGGGGATCTCACCGCCGGTGAACCCGATCACCAGCAATCGCCCGCCGGGCGCTAGGCACCGCAGCGAATCGGTGAACCGGTCACCGCCAACCGGATCGACGACGATATCCACGCCTTTGCCGTCCGTCAGGCCCATGACCGCGTCCTTGAAGCCGTCGGCCAGCACCACATCGGATGCGCCCGCGGCCTCGGCGATCGCCTTCTTCTCCTCGGAGCCGACGACCGCGATGGTCCGTGCGGCGCCCCACGCGGGCGCCAACCGCAGCGTTGACGTGCCGATGCCGCCCGCTGCGCCGTGCACGAGCACGGTCTCGCCGTCGGCCAGCCTGCCGCGGGTGCGCAGCGCGTGATGCATGGTGAGATCGTTGAACAGCAGGCCCGCGCCAGCCTCGAAGGAGACGTTGTCAGGTAGCTTGAACACTCGTTCGGCTTGCAGCGCAACGACTTCGGCCATGCCGCCGTTCAGCATTGTCAGTCCGGCAACGCGATCGCCCTTGTTGAAGCCGCTGCCCGACGGCGCAGTGAGCACCACGCCCGCCACCTCGGCGCCCGGCACGAACGGCAACTCCGCCTTGTACTGGTAGAGCCCGCGGGACTGAAGGGCGTCGGGGAAGGCCACCCCGGCCGCGTGCACCTCGACGATGACGGCGTTATCGTCGGTGGGCTCATCGAGCTCGACGAGCTCCGCAGCCGAGGGGCCGTCGAGACTGGGGATCTGAATTGCGCGCATCGTCCCATTTAACCGGACAGCCTCTCGTGCACCTCTGCGGCCGCACGACGACCCGACCGCACGGCTCCGTCGAGGAAGCCTGTCCACTCGTCGGCGGTTTCGGTGCCCGCCCAAAAGATGCCGTCCACCGGCTTGCGCAGCCAGGGGCCGTAGGTCGTCCACGAACCGGGTGGCACCGCGGCCGTCGGGCCGCCGGGCGCGAAATCCTCAGTGCCCCAGCAATGGTCGACGTAGTCGGTAGGCTGCAACGCCTGTTTACCGTATAGGTCGGCGAATCCGGCCAACGCCCGTTCCCGGCGCTCTGCCGGCGCCAGCGAGTCAAATGTCCTCGGGTCGGTGAAGCCCAGCAGGATGCCGGGGCCGTCGCCTGCGGGGCTCACGTCGAAGGTGATGAACACCGGGCCCTCGTCGGACAGCGCCTCGCCACTGCACCCGTCGGCCCGCCAGAACGGCGTCTCGTAGGCGGCGTAGGCCTTGCTGAGGTTGCCCTGCGGCCAGTGCTGCGCGAGCTTGTCGTATTCGGCGGGCAGGCCGGGGGAAAACTCGATGGCGGCGCGGTGGGCGGGCGGAATGGCGACGATGACGGCCCTGACGGTGACTTTGACGGCGGGGCCGTCGTCGGTCCCCACCGTGATGGTGCCCGCAGGGTGCCGTTCGATGCGCCGGACGATCGCGCCGAGCCGGACCCGATCAGCAAGCTCGTCGGCCATCCGCTGCGCGATCTGCTGGGTGCCGCCGGGAAAGCGGTCCTGCTGAGCGCCGCCGTCCACGTCGAGCATTCGGCCGATCCCGCCCGCGGCCTTCACGTAGCGCACAGCGTGCAGCAACGACACCTGATCGGGTTCGCAACCCCAGGTGACCCGCGACATGATCGCCATCAATTCGCGCGTCGACGCGCTCGCGTGCAGCGACCGCAGCCAGCGCTCCAGCGTCTGGTCGTCGAGGCTGTGCGCGTGGGTGCTTGTCCACGGCTCCGCGAGCGACACCCGCCGGCACAGTCCTTCGAAGCGCCACTGGATGCGCGAGACGTCGAACAGTTCGAGCATTGACAGCCGGGGGATGGTGCTGCGGTAGGAGCGGATCCGGCCGCGCCACTTGATCAGGTTCTTGCCGCGCGTGTGGGTGGGCACCGTCTCGCAGCCCAGTTCGCGTGCCAGGCCGGTGACGGCGTCCTGCGTCGGGCCGACGAATGTGCCGCCCAGGTCGACGGGCACGCCGGCGATCGTCGTGGTCGACGAGCGGCCGCCCACCCGGTCGCGGCCCTCCAGCACGACGACGTCGTAGCCGAGCCGAAGCAGTTCGCGCGCCGCGGTCAGCCCGGCGAACCCCGCGCCGACCACCACGATGTCGGCCTTCGATGGCTGCGTCACGCGACTAGGCTCTCACGCCGTGAGGGTGATGACAGCGCTGTTCGGCCCCATCGGTGCGATCGAGCAGGCGCGGGCCCTCCGCGACGCCGGCGCCAGCGGGGTCTTCACCTTCGAAGGTCCCAACGACGTCTTCACACCGCTCACCCTGGCGTCGACCGTCGGTGGCCTGGATCTGATGACCAACGTCGCGATTGCCTTCCCCCGCAACCCCATTCACCTCGCCCATCAGGCGATCGACCACCAGCTGCTCAGCAAAGGCCGGTTCGCGCTCGGGCTGGGCACGCAGATCCGCGCGCAGATCGAGAAGCGGTTCGGTGCCGACTTCGACAAGCCGGTGGCGAGGATGACCGAACTGGTCGCCGCGCTGCGGGCCATTTTCTCGGCCTGGGAGACCGGCGAGCGGCTCGACTTTCGTGGCGAGTACTACCGCCACACGCTGATGACGCCCACCTTCAGCCCCGGCGAGAACCCCTACGGGCCGCCGCCGATCTACGTCGGCGCGCTGGGCCCGCGGCTCACCCGCGCTACCGCGGAGCACGCCGACGGCCTGCTGGTCATGCCGTTCGGCAGCAAGCAGTTCCTGCACGAGGTGACCATGCCCGCGGTGCGTAAAGGCCTGGCAGCGGCGGGTAAGTCGCTCAATGAATTCGCCGTCATCCCGGAGATCATCGTGTCGATTGGTGAAAACGATCAACACCACACCGCTGCACGCCGCCTGCTGGGCTTCTACGGTTCGACGCCCGCCTACCGTCCGGTGCTGGAGATCCACGGGTGGGGCGAGCTGCAGTCGGAGCTCAACGCCCTGTCCAAACAGGGCCGCTGGGCGGAGATGGGCAGACTCATCGACGACGACGTGCTGCACACCATTGCAGCGTGCGGCAGCGCGGCCGAGGTGGCGGCTCATATCCGCGATCGAGTGGCCGGCATATCGGACCAAACCTGCCTTTACCAGCCAGGCCCCATCGCCCCGCAGGCGTTGTCGGAGATCGTTGACGCACTCGGCAGTTGATTGCCTATCGTGGTACTCGGGCGGACCAAAGGAGGTCAGATGTCCGAGGCCGTGCAGGCAGAGTATTTCGACGTCTTGATCATCGGTGCGGGCATTTCCGGGATCGGCGCGGCCTACCGCATCCACGAGAAGAACCCGAACCTGTCGTATGCGGTGTTGGAGCGGCGGGCGCGCATCGGCGGGACCTGGGACCTTTTCCGATATCCGGGCATCCGGTCCGACAGCGACATCTTCACGCTCAGCTTCCCGTTCGAGCCATGGACCCGAGACGAGAACATCGCCGACGGGTCCGACATCCGCGAGTATCTGGTCGAAGCTGCGCGCAAATACGGGATCGAGGAGCATATCCGTTTCAACACCCGTGTCCTGTCGGCTGACTGGGATTGGGGCTCCGACACCTGGACGGTGCAAGTAGAGGCCGACGGGTCTGCGAAGTCCTATCGCGGCCGCTTCCTGTTCTTCGGCACCGGCTACTACAACTACGACGAGCCGTA
Organism: Mycobacterium sp. 1274761.0; assembly: GCF_001668615.1. GTDB lineage: Bacteria > Actinomycetota > Actinomycetes > Mycobacteriales > Mycobacteriaceae > Mycobacterium. The sequence goes on from NZ_LZMC01000058.1 coordinate 54,280, forward strand.
CAAGCCGGAGTTTCCCGGCATTGAGGACTTCAGGGGCGAGGTGGTACACCCCCAATTCTGGCCCGAATCACTGGATTACACCGGCAAAAGGGTAGTGGTGATTGGGAGCGGCGCCACGGCGATGAGCATGATTCCATCGCTCACGGAGAAGGCAGGCCACGTGACGATGCTGCAGCGCTCGCCGACATATCTGTTGTCGTCGCCGCGGGTACATCCGATTGTGCAAGGGATTCGAAGGGTGTTGCCAACATCCGCTGCCTATCGAGTCGTGCGTTGGTTCAATGCCGGATTCGTCATGCTCGTGTATGCACTGTCGCGCAAGACGCCGGGATTGATTCGGTGGATGCTGCGGAGAAACGCCGAAAGCAACCTTCCCGACGGGTATCCCGTCGATCTCCACTTCAAGCCGAAGTACGACCCGTGGGATCAGCGCATGTGCCTGATTCTCGACAATGACGTCTATGGAGCCATCAGCGCCGGCCGCGCCGACGTGGTGACCGACCATATCGACCACTTCGACAGTGGCGGCATCGTGTTGCGCTCAGGCGAGCGAATCGACGCTGACGTCATCATCACCGCGACCGGGTTGCAGTTACAGGCGTTGGGTGGTGTCATGCTGAAGATCGACGGATCAGAGGTCAAACCGCAGGACCGGTTCGTCTTCAAGGAACACCTGCTCGAGGACGTACCCAACGCCGCATGGTGCGTCGGCTACATCAACCTTTCGTGGACGCTGCGGGCCGACCTCACCGCGCGGGCGGTCGCGAAGCTGTTGGCCTACATGGATTCTCACGGCTACACCCACGCATATCCGCACCTGGGGGACAAGCCGATGGCGGAGAAGCCGGCGTGGAACATCAACGCGGGTTACGTTCAACGTTCCCTGCATGCGCTGCCGAAGTCGGGAACCCGGCGGCCATGGAATGTGAGGCACAACTACGTGCTGGACGCCATCGATCACCGGTTCGACCGGATCGAGGAGTCGATGGTGTTCGGTCGCGTCAAAGCCAAGTCCGCCCAATCGGCTTAGGAGTTCTGCTGTGACTGTTGCGGTCCTTCTGGTGATCGCAGTGTTCTTCCTCGGCATGGGTGTCTATGCGCTGGCGGCACCCGCCGCACTGTTTCGGCCGTTCGGTGTAACACTGAATTCGCCGGTGGCGCGATCGGAGGTGCGGGCCGTCTACGGTGGATTCGGCTTGGCGATGGCAGCAGTGCTGGGATATGCGGGGTTCCGCGACGGCGACGTGCAGAAGGGCATTGTGCTCGCCGTCGGAGTGGCACTCGTCGGAATGGCATTGGGCCGCATCGTGTCTGCGATCGTCGATGCGCGCACACCGTTCTACCCGAACTGGTTCTACTTTCTCATCGAGGTGATTGGCGGAGGAGCGCTGGTCGCACTCGCCTAGCCCCAGCGATGACACCTGACGCCGAGATCCGACTTTTGTAGAGAAAGTGCGAGAAGACCTCTGCAAAAGTCGTTTTTCGCGAGTTACGGCGCGACGGTGAGCCAGTCGGCGAAACCCGACGGGTCATGACGGCCCAGCGCGCCGTGCTCGAACAGACCCCAACCCTCGACAGGCGTGCCGTTGCCTTCGGTGCACACGGCGCGGCCGACATGGTCGATGACGCCGAAGCCTGCACGTCCGACGATGGCGGGGTCGGTCATGTCGTAGGTGAGCCGCTCGGTGAACTTCTCGCCCTTCCACGTGCCGTGGATCCAGTCCGAGTCACCGCCATAGCCGCCGCCCACGTGGATCGGCACGGGCAGCTTCGATTCCACGTCAAAGCGGACCGGCGTGCCGTCGGCTGCGGTGGCCTCGATCGTCGCGCCGGTCGGAATGCGCGTGCCGGAGGTGTAGTGGATCTTCACCCGCGGCCAGCCCAGCTGCTCGACGCGGCCGTCCTTCCATACCCGCGTGCAGTCGTTGAGCGAACGGAACCCGCTCGGCTCCTCCTGAATGATCAGCACGATCGAGAAATCGTCGAACGCCATCGGGACGTAGAGCCACCACATGCCTTCGAACGGGGGATCGGCCGGCCGTCCCGTCGGTTCGGGCTCGCCGATGGGCCTTATGCCCCATGAGCGGTCCCGCGTGCCGATCCACACCGACGGGTCGACGATGATCTCCTCGCCGTCGATCGTGATGCTGCCGCTCCACGAACCCACTTGCGCAAACCGCTGCGCATCCAACGTGATTCGGGTGCCCGACCGCAGAATGTGGCGCTGTTCCTGAACGACCTCGTACAGCCCGGTCCACGTCAGGTCGACGGCCATGTCCTCGGTCTCGTCCATGACGATGCGCAACTGGTGTAACGGCTCGGTGACCTCCACGCGGTATCCGAGCACGTTCTGGTTCAGCCGGTCTTGATCGATGGCGTCCGAAAGATGCACTGCCGTCTGCACATCGCTTGGCTCGATGTCGCCGCCAGCGCGGCTCCGACGCCGCACGAGCACGAACGCATCCTTCACACCCAGGTTCGGGTAGTAACCGATGCCGGTGATCAAAAAGATGTCGCCGGTGCGGTCGTGCGCGTTGAAGTAGGACCGGTCGTAGAAGTTGCGGTCCGAGCTGCTCGGCCACGCGATAGGCTGGGGGATCTGGTGGACGGGAAACTCGTCCATGGGACCCAGCATCAGACTTCACCTCCGATGAGGCGCCGCAGCAGGGCGCCGTGATAGAACAGCGATTCGACGTCGTCGGGCTTCTCGATTTCGCCGAAGCGGACGCGACGGGCGCTGGTCCGCATGAACACACAGGCCCAGATCACCCCGGAGTAGACGTAGAACCAGTGCAGATCGCCCAGTTCGACACCGGTCTTCTCGGCGTAGGTGGCCTTTACGTCGTCCTCCCGCATGAAGTCGGGCAGTCCTGGAAGCCCGGCCAGCCCGGCGAGTTCCTGAAACACCATGTGCGCGAAGATCATCCACGCGGCGTCCATCTCGCGGGGCCCGAGGGTCGCCATCTCCCAGTCGAGCACGGCGACCGGCTTGAGGTCCTCGTAGAGCACGTTGCCGACCCGTGAATCGCCCCAGATGAGCACCGGCTTGGACGCGGCCACGTCGGCGGGCCAGTTCGCCTCCAGCCAACCGAGCGCCTGCTCCACGAGCGGGGAGCTCCCGATGTCAGGCACGGCGAAGCGATACCATGACTGCAGCCAGTTCAGGTTGCGGCGCAACGCATTCGGCTCGTCATCGTCGCCGAGGAATCCGAAGACGGTTTCGGCGTCGGGGATCGCGTGCAGCTTCGCCAGCACGTCGACCGTGTTGTCCTGTAACGCCCTTCGCGATTCGGCGGGGGAGTCGGCGAACCAGTTGCCGCCGAAGGTGTAGGGCATGACGTCGGGTGGCACCACCCCGGACACGTAGTCCATCAGGAAAAAGGGAGTGCCCAGCACAACCCCGGTGGGTTCCAGCCACCGTACCCGCGGCACCGGCACATCGGTCTTCTCGCCGACCAGCCGGATCACGTCGAACTGGTGGTCCATCCGGTAGGACGAGAACACCGGCACGTCTTCCTTGGTGGGGGCGACGCGTGCCACCCACTTCTCCTCGCGCTGATGGCCGTCGGCCTCCCAGCGGCCGGTCAAAATGATCGTCTCCGAGGACATGCCGTTGGAATCGACGCCGCTCTCGACGGTCACCTGCGGCGTGACGCCGCCGGGCATCACCGTGGACAGCCACTGCGACATCACCTCGGGCAGGGTGCTGATGTCACGGGCGGAGCGCTGGAGTCGGCCGACGTCTTCGACAGCCGGTTCTGTAGCCAAGGTTCTTCCTCCGGCCTTATTACGATACGGTGGGTAGCGTTATGAAAGCAGACCCCGGTTCGGTTGACAAGGGGCACACGGCCGGGCGGCCGCGCGACCCGCGTATCGACGCTGCCATATTGCGCGCGACCACGGATCTGCTTGTGGAAATCGGCTATTCGAACGTGACTATGGCCGCGGTCGCCGAGAGGGCGGGCACCACGAAGACCGCGCTGTATCGCCGATGGTCGAGCAAGGCGGAGCTGGTTCATGAGGCCGCGTTTCCCGCCGCGCCCACGGCGATCGCGACGCCGCCGGGGGATTTCCGCGCTGACGTGCGGGCCATGATCGCGGCCACCGCGAACGTATTCAGCAGCCCGGTGGTGCGTGCGGCGCTGCCTGGCCTGATCGCCGACATGTCCGCCGACGCCGAGCTGAACGAGCGTGTGATGAGCCGTTTCATCGACGTGTTCGCCGCGGTGCGGACGCGGCTTGCCGATGCGCTGCAGCGGGGCGACGCGCACGCCGACATCGACCCGCAGCGGCTGATCGAGGTGATCGGCGGGGCGACGATGTTGCGGCTTCTGCTGTCGCCGGGAACGGATCTCGACGACGAATGGATCGACCAGACGACCGCCATCGTCGCCCATGGTGTGATTGCCTGACGCCGTGGTTCATCAACCTTTCCCACAGACTGGCGCTCCGCGCTGGTGTTGGTTCCCCATCCCGACGATCCCGAATACGGGGTGGCGGCCGCGGTCGCCAAGTGGACGTCGCAAGGCAAGCACGTCCACTTTGCGTTGGCGTGCCGCGGCGAGGCCGGCATCCCCGGCATGCCCCGAGAGGAATGCGGTCGGCTACGCGAACGCGAGCAACTGACGTCCTCGGCGGTCGTCGGGGTGAACGACGTCCAGTCCTGGGACTTCCCCGACAGCAAGATCTTCAACACGCCCGAACTCCGGGCGAAGATCGCCGAGACCATCATCGAGATCGCGCCCGACGTCGTCGTCACCCTCTATAGCGGGCCCGAGTGGGCGGCCGGCGCCCCGAACCAGCGCGATCATATCGAGTTCTCTAATGCCGCTGCCGCCGCGTATGATTCGCTGCCCGAAAAGCCGCGGTGGTTCTTCGAGAACGGTCCGCTCGGCACGCACCGCGAGGTCGTTGACGATTTCATCGACGTCGCTGAATCCGTTGCTCGCCGAAGCTCTTACCGTAGCTCTGTGACTGTGGCGCTGCCGCCTGTTGAGTGAACCATCACCAGGGGTGCGCTCGGCGTTGTGGTTTGCGGCACCGTCACCGTCGTCTCCCCGTCACGTGCCCCGGACTGCGCGAGTACTCGATACGGACCGGAAGCGGGTAGCCGCACAGTCACATCACCCTCCGCGACCGCTTCCATGGTGCGGGGGGTTTCTCGGAAATCCACGGAGATGCCGCCGGATTCGGTGGCTGCTCTGAATGAATCGGAAACGGCGATCGCGGTGCTGGTCCTGATGTCACCGTGGTGCAGGTTGATGTCAACCCGGCGGGCTCTGCCGCCCAGCACAACCCCGCCGTCGTGTGTGTTGGCCACCAGTTGATCGAGGTCGCTATGTGCGGACAGCGAGCCGGACTGCTGGTTGACGGTCATGCTCAATTGTCGTGCGACAGTGGGCGGGAGCACGACCTCGATCTCTCCGTTACGGATAAACCGTGCGAAGCCGGAACCGCTCTGGAGAACCGTGACCCGGCCGCTGGCGCCCTCGTTGGCGACCGCCAGGTGGATGTCGTCGGTGTTGGCGGTAATACGCAGATTGACGCGAGGCTCCGTGGCGTCGTCGTCGCTGATAAGGCGGACGCTCAGCGGGATGTCGCCGGTGTCGAGTGTTAGCAACCGCACGCCATACGGCAGCTTCTCTGTTTCTGTCACTAGGCGTAGGCCACTGAGCCCGTAGGCTAGAGCGCCGAGGACGCCCAGCGTGCCGAGAGAAAGCAAGACGGCGAGAAAAACGAGTACAACGCGCACCGCGGCGCGGCGGCGACTGGACAGCGTGGGCGCCGAAAGCTGGGAAGCGCCAGCACCCGGCCCGTCAAGATCGGGCGGTGTCTGGCATGCGACGTTCGTCCTCCTCAGGTCTACTCCTGCCCGTGGTAGTCCAGATGCGCGGCGGCGCGCTTGAGTACAAGCACCACATCGGCTTTGGTAGTGGACGCGTCGTCGTTGTATGCCCGAAGGCTCGGCCAATCCGGCTCGGCGGCGGAATTGGCCATTTCCAGTATCAAGCTCTCCAGGCGATCAACCTGCTTGTGTACCGCTTGGGGCGACATGACTTGCCAGTAGCCCGACGCCACCCGCAGCGCACCTTCGAGGCAGAACTTGCAGGGGATCGCGCCACTCTCGGTGCGCGTCATATAACTTCCCGGCCCGACGCGCTCGGTGCGAACCCGCACCCATTCGTCCGGGGACCCGACAACGGGATTCACTTGATTACCATCGGCGTCGCGGCAGTAGGTGCCCTGCGTCCATCCCTCGTCAACCTCGATCAGTGCGAGCGCGTCCTCGATCACTCCCCGGTCATTCTTCATCATCATATTTCCGGCGGGTTGCAGTCGGTCGATCGATGTCATGATCGTGTCCTTCCTCTAAGACTCGAGATAGTGCAAGACGGCCAGCACGCGGCGATTCTCGGTGTCATCGGGGGCCAGTCCCAGCTTTGTGAAGATGGAGGCGATGTGCTTTTCGGCGGAGCCGGTCGACATGTGCAACGTGGCGGCGATCGCCGAGTTGGTCCTGCCTTCGGCCATGAGCTGCAATACCTCGCGTTCGCGGGGCGTCAGCTGATCCAAGGCGCTGCGGCGATGCGACCGCGCGAGTATCTGGGACACCACTTCGGGGTCGAGGAGAGTTCCGCCGCTGCCGACGACCTCGACCGCGTCCAGAAATGCCGGCACATCAGCGACGCGGTCCTTGAGCAGGTATCCGAAGCCGCGGGTGTCCGACGCGATCAGGTCGGAGGCGTAACGCTCTTCGACGTAGTGCGACAAGACCATTACGGCCGACTCGGGATTCTGGCTCCGCAGCAACGCTGCGGCGCGGATCCCCTCATCGGTGAACGTCGGCGGCATCCTCACATCGACGATCACAAGATCAGGGTGCGTTTCGTTGACCAGAGATGTCAGGTTTGAGGCATCGGCCACCTCCGCTACCACCTCGTGGCCGGCGTCGACGAGGATGCGCGCAATACCTCCGCGCAGAAGGGCCGAGTCCTCGGCGATCACTATTCGCATGGCAGCACCGCAGTGACAGTCGTAGACCCGCTGGCGGGACTGGAAACCGTGAACGTGCCGCGGGCAGCGCGTACCCGCTCCGCCAGACCACGCAGGCCCGTGGCGGTCGAGCTGTGGCTGATCTGTGCGCCGCCCCGACCATCGTCGAATACGGAAACGTGGAGCTTGTTCTCGTTCTGGTCGAGTCGCACCGTCACGGCGGCCCGCGTTGCCTGTGCGTGTTTGGCGACGTTGGTGAGTGCCTCGGCGACTACGAAGTAGGCGACGGATTCGGTTTCCGAAGGGATGCGCCGACTGAGATCGATGTCCAGCGTTGTCGGGACGGCGGCGCGCTGCACCACCGAGGAGAGGGCTGCGTCTAGGCCGCGGTCGGCGAGGATGGTCGGTGCGATGCCGCGGACGACGTTACGCAGCTCTACCAAGGCGGTTTTCGCATCGTCGAGAGCCTCGGCCATCAATCCCTTGGCGGCAACTGGATCGTTGTCGAACTTGGTTTGGGCGAGGCCGATTGTCATCGCCAGTGACACGAGGCGGGGTTGCACGCTGTCGTGCAGGTCACGTTCGATGCGGTGGCGCTCGGTCTGGGCGGACGAGACTGCGCCCAGCCTGGCGTCAGCGAGCGCATTCACCTCGCGTTGAAGCATCGCGGCCGGCGATGGCGAGAGCAGCCACCCGTCGATTTTGGCGTCGAGAATAGGAGCGAATATCACTATGGCGACTGCAGCCGCTAACGCGATCGCGGCCAGCGGCCAGGCCAACGCGGGCGAAATGAATGACAGTCCGGCGTCTTGAGGCCGGTTCGCGGCGATCGCGGCGGCTGGTGCCAGCAATGCGAATGCCAGCAGAATGAGCGCGAGCCCGGTGGCTGCCAGGTCGTAGACCATCCGGAGGAAATGGTGTAGGCAGCCCTTCCAGAACCGGGCGCTGGTGATGTCCAGCCCGATCTGCTGGAGCCAACCTTGAACGCCCGTGGAATCGGCCATCTTCCGGGGCGGTACCGAGATCGCCATGCCGAAGACGGCCTCGCTACGCCGACGCTCGAGCCATTCGACGCCCCGCATCAGGTAGAGGAACGTGAGGAGGGCAAGCACGAATCCGATCACTGACGGGATGGTCATGATGCCGACGAATACGATCGAGAGTGGCACCCACAGCCAAATCGCGCCGATCGCCGCACCGACGATCATCGATGAGGTGGGCACGAGGCCCATGCGACGGATCTTCGGCTGCATCGTCGTGGCGGGCGTTCGCGGCTGGGCGCCTTGATCGGTGATTGCGACCATGTCTTCAACGTACGGAGTGTCGAGGTGATCTAACAACGGCGATTACCGGAGAAGTTGGCGGGGGTTACCCCCCATTGCCGTCGCCGTCAGTTTGGAGTCTGACCGCTGGACCGGGGTCGCGGAGTTGTCAGCTGTCGATCTGCCGCTTGTTGCGCTCGGCGACCGCACGAAATTGGTCGCCGAGTCCCTCGAAGTCGCGGTGCTGCTTGAAGGCAATGTTCTCCTCGGCGGCCAGCGCGGGATCAATGACCGTCGCCGCGCCGGTGGTGTAAATCTCCTTGAGCCCGAGCATCGTTGGGCCCGGTACCTCGGCGATCTGCGTTGCCAACTCCACAGCGCGCTCGAGCAGTTTCTCGTGTGCGACGACCTCTGTGACCAATCCGATCCGCTCGGCGCGCGCGGCATCGACGACTTCACCCGTCATCGACAGTCTGCGGGCCATCGCGTGGCCCACGACCTGCGGCAGCCGCGCTGTCATCCCACCGCCGGGAAGAATTCCCACGCGCGCATGAGTGTCGGCGAACACGGCCCGCTCCGAGGCGATGAGGAAGTCACAGCCGAGCGCCATCTCCAGGCCACCGGTGAATACCGCACCGTTGATGGCGCCGATGATCGGCGTGCGCATGTTGCCCGTCGCGGCGATGCAGCTCTGCGAGCGGAACTCCTCGAAATAGCCGAGCCCGTCGCGCTGAGCCTCCTTCAGGTCCACGCCGGCGCAGAATGCGGGATCCGCTCCCGTCAGCACCACGGCCCGCACCGACTCGTTGGTGTCGGCCTCGGTCAACGCCGTGTACGCCGCGCGGATCAAGCCTCGACTCAACGCGTTCCGTGCCTCGGGCCGGTTCAGCGTCAACACCCGAACCGGGCCGCGATCCTCACTCAGAACAAGCACGTCTACCCCTCTCGCCGAGATCGACGTAATAGCGCGATCTTGTCGCAACTTTGCGCCCCATTTATGGGCTTGGGCGCAACTAGTCGACGCTAGCGCAGGAACTGGTTGGCGAGGTTCGCCACGTCCAGCAGGGGCTGCGGCAGCGCTCCGAGCGCAAACGTCACGGCGGCAGTGATCGTGATGACGGCCGTGCTCAGGAAGCTCGGCACCACCACGTCGGGCGCGTCGTCGGGCGGGTCGGTGAAGAACATGAGCACGATGACCCGCACATAGAAATACGCCGCGATGGCGCTGGCGATCACGCCGACAATCACCAACGGAATGGCACCACCCTCGCCGGCGGCCTTGAACACCGCGAACTTGCTGACGAAACCGCTCGTCAACGGGATGCCCGCGAACGCCAGCAGAAACAGCGAGAACACAATGCCGACGATGGGATAGCGCCGGCCGAGCCCGGCCCAGCGCACCATCGCGGTCTCTTCGTCGCCGCCCTTGTCGCGAACCAGGCCGACGACGGCGAAGGCGCCCAGCGTGCTGAACCCGTAGGCGAAAAGATAGAACAGCGTCGACGACAGGCCCGACTCGTTGAGCGCGATCACACCGGTCAATATGAATCCGGTATGCGCCACCGCCGAATACGCGAGCATCCGCTTGACGTCGGATTGCGTCACCGCGGTGACGGTACCGACCACCATCGTCAGGATCGCGATAGCCCACAGCACCGGCCGCCACTCGCCGCGGATCTCCGGCACCGCCACATAGAAGATGCGCAGCAGGGCGCCGAAGGCCGCGATCTTGGTCGCCGCGGCCATGAACGCCGTAATCGGCGTCGGCGCACCCTGATACACGTCGGGAATCCAGGAGTGGAACGGCACCGCACCAACCTTGAACAGCACACCAACCAGCAGCAGGCCCACGCCAATCAACGCCAGTGACGCCTTGCCGGTGTTGCCGTGGATCGCATCGGCGATGCCGATCAGGCTCAGCGTGCCGGAGTACCCGTACAGCATCGCCGAGCCGTACAAGAAGAAGGCCGACGAAAACGCGCCCAGCAGAAAGTACTTCAGCGCCGCTTCCTGGGAGAGCAGACGGCGGCGCCGGGCCAGCCCGCACATCAGGTACAGCGGCAGCGACAGCACCTCGAGCGCGATGAACATCGTCAGCAGATCATCGGCAGCGGGGAACAGCAGCATCCCGCCGACGGCGAACAGCGTCAGCGGAAATACCTCGGTCTGCATCACGCCGGTCGTGACGGCCTGCTTCTCGGCGACGCTGCCGACGACCGCCGATGCCTGCGGCGTGAACGAATCAAGGCCGCGCACAACCCGTTCTGATTCCGACTCCACTTCGGCAGGGATACGTCGTTCGGCGATCAGCAGCACTCCGAGGATGCCGACGAGCAGAATCGTGCCCTGCAGGAACAGCGCCGGGGTGTCGACGGCGACGGACCCGATGACCGCGGTGCGGCCGGTGTTCCCGTGCAGATCGCGGGTCACCTGCACCACCGCCACGAATGCGGCGGCCAGTCCGGCCAGGCTGAGGACGACTTGGGTAGCGTAGCGACGCTCACGCGAGACGAACGCCTCCACCAGGACGCCGGCGATGGCCGCTCCGAACACGATCAGCATCGGCGACAGCAGGCCGTATTCGACGCTGGGCGTTGGCAGGTTCATCGCGGGCCGCCTTCCGCCAGTTTGGGTGTGGGATCGGGTTGGTCCACGGTGGTCAGCGTGTGGCTGACGGCCGGGTTGATCACGTCCAGAGCTACTTTCGGATAGACACCGAGGACCAGCAGAAGCGCGATCAACGGCGCGACCACGACAAGTTCGCGGGGGAGCAGATCACGCAGCCGGTCGTTTCCTTCGATGACCGGCCCGCCCATCATCCGCTGGTACATCCATAGGATGTAGATCGCCGAGAGCACCAGCGCCAGTGATGCCACCACGGCCAGCGCCGGGTAACGGGTGAATGTGCCGATCAGCACCAGGAACTCGCTGATGAAGGGCGCCAGGCCGGGCAGCGATAGCGTCGCCAGCCCGGCGACCAGGAAGGTGCCCGCCAACACCGGTGCCACCTTCTGCACGCCTCCGAAGGCGCTAATCAGTCGAGTTCCCCTGCGCGACACCAGGAAACCGGCGATCAGGAACAGCGCGGCGGTCGAGATGCCGTGATTGACCATGTACAAGGTCGAGCCAGACTGGCCCTGGCTCGTCATCACGAAGATCCCGAGGATGATGAAGCCGAAGTGCGAGATCGACGTGTAGGCGATCAGCCGCATGACGTCGGTCTGTCCGATGGCCAAAACAGCGCCGTACACGATGCCGATGACGGCCAACGTGATGATCAGCGGCCGGAAATAGCTTGAGGCGTCGGGGAACAACTGCAGGCAGAACCGCAGCATGCCGAACGTGCCGACCTTGTCCATGATCGCCATCATCAGCACAGCGCTGGCCGGGGTGGCCTCGACGGCGGCGTCGGGCAGCCACCGGTGGAACGGCCACAGCGGCGCCTTGACCGCGAACGCGAACATGAAACCGAGGAACAGCGCGTTGAGGATGGCGGGGTTGACGTTCAGCGCACCGCTGGACACCGCGTCGACAATGGCCCGGAAATCGAAAGTACCCGAGTCGAACACGTCGCTCTGGGCGGTCACCACGTAGAGGCCGATGACCGCGGCGAGCATGACCAAGCCGCCGAAGAGGTTGTACAGCAGGAACTTCACCGCTGCCTTGGACCGGTGCTCGCCGCCGAACCCGCCGATGAGGAAGTACATCGGGATGAGCATCGCCTCGAAGAAGACGTAGAACAGCAGCACGTCCAGCGAGATCAGCGACATGACGACCATGCCCTCGACCGCCAGCGTCAGCGCCAGATAGGTGTGAGTGGAGCGGCCGCGCAGTCCCTCCTGGGCGTCGGCATCATTCCAGCCCGCGATGATCAGCAGCGGCACCAGCACGGCGGTGAGGACGATCAGCGCCAATGCGATGCCATCGATGCCGAGGATGTAGCCGGTGCCGAATGACGGTATCCACGGCTGGTCTTCGACGAATTGGTACTGCGGACCGCCCGGATCGAACCCGACGGCCAGGATGACGGCGAGCACAAGCACGACCACCGACACCAGCAGGCCGAACCACTTCGCTGCGGCGCGGGCGGACGCGGGAATCAGCATCACCAGCGCGGCGCCCAGCATCGGCACCGCCCACATGATGGTCAGCCACGGCACGCCGGCGGTCACCACAGTTGCACCGCCAGGATCACCGCGACCACGAGTGCCGCGCCGGCCAGCATCGACAGGGCATAAGAGCGCGCGAAACCGGTCTGCACCTGCCGCAGCCCGTCAGACACTCGCCCGACCACGGCAGCCAGGCCGCTGCCGGCGCCGTCGATACCCTTGTCGTCGATCCAGACCAGATCCTTGGTCAGGACTTGTCCGGGCTTCATCAGCAGCTCCTCGTTGATCGCATCACCGTAGAGGTCACGGCGGGCCGCGACGGTCAGCGCCGAAACCTTTTCGGGCGCAACGTCGGGCACCGCCTTCTGCGCGTACATCCGGTAGGCGACGAGGATGCCGACCGCGACGACCGACAGCGCGACGACGGTGATCACCCAGGCCGGTGCGACGTGGTGCACCTCCTCGGCGCCGACCACGGGTTCCAGCCACTGCTCCAACGTGCCGCCGATGGCCAGCAGCCCGCCCGCCGCGACCGAGCCGACGGCCAGCAGGATCATCGGCCACGTCATCACCGCCGGCGCCTCGTGCGGGTGGACCTCCGGTTTCCACCGTCGCTCGCCGAAGAACGTCATCAACATGACGCGGGTCATGTAGAAGGCGGTGATGCCCGCACCGAGCAACGCCGCGCCGCCGAGCACCACGCCCTTGACTCCGCCTGCGTTGAAAGCGGTTTCGATGATCGCGTCCTTCGAGAAAAATCCGGCGAACGGCGGGACGCCGATGATCGCGAGGTACCCGAGCCCGAACGTGGCGAAGGTGATCGGCAGCAGCTTGCGCAGTCCGCCGTAGTACCGCATGTTCACTTCGTCGTCCATCGCGTGCATGACCGAGCCCGCGCCGAGGAACAGTCCGGCCTTGAAGAAGCCGTGGGTCAGCAGGTGCATGATCGCCACCGCGTAGCCGGCAGGGCCGAGGCCCGCGGCGAGCACCATGTAGCCGATCTGGCTCATGGTCGACGCGGCCAGCGCCTTCTTGATGTCGTCCTTGGCGCAGCCGATGATCGCGCCGAACAACAGCGTGACGGCGCCGACGATGACGACGCCGAGCTGCGCACCCGGCGCGAGATCGAACACCGGGCCCGACCGCACGATCAGGTAGACGCCCGCGGTGACCATCGTGGCGGCGTGGATAAGCGCCGACACCGGCGTCGGGCCCTCCATCGCGTCGCCGAGCCAGGACTGCAGCGGCACCTGCGCCGACTTACCGCAGGCGGCGAGCAACAGCAGCAGCCCGATCGCGTTGAGCGTGCCCTCACTCAGCCGCGGCGCGGCATCGAAGACGCCGTGGAACGAGATCGAGCCGATGTAGGCGAACATCACCATCAGGGCGACGGCGAGGCCGATGTCGCCGACGCGGTTGACCACGAACGCCTTTTTGGCCGCGGTGGCTGCCGACGGCTTGTGCTGCCAGAACCCGATGAGCAGATACGACGCCAGGCCGACGCCTTCCCAGCCGACGTAGAGGCCGAGGTAGTTGTCGGCGAGCACCAGCAGCAGCATCGCCGCCAGGAACAGGTTCAGGTAGGCGAAAAACCTGCGGCGGCCTGGATCTTCGGCCATGTAGCCGACCGAGTAGATGTGGATCAGCGAGCCGACGCCGGTGATCAGCAGCACGAAGCACATCGACAGTTGGTCGAGCTGTAGGCCGAAGTCGACGTGCAGTTCGCCGACCGGTACCCAGGAGAACAGTCTCTCGGTGACGATCCGCTCCTCGCCGGGGCGGCCGAGCATGTCGGCGAACAGAAGCGCGCCGACGACGAAGGACGCCAGCGACGCCGCACATCCCAGCAGGTGGCCCCACGGGTTGGACCACTTGCCGGACAGCAACAGTATGGCCGCCCCGGCCAGGGGCAGCGCAATCAGGAGCCAAACCGGAATCGTCATCGGGCCCTTAGTTTTTCAGCAGGCTGGCGTCGTCGACCGAGGCCGAGCGACGGGTACGGAAAATGGTCATGATGATCGCCAGGCCGACGACGACCTCGCAGGCGGCCACCACCATGGTGAAGAAGGCCACCACCTGACCGTCGAGGTGACCATGCATGCGCGAGAACGACACGAAGGCGAGGTTGGCCGCGTTCAGCATCAGCTCCACGCACATGAACATCACGATGGCGTTGCGGCGCAGCAGAACTCCCGACGCACCGATGGTGAACAACAGCGCGGAGAGGTACAGATAGTTATCGGGATTCACTTCGCGCTCCCGTCCGTTGATTCTTGCGGCTGGTCACTGACCCGACGCCGTTGCAGGATCGCGGCGACCGACAGCTCAGAGCCTGAGCCGTCGGGCAGCCGCGCCTCGATGTCCACGGCGTTGTGCCGGGCGAACACACCCGGACCCGGCATGGGTGTGGGATGGCCGCCGGGCCGGAATCGTTCTTCGGCGAGTTCGCGCTGAGTCTTGGCGCGTTCGAAGCGCTCGCGGTGCGCCAGCACCATGGCGCCGAGCGCGGCGGTGATCAGCAGCGCGCCGGTCAGCTCGAACGCCCACAGGTAGCGGGTGAAGATCAAAGCCGCCAGGCCCTCGACGTTGCCGCTGCTGTTGGCTTCGGGCAGTCCCGTGAAACCGGCCACCGACACATTGCCGATCCCGGCGATCAGCAGGACGCCGAAGCCGAAACCGGCGATCAGCGCGGCAACCCGTTGTCCGCGAATCGTTTCCGTGAACGACTCGGTCAGATCGACGCCGACAAGCATCAGCACGAAGAGGAACAGCATCATGACCGCGCCGGTGTAGACGACCACCTGCACGACGCCGAGGAACAGCGCTTCCTGCGCGATGTAGAGCACCGCGAGCGAGATCATGGTCGAAGCAAGGAAAATCGCAGAATACACGGCCTTGGGCGCGGCGACCACGCCGATGGCACCGAGCAGGGCCACCGCGCCGAGCACCCAGAACACGACCGCTTCCGCCGTCGACGTCACCGCGCTTCCTCCGATACCTTTTCCGCTCCTTGCGTGTGCGAGACAGGCTTGATATTGCCCAGGTAATAGTCCTCGTCGGTGCTGCCGGGCTGCATCGGGTGCGGCGGTGCCACCATTCCCGGCTTCAGCGGCGCGAGCAGTTTGTCCTTGCCCCAGATGAGGTCTGCCCGGTTGTCGTCGGCCATCTCGTATTCGTTGGTCATCGTCAACGCGCGGGTGGGGCATGCCTCGATGCACAGGCCGCAGCCGATGCAGCGCAGGTAGTTGATTTGATACACGCGGCCGTAGCGCTCGCCCGGCGAGTAGCGCTCCTCCGGGGTGTTGTTGTCGCCCTCGACGTAGATCGCGTCGGCGGGGCAGGCCCACGCGCACAGCTCGCAGCCGATGCACTTCTCCAGCCCGTCGGGGTAGCGGTTGAGCTGATGGCGCCCGTGGTAACGCTTCGCGACCGGGCCCGGCTTTTCCGGATACTCCTCGGTGATCGGCTTCTTGAACATGGTGCCGAACGTGACCGCGAAGCCGGCGATTGCGTCGAGGAACTTAGGCATGAGTGGTCTCCTTTGCTTTCTGTGCTCCTCGCGTCCGCTCTGCTTCTTGTGCTCCTCGCGTCCGCTCTGCAGGCAGCGGCGGCACCGGGAACGCGCCGTCGTCGACGGCCTGCACCGGTATCGTGCGCACCGTCCTGGCCCGCAGCGTCCGCCACAGCAACGCGGCTACCAGCAGTGCGACCACCGTGCCGACGGCGATCAACCCGGTGCTCCAAGCGGTTTCACCGGCGTTGCGTAGGGCGCGCGCGGTCGACACGATCGCGATCCACACCAACGACACCGGTATCAGGACCTTCCAGCCCAGCGCCATGAACTGGTCGTAGCGCAGGCGCGGCAGCGTGGCGCGCAGCCAGAAGTAGAAGAACAGGAACGCCCACACCTTGGCGGTGAACCACAGCAGCGGCCACCAGCCGGTGTTAGCGCCATCCCACATGTTGATCGGCCATGGTGCGTGCCAGCCTCCGAGGAACATCGTGGTGGCCAGGGCCGACACTGTCGTCATGTTGACGTATTCGGCGAGCATGAACATCGCGAACTTCAGCGACGAGTACTCGGTGTGGAAGCCGCCGACGAGCTCACCCTCGGCCTCGGGCAGATCGAAAGGCGCACGGTTGGTTTCGCCGACCATCGAGGTCAGGTACACCAAAAACGACGGCAGCAGCACGAACACAAACCACCGGCCGTCCTGGGCGCCAACGATTCCCGACGTCGACATGGTGCCTGCGAACAGGAACACCGTCGCGAACGACAGTGCCATCGCGATCTCGTAAGAGATCACCTGCGCCGACGACCGCAGACCGCCGAGCAGCGGGTAGGTCGAGCCCGACGCCCACCCGGCCAGCACGATGCCGTACACCCCGATCGAGGTGACCGCAAGGATGTAGAGCACCGCCACCGCAAGGTCGGTCAGCTGCAGCGGAGTTCGGTGACCGAACACCGACACCACGGGCCCCATTGGGATGACCGCGAAGGCCAGAAACGCGGGCACCGTCGAAATCACCGGCGCCATTAGATAAATCGGCTTGTCCACCCCCGCCGGGATCAGCCCTTCCTTCAACCCGAGCTTCAGCCCGTCGACGAGTGACTGCAGCAGACCCTTCGGGCCGACCCGGTTGGGCCCGAAACGCATCTGCATGCGGCCCAACAGCTTGCGTTCGATCAGGATCGCGGCCAGCACCGTCAGCAGCAGGAACACGAAGATTCCGACCGCCTTGATCAGGATCAGCCAGATCGGGTCGTGCCCGAAGGCCGAGAGGTCCGTCGCCGTTGAATAGTTCACCGTTCAGCCCGTCCGATTGAGACCACGGCGCCCGCGGTCACCCCGAGTTGTTGGTACACCGCCGATCCCGGCGAGTTCAGTGGCAGCCACACCACCCGGTCATCCATATCGGTGATCTCGAGCGGCAACGTGATCTCGCCGTTGCTGGTGGCGACAGTGACGGAGTCGCCTTCCGTCGCACCGATTTCGGCGGATGTGGTCGCTGACAGGCGAACGACCGGTGGTCGCGCGGTTCCGGCAAGGTAGGGCTCGCCGTCCTGCAGCCGACCGGAGTCCAGCAGCATCCGCCAGCTGGCCAGCACCGCTTCACCCTTGCCCGGTTCGGGGGCGATACCGGCCGAAACGTCCGGGGCGCCCGGTCGTGTACCGCCCCACCAGCCGAGCCGCGCCAGTTCCTCGCCTGCGGCCCCCGCATCCGGCAGCCCGAGGTCCACGCCGAGCTCGTCGGCCAACGTGTACAGCACCCGCAGATCGGGCGTCGCATTGCTGGTCAGCGACGGCGGAAAGGGCCGAATCCTGCCCTCCCAGTTGATGAACGAGCCGCCCTTCTCCACCACGGGCGCAACGGGAAACACCACGTCGGCGAGCCCGGTGACGGCGCTTTCCCGCAGCTCGAGGCTGACGACGAACGACACCGCGTCGATGGCAACCAGGGCCTCGTCAGGGTCGGGCAGATCGGCGAGTTCTACGCCGCCGATCAGCAGCGCGCCCAGTTCGCCGCTGGCCGCCGCCGCGAGGATGCCGGCCGTGTCGCGGCCGGGGCCAGCAGGCACGTCGGAGATGTGCCAGGCGGCCGCCGTCTGCTCCCGCGCGGCGGCATCGCTGACCGGACGTCCGCCCGGCAGTAGGTTGGGCAGCGCGCCTGCCTCCACCGCCCCGCGGTCGCCCGCACGCCGTGGCACCCAGCCGAGGCGGGCTCCGGTCGCCGCCGCCAATCTGGCTGCTGCAGAAAGCGCCCCGCGCGATGCGGACAGCCGCTCGCCGACCAGGATGATCGCCCCGGGCTGGTGCAGCAGTGTCTCCTCGGTCAGCCCGTCCAGCGCCGCCGCTTCACCGCCGGGCACCGTGCGGATGAGTCGCCCAGACATCTTGGTCAGGCCGCGGGTCTCGAACGGCGCGATGGCCAGCACCTGAACACCGTTCTTGCGGGCGGCCTTGCGCAGCCGCAGAAAGACGATCGGCGATTCATCCTCCGGCTCGAAGCCGGCCAGCAACACCGCCGGCGCCTTCTCCAGGTCGGCATAGGTGACCGTCATCGGCTGCCCCGCGACATGGGCGGCGAGAAAGTCGGCCTCTTCGTCGCTGTGCGCGCGGATCCGAAAGTCGATGTCATTGGTGGTCAACACCATTCGGGCGAACTTCGAGTAAGCGTAGGCATCCTCAACGGTGCTTCTGCCGCCCACGAGGACACCGGCGCGGCCCGCGGCGGAGGCCAACCCCGTCGCGGCGACGCGCAGCGCCTCCGCCCAGGACGCGGGCCGCAGCTTGCCGTCAGCCTCACGCAGCAGAGGGGTGGTGATGCGATCGCCGACGCCTGCGTAGTTGAACGCCCAGCGGCCCTTGTCGCAGTTCCACTCTTCGTTGACCTCGGGATCGTCGCCGGCCAGCCGGCGCAACACCTTTCCGCGCCGGTGGTCGGTGCGCTGGGCACAGCCCGACGCGCAGTGCTCGCATGCGCTGGGCGTGGACACCAGGTCGAACGGCCGCGCGCGGAACCGGTAGGCGGTGTTGGTCAGGGCGCCGACCGGGCAGATCTGCACGGTGTTGCCGGAGAAGTACGACGAGAACGGTTCGCCGGGCGCGATGCCGACCTGTTGCAATGCACCGCGTTCCAGCAGCTCGATGAACGGATCGCCCGCGATCTGCTGGGAGAACCGCGTACACCGCGCACACAGCACGCATCGTTCGCGGTCCAGCAGCACCTCCGAGGAGATCGGAATCGGTTTGGGGAAGGTGCGTTTGACGTCGGTGAAGCGGGTTTCAGCCCGGCCGTTCGACATGGCCTGGTTCTGCAGCGGGCACTCGCCGCCCTTGTCGCAGACCGGGCAGTCCAGCGGATGGTTGATCAGTAGCAGTTCCATCACCCCGTGCTGCGCCTTGTCGGCGGATTCGGAGGTGAACTGCGTGCGGACCACCATGTCGGGTGTGCAGGTGATGGTGCATGACGCCATCGGCTTGCGCTGGCCCTCGACCTCGACCAGGCACTGCCTGCAGGCGCCCACCGGATCCAGCAGCGGGTGATCGCAGAACCGCGGAATCTGGATGCCCATCAGCTCGGCTGCGCGAATCACCAAGGTGCCCTTGGGCACACTGATCGGCTGGTCGTCGATGATCAGATTCACCAATTCCACTGCCGGCGCATCCTGGCTCGGCTCGGTCACCGTCACGCGCCCACCCCCTCGGTCGCCATCAGCGTCGAGGCGTGTGGATCGAACGGGCAGCCGCCGTTCAGGTGCTCGACGTACTCGTCGCGGAAGAACTTGATCGACGACAGGATGGGGCTCGCCGCGCCGTCACCCAACGCGCAGAACGATTTCCCGAAGATGGTGTCGGAGATGTCCAGCAGCTTTCCGATGTCCTCTTCGGTGCCGTTCCCGGTTTCCAAACGCTCGTAGATCTGGCTCAACCAATAGGTGCCCTCGCGGCACGGGGTGCACTTACCGCACGACTCGTGGGCGTAGAACTCGGTCCAGCGGCGCACCGCGCGCACCACGCACGTCGTCTCGTCGAAGATCTGCAGCGCCTTGGTGCCGAGCATCGACCCGACACCTGCCATGCCCTCGTAATCCAATGGCACGTCGAGATGTTCGGCGGTCAGCAGGGGAGTCGACGACCCGCCGGGCGTCCAGAACTTCAGCTCGTGGCCCGCGCGGACACCGCCCGCATACTCCAGAAGCTCGCGCAACGTGATGCCCAGCGGTGCCTCGTACTGGCCGGGATTGGTGACGTGCCCCGACAGCGAGTACAGCGTGAAGCCGGGCGACTTCTCCGAACCCATCGATCGGAACCAGTCGATGCCGTTGAGCACGATGGGCGGCACGCTGGCGATGGATTCGACGTTGTTCACCACCGTCGGGCAAGCGTACAGGCCGGCCACCGCGGGAAACGGTGGCCGCAGTCGGGGCTGGCCGCGCCTGCCCTCCAACGAGTCGAGCAACGCGGTTTCCTCGCCACAGATGTAGGCGCCGGCGCCCGCGTGCACGACGAGCTCGAGATCGAATCCCGAACCGTTGATGTCGGTGCCGAGGTAGCCGGCCGCGTACGCCTCTGCGACAGCCGCCTGCAGGCGACGCAGCACTGGGACCACCTCACCGCGCACGTAGATGAACGCGTGGTGGGCGCGGATGGCGTACGCGGCAATGATCGCACCCTCGACGAGAAAGTGCGGTGTCGTCAGAATTAGCGGAATGTCCTTGCACGTACCAGGTTCCGACTCGTCGGCGTTGATCACAAGATAGTGCGGCTTGGCCCCGGCGCCGGTGTCGTCCTGCGGGATGAACGACCACTTGGTGCCGGTCGGGAAGCCCGCTCCGCCGCGGCCGCGCAGCCCGGAATCCTTCACGAGCGTGATCACCTCGTCGGGATCCATCGCCAGCGCCTTCTCCAGGGCGCGGTACCCGTCGTGGCGGCGGTAGGTGTCCAGCGACCAGGGTTCGGGTTCGTCCCAGTACCGGCTGAACACGGGTGTCAGGGGAGTAGCAGGTGCCATATCAGTCGCGTGAATCCGTTGTGCTCGTGTCTGTTTCTTCGGTGGTGTTCGATCCGGCGGGCACCGTGGCCGACGGTCCCGGTGCCGGTTCGTCCTTGGTTGCCTCGGCGCCCTCGGCCTTGTCGTCGTGGGGTTCCGGCATCGACGAAGGCGGATGGTCGTCCGGCGCCGGCGCCTCCATGTGCAGGTCGCGCGCGACGCGCAACCCCGCCAGGGTGGCCGTCGGCACCTGGCCGTCGGCGGTGACGGGGCGGTCGTCGGGCAGGCCGGCGAGAATCCGCGAGGTGTCGCGGAAGTTGCACAGCGGCGCGCCGCGGCTGGGCACGACCTGCTCGCCGGCGCGCAGCGAGTCGACCAGATCCTTTGCCGACGAAGGGGTTTGGTTGTCGAAGAACTCCCAGTTGACCATCACCACCGGTGCGTAGTCGCAGGCGGCGTTGCACTCGATGTGTTCGAGGGTGACGCTGGCCCTGTCACCCGTGGCGTCGGTGGTCTCGCCCGCGTGGATGCCGAGATGTTCCTGTAACGAGTCCAGAATCGCGTCGCCGCCCATGATCGCGCACAGCGTGTTGGTGCACACGCCGACGAGGTAATCACCGGTGGGAGTGCGCCGGTACATCGAATAGAAAGTGGCGACAGCGGTCACCTCGGCCTCGGTGAGGTCCAGTTGTGCTGCGCAGAAGGCGATTCCGGCCTTGGTGAGATAGCCGTCCTCGGACTGCACCAGGTGCAGCAGCGGCAGCAACGCCGACCTCGAACGTGGATACCGGGCGACGATGTCGGCCGCCGCCGCAGACAGCCGGGCCGTGACATCAGCCGGGTAAACCGATTCGCCTCCGATCGGCGGTCCGGCTTCATCCGGACGCTGCCCCAACTCGAGGAACACCGGAAACCCGTTGGTGCTCAAGGTCATCTGTACCCTCGTCTCTTCGCGCAAGCGCTCATCGGTCAACTCCCCCCATGACCGGGTCGATCGAGGCCACCGCGGAGATCGCGTCGGCGACCATGCCGCCCTCACACGTGGCGGCCACCGCCTGCAGGTTGGTGAACGAGGGGTCGCGGTAGTGCACTCGATACGGCCGCGTCCCGCCGTCTGAGACCATGTGGACTCCCAACTCACCCCGCGGTGACTCGACCGCCACGTACACCTGCCCCGGCGGCACCCGGATGCCCTCGGTGACCAGCTTGAAGTGGTGAATCAGGCCTTCCATCGAATGGCCCATGATCTTGGCGATGTGCTCAGGCGAGTTACCGAGCCCGTCGGGGCCCAGCTTCAGGTCGGCGGGCCAGGCCAGCTTCTTGTCGTCGAGCATCACCCGCCCGCCGGAAGGAAGCCGCCCTAGCCTTTCGACGCACTGCTCGATGATCTTCAGCGACTCGTGCAGCTCTTTGACCCGAATCAGGTAGCGGCCGTAGGCATCACAGCCGTCGTCGGTGATGACGTCGAAGTCATAGGTCTCGTAGCCGCAGTAGGGCTGGGCTCTGCGTAAGTCGTGGGGCAGCCCGGTGGACCGCAGCACGGGACCGGTGACGCCGAGCGCCATGCATCCCGTCAGGTCCAAATAGCCGATGCCCTGGGTGCGGGCCTTCCAGATGTAGTTCTCACTCAGCAGATCCTCAAGATCCTTGAGCCTCTTCGGCATCAGCTTCAGCATGTCGCGGATCTGCGGCAGCGCCTCGTCAGGAAGGTCGGCGGCCAGCCCCCCGGGCCGGATATAGGCGTTGTTCATCCGCAGCCCGGTGATGGTCTCGAAGATCGACAGGATCTGCTCGCGCTCCCGGAACCCGTAGAACATCGCGCCCATGGAGCCCAACTCCATCCCGCCGGTGGCCAACGCGACCAGATGGCTGGAGATGCGGTTGAGCTCCATCATCATCACGCGGATGATGTTGGCGCGTTCGGGGATGTCGTCGGTGACACCGAGCAGCTTCTCGACGCCGAGGCAGTACACGGTTTCGTTGAAAAGCGGTGAGAGGTAGTCCATTCGGGTGACGAAGGTGACGCCCTGCGTCCAGGTCCGGTATTCGAGATTCTTCTCGATGCCGGTGTGCAGGTAGCCGATTCCGCAGCGGGCCGAGACGATGGTCTCGCCTTCGATCTCCAGGATCAACCGCAGCACCCCATGCGTCGACGGATGCTGCGGGCCCATGTTGACCACAATCCGTTCGCCCGCTTGGGCTTCGGCGGCCGCGCTGACCACCTGATCCCAGTCCTCGCCGCCGACCATCACGACGGTATCCCCGCTCTCCGGCGGGGTGTTTTCATGACTCATCAGCTGTAGGCCCTCCGCTCGTCGGGCGGCGGTATCTCGGCGCCGTGGTATTCGACGGGTATGCCGCCCAACGGATAGTCCTTACGTTGCGGATGCCCGACCCAGTCGTCGGGCATCTCAATGCGGGTCAGCGCCGGGTGACCGTCGAAGATGATTCCGAAGAAGTCGTAGGTCTCCCGCTCGTGCCAGTCGGTCGTGGGGTAGACGGTGAACAACGACGGGATGTGTGGGTCGGCGTCTGGCGCGGCCACCTCCACCTGGATGCGGCGGTTGTGGGTGATCGACATCAGCGGGTACACGGCGTGCAACTCGCGACCGGTGTCGGCCGGATAGTGCACACCGCTGACCCCGAGCGACAGCTCGAACCGGAGGCCGGGGTCGTCCCGGAGCGCCTGCATGACCTCGCGCAGGTGTTCTCGGCGCACTTCGAGGGTGAGTTGGTCGCGATAGACGACGACCCGCTCGACGGCCGCCTCGAACGCATCGTCGCCGAGCACCTTGGCCAGCGTGTCGACGACCTCGTCGAAGTAGCCGCCGTAGGGCCGCGGTGAGCTGCCGGGTAGTGCGACCTCGCGGACCAGCCGTCCGTAACCCGAGGTGTCGCCGGTGCCCCTGGGGCCGAACATGCCGCGGCGGACGCCGACTATTTCTTTTTCGGCCTTATCGCCCTTGCCGTTCGGGAAGCTGCCGGGCGCGTCGGACGGTGTCGTCATCTCAGCAGCCCTCTGAGCTCGATGGTAGGCGGGATCGCCAGGGCGGCCTTCTCGGCTTCGCGGACCGCCTCCTCGCGGTTGACGCCCAGCGGCATCTCCTGGATCTTGTCGTGCAGTTTCAAGATCGCGTGCAGCAGCATTTCGGGGCGCGGCGGGCATCCGGGCAGGTAGATGTCGACCGGAACGACGTGGTCAACGCCCTGCACGATGGCGTAGTTGTTGAACATCCCGCCAGAGGACGCGCACACCCCCATGGACAGCACCCATTTGGGTTCGGCCATCTGGTCGTAGACCTGGCGCAGCACCGGCGCCATCTTCTGGCTGACCCGGCCGGCTACGATCATCAGGTCGGCCTGCCGCGGCGTCGCCGAGAACCGTTCCATGCCGAACCGCGAGATGTCGAAGCGCGGGCCCGCGGTCGCCATCATCTCGATGGCGCAGCACGCCAAGCCGAACGTCGCAGGCCACAGCGACCCCTTTCGGACGTAGCCCGCCAATTTCTCGACTGTCGAGAGCAGGATGCCGCTCGGCAGCTTCTCCTCTAGTCCCAATTCAAGCCTCCCCGACGCCACACGTAGGCGTACGCCACGAACACGGTGGCCATGAACAACAGCATCTCGACCAGCGCAAATACCCCCAGGCTGTCGAAGGCGACGGCCCAGGGGTAGAGGAACACGATCTCGATGTCGAAGACGATGAACAGCATGGCCGTCACGTAGTACTTCATCGGAAACCGCTGGCCGGTGGCCTGGGGGTTGGCGAGTTCGGGCATCGGCTCGATGCCGCACTCATAGGCCTCGAGCTTGGCCCGGTTGAAGCGACGGGGTCCGCCGAGCAACGCGGCAACGACCGAGAAGACGGCGAATCCGGCCGCGATCGCGCCGAGCACCAGGATGGGTAGATACAGGTTCATGCAGCTGTGACCGCTCCCTCAGTGGGCTTTCCGATGTGAGCTGACCCACAGCCTAGCGATGTTTCAAAACCGCGTCACAACAAGGGGCTAATATCGTTTTTGGTTGCCAGCCGTTGACTTTGTCATGCCGCGAAAACCCAACGGCAGTACGGGAATTAGCGAAATCTGCTACTGCACGGGGGCGCGCAGAAGCGACACCACGGCCTCACCCAGGCGGATGGGGTCGATGGGGTGCGGTACCGCGGCCTCGGCGCGCGACCAATTTGCCAGCCAGGCGTCGTCCCGGCGTCCGGTCAGCACGAGGATCGGTGGACAATCGTCGAGCTCGTCCTTGAGCTGCTTGGCTATTCCCATCCCGCCAACCGGCGTGGCCTCGCCGTCGAGGATGGCCAGATCGAAACCGCCCTTGTCCATCTGTGCGATCACCATGGGGCCGGTGGCCACCTCGAGGTAGGTCAGCTCGGGGAGATCGGGGTGCACCCGCTTGCCCAACGCGAGCTGGACTTGTTCGCGCGTCCTCGGATTGTCGCTGTAGACCAGTATTCGCAGCGGCCGAGATGATTCGGGCATGCGCAGATGCTAAACCAACCGCCTACGTGCCGGTGCGGCGGAACACGACGTCGCCCTTGATCGTCGCATTATCGGGGATCATCCCGATCATGTTGCCGTCGACGCCGAAGTCCTTTCGGTTGACGGTGGCCTCGGTGTGTAACCGCATTCCGCCGTCGCCGACCGGCGTCACCTTGGTGGTCAACGAAACCGGCTTCGTCGTGCCCTTGACGGTCAGTTCCGCACGCAGATCGACCGTGTCGCCGTTGACGTTGTCAGCTCCTGTCACCACCACGTTGATGTCCGGGAACCGCTCCGTGTCAAAGAAATCTGCGGCGTACAAGTCCTTGTCGCGCTTACCAATTCCGGTGCGCAGCGATGCGGCCTTGATGTCGACGTGTCCGGACACCGTTTGAGGAGCGGTGACTTGGCCTTCGCCGCTGAACTCGGTGAAGCGGCCCTTGACGGGCATTACACCCCACAACGACTTGGCCGTCACCGTGATGGTGGATTGATCGGGCACGACGGTCCAGGATCCGGCCGATGAGGGATCGCTGAAAAACTCGCTGAGGCTTGGCATGTCATCCTCCGGTGTTGAGCAGTGGTGTCAATTCCGCGGGGTTGAAGTACTCGTCGATTTTGTGGATCAGGCCGTCGGTGCCCACCTTGATCACAAGACAGACCCGCATCGAGATCGATCCGCCACTGCGGGCGGTGGCGTGCAGGATGTGCTGCTGGACGAATCCGCCGTCGAAGTACTGGCGGTCGAGGATCTCGTAGCGGCGTGCGGTCGTGGTGTCGATGAACCAGGTGATGACGCGCAATGCGCGTTTCTTGACCTGGTCTTCGGGTTCCGCGGACTTCCACACCAGCACATCGTCTGCCCAGAGTGATTCGACGGTTACGGCGTCGCCGTTCTCGATTGCGGCGAAGAGCCGATCGGCGACGTCGGCGGTGACTGTGGGCATGGGTGGGCCTCCTCGTAATCAGTTGACCTCAACTTCGGTTCAGGTACAACACTGGATTTCATGGACACGACACCTGCGATCGACCGCTTTGAGGAGTTCTACCGGACCACCACCCCGCCGTGGGTGATCGGCGAACCGCAGCCCGCGATCGTCGAGTTGGAACGGACCGGGCTGATCCGCGGCACGGTGCTCGACGCCGGCTGCGGAACGGGGGAGCACACGATTTTGCTGACCAGCCTCGGCTATGACGTGCTGGGCATCGACTTTGCCGCGGAGGCGGTGGAGCAGGCCCGCCGCAACGCGACCGCCAGGGGTATCGACGCGCGGTTCGAGGTCGCCGACGCGATGAACCTGCCACCGGAGCCGCGCTATGACACGATCGTCGACAGCGCGCTGTTCCACATCTTCGACGACAGCGATCGGCCGAAATACGTGGCGAGCCTGCGCAATGCGACACACCCCGGCAGCGTCGTGCACGTCCTCGCGCTGTCCGACGCCGGACGCGGCTTCGGGCCGCAGGTCAGCGGCGAGACCATCCGTGATGCGTTCGTCGAAGGATGGGAGCTCGAGGACTTGCAGCCGACGACCTATCGCGGTGTCGTCACCGAGGTGCACGCCGACGCGTTGGGGCTGCCGATCGGTGCCCGGGTCGACGAGCCCGCGTGGCTGGCCCGCGTCCGGCGGGTCTGACTGTGACCGCACCCCACACGCGGCGAGTGCTGCGCCAGGGCTGTTCGCGAGCTGAAACAACGACCCTGCTGCAGATCTCGGCGTGACGATCACGTCGACCCGTCGTATCCCGGGTGGTTGACGGCCAGCCGATGCCGCACCAACGTCCGAAGACAGGGCAACACCTCTCCCGCTCTGCCGTCGAGCTCGCCGGCGCGGATCGCGGCGGCCAACTGGATCTCGTCGGAGAAACCCAGCTCACCGAGCGCGGCGGTGACATCGCCTGCCGACTCGGTGCGCAGCTCGCGCTCGACGGTCCGCAGCACATTGACCGCGACTCGGGTGTGGAAGGCGAGCTGGCCGTCAAGCGACTGCCGCACGTCGGTGTCCAGGAAGTCCGCGACGGCCGCGACCAGCTCGGCGGCCGTCGGCCTGCCGTACATCGACGTCATCGTGGACCACTCCTCCTTGTGCTCCTCGCGTCCGAGCTCCCGGTGAGCAGATCCAGCACATCCCATTCCGTTTCGCTGACGCGTCGACCGATCGCGGCCAGTTCGACCGACGGGGTCTGCCCGGACAGGTGCCGCTCGGCCTGAAACCGGCAGATGACGCCCCACCGCAGCGTGGCCACGGTCAGATGCCAGCGAAACGCGTCGCGGTCGAGATCGACGCCGGCGGCGTCCTCGTAGGCGGACAGAAAAGTGTCGACGCTGCCGAGGCCGCCGGCGCCGAGCTCCTCCGGCGCGCCGAACCGCCAGGCGCGGATGCAGAACCAGGCCAGGTCTTCGTAGACCTCGCCGATATGCACCAGCTCCCAGTCCAGCACCGCGGCCAGACCGGACTCGTCGACGATCAAGTTGCCCATCCGGAAATCGCCGTGCACGAGCCGCGGCGGCGTGGCCGGTGGCCGGTTGGCGGCCAGCCAGCGGAACGCCCACTCGAATGTCGCTGTGGTATCGGCCATTTCGTCAAGCCGATGGCGCCACTCGGACAGCTGCTCGGCCCGCTGCAGCCCGATGCCATCTGGATCGGCGCGATGGATGGCGGCCAGCGCCTGCGCGCACTGGCGCAGCAGCCGGTCGCGCCTGGCGTCGTCGAGCGCGCGGTGGATGCGCCTGACGATCGTCTCGCCCGCGATCGCGTTGCAGATCAGATACGGGTTACCCAGTGCCGCAGCCGAATTTTCGGCGGCGAGGATATGGGGCACCGGTGCCCCTGCGGCCGCCGCCCGCTGCTGCACGCGCGCTTCCAGCTCCATCCCTGCATGAACCTCGTCGGGGGGGCCGGTGCGCAGGATCAGCGCCTGGCGGCCGCCGTTTGAGCCGATGGCGTCGAACGCCCATGTGGTGCGGCTCGCACCCCCGGTCAACGTGGTGAGGTTCTCGATGCTCACCTCGCCGAGGACGGGCCGAAGGACTTCGGCCAGTTGCTGCTTCACTTGCGGCCGAAACCGAAGAGCCGCTGGGCCACCCGCCGGATCTGGATCTCTTCGGCACCCTCGGTGATCCGATAGCGGCGGTGATGACGGTAGATGTGCTCGAAAGGCTCGTGTCTGCTGTAGCCGACACCGCCGAACACCTGCATCGCCCGGTCGGCGGCCTCACACACCAGGCGGTTGGCCCGGTAGTTGGCCATCGACACCTTGTCCGACACCTCCATGTGGTGGTTGCGGTCCAGCTCCGAGGCGGCATACCGCACGAGCAGGCGGACCATCTGCGCCTCGGTCTGCAGCTCCACCAGCGGCCACTGCACCGCCTGGTTCACCGCGAGCGGCTTGCCGAACACCTTGCGGTCGTTGGCGTAACCGACGGCACGGTCGATGCAGTACTGGGCGGCGCCGAGGCTGCTCGCCGCCTGGCGAATCCGGTTCTCGTGCAGGAACGTCTGGCCCACCTCCAGCCCGCGATCCACCTCACCGAGCACCGCGTCAGCCGGCACCCGCACGTCCTTGAGTTCGACCTCGCCGTGATCGGTCGGCATATTGAACGTCCACCAGTAGTACGGCACGGTGAAGCCCGGCGCGTCGGTCGGCACGAGGAACGCGGTGATACCGCGGGCCTGGCCGGGGTCGCCGGACGTGCGCGCGAAGACCAGATCGTGGGTGGCGCGGTGCACCCCCGTGTTGAACCGCTTGGCGCCGTTGATGACCCACTCGCCGCCGTCAGCCACCGCCGTCGTCTCCAGCCAGGTGGCGTCCGAGCCGTGGTTCGGCTCGGTCAACCCGAACGCCATCGACCGCTCACCGGTGATCAGCGCCTCGGTCCACTCCTGCTTCTGGGCGTCGGTGCCGAACCTGTCCATCATGATGACCTGAGGGAAGTTTCCGACGATCGAGGACTCGTCCTGCAGATCGTTGTGCAGGCCGAGACCCTTGTGCGCCAGATGTTCCCGGATCACCGCCATGTCGATATTGGTGCCGCCTCGGCCACCGAATTGAGATGGCAGCCCGTACCGCAGCCAGCCGGCCGCATCGGCGCGCCTACGCATCTCGCCGAGCAGATCCTCCCATTCACGGCGCGGGATGCCGCCGTTGTCCCAGTCGGTGCGGGCATGCTCCCGACGCTGGTCGAAGTACTGGATGTTCTCCCGCTCCAGCGGCTTGATCTCCGTCTCGATGAACTCGTCCATCTCGGCCAGCAGGCCCGGAAGATGTTCGGGGAGAGCGAAATCCACGGTGATTCCCTTTCTCTGCGCAGTCTAGTCAGTACCCGTACAGCGTTTTCTTCCATATCGTCGACAGGGTCGCGATGGCGTCCTGGTCGCCGATCTCCAGCCCCAGACCCGAGCGGCCGACGAACACGGTCGTGAAGTTCTCGAACAGCAACGCGATCGCGGCGGCGGTGTGTTCGGGATCGAGTTCGGTGCCGTGGCCCTGCTCCTGGGCGCGGCGCACCGATGCGGCGACGATGTCCATCCCGAAGCGCCGGAACTCGTTCTGCACATCGGCGAATCGCCGCTGGGTCGCCGCCAGCTGCGCGACCGCGATCATGATCCCGATGTTCTGCTTGAACATGTTCCAGTAGCCGGTGACCACCGTGGTGAAGAACTCGCTGTCATCGGGAGAATCGGGCAGTCGCAGGCTCAGCCCCGACGGGGTCACGATGTCGCGCAGGAAGGATTCGGCCAGCGCGGCCAACAGGTCTTCCTTGTCGGTGTAGTAGCGGTAGAACACCGCGGGCGACTTTCCCGCCGCCGAGGTGATGTCGGCCAGCGTCGTACCGTGAAAGCCCCGCTCGGCGAACAGTTTCCTGGCCGCCTCTTCGATGGCGTGCCGGGTCTGGCGGCCCTTGGGCGTCAGCGTCTGGGCTGGCACGCGCTACTCGCCGAGCAGCCGGTCACCGGCCCGCAGCAGCGCGCCGGGCAGCTCGTGGCCGACGGCGGTCTGCGCAATCTCGGCCGCCGCTATCGCGGCCTGCAGGTCGACATCGACGTGAATGCCGCTGTCGCGCAACAGATAGACGAGGTCTTCGGTGGCGATGTTGCCGCTGGCGCCCGGCGCGAACGGACAGCCGCCCAGCCCGCCGACGGACGCGTCGAGCCGCGTGATGCCCGAGCACACCGCGGCCCAGGCGCTGGCCAGCCCAGCGCCGCGGGTGTTGTGGAAGTGCGCACCGAGCGGAATGTCACCGATCAGTGGTCGCACCTGGTCGACGAGATCGCTGACGCGCCGCGGCGTGGTGGTGCCGATAGTGTCGGCGATCGCCAGTCGATCAACACCGTTGTCGCAGGCGACCGTCACGATGTCGAGCACTCGCTGCGGCGGCGTCGGCCCGTCGAACGGGCAGTCCCACGCGGTCGCGACGATGACCTCAACGGATGTGCCGCTGTCGTGGGCGATCGAAATGATGTCGGGGATCTGTGCGACGGCATCGGCGGTGGGCCTGCCGACGTTCGCGCGGCTGTGACCGTCGGCGGCCGACACCACGTACTCGATCGAGTGCAGGCCCGCCGCGATTGCGCGCTTGGCGCCGTTCGGGCTGGCGACCAGCGCGGAGAACTCGACACCGGCAGCATCCCGGAACTGCGCGAGTTCGGCCGCCAGCTCCGCGGCGTCGGCAAGCGCGGGCACCTTGGAGGGGGAGACGAACGCGGTGGCCTCGACCTCCTTGACGCCGGTGGCCACGATGGCCTCCAGCATTTTCATCTTGTCCGACAATGGGATCGGCGCCTCGATCTGCAGGCCGTCGCGCATCGCGACCTCGCGGATGTCGACATGGCTAGGCAGGAACTCTTCTGCTCCTCGCGTGCGAAATTCGGTCATATGACTCCCTGACCCTTCAACGCATTCAGCTCGGCTTCGGTCTTGCCGAGCAGACCGCGGTATACCTCGTCGTTGTGCTGACCGGGACGGGCCGGCCCCGCGGTCCTGATCGTTCCGGGGCTCTCCGATAGCGCCGGAACCACGCCGGGCCCCTTGATGTTCCGCTCGACTCGTTCGTCCCAGTGGTCGGCGATCATGCCGCGGGCCCGCAGTTGCGGGTCCTGCACCACCTCGGCGACGGTGTTGATCGGCCCGCTGATCACCCCGGCCTCCGACAGCGTGGACACGATCTCGTCGGGTGAGCGCTCGGCTGCCCAGTCGCCGATGATCTTGTCCAGCTCGTCCTGATTGCGTCCGCGCGCAACGTGATTGGAAAACCGGTCATCGGTGGC
Organism: Mycobacterium sp. 1274761.0; assembly: GCF_001668615.1. GTDB lineage: Bacteria > Actinomycetota > Actinomycetes > Mycobacteriales > Mycobacteriaceae > Mycobacterium. Next base: position 85,899 of record NZ_LZMC01000058.1, read on the forward strand.
GAGCTCGGACTGGCCCATCGCCGCGCACAGCCGCCGGAAGACAGTGTCCTGGTTGGCGGCGATCACCACCCAGCTGCCGTCGGCGCTGCGATAGATGTTCGAGGGAGCAATTCCTTCCAGCCGCGTGCCCGACGGGCCACGCACCACGCCGCCGACGTCGTAGTCGGGAATCGTCGATTCCTGCACGGCCAGGCAGGATTCAGTCAGCGCGGTGTCGACGACCTGGCCTCTGCCGGTGACCGTGCGCCGGTACAGCGCGGCCATGGCACCCTGCGCAGCGAACATGCCCGCGAGGCTGTCGCCGAGTGACAGCGCCAGCCGCGGCGGGGGTCCGCCCGGGAAACCGTTCATATGCCGAAGCCCGCTGGCGGCCTCGGCGACGGAGGCGTAGCCGGCCTTGTGGGCTTCGGGCCCGGTCTGTCCGTAGCCGGAGACCCGGACCAGGATGATGCCTTCGTTGCGGGCTGCCAGTGCGTCATATCCCAGGCCCCACTTTTCGAACGTGCCCGGCCGGAAGTTCTCGACGATGATGTCGGAGCGTCGGACGAGATCGAGGAACAGGTCGCGGCCCGCGGGTTCGCGCAGGTTGAGGGTGACGGCCTTCTTGTTGCGGGCGTGCACGGTCCAGAAGAAGTGGTGCCCGTCGAGTTCGGCCTGGCCCCAGGTACGCAGCGGGTCCGGCGTGCCGGGCGGTTCGATCTTGATGACTTCGGCGCCCATGTCGCCGAGCAGCCGCCCCGCGAACGGACCGGAGATCAGCGTGCCGACTTCGATGACGCGGATACCGTCCAGCGGGCCAGCGGTCATAGCGAAAACCCGTGGCGGTGCAGCCAGTCGGTGCAGATGCCGACCGCCTTGGCCCGCGTCTCGCGCTGATCGGGACCGGAGTAGTAGTGGTTCGCGCCCGGAATTTCGTACATCTCCTTGTCAGCATGCCCGATCGCCTCGAACAGGCGGCGGGTGTGGCTCGGCGTGCAGGCATCGTCTGCCGAGTTGCCGATCACCAGGGTGGGCACGGCGATGTCGGGGCCGCACTTGACCGCGTCGCCGTTGGCGTCGTCATAGCTCCACTGGGACAGCCAGCTGCGCAGGGTGCAGAACCGGGCCAGCCCGACCGGGCTGTTGTTCACCACCTGAGGATCACCCAGATAAGTCGTCCGGGGTGCGCGTTCGTTGGGATCGACCGTCGGATCCAGCCAGCGCGGGTCGGCCATGGTGCCGTGTACGACGAAGCCGAACTCGTCCTCGGGCCGGCCGTCAGCGACGAGTTTCGCTAGCTTTTCTTTGACCCACTTCGTGATTCGCCGGTTCCGGGCGATCTGCGCGGCGCGGTAGCGCTCGAGGAACTCCGGCGTGTACGGGGGCTGGTTCGGATTGTCGGGGTTGTAGAGGTCCAGCTCCGGGTCGCGCTTGGACGGGTCGGACTCGTCGAGGATCGACGCGTCCAGCCACTCGGTCAGCGTTCCGTGGCGGCTGACGTGGGCGGCCAGCAGCATGATGCCGTCGGCCGGGATCAGGCCCAGTTTGGTCAGGTCGGGGCCGTCACCCGACGGGCTCGCGGTGATCGTCGGGTTCTGCGCCTGCTGCTGGTAGAACACCGACAGCGAGCCGCCGCCGCTCCAGCCGGCCAGCACTACCTTGTCGTAGCCCAACCGGTTCTTGGCGTCCTTGATGGCCTCGCCGAGATCCTCGACGACCTTTTCCATCAACAGCGCGGAGTCGGTGCCGCGGAATCGGCTGTTGCAGTAGATGACGTGATGGCCCGCCCGCGCCAGCGCGGTGATCATCGGCAGGTAGGCCCCGCCGCCGATCGGGTGCATGAACACCAGCACGGTATCTTTGGTCGCCACCGAGGTGGCTCCGGCGGCGGCCGGCTCTGGGTCCTTCGGCTTGAGCAGATAGCTCTCCATCACCACCAACTCGGCGACGCCGCCGTAGGTGTCGCGTGTCGTCGAATTGTTCTGGTAGGCAACCAGATACGGAATGCGATCGTAGTCGTACTTGACCGGCGCCTCTGCGATTGTCATCAGTGCTGCCCCAAATCGTTGGCGAGAACCTCGTCGGACGGAACGAGCCGACGCCGGGTGTCGATGGCGATCACCGACCAGTCCACCCGGTCGTACTCGTCGAACTTGCGGCGCGCCCGTTCGCGGGCTTTCTCCGGAGCGCCGTGGTGAACCCCTTGCGGCGCATGCGAAATCAGGCCCGGCGGCATCGGAATCCCATACAGCGTCCCGCCGTGGAAGAACGCGATCTCGTCGTAGTCGACATTGCGGTGATACCAGGGCGTGCGCTCGGTGCCTGGCACGCCCTCGGCGGGCTTGGGCAGGAAGTTCATCACGTACACGCCGGTCGCCTGCATGAACAGGTGCACGGTCGGCGGCAGGTGCACGCTGTCGGAGGTGACGACGTTGTAGTCGGCGATGTTGAATGTGAACGCGAAATTGTCGCCGCGCCAACCCTCAACGTCGAGCGGATGGTGTTCGTAGCGAAGCGTTGTGGGACCGCCGTCGTGGATCAGCCGCACCTCGTAGGAGTCACCTGACGGGGGAGGCGCATCCAGCGGCGCGGGATCGGGGATGACGACCTGCGACGGGTCGAACGGGAAGTGCCGCCCGAGCGTGCCCGGTGGCGGCACGCGCAGTTCGTCGGTGGTCTGGATCATGAGCAGGGTCGACTCGCTGTCGGGCACCTGACGGAACGTGCATGCCTTCGGGATGTAGACCCAGTCGCCCTCGCGGTAGGGCAACGGGCCGAATTCCGTTTCCAGCAGGCCGGATCCCTTGTGCACGAAGGACAGCACGTCTCCGTCGACGTAGCGCGCGAAGAACGGCATCGGTTCGGTGCGGCGCGACAGCAGCACCTGGCAGTCCGGGTTGGAGAACAACAGCATGGGTCCACCCGCGGCGTCGGTGGCATCGCTGGGCTTGAGTTCGCTCGCCAGCACGTCGACGGGCCGCAGCGGGCCCGAGCTGCGGTACGCGGTCGGATCGTTGCGGCGGTACATGTTCGCCGTGCGTCCGGTGAACCCGCCGCGCCCCAGCTCGTCGTCTTTTAGGCCGTCCAGATCTGCGTGCAGTCGCCGCGGCGTGGTGCCTTTTCGCAGGTGGATGAACGATTCCATGGTTGGCTCCAGGGTGCGTAGACATCAGGACGCAGTAGAAAAGTAAATCTAACTTTACTTTTTCCACGGCTGCCGCGTCAACGGGCTAATCAGTCAGGTCCACCCGGATCGTCAACAAATTCGTGCCGAACGTACGCACGCCGAAGCTGTTGAACTGCGGCAGCGAGCGCAGCCTTTCGCGCGGATCGTCGTCGGGCACCAAATGCGCGACGCCGGTGTGCCAGCGACCGCGCAGTCGCACCCGCACGTTGGGATTGGCCTTGATGTTCTTGACGTACTGCGACTTCTCGCCGAACTCGGACACGAACCAGAACTGGTTGCCGACCTTGCTGCCGTCGAGCGGCGTGTGCCGCGGCTCGCCCGACTTGCGGCCTGTCGTCTCCAGCAACGTCTGGGTCGGCAGCCGGCGCATCAGTGGGTTGGCGATGTTCTTCTGAAAGAACGTCGTCAGTCGGTCACGGAGGTCGCTCACAGGTACTCCTCACACCATCGCGGTTCGCGGGACATCCATTCCCAGTATCAACGCACCTGCCAACTCGCGGCTGGTGTCGTAGTCGAACACCACATGTCCGGACAGCACGTCGACGTCGCGTTTGATCCGCTGCAGCGGATGGTTCAGGAAATGCGTGCTGGCGCCCGACGCCGCGAGCAGTCGCGCGATCACCTGTCGTGACTCGGCGACGATGTGGGCAGCGGACAAGCGTGCTTCAGCACGCACCGGCCGTGGCACGGGATCGCCTGCAGCGACGAGGTTTTCGAGCTGTCCGACGGTATCGGCGAGCAGGGCCCGCAACGCCCGCAGTCGCACCCGTGCCTCGCTGAGGTGCGCCTGCGCGATCGGCTTGTCCTTTTGTGTCACGCCCTCGTAGGCGAGCACACGTTGAGACAACCGCTCGGCGTAGATGTCGGCGGCGCGTTCGGCGCTGCCGAGCGCAGGCATGGCGGCCAGCAGTGCCAACGCAGGCACCATCGGCCAGCGGTACGTGTCGGCGTCGTGGAGCGCGGCACCAGGTGCGGTGCCCTTATAGATGTCAGCCACGCGCACCAGTCGGTGCGCCGGCACGAAGGCGTCGGTGATGACGACGTCGTTCGAGCCGGTGGCGCACATGCCGTCGGTGTGCCACACGTCGTCGATGGTCACGTCGCCGATCGGCAGCAGCGCCAGCGCGGGATAAATGCCGCTTCCCTCACCGCACAGCGCACCGACGATGATCCAGTTGCCGTGCATGACGCCGGTGGCCCACGACCACCGCCCGGAGAGCCGAATGCCACCCTCGGCGGGCGCGCCATGACCCGTCGGCGCCAGGGGAGCGGGCGCCAGAAACGGCCGCGTCGCGAACGCCTCCTCCTGCGCCTCCTCTCCGAACAGCGCCATCATCCAGTTGTGCAGGATCAAAAACCCCAGTGTCCAGGCGCTCGACGCGCATCCGTGGGCCATGCGGCGGACCGGGTCCAGGATGGTAGGCCAGTTGGCCTGCACGCCGCCGTAGCGGGCCGGAACCAGCAGGTCGGCCATGCCGGAGGCGGCGAACTCTTCGACGGTGGCGCCGGGCAGCCGACGCAGTTGCTCGGCCTGCTGTGCGCGCTCGGCAAGGGCGGCGACGAACTCGGGGCTGATCTCAGGCGCCGTGGGGGCCGTCATGGCCGCGAACGTACCATACTTTTAGGTATGGAAAAACCGGTCAGTGGGTCAGCATCAGGTCGAGAAAGCGCTCCCGCCGGTCGGCTGCGGCGGCGTTCGGCGTTTGTCCGGACAGGTGCAGGAAACCGATGCCCGCGGCGAAGGTGGCGTTGGCGCGCAGGTCGGCCTCCTCCTCATCGAAGCCGTCGTCGAGGAAGGCGCGCCGAACGGCGTCGACAACCCGTTGGTCGGCGACACGCACGCTCGCGGCGACGGCGGGGTCGGTCCTGGCCCACTCGCGCATGGCCCGCTCCAGCGTCCACTGCCGGGCGTTCAACAGCGACGACATCATGTGCGAGAGGCGTTGCCGGGGCGGAATTGACGACATGTCGGCGAAATGGCGCCGGTCGTCGTCACGCAAATCAGCCCAGGCCTCGATAAGCGCAGCGCGATAGCCGGCAATATCGGTGAAATGCCAGTAAAAGCTGCCTTTGGTGACACCAAGACGACTACACAAACGGTCGACTTTCAGCGCCGTAATGCCCTCTTCGGCCAGGATCGCAAAACCTGCCTGCAGCCAGTCGTCAACAGTTAACCGGCTGGTGGTGGCACCCGCCCGATTCTTGGCCATCAGCGCTCACGATACGGTGGAAATTGTACGGCCGACCCGGACGTCGGGCCCTTGCTAATTGTCTCCGGCGTAACGCCCCAATTCGCTTACGAAAGGGCCACAGGGTACCGGCCGGGGTTTCGACTGCCCTGGTCGCATGTTTTACTCAACATCGCACAACTGAAGATCACTCGGTCTGCTCTGACAGTCCCCCGGGCTGCTGGAGCGGGCGTGGCAAGCAGTAAAGACCGTGCTGCGATGCCGGAGCGAAGTTCGCTCGCGGGGTGTAGGCGTAACGCGACAACCGAAAGATGGATGGACTGCAGTTATGACGATCGTTGACAAAATCCGAGGCCGCTGGGCGCGCAGGCTCACAGTCGCCGCATTGGCGGCGGTGTTGCTGCCCGGGATTATCGGCTTCGCGGGAGGATCGGCGACCGCGGGCGCATTCTCACGTCCTGGGCTGCCCGTTGAATACCTTCAGGTCCCGTCCCCGTCGATGGGCCGCGACATCAAGGTCCAGTTCCAGAAGGGCAATGGCTCGCACGCGGTGTACCTGCTCGACGGTCTTCGCGCGCGCGACGACTACAACGGCTGGGATCTGGAGACCCAGGCGTTTGAGTGGTTCTACGACACCCCGTTGTCGATCGTGATGCCGGTCGGCGGCCAGTCGAGCTTCTACACCGACTGGTATCAGCCCGCCTGCGGCAAGGCCGGCTGCCAGACCTACAAGTGGGAGACGTTCCTCACCAGCGAGCTGCCGCAGTGGCTGGCGAATAACAAGGGCGTCTCGCAGAACGGCAACGCCGCGGTCGGCCTGTCGATGTCTGGCAACTCGGCGATGATCCTGGCCGTGTATCACCCGCAGGAGTACATCTACGCCGGATCGCTATCGGCCTTCCTGAACCCGTCCGAGGGACAGTGGCCGTTCCTGATCAACATGGCGATGGGAGACGCCGGCGGCTATTCGACCGGCCCGATGTGGGGCCCGGCCGAGACCGACCCGGCCTGGAAGCGCAACGACCCGATGGTCCAGATTCCAGCCCTGGTCGCCAACAACACGCGCCTGTGGGTGTACTGCGGCAATGGCACGCCGAACGAGCTCGGTGGCGCGAACCTGCCGGCCACGTTCCTCGAGGGTCTGACGATCCGGACCAACGAGACGTTCCGCGACAACTACATCGCCGCGGGCGGCAATAACGCCGTGTTCAACTTTCCGCCGTACGGCACGCACAGCTGGGAGTACTGGGGTCAACAGCTGCAGCAGATGAAGCCCGACCTCATCGAGCACCTTGGGTAACCAGGCTGGATGATCAACGCCTGATCGTTGGGCTGTGACCAACCCCCGTCGAGGGTTTCCTCGGCGGGGGTTGGTTTTGTCCGAGCGACATACACGTCCCGAGATGACCGCCGAAGCAGGGCACCCCGTTCATCGACGGCATCGGGCCACCGGACACGATCGTCGGCACGCCGGGCCCGTACGGCTCGAAGCCCCCGTCGGAAGGGTCGGCTGCCGCCGCGGGTGCGGTGGCGATGGCTGTAGCGCAGATGCCCGCGACGACGACGCGGCGCATCAAAACCCTCCGGCCACCCTGACCACCGCCCGGCCCGAATAGCGGCCCTCGCGGATCTCGTCGAGAACGCCGACGACATCGGCGATGTCGACTTCGTTGGTGATGTCGGAAAGGTGTTGCGGCCGTAGCGAAGTGCCGAGTTTGTCCCACAGCTCGCGGCGCCGCCCGATCGGCATCTGCACCGAGTCCATGCCGAGCAATGAGACACCGCGAAGGATGAACGGCATCACGGTGGTGTTGAGGCCGGGCCCGCCGGTCAGACCGCTGGCCGCCACGGCACTTCCGTAGCGCAGCGTGCTGAGGACATCGGCCAGTGTCTTGCCGCCGACACAGTCCACCGCGCCGGCCCAGCGCGTCTTGCCCAGCGGGCGGGGCTTCGCGTCGGGGTCCTCGGGGAGCCGACCGATGACCTCGGCCGCCCCCAGCGCCTTCAGCCGGTCGGCAGCCTCCGGCTTGCCCGTCGACGCCACGACTTCGTAGCCAGCGGTGGCCAGCAGGTCGACGCTGACGGAGCCGACACCGCCGGTGGCTCCCGTCACGACGATCGGTCCGTGGTCTGGCTTTATGCCCCAGTCGATCAGCGCCTGCACGCTCATGGCTGCGGTGAATCCTGCAGTGCCGATGGCGGCGCCGTCGCGCGGCGTCAGCGGGCCCAGCGCGACGACCCAGTCGGCGGGCACTCGGGCGTACTCAGCGTAGCCGCCGTGGCGCCCGGTGCCGATCTCGTAGCCGTGCGCCAGCACCGCGTCACCGACGGCGAAGTCGGGGGACGACGACTCGACCACCTCGCCGGTCAGGTCGATGCCGGGCACCACCGGATAGTCGCGCACCACACCGCCGTTGGGCGTCACTGCCAGCGCGTCTTTGTAGTTGACGCTGGAATAAGCCACCCGAATGGTGACCTCGCCGGGCGGCAGGTCGGACTCCGCCAGGGTCTCGACCGCGCAGTCGATGCGATCGTCGTTCTTGCGGGCGACCAGGGCGGAGAAATTGTCCATGCCCCGACATTACGTCGCGGCGTAAGTGCGCTACTTCAATTCGGCCGACGACAAGCCGAGCAGCCTGCGCGCCACCACCAGCTGCTGAATCTGCTGGGTGCCCTCGAAGATGTCGAGGATCTTGCTGTCACGCGCCCACTTCTCCAGCAGCGTCTCCTCGGAATAGCCTGTGGTGCCGCTCATTTCGACGGCCTTCAGCGTGACGTCGGTGGCCACGCGGGCCGCCTTGGCCTTGCCCATCGACGCTTCCTTGGAGTTCGGAATGTCGTTGTCGGCCTGCCACGCCGACCGGACCATCAGCAGATAGCCCGCTTCCCAGTCGGCCTCCATGCGCAGGAACTCGGCGGCGGCCGCACTCTGGGCATGCGCCGGCTTGTCGTAGGAGATGTCGACGCCCGCGTCTTCGAGGATCTTGCGCAGTTCCTCCAGCGCGGCTCGCGCGATACCGACGGCCATCGCGGCGACGACTGGGCGGGTGTTGTCGAAAGTCTCCATGACGCCCGCAAAGCCCTTTTCGACCTGGATCTCGGGGCTGCCGAGCAGGTTGTCCTTGGGGATCCGGACGTTGTCGAAACGGATGACGGCGGTGTCGGAGGCCTTGATGCCAAGCTTGTCCTCGAGCCGCTCGACCGTCACTCCGGGGTGTTCACGCGGCACGATGAACGACTTGATGGCCGCGCGGCCCAGCGACTTGTCCAGCGTCGCCCAGACCACGATGTGGGTGGCGCGCGATCCCGCGGTGACGAAGATCTTCTCGCCGTTGATCACATACTCGTCGCCGTCGAGCTTGGCCGTCGTCGACACCGCCGCCGAGTCGGAGCCGAAGCCCGGCTCGGTGATGGCCATGGCCGCCCACACGTCTTTGCCGAGCCGTTCGAGCTGCTCCTTGGTGGCAACGCTGGAGATGGCGGCGTTGCCCAGCCCCTGGCGCGGCACTGAAAGCATCAATGCCACGTCGCCCCAACTGATTTCCATCACGTTGAGCACGGCGGACATGTTGCCGCCGTTGTGGTTGGCCTCCTTGGGCTCGTCACCACCGGCGAACGCCTCGGCGCCTGCGAACGCGAAAGCCTTTGCATCCGAGATGCCTTCGAAGAGGGTGGCCAGGGTTTCGAGCTCGACCGGGTACTCATGCTCGCGAAGGTCCCACTTGCGTGAGATCGGGCGCAACATCTCGGCGGCACCTTGGTGCGCCTTGTCGATCACCGCGTTGAGCTTGCGGGGGAGTTCCAGATTGATTGCCATGACAGGTTTTTCCGATCCCTAGATAACGACGATGCCCTCGGCGACACCGATCGCGCGCAAGTCGCGGTACCAGCGTTCGACGGGATGTTCCTTGGTGTAGCCGTGACCGCCGAGCAGCTGCACGCCGTCAAGGCCGATCTGCATGCCCTTGTCGGTCCCGAGCTTCTTGGCCAGCGCCGCCTCGCGCGCGAACGACAGGCCCTGGTCGGCGCGCGAGGCGCCACGCCAGGTGATCAAGCGCAGGCCGTCGAGTTCGATCGCGATGTTGGCGCACATGAACGCCACAGACTGGCGGTGGGCGATCGGCTCGCCGAACGCCTGCCGTTCCTTGACGTAGGGCACCACGTGGTCGAGAACCGCGTGGGCGGTGCCGACGGCGAGTGACGCCCAGCCGAGCCGCGAGAGCGCCACGGCCTCCGAGTAATCCCGGTCAGTGGCGGCGTCCTCGCCGAGACGTGCCGACAAGGGCACAGTGACGTTGTCGAGCTCGACCTTGCCGAGCGCCGCGGCCCGGATACCCATGCTGGGATCGGGGGTGACGGTGAGGCCCTTGGTCGACGACTCGATGATGAACAGTGCGGGCTTACCGTTCAATTGCGCTGCCACGATGAGCAATTCGGCATCGGCGGCGGCGACAACCAGCGACTTCACGCCGTCGAGGCGGTATCCGCTGGGGGTGCGGACGGCGGTGGTCTTCAGCGTGGTCGGGTCGAACAGCGGGTGCGGCTCGGCGATCGCCAGGCAGGCTTGCGGCACGTTCTCGCCCGCGAACTCCTTGAGATAGGTGGCCTGCTGGTCGGCGCTGCCCCAATGGGTCAGCGCTGATGCGACGCCCGCCGGAGCGAGGATCGGCAGAGCCAAGCCCATGTCGCCGTAGGCCAGTGCCTCGGCCACCAACGAGTTCGTCACCGCGGCGCGGTGTTCGGCGATGCCGTCGAAGTTCTCGGGAATGTTGATCGCCGTGATGCCCAGCTCATTGGCCTTGGCTACCAGATCGGCTGGGTAGCTTGCGCTTTCGTCGGCTTCGCGGGCGGCGGGGCGCAGCACCTCTTCGGCGAACTCGCTGACTGTCTCGACGATCATCTTCTGGTCGTCGTCGGGTGTGAGGTCGAAATAGTCGGTCCTGCTGGCCTTCAGCCGCGTGGGGCCGCCCTTGTCGCCGGAGATCTTCTTGAACTGGCGGTTAGCGGCTCCGGCGACGGAGAACACTTGCTTGACGCCATACTTCAGGCCGCGATTGAGCGGATCCCGCAGGTTGTGGCGATCCAGGAATTCCTGACCGACGATCGGCGTGATCAATGCCAGGCCGATGTCGGTCGGTGTGCGCTTGTGCTTGTGCGCTCCGATGGCGCTTTCGCGTCCGTTGCGCTTGGGTGCGCGATCGGACTTGCGGTCGATTGTGTTGGTCATTTGTGTACAGCCTCGGTGTCAGGGGCAGGTGCCGATGACGCTATCTTACTCCGGAGTAAGATAGCGAGCACCTGTTAGGCGTCTCACATCTCTAGGAGGCGTTGAGCACGCGCAACGCCGCGTCGTGAAGCAGGCCGTTGGTCGCCAGCGCGCTTCCGCCGTGTGGCCCGGATTGCCCGCTGAAATTCGTGAAGGACCCGCCCGCTTCCCGCACCAGGATGTCGAGGGGAGCGAGGTCCCACGGATTGGCCTCGGGTTCGGTGGCGATGTCGACGGCGCCCTCGGCGACCAGGCAGTACGACCAGAAGTCTCCGTACGCCCGCACCCGCCAGACGGAATCGGTGAGGTCGATGAAGCGCTGACGCCGTTCACCCCAGCCGGTGGTGAGATCAGAAAACGACAGGCTCGCCGAGGCGAGGTCGTCGACACCGGAAACCGAGATCCGCCTCGTCTCACCACCGAACGACGTGAATGCGCCCTCGCCCGCGCCCGCCCACCACCGGCGCCCCAAAGCCGGAGCGCTCACGACGCCGACGATGGGGGAACCGTCGACCAACAACGCGATCAGCGTGGACCACACCGGCACCTTCCGGACGAAGTTCTTCGTGCCGTCGATCGGGTCGATCACCCATTGCCGCCCGGTGAAAGCCGGTGTGCCGCCGAGCTCTTCGCCGAAGATCGAATCGTCAGGGCGGTGCTGCGCCAGCGACGAGCGCAGAAGTTCTTCGGTTGATCGGTCGGCGTCGGTGACCGGTGTCAGATCAGGCTTGGTGTCGATGCGCAGATCGAGTGCGCCATAGCGGTCCAGCGTCAGCACGTCGGCGGCGGCCGCCAGTTCCAGGGCGAGTGCGAGATCATTCGCGACCGTGGTCATGGCAGCAGTCCTACCATGGCCGGGTGTGGGAATTCGGCATGCTGCTACTGCTCGCAGGTGTGGTCGTGCTGGTCGCCGCACCCTGGATAATGCGCCGTCGCGGCATCCGCGGTGAATTGGCGCAGGGCACGTTGGTGGTGACTGGTGTGAGCCCGCGGCCCAACGAGACCGGCCGGCAGTTCGTGACGATCACCGGTGTCATCAACGGGCCGACCGTCAACGAGCACGTCGTTTACCAACGCCTTGAAGTGGACGTCGACGAATGGCCGACCATGGGCCAGCTGTTCCCGGTGGTGTACGCGCCGCAGAACCCCGACAAGTGGGCGTTTGCGCCGGCTGGTCCGCCGCCAGGCGCCGAGGCGGCGCCCAACTATCCGTCTAACTAGGAGTCGTCGTCACGTCCGTGGTGTTCGTCGGGCGTTAGGTACTTCTGAGGATGATGGAAGTTGTTGACCCGGGCTTGGCCGGTGTCGAGGTTAGGCGGCGGGATCCATTCGATGCGGCCGTCGGGGCGCGTGCGGGTGGCCCAGCCGGTGTTTTCGATAAGTCTGTTGTCGTTCGGGCAGGCCAGGGTGATGGCCGTGATGTTGGTGGGGGCGCCGTTGGCCCAGCCGTTGGTGTGGTGGGCTTCGCAGTGGTAGGCCGGGGCAGTGCAGCCGGGCCGGGTGCAGCCGCGGTCGCGGGCGTAGAGCACCAGGCGTTGGGCCTTGGTGGCCAGGCGTTTGGCGCGACCCAGATAGAGCGGTTCCTCGGTGTGGTTGTCGAACACTGCGAGGTAGCGATGTGCCGCCGACGCTTGCCGAATCACGTCCCGCATCGGTAGGAGGGAGCCACCGCCAGTCACTGCGTGCCCGCTGCCGGACTCCAGTTCCGCCAGCGTGGTGGAAATGACCATGGTGACTGGCAGACCTTTGTGGCTGGCCAGTTGTCCGGACGCGAGCATTGCGCGCAGCACGGCTTTGAGGGCGTCATGGTTACGTTGCCCGGTGGAGCGCAGATCCGCAGTCTGATGTTCACCGGACGCTTCCCCGTCGACGGGGGACGTCGGGTCGTCGGGGTTGCACATGCCGGGTGCGGCCCACGCCGCGGCCACCGCATCCCACAACGCGCGGGTTTCGGGGTCGAGGCGGCCGCGAACCTCGGTCATTCCGTCGGATTGCTGTCTGCCCACGATCAGGTAGCGCCGCCGCCCACGGTCTTCGTCGCTGAGTTCGCCGTCTTGATCGAGCAACACAGCCAGCCGGTCGGCCGCCGCACGCAATTCCCCGGGCTTGAGCCCTACTGCCAGTTGGGCGAGATGCGCCTCGGCAGCTTCACGTGTGTTGTGGTCGACGAATCCGGGAAGCTGATCGAAAAACCGGCGGATGATCCGTACATGCTCACCGCCGATCAGTCCACGGCGCTGCGCCTCGGCGGTATTCGTCAGAACCGGTTCAAGCGGCTGGCCGGTGATCGTGGCCCGTGGCCCAAGTTCCTCGGCTTCGTGGACGCGGCGATTGGCTTCTGGTTTGGAGATCCGCAGCGAGGTCGCCAACGCGCGCGCCAGCGACGTCTCGCCCAGCTCTTCAGTCGGCACCTGTGCCAGCGCGGCGACCAGCCGGTTGCGGACCGCATCCATCCGTCGCGCCAACGTCTCCCATTGATAGGTAACCGCTGTCCGTTCGGCGGTCGACAACCCGTCCAAAGGCTCGTCCAGCAGCGCATCGACCTCGGCGTCCATTGCCGCAATCCGCTTCTCCACGACCACCGAACTCATACTTCGAACGCTAGTTCGAGGCACCGACAAGATGCGCCGGCCGCCGGTTTCGTCGTCAGCCGTGCTGTTTGGGCTGACTCCTCACCGGCTCGTTCCTCGCCGGTTCGTCGTCAGCCGTGCGCGTTTGGGCTGACTCCTCACCGGCTCGTGCCTCGCCGGTTTCGTCGTCAGCCGTGCGCGATGCGCAACAGTTCGGCGACGCTGGTCAGCTTTACCCGCGGCCTGCCCCCGGTACCGCCTGCCGAGCGCTCGTGTTCGTCGATGAGCTTCCAGTGGTCGTCGGTGACGACCTTGGGCTGCCGCTCGACCAGCCATTCGGCGAGCTTCTCTGCGTGGTCCTCATCGAAGTCAGCCAGCTGCGCACCGTCGAGGTCGCCGATGAGCGTGTCGACCGTTTCCTGAGAGTCGCTCTTGTTGCTGCCGATCACGCCCGTCGGTCCGCGCTTGATCCAGCCCACCACGTATTCGTTGCGGCTGCCTTCGATGCGGCCGGCGCTGTGGGGGATGGTGCCGCTCTTCTCATCGAAGGGCAACCCCGGCGTCGGCACCCCGCGGTAGCCGACGGCGCGGACAACGAGCTGCGCCGGGATCTCCTCGCGTTCGCCGGTGTCCTTGGCCGAGACGCGACCGGAGTCTTCGACGACGAGTTCGTTGCGGCCCAGCACAATCGACTCCACGCGGCCGTCGCCCTTGATCTCGATCGGAGACGTGCGGAACCGGAACACGATGCGCCGCTTGGCGCCCTTGGGTGTCGTCTCGGCGTACCCGCGCAACACCTTCATGTTGTTGCGGACGGTCTTGCTCGCCGCCTCCAAATCTTCATCGGTGATGTCGGCGAAGTCGGCCGGATCGACCACCACGTCCACATCGCCGAGGCCCTCGAGGTGCCCGAGCTCGCGAAGCTCCAGCGTGGTGAATGGGGCCTGCAGCGGACCACGCCTGCCGATGATGAGCACCTCTTCGACGCCGCGGTCATGCAGCACTTTCAGCGCGTGGTCCGCGATGTCGGTGGTGGCGAGCACGTCGGGATCGGTGACCAGGATGCGGGCCACGTCCAGCGCGACGTTGCCGTTGCCGACGACGACGGCGCGGCCGGTGGACAGGTCGGGCGCCATTTCTTCGAAGTGCGGGTGGGCGTTGTACCAGCCGACGAAGTCGACGGCGGCGACGCTGCCAGGCAGATCCTCGCCGGGAATGCCCAGCGACCTGTCGGACTGCGCGCCTACGGCGTAGATCACTGCGTCGTAGCGCTCGGCCAGCTCGGCGGCCTGCACGTGGTCGCCGACGACGATGTTGCCGAAGAACCGGAATCGGGGATCCAGCGCGGTTTTCTCGAACTGAGCGCTGATCGACTTGATCTTCGGATGGTCGGGCGCCACGCCGGAGCGCACCAGGCCCCACGGGGTCGGCAGCATCTCGAGCATGTCGACTCGGACGTCGGCGTCCTCGGCATTGTCCGCGAACTTCAGTAACGATGCGGCGGCGAAGTATCCCGACGGGCCTGAGCCGACGATTGCCACGTGGTACGGACGCCTTTGAGGCATATGTGCGCCTTACTGTCGCTGCCCGGCGATGCAAGGGGCTGTCGCGTGTATCGCCGAGCGTGTTCCCCCATGTGACTCTAGAACGCGCTCCTGGCGTCCTGCCGCTGGTCAGCGGAAACTGCGGTGTCGGTAACCTGATCTTCCGTGGATCCCGACAGTCAAGCCGATATCGCCGCCCTCGACTCCACCCTCACGACGGTGGAGCGGGTGCTCGATGTCGAGGGGCTCCGCAGCCGCATCGAGAAGCTGGAAAGCGAGGCTTCGGACCCGAACCTGTGGGACGACCAGGCGCGTGCGCAGAAGGTCACCAGCGAGCTGTCGCATACCCAGGGCGAGCTGCGGCGTGTCGAGGAGTTGAGGCAGCGCCTCGACGACCTGCCGGTGCTCTACGAGCTCGCCGCCGAGGAAGGGGGAGCAGGCGGATCCGAGGCCATCGCCGAAGCCGACGCCGAGCTCAAGCAGCTGCGTGAGGACATCGAGGCGATGGAGGTCCGGACGCTGCTGTCAGGGGAGTACGACGAGCGTGAGGCATTGGTCAACATCCGGTCGGGCGCCGGCGGTGTCGACGCGGCGGACTGGGCCGAGATGTTGATGCGGATGTACATCCGCTGGGCGGAGAAGCACAACTACCCCGTCGAGGTGTTCGACACGTCGTATGCGGAAGAGGCGGGCATCAAGAGCGCGACGTTCGCGGTGCACGCGCCGTTTGCCTACGGCACGCTGTCGGTGGAGCAGGGCACGCACCGGTTGGTGCGCATCAGCCCGTTCGACAACCAGAGCCGGCGTCAGACGTCCTTCGCCGAAGTGGAAGTGTTGCCTGTGGTCGAGACCACAGACCATATCGACATCCCCGACACCGACGTGCGTGTCGACGTGTACCGCTCCAGCGGACCGGGTGGCCAATCGGTCAACACCACCGACTCGGCTGTTCGACTGACGCATATTCCGACCGGTATCGTGGTCACCTGCCAGAACGAAAAATCGCAATTGCAAAACAAGGTCTCGGCGATGCGAGTGCTTCAGGCAAAACTATTGGAACGCAAGCGTTTAGAAGAACGTGCTGAGCTGGATGCGTTGAAGGGCGATGGCGGCAGCTCGTGGGGCAATCAGATGCGCTCCTACGTGCTGCACCCGTACCAGATGGTCAAGGACCTACGCACCGACTTCGAAGTCGGCAACCCCGCTGCGGTACTGGATGGAGACATTGACGGGTTCCTTGAGGCCGGAATCCGTTGGCGCAATACACAATGACGAATAGCACCGTACTTGCACTGAATTTCGCCGAAAGCTGGCAAGGCTTTTGGCGCGGCAACCTCGGCGTCTGGATCCTCGATCGAGGCGTACGGATCGCGCTGCTGTTGATCGGCGGTCTGCTGGCCGCGCGCTTCATCAACTGGGGCGCACGCCGCATCGTCACCCGCATCGACGCCGAGTATCGCGCGAGCGACCAGCTGGTGCGGTCTGAAAGCGCCAAGCACCGCCAAGCCGTGGCCTCGGTCATCTCCTGGGTCTCGGTGGCGCTGCTATTCGTCCTGGTGGCAGTCGAAGTCACCGATGTGCTGGCCATACCGATCGGGTCGTTGGTGGCACCCGCGGCAGTGCTCGGCGCCGCGCTCGGCTTCGGCGCGCAGCGACTGGTGCAGGACCTTCTGTCGGGGTTCTTCATCATCACCGAAAAGCAGTACGGCTTCGGCGATTTGGTGTCCCTGACAGTGGCGGGCATCGCGCTGCCGGCCGAGGGCACCGTTGAGGACGTGACGTTGCGGGTCACCAAGCTGCGCTCAACCGAGGGTGAGATGTTCACCATCCCGAACGGCCAGATCGTCAAGACGAACAATCTGTCCAAGGACTGGGCGCGCGCCGTCGTCGACATCCCGGTGCCCACCTCGGCCGACCTCAACCTGGTCAACGATGTGCTGCACGGCGTGGCGGAGAAGGCGATAGAGGATCCGACGCTGAAAGATCTCCTGCTCGACGCGCCTCAACTTATGGGTGTCGAGAGCATCGAGCTGGACACGGTGAATCTACGGATGGTGGCCCGCACACTGCCGGGCAAGCAGTATGAGGTGGGTCGCCGCATCCGCGTGCTCGTTATCCGCGCCCTGAGACGGGCGGGCATCGTGGCGTCCGATGGAAGCGCGCCGATGGTCGCCGCGCTGCCGCACCCGGCGGAGGCGCCCGCCGAGGCCGACGAAACTCAGCAAGCACCGGGACACAAGCAGTGAGGTCGTGGTTCAAGGCAAGGCTGGGTCAGTTCCGCGTCTCCACCCTCGTGCTGGTAGGCGTGTTCATCGCCCTGTTCTGGGTGCAGCAGACCTTCCAGGCGGAACCACCCCCGCCGCCGCCCGCGCCCGCCGTCGTGCCGCCAGGGTTCGTGCCCGACCCCAACTACACGTGGGTGCCGCGCACGAACGTCCGGCGACCGAAAGAGCCGGAGTACACCACGACCACGACCACGCCGCCGACGACCACAACCACGACGACGCCTCCGTCGGAGACGACTCCCCCGATGACCAGCCCGACGTCGCCGGCTCCCACAACGACCGTGGTCGATCCGGACGGCCCGTTGGGGCCGCTCGGCCCGCAGACGTTGACGCAGACGCCGACCCCGACGACGGCCACGCCCGTGCCCGGGATCGCGCCTGCCACGCCGCAGGCGCCGAGATAGGCCAGTGGCCTCTCGCCGCTACACTGGCGTGCCGTGATGATCACCCTCGACCACGTCAGCAAGCAGTACAAGTCCTCGGCGCGTCCGGCGCTGGACAACGTCTCGGTGAAGATCGACAAGGGTGAGTTCGTCTTCCTGATCGGCCCGTCGGGGTCGGGCAAGTCGACGTTCATGCGGCTGCTGCTGGCCGAGGAGCATCCCAGCTCCGGCGACATCCGCGTGTCCAAATTTCACGTCAACAAGTTGCCGGGCCGGCACGTCCCCAGCCTGCGGCAGGTCATCGGATGTGTGTTCCAGGACTTCCGGCTGCTGCAGCAGAAGACGGTCTTCGAGAACGTCGCCTTCGCTCTGGAGGTGATCGGTAAGCGGCGTGACGTGATCAACCGGGTGGTGCCTGACGTCCTCGAGATGGTCGGCTTGTCGGGGAAGGCCAACCGGTTGCCCGCCGAGTTGTCCGGCGGCGAGCAGCAGCGAGTGGCGATCGCCCGCGCGTTCGTCAACCGCCCGCTTGTGCTGCTGGCCGATGAGCCGACGGGCAACCTCGACCCCGATACCAGTAAAGACATCATGGATCTGCTCGAGCGCATCAACCGCACCGGCACCACGGTGGTGATGGCCACCCATGACCACCACATCGTGGACTCGATGCGGCAGCGTGTCGTCGAGCTCAGCCTTGGCCGCCTCGTTCGCGACGAGCAGCGCGGCATCTACGGAATGGATCGCTAGTGCGCTTCGGCTTCCTGCTCAACGAGGTCTGGACCGGCCTCCGTCGCAACGTCACGATGACGGTCGCGATGATCCTGACCACCGCCATCTCCATCGGCCTGTTGGGTGGCGGCCTGCTGGTGGTGCGCCTCGCCGACAACTCGAAGGCCATCTATCTCGATCGGGTGGAGAGCCAGGTCTTCTTGACCAATGACGTGTCGGCCAATGACCCTACGTGTGATGCGGATCCGTGTAAGGCGTTGCGGCAGAAGATCGAAGATCGTCAGGACGTGCGCTCCGTCCGCTTCCTGAACCGCGACGAGGCCTACGACGATGCGATCAAGAAATTCCCGCAGTACAAGGACGTCGCGGGCAAGGACGCGTTTCCTGCCTCGTTCGTCGTCAAGTTGGACAATCCCGAGCAGCACAAGGACTTCGACGACGCGATGGCCGGCCAGCCGGGTGTGCTGAACGTGCTGAACCAGAAGGAGCTGATCGACCGGTTGTTCGCGGTGCTCGACGGCTTGTCGAACGCGGCGTTCGCCGTCGCATTGGTACAGGCGATCGGTGCGATCCTGTTGATAGCCAACATGGTTCAGGTGGCGGCCTATACCCGTCGCACCGAGGTGGGAATCATGCGGCTGGTCGGTGCCACCCGCTGGTACACACAGCTGCCGTTCTTGTTGGAAGCGTGTTTGGCCGCACTCATCGGTGTGGTCATCTCGATTATCGGCTTGATCATCGTGCGAGCCTGGTTCCTGGAGAATGCGCTCAACCAGTTCTATGAGGCGAATCTCATTGCGCGAGTGGACTACGCCGACATCCTCTACATTTCGCCGGCGTTGATATTCGTCGGTGTCGTGATGGCGGGCGTCACCGCTTACGTCACCCTGCGGTTGTACGTCCGTCGATAGCCGTGGCCAAGAAAGCCGACCCGACGAGGTCAAGCAACAATCGAGTGGTCGCGACCAATCGCAAGGCGCGGCACAACTACTCGATTCTCGAGATTTTCGAGGCGGGGGTTGCCTTGATGGGCACCGAGGTGAAGAGCCTGCGCGACGGCCAGGCGTCGCTCGCCGATGCGTTCGCCACTGTCGACGACGGCGAGATCTGGCTGCGCAACCTGCACATCCCCGAGTATCACCACGGCAGCTGGACCAACCATGCGCCGCGCCGCAATCGCAAATTGTTGTTGCACCGCAGGCAGATTGACGCGCTGGTGGGCAAGATCCGCGACGGCAACCTCACGTTGGTCCCGCTGTCGCTGTACTTCTCCGACGGCAAAGTCAAGGTGGAACTCGCGTTGGCCCGCGGTAAGCAGGCCCGCGACAAGCGCCAGGACATTGCCAAGCGTGACGCGCAGCGCGAGGTGGCACGCGAGATGGGCCGACGCGCCAAGGGTATGTCCTGATAGGAATCGTTTTCGCGCTGGCTTCCGCGCTGGGTTACGGCATCAGCGATTTCATCGGGGGAATCGCATCGCGGCGGGTAGCCGCGCTGCGCGTAGTCCTGGTGTCGTATCCCGTCGCTTTGGTGCTGTTGGTGATTCTGGCTGTGATCGTCGGCGGTGACGTATCTCGCGGCGCGGTCCTGTGGGGTGGCTTGTGCGGCATCTCGCAGGCCTTTGGGGTGTGGTGGTTCTACGCCGCTCTCGCCGCCGGACCGATTTCGGTGGTGTCGCCGCTGACCGCCATCGTGGTGGCGGCGATCCCCGTCGGTGTCGGCCTGGCGTTGGCGGAGCGGCCGGGTGCGATCGCCGCTGTCGGCATCGTGCTTGCGCTCGTCGCGGTGGTGTTGGTCAGCCGCGAGGCGACCGACGAGGACACCACGCCGCACAGGTTCACCACGACGGTCGCCTGGCTGACCCTGGGCGCCGGAGTGGCATTCGGGCTGCAATTCGCGTTGATCGCGCAAGCGCCGCAGGACGCGGAGTTGTGGCCCCTGGTGTTCGCGCGGCTGGCGGCCTGCGCGGTGGTGCTGATCGTCGCGGTCTTCACCGCCAACCTGGTTCCACCGTCCGGTGCGCCGCTGCGGCTGTCGATTCTCGCTGGGATGTTCGATGTGGGCGCCAACGTCGCGACCTTGGTGGCCGTTCATACAGCGCTACTGTCCCTGGCCGGCGTGCTCATGTCGCTCTATCCCGCGGCGACCGTAGTGCTCGCCATCGTGGTGCTTCGGGAGCGGGTGACCCGGTGGCAGGCGGCCGGCATGGTGTTGGCGCTGGGGTCGGTGGCGATGATCGCTGCTGGATAACCCGGTTTGGAGTTTGCTCCTAGGGCATCATGGCGTGTGAGTAACCGCCATCGAGCCGCGAGGGGGAAATAATCGGGTGTCGGTGACGGGCAGCCAGTTGCGCTCCGGTTTGTTTGCCGGCGTGCTCGTGGTCTTCTGCATCAACGCGTCGGCGCCTTGGGGGCACACCATAGCCACGCGCATCGATGCGGCATTACAGCTGACGGTGTGCGTCGGGTCCATTCTTTGCGGCCTGGTCGTCGCCGCGCGCGCGAGCGGTAGCGGACGTCTGTGGCGATTGCTCGTCGTCGGCGGCTTGACCGCATGGCTTATCGCGTTCGCCTCATACTGGACGGCGCGCGGCGTGACGGGCACCGGCGCAGCCCCGGCCGTTAGCGTCGCCGCGTTCTTTCTGCCTCCGATCTTCGGAGCGGCGGCAAGCGTCGTGCTGCTGGGGGCGGGGGTCGGCTCGATCGCGCGAAGGGACGCTCGACTCCGGTACTCCCGCGGCGTCACCGTCCTCGACGGGTTGGTGGCGACGATCGCGTTTTCGATTATGGTCTTCCTAGGCGGCTTCAACGTCGTGGAAGGTGGATCTCTGCCAAGGGCGTCGAGCTCGACCGTTGTCGTCGCGTACACGATCATCGAGCTGGTCGTGGTGGTGGCCTCGGCGCTGGTGGCGATGGTGTATCCGCCGGAGAGCCCGTACCGGGCTACGTTCCTCCTACTCGCCGGCGGCGTGATCATGCTGGCCTCGTCTGATCGAATCCTGGCCTATCTGCAAACCGTCGGGGTGGAGCACGGCCGGCTGTGGGGCGGGATCGGATTCGTCATGGGACCGCTGATGCTCGGGCTCGCCATGGCCGAGCATCCGCACCAACCCCCCAAACGCGCCCGCGAGCTGATCGATTGGGCACAGTTGGTGCTGCCATACGTTGGTTTTCTGGGTATCACCGTGTTGCTCGCCTTCCACGTGCTGATCGGTCAGCCGTTGACGGCGGTGCCTGTCACGATGACCTTGCTGATGGTCGTGCTCGTTGCCAGCCGGCAGGTGGTTGCCGTGCGTTCACACCGGCAGCTGATGAACCGCCTGATGGAAGCTCAGAGTCGGCTTGCCCATCAGGTGCACCACGACGCCCTGACCGGATTGCCCAACCGGGTTCTGTTCGCCGAGCGGCTCGACGAGGCCATCCGCAGGGGCCCGTTCGTGTTGATCTTCGTCGACCTCGACGACTTCAAAGAGGTCAACGACCGGTTCGGCCATGCTGGCGGCGACAATCTGCTGCGCGCGGTCGGCGAGCGGCTCGCCCGTTGTATCGGCGAGGCGGACACGCTGGCGCGCATCGGCGGCGACGAGTTCGCGATCCTCATCGATGGGGAACAGGAACCGCCCGAGGTCGTCGCCGACCGGATCCGGGTGGCGCTTCGCGACCCGTTCGCGGTGCACGGCTCGTCGATTCGCGTCCGCGCCAGTATGGGCCTGGTCCGTCCGAACGGAGAACCCGCGCCCTCGTCCGACGACCTGTTGAGACAGGCCGACGTCTCGATGTATGCGGGCAAGCGGGTGGGCAAGGACACGGCCGTGGTCTACCGCCCGTCGCTCGGTGTGTCGACGGACTTTCCGACCGCGCTGCGGCAAGCGAAGGGCGGCGTACCCGAGGGCTTCAGCCTGGCCTACCAGCCGGTGGTGCGGTTGCCTGATGCCACCCCCGTCGCGGTCGAGGCGCTGGCGCGGTGGACCGCCCCCAACGGGGCAGATATCCAACCCGACGCGTTCGTCGCCGCGGCCGAGGCCGCCGGTCTGGGCGCCGCGCTTGACTCGATGGTGCTGAACATGGCCTGCAGCGAGCTCTCCTCGGTCGGCGCCGACCTGACCGTGCACGTGAATATCGGCGCGGCCCGGCTGGGCAGTCTCGAGTTCGAGCGTCGGGTGCTTCAGACGTTGAACGGGTGCGGGCTCACTCCCGACCAACTGGTCCTCGAGATCACCGAGACGGTGCCGATCGTCGACCTACCCGACGCGGCCGCGCAGATCAGACGGTTCAACGCAATGGGCGTCAGGGTCGCCCTCGATGATTTCGGCGCCGGCTACAGCTCGCTGACCTATCTGCATGCGTTGCCGGTCCAGATCATCAAGCTCGACCGCGGACTGGCCGTAGGGCCCGAGCCGAACCGGATCATGACCTTGTACCGCTCCGTGATCCGGCTGTGCACCGAGCTTGGTATGGGCGTGATCGCTGAGGGAATCGAGTCGACGGCCCAGGCCGAAACCGTCTTCGCCGCGGGGTGCCGACTGGCTCAGGGCCACCTGTTCGGCCGGGCCGCGCCGATCACCGACTTCGTTCGCCCTGGCGGGACTCTTCCGCGAGCGGGCGTGGCTGCTCATGAACACGCCGACGATTAGCAGCAGTTCGGGCTCGCTCGCGGGACTGTAAGCGTAGCGTCGGGCCGTGAACAGGCCCGCCCGTCCCGTCACCCTGTTGGACAAGTCCCAGGTCCTGAGTGGACTCTTCGCGACATGGGACGCGATCGACCGCGTGGTTGCAGACCTTCCAGACGGCGAGTGGGAGAGGACGACGTCGCTGCCGGGCTGGACCGTGCACGACGTCGTCGCACATGTGATCGGCACCGAATCGATGCTGCAGGGCGTGGGCACGCCGGAGGCAGACATCGACTGCTCGACGCTGCCGCATGTGCGCAACGACATCGGCGTCCTAAACGAGCGGTGGGTGCGCAATATGCGGGACCTGTCGCACGCGGAGTTGCTGGAGCGTTTCCGGACCACGACGCAGCAGCGCCGCGAGGCATTGTCGGCGATGGGGGAGGCGCAATGGAACGAGGTGACCGCGACTCCCGCGGGGCCGGATACCTACGGGCGATTCATGCGGGTGAGGACCTTCGACTGCTGGATGCATGAGCATGACGTTCGCGAAGCAGTCGACAGGCCCGCCGCGGACAGCGACTTCGCGGGGGCCGATGCCAAGCTGGCGCTCGACGAGATGGCCGCGAGCATGGGCTTTGTCGTCGGCAAGTTGGGCGGTGCGCCCGACGGGTCGCGGGTGCGAATCGCCCTGACCGGTCCGCTGGCGCGCACGATCAACGTGGCCGTCGACGGACGCGCGAAGGTGGTCGACGACTTCGGCGATGCGCAGCCCACGACGACGATCACGGTGGACGGGCTGTTGTTCACCCGTCTGGCCGGAGGCCGGGTGCCCGTCGACCACAGCGCGATCGCCTACGACGGCGACGAGGCGGTGGGCAAGCGGATCGTCGAGCGCCTGAACTATGTGATCTAGCCGGGATTATTCAATGCCTGGCCATTGTTCAAGCGGACGGTAAACTGGACTGTCCTGCCGAAGGTCGGCAGGTGTGCGAGGGGCTGAACGGTTTCGACTTCGCGCATCGAATCAAGGGAAGCGTGCCGGTGCAGGCAAGAGACCACCGTAAGCGTCGTTGCAACCAATTAAGCGCCGAGAACACTCAGCGCGACTTCGCTCTCGCTGCCTAAGCGACAGCAAGTCTGTCAGCCCGGGAACGCCCTCGACCCGGTGTCTGGCATCAGCTAGAGGGATAAACCGCTAGGTCCGGTCGCGGGACCTAACGGGACACCAAACAGCGGCTGGGATCGTCATCCTGACTTGTTCGCGTGATCAGGAGATCCGAGTAGAGACAAAGCGGACTGCGCACGGAGAAGCCTTGAGGGAATGCCGTAGGACCCGGGTTCGATTCCCGGCAGCTCCACAAGAGAAGAGGCAGGTCAGGGGCTATTTGAGCACTGACCCGCTTTGAGTAGCGGATTCAGAGCGAGCGCTCACGCACCACCTTAGCCACATCTATCCGTCCGATGATCCGGAAGGCCGGAATCTGCGCGAGGAATGCGGTGCCAAGAATCGCCGCGGCGACGATGAACGGAGTTTCGGTGTCCATGTCAATGTGCCATCGGTACTCGGTCTGATAGGTAGCCAAAATCCCGTCGGCCAGCAGTCTTCCGGCAAGCAGCCCTAGCGGCAGGCCGACCGCAACCAGCAGCATGTTTTCCACGGCGAGCCACCGACCGAGCAGACCGCTGCCTATTCCGGCTGCCTGCAGTGTGCCGAGTTCTACGGTGCGCTCCCTGACGTTGGCCGACATCGTGTTGTAGAGCAGGGCCGCAGCCATCACTGCGGCGAAAACCTGCAGCAGCGCCACCATGGCGTTATAGAGGGAAAACGCGTCCCGAACTGTTTTTTTGACCGCGGCTGTGGACACATAGGCGGCCACACCGGGTAGCGCGGTCACGGTCTGGCTCATCTGGTCAGGCGGCGTCCCGGGCGCCAGCTTCACCATGACTCCGGATGGTGCCGCCCGCGCGGCCGCCGCGGCGATGTACACCACCGGGCTCGTCGGTTCGTCTACGAAGCCGGCGACCGGTTGCTCGGTGCGAATGTTGCTATGAGAGTAAGTAATTCCGACCCGGTCGCCAACGGTCACCCCGAGCTTCTTCGCCAACCCTTGACCCATCAAAACGCCCTCACTGGGGAGATTCCGTGTCGATCCCTGACTGATGAATCGGTGCATGTGGGTTGACAGCGGTAGGGCGATCAGCAGAGTTTCGGCCCGGTTATTGCCGGCCTCGACGGTGATGTCTGTGCGTGTGAACAATTCTGCGTCGGTTATACGCCGATCAGCACGCAGCATGGTGGCGACTTGGTCAGCCGAGCCCGCAGTCGTAATGACTTGGGCGTCTTGGAGTTCGATGCCACCGTATTGGCGGTCGAAGAAGCGGTTGATGGTGTCGCGCAAGCCGGCGAAGACCATCAGGAGGCAGACCGAGATGACGACACCTGTCACGGTCAAGGCCGTGCGCCTGCGGTTGCGGGTCACGCTTCGCAACACCATGCGCCATCGGGCCGGCAGTTGGCGAAGCGGCGGCAGCAGCGCTTCCAGAACACTCAAGCCACCCTTCGCCGCGGGCGGAGATATTCGCATCGCCTCCGCTGGGCTGATCCGCGATGCGGCATGTGCCGGAGCCCACGCCGCCAGCGCGGCTGCCGACATACCAGCCGCAGCTCCTGTTACGAGGCTCGTCGGGTGCAGCGACGTCACTCCCGGCTGCATACCCAGTGCCGTTACATACTGGATGGTGAACCATCCGCCCAGGAAGTAGCCGCCGATCAAACCCGCTGTCGCGCCGAGTAAACCGACCGCGACACCGTAACCCACATAGTGGGCACGTACTTTGGGCCCGGAAAGACCATTCGCCAAGAGCGTTCCAACGACGGCTCGTTGTGCGACGACCAATCGCGATAGCAGCGCGTAGGTTCCGACCATCGCAGCCGCCAGGAAGACCCACGGGAGCAACTTGGCGAAGGTGCCAACCGAGTCGACGTCGTCGTGCAACCTGCGATACGACGGTTGTTCGTCGCGCGACATGACCGCCAGTCCGCGCGCGTGCGCCAATTCCTCTGCGGCGTCTAGCAACTGGGGAGCCGCGTCGCGATCACGCGCGTACAGCAAAAGTTGGTCCGCGGGCTGATTCACCACCTGCAAGAAGTCGGGTGCGGTCACAAACACCACACCGAAATCCTCTGGGCTGCTCATGATTTCTTGCTCGGAGCGGGCCGGCCGGAGGTACTCGGTCGACGTCGCGGAACCCGAGACAGACACGGTCTGCCAGCCATGTGGTCCACGCAATTCGACGGTATCCCCGGGCTCTAGCTGGTAGTGCCGGCTGAAGTGCTCTTCCATCAGCACCGCACCACGTCTGGGGAGCTCGCCGGAACGCAGCGCCAACGTGGACACCGTCGGCTGCGCCTGTGGGGGCAGGCTGACAGCGCGTCCGTAAACGGTGTGGCTGTGGATGCGGATGCCCACATCACCCTGTTGCCGAAAATCCAGAACCGGTTCGCCCGGAAGTCGTTTCGCGTGAGTGCGCAAACCGAACGCCCCAGGCCCCGTGATGACGACGTCCGGCAGAAGGTGATTCGCGTATGCACTGTCGATCGACTGTTTCAAGTTGGCGTAGGCGTCTGTTCCGGCAACATACACAGCGACACCGATCGCGGTGACGACAGCGGCGGCGACGAATTGCCAGCGCTGCCGCCATAGGTCGCGGCACAGCTTGTGGGACAGGACCATGCTCACCAGTCGAGGTCCCGCGCTTCCAGCGGCGCAGTGATCTGGTCCTGCCGGGCGATGGTGCCCGACTGCAGCCAGACGACGCGATCGGCCATCGCGGCGATCGCCGAGTTGTGGGTCACGAGCAGTGCGGCGGTGTGCCGTCGTCGAGTGATGTCCCTGAGCACAGTGAGGACTTGGCGACCCATTGCTAGATCAAGGCTGCCCGTCGGCTCGTCACACAACAGCAGCGTCGGTTCTTTGACGATGGCTCGGGCTATAGCCACGCGTTGCTGTTGACCGCCGGACATCTGGCCTGGAAAGCGGTCGGCGACATCGGATAAGCCCACCATGTCGAGTGCGTCGCGGCTTCGTGCTGTCGATTCCTTGCCGGTGACTTCGGCGATGATCTCCACATTCTCCAGCGCGGAAAGAGTCGGCACCAAGTTGAAGAATTGGAAGACAAACCCGACATGGTCGCGTCGGTACGCTGTGCGGTCACGTTTGCGCGAAGCAGCGAACGCCCTACCGGCAACCCAAATTCGTCCCGCGGTGGGCTCTTCGATGCCACCGGCGAGGTTGAGCAACGTGGTCTTGCCCGAGCCAGACGGACCCAGCAAAACTACGAACTCGCCAGGCCAGATCTCGAGGTCGACATCCCGGAGCGCCTCGATGGCTGTAGGCCCGGAGCCGTAGGTGCATCCCACCTGTTCCAACCGAAGCGCGGAGTGACCCGAAGCCCCCGTGGCAGCGGCAGCGGAGGCGCGATCCGGTGACTCCGGTTCCCCCATCTATCTAGCATCGGCTGACGGCAGGGAGCCTGTCCAGTGGTCGCCAGTGCCGCAACGACTCGTCGTCCGGCCGACCAAACTTTGATCAAGCGGACACCATCAGACCGGCAGCTTCTTCCAACTCCTGCAGGGCTGGCTCAATGGCGTTGGCTAGTTCGTCGATATCGTTCGCGATCTCCGGAGTGGTGACGAAGCCGAGTTCGGCCCACCCTTGGTAGCTGAAACACGTGATGTTCAATCCGACGTCCATCATCAGCGGGCCAATGGGTATCTGCTGCTCGACGATCGCACCCGCCAGATAGAGGGGAAACTCCGGCCCAGGGATGTTCGAAATCACGATGTTGAAGGGGGCAAGGTGACCACCAAGGTGGCTAGCGGTGTATGCCCGGACGGCCAAAGCGATCAAGCCGGGCGGGACCGTCTCGGTTAGTCCCATGATCCGGTGTGCGGCCAGAACCTTCGCCATTCCCTTCGCGCCTTGAGTGTTGGCATGGATTGTCCTCATCCGCTCGGCGGGGTCGGCCACGTCATTAGCCAGCCCGACGGTCGTAGTCGTCACCTGGTTGCTCTCTTGCGTGTTTTCGGTGGCGGTCGAAATCGGAATCTGTGCGACAAGTGGCCGCTCGGGAAGCTCGCCGCGAGCGGTCAAGTAACTGCGCAGCGCGCCTGAAACCAAGGCAATTATCACGTCGTTGAGCTTGACACCGTATGTGCGTTGGACCGTTTTCACGCGATCCAGCGGCACTCTGGTGCTGCTGACTCGCCGCTGCGGCGAAAGCGGGGCATTGAAGCGCGTAGTAGGTGCGCTGAAATGACGGGGCGGTTTGTGAGCCAGCCCGCGCACGGCCAACAGCTGAGACAGCGTTTGCCTAGCAAGCCGCAACACCCGGTAGGGGGTCATGATTGCGATGTTCAGAATCGCGGCGAGCGCGCGCTGGGCAATTCCCGGAACGCCGGACTGGGCAGACGATTGACCGACCTCGCCAGCAGGCGGTCGCGGTTCCGGGGTTACGTCTAACATGGCCTCGAACAAGCCGGTGCCCGACACACCGTCGACGAGGGCGTGGTGAACCTTCGTCAAGGCTGCGACACGCCCTTGCTCGATGCCCTCGATGACCCACACTTCCCACAGCGGTCTGTCGCGATCCAACGGGTAGGACATCAGACGGCCGACCAGCTCGTCGAGTTCGCGACGTCCCCCGGGCGCGGGCACAGCGAGGCGTCGGACGTGAAAATCGACGTCGACTCTCGGATCCTCGACAAACCAAGGCCTGTCGAGGCCCAGCGACGCGCCGGCCACCCGGTAGCGAAGCAGCGGCAACTCTTGGATGCGGGCGGCGAGAAGATCTCTGATCGCAGCAAAGCAAAAACCTGGTGCCTCGGACGGGTCACAGATCAAAAGTCCGCCGCCGTTTGGTGGACACTGATGCGTCTCCGCGAACCAGAACGCCGAGTCGACGCTGGAAAGCCGCCTCACGGTTACAGGGTTAACCCGATAACGCGCGCGCCAATCCGATTCGCCCTCGTGCCCTCGACGCAGTCGCGAACACGATCTATCGCCGGGGCCGGCCAATCCCTCGACCTACCGCGGATATCAGCCACGGAACCGCGGGTGAGCGCGGGACTCCACGCGACATATGACGTAACAGGTTGTTGACGACGTCAACACCTTTCGCGTTTCCGCAACTGCTTTCGCGTACTTTGGCGTGATCTTGCGCAATTCATATTCAGTGTTTTCGCAGCTAGGGCGAAGATCTGTACCTAATTCGATTCCCAGCAGCTCCACAACAGAAGGGCCGCAGCTCTGCGCGCCTTGGCCGAGATCCAGCATCGCGATTTGCGGCGGCACCAGCAGGTCGGCGAGCTGCTTGAGCCCGCGCCGCAGGGCAAGCATGGCCAAGACCACGGGGATGGGCGTCGACGGCATCCGTGCAAGCCAGTGCATGCGGCATGCGACAGCTATGCGTTCTGACTTGCGTTTACCAGCTTGACCTCGTCCTTCTGCGATCGATTCGAGGCGCCTGCGGCTGCGTATCGATGTTTTCGCTGAGACAGCGCGATAGGCCCCGTCGATTCGTAGAGTCAGGAGTTATGTGCGCGAACGCGCGAGGTATGCCGTCGCGCACCACGGCTCGTTCGCGGCACTGTCAGGAGGGCCAACGGTGACGACCGACGCGGTACGCCAGCTTGAAGCGGACCTCGCCCGCTTCGGCTATCTAGCCGACGAGGGGCTGGCCACCGCCATTCACCTCGCGGTGCGGTTACGGCGCCCGTTGCTCCTTGAGGGTGAAGCCGGTGCGGGCAAGACTGAGGTTGCCAAGACGTTGGCGCGCCTGTTTGACGCCAAACTGCTGCGCCTGCAGTGCTACGAAGGCATCGACGTTTCGCAGTCGGTATACGAGTGGGATTACGCTCGACAGCTGCTGCACCTGAAAGTTGCGGAAGCCCGCGGCGCGGAGGCGATAGCGGCTGCTGAAGACGAACTCTTCTCCGAACGATTTCTCGTTCGCCGACCACTCCTACAAGCCCTCGACAAAAGCGATGGCCCTGCACCGGTCTTGCTCATCGACGAAATCGACCGTGCGGATGACGAATTCGAGGCGTTCCTTCTCGAGATCTTGTCGGATTTCGCGGTGACGGTACCGGAGCTCAAAACGATAACGGCCGAAGTGCCACCACTTGTGATCCTCACCTCCAACCGCACCCGCGACCTGCATGACGCCCTCAAACGGCGCTGCCTCTATCACTGGGTCGACCATCCCGACATCGACAGAGAAGTTGCCATTGTGCGGCTGCGCGTGCCCGAGGCAAGCGAACGGCTGGCACGGCGGGTCGCCGAGGCTGTCGAGGCGTTACGGAAACTCGACCTGTATAAGCCCCCGGGAGTGGCCGAAACGATCGACTGGGCTCGAGCACTGGTTGAGCTCGGCGAACCGGAATTGGCCCCCTCGGACATCGAACACACCCTCGGCTGGGTGTTGAAGTATCGCGAAGACATCGAAAAGGCAAGGGCTTCGGGGCTCGACACCTTGGTGCGGATCGCCGACGACGATGTATGAGGACGTGGACCGACTTGCGGTGATCTTCGCACGCCGCCTCCGCGCCGAGGGGATGGCCGTCCCCACAGGGTCGGTGGCTCTCTTCGTGTCGGCGCTGAGCGAGCTCGACCCGGCTGAACGCGACAGTCTCTATTGGGCCGGGCGCTCCGCTTTGGTCAAGCGGCCGGAGGACATCGAGACCTACGATCGTGTATTCCGTTCGGTCTGGCTCGACCAGCCGCGGGATGCTCAAATCGCCGTGACTGCCGCAGACGGGGAAGCCGTCGACGACCAAGCGGGGGCCGAAGACGACCGCGAACACCGGAGTCGCGTACCCGTAACCGTCGTGCGGTACAGCTCGGTAGAGGTATTGCGCCGCAAGGACTTCAGCGAATACTCCCCGGCAGACTTCTCCGATGCGCAGCGGTTGATGGCCGATCTTCGTGCGACCGCCGCGATGCGTCGAAGCAGGCGGCGGCGGCCCGCCAAGTTGCGGCGCCGTACGCAGCCCGACATCCGCGCGACCGTGCGGCGTGCGTTGCGCACCGGGGGAGAACCCATCCGCCGAGCCTGGTACGCGCCGACATTGCAACCCCGCAGGCTTGTACTGCTTTGTGATGTCAGCGGCTCGATGGACCTCTACTCCCGCGCGCTACTGCGGTTCATGCACGCTGCGGTCGTCAGTCGTCGCGCTGTGGAAGCCTTCACCATGGGAACACGTCTGACGCGGCTGACCCGGGAATTGTTGTCGCGCGACCCCGATCAAGCGCTGCGTCGCGCCAGCGCCTCGGTCTCTGACTGGTCTGGTGGTACTCGACTCGGGGACACTCTGCGCGAATACAACGATGAGTGGGGGATGCGGGGCATGTCTCGTGGCGCCGTGGTAGTCATCCTCTCTGATGGCTGGGAGCGGGGCGACCCGACCGCAGTCGCCGAACAAATGGCGCGGCTGTCACGCGTGGCTCACAAGGTGGTGTGGGTCAACCCACTCAAAGCGTCACCCGGTTACGCCCCCTTGGCCCGCGGTATGGCGGCAGCGTTGCCGTACATCGACAACTTCATCGAGGGTCACAACCTGAACGCATTGGACGATCTGGTCAAGGTGATTTCGGAATGACCTCGCTGTCTATCGGTCAGCGTGTTCAGGGATGACACCTGCGAGCTCGAGGATCCTGGTCGGCGGCAGGTGCTGTTCGGTGATACGCACCCCGAGGTCGGCGAGGGCGTCCTCCACCGCGTTGGTTATCGCCGCCGGTGCGCCGATCATGCCCCCTTCGCCCACGCCTCGATAGTTGTGGGCGATGTCCGCCGGCGTCTCGACGTGGTGGATCTCGATCTCGGGGATCTCCATCGCGGTCGGGATCAGGTAGTCCATGAACGTCCCCGACCGCGGCTGCCCGTCCTCCCCGTAGGTGGTCTTCTCGTAGAACACGGCGCCGACACCCTGGGCTACGCCGCCGCGGATCTGGCCTTCGACGATGGCCGGGTTGATCATCTCCCCGCAATCCTCCACGACCGCATATCGAGGAATCCTCACCTGGCCGGTCTCGAGATCGACTTCGACCCAGCACACGTGGGTGGATTGCGCCCATCCGCCTTCGCCGCCGTTCCAATCCCGGGCAACTCGGATGGCCTCGCCGGGGCCCAACCGGTCGGTGTTGCCGACCACGCCGCGCCGCATCGCCTCCGCAGCGACCTCGCGGAAGCTGCGCGACATCGTGGGGACGCCCGTGACGTGGATGTCACCGTCTTCGATGACGATGTCTTCCACGGAGGCCTCCAGCAGGTCCGCGGCAATGTCGACAATGTGCCCGCGCAATATATGCGCAGCCTCCCCGACCGCTCCGCCCGCCATCGCCGCCGACA
>NZ_LZMC01000059.1 GCF_001668615.1 Mycobacterium sp. 1274761.0
TCGGTGGCGTGAAGCGGTCGGGCTTCGGCCGGGAGCTCGGCCGCTACGGCATCGACGAATTCGTCAACAAGAAACTGATTCGCATCAGCTGAGCATCGTGCGGGCTTTCGTCTCCGCGGTGCCGGCGTCGACCTGGTGGCGCGCGTTGAACAGTAGGTTGAGGAAGAACACCACCAACACAACGGCCCACGACAACAGGCTGAGCAGCAGCTGGGAACGGAGCTCGTCATCGAAAAACATCTGCACCAGGATCGCCAGCATCGCGAGCGTGGTGAGGACCGACAGCACCGGGAAGAACCACATCTTCAGCCGGTAGTCGGCGCCGGAATTGCGGCGGCGCAAGGTGATTTGCGAGATGGCGATCAGGATGTAGACGAACAGGATGATCGCACCGCTCGAGTTGAGCAGGAACGCAAAGATGGTTTTCTCCGCGAACGCGGCGGCGATGACGCAGGCGAACCCGACGATCGACGAGAACAGGATGGCGTTGACGGGCACGCCGCGACGCGACAGTCGCACCAGCAGTTCGGGCGCCTCGTTGCGCGCCGCCAGCACGAACAACATCCGCGACGCCGTGTACATCCCTGAGTTCAGGCAGCTGAGCACCGCCGTCAGCACGACGGCGTTCATAATGTCGTCGGCGTAGGGAATTCCCATCTTCGTGAATGCAGCGACGAACGGCGATGCGGCCAGGTCTTCGCTATCCCACGGCACGATCGTGACGAGCAGGAACACTGACAGGACGTAGAAGATCAGGATCCGCCAGATCACCGACGTGGCGGCCTTCGCGACCGCCCTCTCGGGATCCGACGACTCGGCGGCCGCGATCGTTGCGATCTCAGGACCGACCATCGAGAAGATGACCGTGACGATGCCGACGGTGATAACGCCGGCTCCCATCGGCATGAACCCGCCGTGGGTCCACAGGTTGGAGAAGTCAGTTGGCTTGTCGGGCCACAGGCCAAGCACGAAGCAGGCGCCGATCGCGATGAACGCCAAGATTGCCGCCACCTTGATGCCGGCGAACCAGAACTCGAATTCACCGTAGGACTTGACCGAGAACAGGTTCGTTGCGGTCATCAGGACCATAAAGATCAAGGCGCACAACCACAATGGGATGCCGAGCCAGTACTGGACGATCTTCGCGCCCGCGATCGCCTCGAAGCCGACGACGATCACCCAGAAGTACCAGTAAAGCCAGCCGACGGAGAAGCCGGCCCAATGGCCGAGGGCGTCGCGCGCGTAGTCGGCGAACGAGCCCGTCGACGGGTCGGCGACCGCCATCTCGGCGAGCATCCGCATCACCATGATGATCAGCAGACCGGACAGCGCGTAGGTGATGAAGGCGCCGGGCCCGGTGTCGCCCATCACGACTCCTGAGCCGACGAACAAGCCTGCGCCGATGACCCCGCCGATCGCGATCATCCTCAGCTGACGCTGACTCAGAGACTTCTTCAATCCCGGCTCGGCGGTCATGGGCGCTCCTGTTGATCTTGACGATCCGGCCGGAATACCCATTTCGCTTTGTGACCTAACTCACTCACGCCGGCGCGTCGGGATGCTCGGCGCGCGGACCGTCAATGGCCTACCGCTTGCTGAAGATGATGCGGTGCCAGTCCTTCTCGGCGACACCGGTGATGTCGCTCATCACGTGCTTGATCGTGAGGTACTCCTCGAACGAGTAGTCCGACATGTCCTTGCCGAACCCCGACGCGCCGACACCGCCGTGCGGCATCTCGCTGATGATCGGGATGTGGTCGTTGATCCACACGCATCCTGACCGGATCTCGCGCGACGCGCGCTGTGCTCGGTAGACGTCACGGGTCCACGCCGATGCCGCAAGCCCGTAAGCCGTGTCGTTGGCCTGGCGCAGCGCGTCGTCGTCGTCGGTGAACGACCGCACGGTCAGCACCGGCCCGAAGATCTCGTCGCGGTACACCTCGGAGTCCTCGGCGACGTCGGCGATCACCGTCGGCCGGTAGAACGAACCGGGCCGATCGGGCGCACTGCCACCGGTGACGATGCGGCCGCCCTGACCGGGCGCCCGCTCCACCATGCCGGAGACCTTGGCACGGTGCGCCATTGAGATCAACGGCCCCAGATCGGTGTCCTCGTCGTTCGGATCGCCGACAACGATCTCGCTCATCACTTCGGCGACGCCGGCGACGAAGTCGTCGTACAGCTCGCGCGCGACGATCGCCCTGGTGGCGGCGGTGCAATCCTGTCCGGTGTTGATCAGCGCGCCGGCGACCGCGCCCTGGATCGCGGCGTCGAGGTCGGCGTCGTCGAACACCACGAACGGCGCCTTGCCGCCGAGCTCGAGTTGTGTGCGATGCCCGTGTATCGCAGCGGCGGCCATCACCTTTCGGCCCACTGGCGTCGACCCGGTGAAGGTGACGACGTCGACGTCGGGGTGACCGGCCAGCGCCGTGCCGACGTCACCGCCCGCTCCGGTCACGACGTTGAACACGCCGTCGGGCAGGCCCGCCGCGGTGGCCAGCCGCGCCAACGTCAGCGTGGTCAACGGTGTCAGCTCGGCGGGTTTGATGACGACGCTGCATCCGGCGGCCAATGCCGGAAGCACCTTCCACACCGCCATCTGCAACGGATAGTTCCACGGCGTGATGGTGGCGACGACACCGACGGCTTCGCGCCGGATGCTGGAGGTGTGGTCGCCGGAGTACTCGGCGGTGGCCTTGCCCTCGAGGTGACGCGCTGCCCCCGCGAAGAACTCGACGTTGTCGATGCTGCCCGGCACATCGAATTCGCGGGCCAGCCGCGCCGGCTTGCCGGTTTGACTCACTTCCTCGGTGATCAGTTCGTCGGCGTGCTCGGCCATCAGCGCGGCGAGCTTGGCCAGCGTCGTCGCGCGCTCGACCGGGGTGGCGCTCCCCCAGCCGGGCTGAGCTCGTCGCGCTGCCGCAACGGCCGCGTCGACATCGGCCGGGGTGGCCAGAGCCAGTTCGGCGACGACGTCGCCGTTGGCCGGGTTGACGACCTGATGAACGGCGCCGCCGGTGGTCACCGCCGTGCCGTTTATCCAGCTGCTGGCTCTGATGCCGGAGGAGGCCGATACCGTCGCAGTCATGGCCCAACGCTAACTGACTCTGGCACACGGGCTACGCATTCCTGCCGTCTCCGGATAGCTCTGCGCGTGATTTCATAGCTTTGGTTGCTTGTAACGACGGATTCCGTGCACAATCACAGGCATGGCCAACCCGGGTGCTGACGCCGCCCAGCCCATCTTCCAGCGCGTTCAAACGCGTCCCGGAGCGGCGGTGCAACTCGACGACCTGTCCAAAGCG
Source organism: Mycobacterium sp. 1274761.0 (assembly GCF_001668615.1). Lineage (GTDB taxonomy): Bacteria > Actinomycetota > Actinomycetes > Mycobacteriales > Mycobacteriaceae > Mycobacterium. Next base: position 3,306 of record NZ_LZMC01000059.1, read on the forward strand.
ATCATCGAGAAGCTGCAACAGGACGGTCGTCGATCGTATGCGGGGATCGGCAAGGCGGTCGGACTCTCCGAAGCCGCGGTGCGGCAGCGGGTCCAACGCATGGTCGACGCGGGCGTGATGCAGATCGTCGCTGTCACCGATCCCATGCAGCTGGGCTTCGCCCGGCAGGCGATGATCGGGATCCGCTGCACGGGCGACACGACGCTGGTGGCCGACAAGCTGGCCGCCATCGATGCGGTCGAGTATGTGGTGCTGACCGCTGGTTCCTTCGACGTCATCATCGAAGTGGTCTGTGAGGACGACGACGATCTGCTGGATCTGCTCAACACCCAAATCCGCGCACTGCCGGGTGTGCTCTCCACCGAAACACTCGTATATCTGAAATTGGTTAAACAACAATATAATTGGGGCACACGATGACGACAACCGGTGTAGCACCGGAGGTTTCAAGCGATCTAGCGAGCAAGGCGAACCGGCATCTGTGGGGTCACTTCGCACGGCACGGCAACGGAATCGCGCCCCCGATCATCACCCGCGGCGAGGGTGTGACGATCTGGGATGACAAGGGCAAGAGTTACATCGACGGGTTGAGCGGCCTGTTCGTCGTGCAGGTCGGCCACGGTCGCAAGGAGCTCGCGGAGGCCGCTGCCAAACAGGCCGAGACGCTGTCGTTCTTTCCGTTGTGGTCTTATGCCACGCCCCCGGCGATCGAATTGTCCGAGCGCGTAGCGAATTACGCTCCGGGCGATTTGAACCGCGTCTTCTTCACCACCGGCGGCGGGGAGGCCGTCGAGACCGCGTGGAAGCTGGCCAAGAACTACTTCAAACTCACCGGCAAGCCGGGCAAGCACAAGGTGGTCTCGCGTTCGATCGCCTACCACGGCACCCCGCAGGGGGCGCTGGCCATCACCGGTCTGCCGACCTTCAAGGCGCCCTTCGAGCCGCTGACGCCCGGCGGCTTCCGCGTGCCGAACACGAACTTTTACCGCGCGCCGGAGCCGTACCACACCGACGTCAAGGCGTTCGGCGCGTATTGCGCCGACCGGATCGCCGAGGCCATCGAGTTCGAGGGCCCCGACACCGTCGCCGCGGTGTTCCTGGAACCGGTACAGAACGCCGGCGGCTGCTTCCCGCCGCCGCCAGGGTATTTCGAGCGGGTCCGCGAGATCTGCGATGCCTACGACGTGCTGCTGGTGTCCGATGAGGTGATCTGCGCGTACGGCCGCATCGGGTCGATGTTCGCCTGTGACGACTTCGGCTACGTGCCCGACATGATCACCTGTGCCAAAGGACTGACGTCCGGCTACTCGCCGATCGGCGCAATGATCGCCAGCGACACGCTTTTCGAGCCGTTCAACGACGGCAAGACGACGTTCGCGCACGGCTATACGTTCGGCGGGCACCCGGTGTCCTCGGCGGTCGCGCTGGCCAACCTCGACATCTTCGAACGCGAAGGCATCAACGACCACGTCAAGGAGAACGCGCCCGCGTTCCGCGCGACGCTGGAGAAGCTGTACGACCTTCCGATCGTCGGCGATGTACGCGGCGAGGGCTTCTTCTACGGCATCGAGCTGGTCAAGGATAAGGCCACCAAGGAGACGTTCACCGACGAGGAATCCGAGCGGCTGCTGCGCGGCTTCCTGACCCCCGCGCTGTTCGAGGCCGGCCTGTACTGCCGCGCCGACGACCGCGGCGATCCCGTAGTGCAACTTGCTCCCCCGCTGATCAGCGGGCAGAAGGAGTTCGACGCGATCTACGACATCCTGCACCGGGTGCTGGGCGAAGCCAGCCGGATGCTCTGAGCACCCAGCGAATCCCTCCAAATTCGACTTTTGCAGAGTTCTACTCGAACTTTCCCTGCAAAAGTCGAATTTCGGCGAGTGGTGGCCTGACTGTGCGTCACAAACGCAACTTGAGGCACAGTAGTCACAGCGTGGCTCCCGAAAAACCCCTTGGCCATCGCCTAATCTGCGGGGACGATGGCGACGTTCACATCTGCGGCTCGGCGCGCTGGCGCCCTGGTAGCGGCGCTTTTCCTGACGGCAGGCCCGGCGCTGGCGAATGCCGAGCCCAACGCCGCGCCCGATGCCTGCCCGTATCGGGTCAACACGCCGCCGGCGGTCGACTCGTCGGAGGTGCCGACGGCCGGTGACCCGCCCCAACCGCTGGCCGTGCCGTCCGACCCGGTCGGCGGCGACGCCCTAGCTGGCTGTGGCATCATCGCCGCGCCCGGCACACCGCCGGTTCCGGGCGACATCTCCGCAGAGGCCTGGCTGGTCGCCGACCTCGACACTGGCGACGTCATCGCCGCCAAGGATCCGCACGGCAGGCACCGCCCGGCGAGCATCATCAAGGTGCTGGTGGCCATCCAGGCGCTGCGCGACCTGCCGGTCCACAAAGTGGTGGCCGGCACCGCCGACGACGCGGCCGCCGAGGGCACGAAGGTCGGTATCGGCGAAGGCGGCCACTACTCCGTCGGCGACATCCTGCACGGGCTGCTCATGCACTCCGGCAACGACGCCGCCCACGCCCTGGCCATGCAGCTGGGCGGAATGGACGCCACGCTGACGAAGCTCAACGACCTGGCGGCCAAGCTGGGTGGCCGCGACACCCGGGTGGCCACACCGTCTGGCCTCGACGGACCGGGCATGAGCACATCGGCCTACGACATCGGGCTGTTCTACCGATACGCCTGGCAGAACCCGACATTCGCCGAGATCGTCGCGACGCGCGAGTTCGATTTTCCGGGTCGCGGTGACGCCGGATATCCGATCGAGAACGACAACAAGTTGCTCATCAACTATCCCGGCGCGATGGGCGGCAAGACCGGTTACACCGACGACGCGGGCCAGACCTTCGTCGGCGCCGCCAACCGGGACGGCCGCAGGCTGGTGGCGGTGCTGTTGCACGGCACTCGCCAGCCGATCGCCCCGTGGGAGCAGGCGGCACACCTGCTGGACTACGGCTTTGCGACCGCGCCCGGCACAAAGGTCGGCACGCTCGTCGAACCGGATCCGTCGCTGGTGGTCGCCCCGCAGAAAGCTGGAGACCCCACCACGGTGAAGGCCGCGCCCGCGTTGCCCGCGGCCGACGCAATGCCGGTGCGGGTCGGTGTTGCGTTCGTCGGTGCGGTGATCGTGTTCTGCCTCATCATGGCCGCGCGCTCGCTGAACCGCAGGCCTCAGAATTAGTCACGTCAACGACGCCGGGCCAGATGTGAAAAGCCGAGTGCGCCAAGGGCTCCCACGGCCGCAGCGGTCAGCGCCCCAACGGGCCCGATTCCTTCGCGTACCTGTACGCGAGGGTTGATCACGGCTCCGGCGGGCGGCTCGACGGGGGCGGCCTCCAGGTTTTCCCTGGCCGTGGCCGCCCATGCGGTGGCGAACAGGATCATCCTGGCGGTGATGTAGGCGAACACCATCAGGCCGAGCACCGGACCGAACGTGGCGCCGGCGGGGCCCGTCACCACCGACCTCAGGTAGATCGATGCCACCAGTTTGAAGATCTCGAATGCCACCGCGACCATCAGCCCGGCCCGCGCGGCGCTGCGGAAGCTGACCGACTCCCGGGGCAACCGCGCGATCATCCACGTGAACAACAGCCACGAGATCAGCAGTGAGATGACGAGCGAGGCAATGCGCAGCCCGATGCTGACCCCCGGAAAATCTTGTAGACCAAGCCATTTGACGATTCCACGCATCAGGCCCGAACTACTCAACGCCGACAGCGCTATCGTGAGCACGATCGCACCGAACAAGCCGACGATCGCGATGAGGTCGGAGATCTTGGTACGGATGAAGCCGCGGGAGTCGTGCCGCATCAGCCCCCACATCTGGCTCAGCGCCTCGCGGAGGTTGGCCATCCACCCCAGGCCCGCCCACGCCGCCGTCGCCAACCCGATGACGCCGACCGATGTGCGCGACTCGATCGCAGAATCCATCAACTTCACCAGCTGAGATCCGAGGTCCCCAGAAACACTTGCCTTGATGCGGTCGGTGATCTCGGCCAGCAGTTCCGGCTGGCTGGCCAGCACGAAGCCGGTGATCGCGAAGGCGACCATCAGCATCGGGAACAGCGCGAAGATCGTGAAGTAGGTGATGCCTGCGGCGTAGAAGTCACCTTTGCTGTCCTGGTAGCGCGACTGGGCGCGCATCACATGGTCGAACCACTTGTACCGGGCGCGGTAGCGGTCAAGAATTCCAGGCTCGGCCGGTTCGCCCATGCCGACCTCCCGAGAACGCTATGGCGACTGCTGTAGAAACCCTAGCCGCTCATATACCCGCTTCAATGTCCTGGCAGACACCTCGTTGGCGCGGGTGGCGCCGGCGGCGAGGACGCCCTCGAGCTCGGTGGTATCGGAGAGCAACTCGTCGACCCTGGTCTTGATCGGGGTGACGAATTCCACCACCGCGTCGGCGGTGTCCTTCTTCAGGTCGCCGTAGCCGCGGCCGGCATAGCCGTCGACGAGCTTGTCGATGTCGGCGCCGGTCACCGCGGCCTGGATTGTCAGCAGATTGGACACGCCGGGTTTCGCCTCGGGGTCATAGCGGATCTCGCGCTCGCTGTCGGTGACCGCCGACCGGATCTTCTTGGCGGTGACTTTCGGGTCATCGAGTAGCATGATCAGCCCGGCATCGGTGGACGCCGACTTGCTCATCTTCGCCGTGGGGTCGGCCAGGTCGTAGATCTTGGCGGTCGCCTTCGGGATCATCGGCTCGGGGATGACGAACGTGTCGGGAAACCGCGAGTTGAAGCGCTGCGCGACGTCGCGTGCCAACTCCAGGTGCTGACGCTGGTCTTCCCCGACGGGCACGACGTCGGTGTCGTAGAGCAATACGTCGGCGGCCATCAACACGGGGTAGGTGAACAGGCCTACGGTGGTGGCGTCGCTGCCCTCCTTCTGCGACTTGTCCTTGAATTGCGTCATCCGCGACGCCTGACCGAAGCCGGTGAAACAGCCGAGC